>CAJVXY010000018.1 GCA_913009895.1 uncultured Acidiferrobacteraceae bacterium | reverse complement strand
TATGGGTAAAAATAAATTCGAAATACTGGCGGTAAATATTGGCGAAAAAAAATCAGTGGTTAAGAAGTTTTTAAAAAAACACAAAATAGATTTCCCGGTACTGCTTGATACAAACAAAAAATATTACCTGGAGTGGAAGGTGTATGTGGTACCCAGTAATTTTTTGATTGATAAAAATGGAAAATTGGTTGCCGGCAGTATTGGCGCCATTGACTGGCAAGCAAAAGAAACGATTGAGAAAATAAAAAAACTGATTAAGAAGTAAGGTGGATGCCGGGGCAAGACCGGGATGACGGATTATTATCATTTCCACCAGGGATCTAGTGTAGGGTGGACACTGTCCACCATCTCGGTTTCTATTGGCTTATTGGTGGGCAGTGCCCACCCTACCTAGTCTTACCGGATGATCAATACTGAAAACGGATGTTCGGTGGTATCTAGAGTTTATTTTTTTAGTAACCTTATTATTAAGTAAATAATCAAAGTAATAGATACTAATCCCAACTGTAAAAGCATCACGATTTGTAACCGTTCCCATGTAGGCTCAATAGCAAAATAAAACTTTAGTACTTTGCCTGCAATTAATGTGACCAGGATTAATTGTGCAAAGAAAACGAGGAGTACTAATTTAATATTTCTTTTCATAGAAATAATTGTGCCATCATTTGTCTGGGTGCTACTGAAAGCGGGCATTGGTAACAGTCAATTTCTAGATAAATCCTCTAACTCCGGCCAGGACTCACCACTATCTCAATTGATATACAAACACTGCGAACAGGATATTCGCCAGCATCAGGATGCTACTAACCTTTAATTTATTAATTTTCACGACACCATAGACTTCCATAACGGGTAGCCTAAAAATGAAATACAAAATAGACGTATACAATATTGCGCGAAGTAAAAGATTTAGATCTGTCCAATTCAACATAAATAGATTCTCATACCTTATTACCGCGTCAATAAGATACGACTTTATAAAGGCAATCAAATATAAAAAAGAATTATATGATGACAGTACCGCAATACCCCACCAACCAATGGCTCTAAAATAGAAAAACAATGAACCAAAAATTAGACCAAGAAGTGGGACTATAAGTGTTATAACAACGTGCACTAATCCGGGTGGTTCTACAACTATCAAAGCTGACTGAATAAACGTGAAATCGACTGAAGGTGGAATACCGATGATCGGCAATAAAAATGTGTCAATTGCAAGAGCACTATAAAACAGCGAGATTAGGACAATTCCGACTGTTCTCTTTTTTCTATAACTCTGTGGCATGTAAATCCATCTACGCTAATATACAGAAATTGAAATCTTTGTACTCCCATCAACCAACAACATGATATAAAAATCTAGGGATAATACTTCAAACCTTGTTCAGTGTTATTAACACAAGGGTTCAGAATCATACTTCAATGTCTACCTTGTGTGGTTAGCAGAATATCATTATCAGTCTGTGGATGTCCGTTTTGCTGCCTCTTTGTTATTTTAGCGTATTATATGAATGTCTGCTCCTGGCTGCTCAATACTGGAAACGACGTTCTGCTCAGCGGGGTGTTTTTTACGTCCGCTTGGGCAATTTGTTATGTGCTCTTTTAGGCGTAAATTTTATTTCTACGCGATAACCCACGGCCTCGGCATACTGCTCAATAGTTGATAATTTTGGAGAATTAACGGAGTTTGCGTTTTCAAGACGCGAAATATTGCTTTTCTGCGTATGCAGAACCTCGGCAATTTGTTCTTGGGTAAGCCCGGCTTTTTGACGCAAAGCTATTAGTTTTTTACGTAGCGCATATGCTGAAGCAAGAGACTGATACTCTTTATTAACTGTAGTTTTAGAAAGTGCTTTTTTCTTAAATTCTGTCAGGGTTGGTCTGCTCATCTTGAAACCTCTTTCATACGTTTTTTGGCTAAGTCCAAATCTTTTTTAGGTATTTTTTGGGACTTTTTAATAAATGAATGAAGTATCACGATTTCTTTTCCTTTAGCCATGCAATATACAGATCTTCCAATTCCTTCTTTACCTTTAGCTCGAATTTCGTAAAGGCCTGAATCTAGCCTGCCCACGTAGGGTTTTCCCAGATTTGGCCCTAAATCTTCAATCATTTCGGCTATATGTAAAAAGTTAGCTAAAATACCTGCTGGGAAATTTAGTGTCCGTAATTAGGCTCTTTCGCTATAAAACGTGATTTACCATTTCATATGTTGTTATCATATTTGATAACTCTAAAAGTGGCAAGTACTTTCTTTTTTTGACATAGCGTTTAAGCTCAGCCGCGCCGCTTTTCGGCGTCGGCTGGGGTTCATATGTGTTATGCATTTTTACCTTAAATTAGACCACTTTTTTAGTTAGACATTTTCTTTAAACCCAGTGAAGAAAGTACGAATAATGGCTACGATAAAACCAAAAAGGTAAATTGCAACTGGGATAGCCAACCAACTGTACCATGTAGTAAACCAAGTCCTGAGAAATGAACCTACCATACTACCTGGGGCAAGTTGATAAATACCAATGACACCAAAAATGATAATAGCCCCGCACACACCTTCAATTATATTACCCAATGTCAGTTTTTTTACCATGGGGTGCTCAGGTTTCTTCTTGGCAAGCCTGCGTCCGAATACAGAAAGTGCATAGAGGGGAATAAACGGCAAGATAATCATCGCAATTAATTTAACGATGATTATTGTATCGGTGTTTTCCATTATTGATTATCGTTATGTCTAACTTAGTTTATCTGGACGAACTTCCATATAAAATTTCACTTTTAAAGGCAGTTAATCGGTATACCCACTGAAATCAATTTCTTATATCAACTTCTTTAGGAAATTGTGTTGTATTATGTGGTAGATTTTCACTTGCTTTGATAAATAACAAGTTATAAATCATAACTACATAGTAATTTCCATCATATGCCCGCTTCCGCTGCAACGCAGGCTATCAGTGGTAACTAGTATTTATATTTACCATTCCTCTTTAGCTGTCTTCTTGACCTCATCCCGGTTTAAAATCGTGTATGAACGTTTAGTGCCCGATTCGTAATAAGTTCGAATAATCAGTTCGCTCAGGATGCCGGTGGTCAGGAATTGTACGGACATCACTGTCAACAAAATGCCCAGCATCAATAATGGTCGCGAGCCGATATCAACCCCGGTGAATATCTTGAGGCCAGCCAGGTATAACAGTATTAACATTCCCGCGGTGCCGACATACAAACCGATTTTGCCAAAAAAATGTCCGGGCCTTGCGTTGTACCGCATGAAAAAAAACACCGACATTAAATCAAGTATCACGCGAAAAGTTCGGGAGATGCCATATTTTGATTCACCGAACTGGCGCGCATGGTGGGTCACCACTTCTTCCTTGATTCGATCCGGTGAGGTTTGCATGGCTACCCATGCCGGGATAAATCGGTGCATTTCACCATAGAGTTTGACCTCTTTAATAATATGGGCGCGGTAAACTTTCAGGCTGCAGCCATAATCGTGCAAGGTAATGCCGGTTATTTTGCCGATTAACTTGTTGGCAATTTTTGAAGGTATTTTTCGCAGTATCAGTTTGTCTTTCCTGTTTTTTCGCCAGCCGGCCACCATGTCCAGATCTTCGTCGAACATCCTGTTGACCAGTCTTGGGATATCGATGGGGTCGTTTTGTAAATCGCCATCCATGGTCACCACTACATCACCCCTGGCCGCATCAATACCGGCCTGCATGGCAGCGGTTTGACCAAAGTTACGTTGTAAATGAATGGGGCGTATGGTGCTCTCCCCGGTTTTCGCAGACTCGTCCAGAGTCTTGCGGGTATTATCGTTACTGCCATCGTTAATCAATATCAATTCCCACTGATCCGGGTAAGACGCCAGGGCATCCTCAACTTTTTTGATTAAGGGTTTGACATTAAGCTCCTCGTTATAGAGGGGCACGACAATAGACAGTCGGCGTTTTTCTTTTTTTTGATTCATTATTTTGTTTATCTCTGAATTTCACTTTCCCGTTAGCAGGCTAGCCTAACCAGTCACTGGAAAATAATCAATTTGGCAAATAATCAATTCGCTGCTTTGTTGTCCGCAAGTGTCGTATTGGCAGGAATCATCAGGCCGGCCAGGGCACCAAGAATGGTGGCACCGAGCAAAAACAGGTGCAGGTTTACTGCACCCACTAACCCGTCCGTGGCATTTACACCAAACGGCAACATGGCAGCGATGACCCCTGCTTCGTAGGTACCGGCTCCGGCAAAACCATGTATCGGCAAAACACTGGTCAGGTCACCGGCGATGACACCAACCCAGGCCACCAGATAATTGATATCAATGAACTGGATCATTACCCAGGAAAATACTGAGATCTTGACCAGCCAGTTTAGTAGTGTCCAACACCATGAACGGTAAAACTGCTTATTATCTCTGGGGAAATTTTGCAATATGGTAATAACCAGTGATGAAAACCGGTTTTTATGTTCCTGGTTTGCATGGCGACGAGTTAAAAAGATTAAAGCTGCCTGGTTAAACTTCTGGATAAATATGGGCAATAACAAAAAAGGAATGGCCAGCACCATTGTTATGGTGGTGCCGATAAAATACTTGCCAAATATGATCAGGCCAAGTAACAGCAGCGTGTGCAAATCCAGCAGGCGAAACCAGGCCAGTGCCGGGCCTGATCTGGATAATGAAATATTATAATAACGCTGCATGAGTATCGGGAAACTGGCTTCACCTGCGCGCATGGGAATAAAGTTATTAAAAAAATTATGTAATAATATAATCCGGAACGTGCTCGATAGTTTTATTTTTTCATGATCGCGAAAATAATCAAATACCCGCAAGGCACGAAGCCAGTAACTGAAAAATACTATTGTGATTGAGATGGTTATATTTAAATATGAAAGTTGTTGCCAGGGTTTTAAAAGTGCCGGCCAGCCATAATATTTTTCTACCAATACAATAAAAATTAGCGCTATGATAATGCCTGCCAGTATTTTTATATTTTTAGATAACATGGCCAGGACTTAAGAAACCTTGTTTCTGTTCAATCGATAAAGTTTAATGGTTGACTGAATTGGCGCCAGGTCTCTAGTAGACAAGGCCTCCATCCAGTCCTGTTTTTTTGTACCCTTGCGGGCGAATTTAACCCAGGTGCTTCTGGAGCTTAGGGTTTTAAATGAATAAATGTTCTGAAATTTTATACCGGCAGTCTTTAGCTGTTGCTCCAGGTAATTGCTGTCCTCGTCTCTTGTATAAACCATTGTATATTTCAAAGGTAAGTCAGCAGTAATGTCTTTTAGCCTTAAAAATGCCCTACCAGATTTAATGGCGAGCAAGGCCGGCTGTGGACCGTGAAATAAAATTACCTGTTCGTTTTTTACCAGGGCCAATGCTTTATCTGGCATAGCATTGATTCCCATTCTCGGGTACACGAGTCCAAGTAACACAAGCCACAGCACCATGGATGAAAGTATCATTTTCTCGAAATTCTGACTGCGCCACCAGGTGAGACAAAAATACGACAAGGTAACAAGGCCCAGTAAGGCCATAAAATATGCCCCCTGGAACCAGGCGATGAAAAACATCATTGGCAGTGAAATCAAGACTGCAAATAAAATTGCCAACCAGGCAGCCGGTTTTACTTTTTGAATACTGGCAAAATAAGGCAGCGCGGCAATAATCAGGGCCATGGGTAAAATGGCACCGGCCATGTACCGGGTAAAACTGCGAAAGAAAAAGAATGGCAACAGGCTGATCAGCAACCAGACCAATAACAGAATTAATAATTTGCCGTACTCATTTTTAAGAGCAAGAAATGTTTTGGTTTTAAACAAGACCCACACCAGCACAAACGACCAGGGAAACAATAAAAGCAACAAGGCGCTGACTGGCGCCGCTGAGAACGTGAATAATTTTCTGGATTGCACATCTTCCTGCAACATACCCAAACTGGTTTCCGGGAATGCCGTATACACGTGAACAAACCAGGGCAAGGTCAAAACCAGGAATACAATAATAAATAAAAGACTGTGAATATATTTTCTGAAAAGTAATAAACGTTTGTCCCGATCAACAAGAAAAAACGCCAACGCCCCTGCCCCGAAAACCGCAAGCCCCAGCGGGCCTTTTGTTAACACGGCTGCCGATAATGCTGCGGCACTTGCCATGATTAATAACAGGCGTGGCTTTTGCCACCATAATAATAAAAGGTATAACGCCAGTGTGCTGAATGTGGCCGCGGGCAAGTCCAGCATCAGGCGCCGGCTCTCTACCGCCAGGGACAGGGTTGAGAGTGTGATGAATGCAGCCAGTAAACCATAACGACGATCCACCAGGATCTCGCCTATTCTTAATATAAGGTAAATGAACAATACCGCCAGCAAGATCGCCACCAGGCGTGCGCTCATGAGTGAGGCGCCAAACATCTCCATACTGGCCCGGCTTAACCAGTAAATCATGGGGGGTTTTTTTAGTCTCGGCGCATCATCGAGCCAGGGCACCCACCACTTGTCCAGCTCCATCATGGTCAAGGGCGTCCGCAGGCTCAGGAAGTACTCATCCTTGCCGGTAATGCCCGTTGTTTCCCATGTGCCCGGCAGCAAAACAAGCATCGCTAATCCGGCCAAAATAAGACCCGATACCAATATTGATTTATTTTCCAGGTAGGAAATGAATGATGCAGGAAGTTTCATATAAGATGGTTTAAAATGACTGCCTGGTATTGCCAGTCCGCAAACAATAACTGATAAGCGAAGCCCACGCAAAAGAATAAAAATGTGACCAATGCATAAAGAATTTTCCCTCACTGGCTCCTGGTTGATTCCCTCGTTAGTCCTGATACTCGCGCTGGTGCTGGGTTGGTTTGCTTATAACCCAAAAATAACACCTGATTTTGTTGTCCCTGCCAATTCAATTGAACCAATTGGGCCATTTGATTCTGCCGGTTCCGACACACCCGTTTACAGGGAATCCTTTATTTTCCCCAAGGGCCTGAATGCCTATAACCACGCCTCCAGCCTGATTGAGTTAAACAATGGCCAAATCCTGGCAGTCTGGTATGGCGGTAGTCGTGAAGGTGCGGCCGACGTTAAAATATTTAAATCTGTATTCGGTCCGGGAAATTCCGCCTGGTCTAAGCCTGAAGCCATTATTAACGCGGCCAAGGTTTCACGGGATTTGGCAAGATATGTAAAAAAAATAGGGAACCCTGTAATACACCGGGACGATGGTGGCAAGCTCTGGATATTTTTTGTCACTGTTTCTGTGGGTGGCTGGTCCGGCAGCAGCCTGAACTATATTACCTCTGAAGATGAAGGTTTGAACTGGTCAAATACAAGTCGTCTCATTACCAGTCCCTTTCTTAATGTCAGCACCCTTGTTAAGGGCCAGCCTTTTAATTACAAGGATGGCAGTATTGGCCTGCCGGTTTACCATGAGCTGGCCGGAAAATTCAGTGAGCTACTTCGTATCAGTAAAAGTGGCGCAGTCATTAACAAATACAGGATTACCAATGGCAGGAAATCACTGCAGCCGTCAATCGCAATTCTGGACGAAAAAAACGCGATTGCATTAATGCGCTATTCTGGCAAGGCACCCAAAAGAATTTTGTCGTCTACCACTACCGATGGCGGTTTGACCTGGAGCCCAGGAAAAAAAATATCATTGCCCAATCCAAATTCCGGATTAATGGTCCGTGCTGTGGCAAAAAATAAGCTGTTACTGGTTTTTAATAACACGGAACATGGCCGCAATATTTTATCACTTGCGGTATCTAATGATGGTGGCAAGACATGGAATATTATCCATGATTTTGAGCGTAGCACTGCTGAATCTAAAGACAGGTTTTCCTACCCGTATTTTATTAAAACAAAATCAGGTGATTACCATTTGACCTATACCTGGAAAAAACACCTGGTCAAACATGTGGTTTTTAATGATCGCTGGTTAATAAAACAGGAAAATAACTGAACATGATTGATTCAGCCTCAATTTATTCATTTTTCACTTATTATCTTGTGCTGGTGATTATACTGCAGTGGTCGTCCCGCTCAATCAGGAATAGACGTCTGGCAATTAGCCTGACCTTATTTGCCCCGTTATTAATTCTGATTATACCTTTTTCCGGTTTGCCTGTTTTTTATTACATTCGCGGTGCGACCGGGGAGTTAAGTGTCATTACGGTAATAATTTTGAGCGGCGTGATAACCGGTAAATTTTATAATATTGAAATATTAAATAAAAATTCTACTGAATATTTTTATATTGTCATTTTTGTTATTGGGTTAATTTTTTATATCACCAGTCTCGGTTATGGACAGTTCGATCCCTATGGGCTGGCTTACGGTAACCTGGTTTTACCGTCAGGTTTATTAATTTTTACGGCTTTGCTGATCTGGAAGAAACAATATGGGCTTGCCATGTTATTAACGGTTCCAGTGATTGCTTACGAAACTGGCGTATTGGAATCAAACAATATCTGGGATTATTTAATTGACCCATTTTTATGGCTATATGCAACCGGCAGAGCAATTAAATATTTGACTGGTTTTGTCAAAAAACAAAATACTGCCTGACTATTTATATTTTAGTTGGTTATATTTTAATCTCTCCAGGGTAAATTCCCCGCCACTTCGGCGTAGTGTTTAGTAGGTTGGCGCTGAGGTACGAAGCCCAACAACTGAGTCATGGAATTCCTCAGGGCTTCGTACCTCAGCACCAACCTACAATCAAGAATACTCCGTCCGCTTGCGGAGGAGTAATTTAATTTTTTATATTCTAGCTGGTTACATTACGACCATAAAATATTTCCAGCATTTCCTTTTGCAAAAGTTTTGTCACTTTCCTGCTCTCTACTATATTTAATTTTTCTGCCTGTACCCGAAATAAATAGTCGCCTAGTTTGAATTCCTTGAGCATCATTTTTGTATGAAACATATTTTCCTGGTAAACATTCACATCGATTGACTGGTAACGATCCAGTGTTGGCTGGTCAATAAAATTCTGGATCGAACTGATCTCATGGTCAATATAATGTTTGGTGCCATCCACGTCTCGGGTAAAACCGCGCACCCGGTAATCAATGGTCACCACGTCTGAATCAAACGAGTGAATTAAAAAATTTAACGCCCTTAAGGGAGAAACCTTGCCGCAAGTCGAGACATCAATGTCGACCCGGAAGGTACTGACACCGCTGTCCGGGTGCATTTCGGGATAGGTATGAACCGTGATATGGCTTTTATCCAGATGTGCCACCACGGCATCCGGCAAGGGACCTGGTTCCTCCGGGTTTTTCGGTTCTTCGCTAATGGGTAGTTCGGAGATCAACATGGTGACGCTGGCGCCCTCCGGGTCATAGTCTTGCCTGGCAACATTAAGAATAGTAGCGCCGATAATGTCGGCAACATCTGTCAGGATGGTGGTGAGTCGTTCAGCGTTGTAAACCTCGTCAATATAAGAAATATATTCACGTTGCTCTGCGCCCGATTTGGTAAAGGCAATATCGTAAATATTAAAACTCAGGGTTTTGGTGAGATTGTTAAAACTCTCAAGCCTGAGTTTACTGATTGGGTGGATTTTCGGCATAGTTGCTGGTTAAAAATTAAAGTACGTGGTCTATTCTGTGGCTATTCTAGCGCACATTAAACAAGATGCTGAATCATTTCTTTGGACTGCTGGTAATGCTCACTGGCGAGAATAATTTCTCTTTTTTCAACAGCACGTCCGTGCATGTGGGCCAGGCGTAACAAGCTGGCAGGATCCATGGGCTCCTTGAGACCTTCAAGAATTTGATTAGCCGCGTCCTGGTCATTACAAACCAAGACCATGTCGCAACCCGCTGCCAATGCTTTTTGGGCTCGTTCAACCGGGCCACCGGCATTTTCTGCCCCTTTCATTGTCAGGTCATCACTAAAAACAACGCCCTGAAATTCCAGTTGCTGTCGTAAAATCTGCTGAATCCAGATACTGGAATATCCAGCGGGCTGTTCGTCAACCAAAGGGTATTTGATATGGGCCGGCATAATGCCTTCCAGGCCATAGTGAATCATGCGCTTGAATGCCACCAGGTCTTCACTTGCGATGGCGTCAAGATCTCTCCTGTCTTCCGGCAATGCCAGGTGCGAGTCGTGGGCCACGCCACCGTGGCCGGGGAAATGTTTGCCTGTCGCAGCCATGCCGCCGTTGTGCATACCCGTCATAAAAGCATGGGCCAGGTCGGCGACGGTTTCCGGATTGGAATGGAATGCGCGGTTGCCAATTATTTCACTTAGACCAAAATCAATATCCAGCACCGGGGCGAAGCTGAAATCAACACCCGCACATCGCAACTCGGTTGCCATTAACCAGCCAGATGTTTCGGCCAGGCGTTTGGCCCGCTTGGTATTATCATCAAAAATTTCACCCAGCAATCCTGCCGCGGGCAACTGCGTAAAACCATCCTGAAAACGTTGTATGCGCCCGCCTTCCTGATCGGTTGCAATAAGTAACGGTGGGTTACGCAAAGCATGAATCTGGTTTGTTAAATTTTGTAGTTGTTCCGGTGACTCATAGTTTCGGCTAAACAAAATAATACCGCCCACCAGGGGATGTTGTAGTCGTTCTTTATCTTCCCGGGATAATTCAAGTCCCTCAATATCGATCATGACTGGGCCCAGTGACATTAGCCTTGCTCCACAATGGTGACCGGCGTACCTGTGGCCACAAGGTCAAATAATTTTATGACGTCTTCATTTTTCATTTTAATACAACCATGTGAACCGGGGGCACCCATTTCGTCATCGGCTGGTGCCCCGTGAATATAAATATAACGGCGCATGGTATCCTGTTTGCCCGACCTGTTTTTTCCAGGCTCTGTGCCGCTTAACCATAATATCCGGGTAAGGATCCAGTCCCGATCAGGGTGAAGTTTCCGCAGGTCCGGGGAATATTTTTCCCCAGTGGGCCGGCGAGCAACAAAAACGGTGTTGACGGGTTGGCCGCTACCGATTTTAGCCCGAATAATATGTTCACCTCGTGGTGTTTTTTCGCTATCAATTAATTCACCCGCGCCATTGGTGGCGGTAGAAATTTTTGTCTCAAAAATAATTTGATCATCATCGCCAAGCAACAACAAAGTCTGATCATTAATATTAATAATGACATGTGAAGTCACTGCTCGCCTCTCTCAAAAACTGCCAGGGACTCCACATGTTTGGTGTGGGGAAACATGTCCATGACACCCGCATGGGTGAGGCGATAGTTTTTCTCATGGACCAGGACCCCGGCATCGCGGGCCAGGGTTGATGGATTACAGGACACATATACGATTTTCTCGAAGGCATTGCTGGTTATTGATTCTATAACATCTTTGGCGCCGGAACGTGGCGGGTCCAGCAACAGTTTATTATACCCGACCACCCGCCAATCCGTGGCTTTTGATTCGTCAAATAAATCGGCGTAAATAAATTCAGCATTTGTTATACCATTTAATTCTGCATTATCTCGTGCGCTATGCACCAGGATATCATCTCCTTCAATGCCAATGACTTTTCCTGCTTTTTTGGCGATAGGTAATGTGAAATTACCCAGGCCACAAAACAAATCTATTACGCGGTCATTTTCAGTCGGTTCCAGGTATTTTATCACCTGGCTTATCATTTTCTGATTTATTTCGTTATTTACCTGGGTAAAACTCGTTGGCCTGAAATGCATTGTGATATCAGCTTGTTCTATCGTGTAGGTTAACAATGATTCACTGTCAGGCCATAACGGAATAATCGTATTCGGGCCTTTCGGCTGCAGATAAATTTCAATATTGTTCAATTTCGCAAATTCAATAAATCTCTCCTCGTCACCAGATGTAAAAGGCATAAGGTGGCGAATAATAAATACAACTTTATTGTCACCAACAGAAATTTCTATTTGTGGAATTTTATGGTTACAGGAAATATTTTTGAATAATTCATGCAGGCCAGGTAATAATTTTGAAACACGCTCGTCCAGAACAAGGCACGCTTGCATATTATTGATGCGCGAACTTTGTTTTTCCCTGAAACCGATTAACATGCCACCTTGTTTTTCAACATATTTTGCGCCCAACCTTGCCTTGCGCCGATAACCCCACTCAGACGCTATGACGGGTGACAGCCAGTTTTCCGGTTCAGTCTTTCCGATGCGCAGAAGATTTTCTTTTAAGGTATTTTGTTTCCATTGAACTTGCGCTTGTGCCGACATATGTTGCAATCGACAACCACCACACTTGCCAAAGTATTTGCATTTTGGCTCAATACGATCTGGTGAGGCTGTAATAATTTCTACCAGTTCGGCAGTATCGTATTTCCTCCGTCTCCGGCCCTTGATTCGATAAGTCACTACCTCCCCCGGTAATGCGCCACTAATAAATACGACCTTGCCGTCAACTCTGGCTACCCCATGACCTTCATGATTGAGGTCGGTAACTGTCACCTGCTGGCTGAGTGATGTTTCTTTTATTTTGGTTGTTGTCTGGCTCATAAAAATAATAAAAATTACAAATCTGCAGAATTTTTGTTCCAGGTATCCAGAAATTCACTGAGGTGGGCTTTGTTGGCATCGCCCAGGTTTTTCTTAACCAGTTCAAATTCTTTTTTCAGCCCAGCCTCGGTAAAATTTCCCCTGGTTAATTCCCAATGCAGGTAAACAAGGTAAGTATTCAACACGTCTGTTTCGCAATAGTTTCTTATTTCGACCAGATTGCCATTAACATATTGATCCCAGACATTGGCGCCACTAATTCCCATTTTACCCGGCAGGCCTAACATCACAGCAATTTGATCCAGGGGTGCCGAGGCCCTCGGCTGGAATCCGGCAATCACGTCCATGACATCAATGTGTCGCCAGTGAAACCGGCTGATGTAGTTATTCCATTTGAAATCACGATCACCCTCGCCCATATCCCAGTACCTGGCGGCATTGACGCCGTGCTTCATGGCCCGGTAATGCAGCACCGGTAAATCGAAACCACCGCCATTCCAGGACACCAGTGTTGGCGTATATTTATCGACACCATCAAAAAATCGTTGTACTAATTCTTTCTCGTTTGACTCAAGCTCTCCCAGTGACCAGACCTTGAAAGACTCGCCCTGCCTGAAAACTGCCGAAATCGCCACGATCCGGTGTAAATGAAGGCGCAGGAAATCAGAATCCCCAGTCTGTTCCCGTCTTTTCTGGAACATTATTTTGGCGACGTCTTCATCACCCAGGTCACCCAGGTCATAAATACGGCGGCCTGCCTCAACATCGGGTACGGTTTCTATATCAAATACAAATACATTCATGGTGGTTATTTAGCTTTTAATTAAAAGGATTAGGACTACTCACACGCTACAGGGCTGATTTATACAATATTTTAGCGAACAACAACATCCAGCCAATTCTGAGACTTGCTTAATTGTAGCATAATGCTACAATTATGTATAAATGTAACAAGGAGTTGCTTATGTCTACCCCACTAAGAGTCAATGACGATCTTTTTCAAGAGGCTGAGGCTGAGGGCTCTCTTTTGAATCGTTCTACTGCCAAACAAGTTGAATTTTGGGCGAAACTGGGTAAACAAGTCGCTCACTTGGCAACCCCCGCCGATATCCTGGCATTAATGCAAGGTATTGCGGAAATTCATATTCAAATTCCTGCATCACAACCGGTTAATCCAGAAAATATTTTTGCTGCTGTTGATAAGGCAAGCTCAACCAAAAAACTGGGGCAACAGATTACACGACGCGCCCTGTATTACGAAGCAAGCAAAAGTCACCCTGGCCTACTGGATCAGGTCAAACCAGATGGGTCCCGCCGTGCCGGGCATTTTAGTGGTGGCTCATTCCTGCCCGAATGACGGGCAAGAAACAGCTTTGGTTATTAACCGGCGGCAATGGTACAGGCAAATCCACTTTTTATGAGCAGTTCCTGGCGCCAACTGGTTTGCCATTTATTAATGCCGATATTCTTGCCAAACAACTGGATCCAGGGCGATCAGAAAAAGCCAGCTATAAAGCAGCCACGCTTACTGGAAAACTGCGTACAAGACTACTGAGCACAGGTAACAGTTTTTGTTTTGAAACTGTTTTTTCCCATCCCTCAAAAATTGATTTTTTGGCCGAAGCCAAATCACATGGTTATGAAATTATTCTTGTTTATATCCATCTACTAACTGATGAACTCAACCAGGCGCGGGTAGCACAACGCGTGGAACACGGTGGCCACAGTGTGCCGGCCGACAAAATTATCAACCGTATCCCCAGAACCATGGATAACGTTCGTGAAGCCTTGCCGCTGGTTGACAGGGCAAAGTTTTATGATAATTCATCCCACAGCCAGCCATTTTTATCAGTGGCCTTGCTGGAGAACGGACTGCTTCATAAACAAGTGCAGGTTTTGCCAGGCTGGGCACTAGAAATGCTTGTAGATTTTATTTAAATATTGCGCAAGAAAAAACTGGACTTGGAATTAACCTCGCTTACTTGTTTGGCACAGGGAGGTTTACTCGGGAAACACGCCCGTAGATAAATAACGATCACCGCGATCACAAATAATGGCAACAATAATCGCGTTTTCCAGTTCCTGGGAGAGTTTTAAGGCGGCCACAATTGCGCCTCCGGAAGACGTACCGCAGAAAATTCCCTCTTCCCGGGCCAGGCGCCGGGTCATTTCTTCTGACTCATCCTGGTTAACGTCGATAATCCGATCAACGATTGAGGCGTCGAATATTTTTGGTAAATAGGCTTCGGGCCAGCGGCGTATCCCGGGAATGCTGGAACCTTCGGTGGGTTGAACACCAACCACTTCTACGTCCCTGTTTTGCTCCCGAAAGTAGGTTGCACAGCCCATGATGGTGCCGGTAGTGCCCATAGAGCTGACAAAATGGGTAATTCGGCCTTCGGTGTCATGCCATATTTCCGGGGCCGTGCCTTCATAGTGGGCCCTCGGGTTATCCGGGTTTGAGAACTGGTCCAGCACCCTGCCCTTACCGGCTTTTTCCATTTCCAGGGCCAGGTCCCGGGCGCCTTCCATGCTGGCCTCTTTTGTCACCAGGATTATTTCCGCCCCGAACGCCTTCATGGTCATGCGTCGTTCCATGCTCATGTGGTCAGGCATCACGAGTATCATTTTATACCCCATCATGGCAGCCGCCATGGCCAGGGCAATGCCGGTATTGCCGCTGGTGGCCTCGATGAGAGTGTCGCCGGGTTTTATGTCGCCCCGTTCCTGGGCATGTTTGAGCATACTCAAGGCCGGTCGGTCCTTGACCGAACCCGCCGGGTTATTACCCTCCAGCTTGGCCAGAATGCAATTTGAAGACTGTCCCGGTATCCGTTTCAGGCGAACCAGGGGGGTATTGCCGATATAGTTTTCCAGTGATTTTGTATCCATGGCCCGATTGTAATAGATACCGGCAAAAAATCGATCATTGTTTTATGGGCACGAAAAAACCCGGCTAAAGCCGGGCCTAAGAATAATGATAATTGGGCAGGACTAAAGTTGCCAGATTAGACCAAAGAACGTCTGCCAAATTACAATTATAGGGTTACTTCTACTTTATTGACGATAATACAAGAATCTATCAGGGAAGATAGATCCACGGTTCCCCCGTTAGCAGTACCGCGAACATAATTGCCAGTATCGGCCAAAAAGCCCGAGATATCTTCCACGTAACCGGCGCCTACAGTGCAAGTCCCAACAAGGGAATCACACAATACAGCAGCCGGGTAATAGGTACCCACTGGTAAATTGGAAAACGTTAAGGAGACGGGCACTATTTCTGCTGCACCTAAAGTAGCAGTAAATGTAGCTGTGGCAACTTGATCAGCCACATTCTGACTGCCGACTGGCAACAAATAAACTGTACCCGCAGCTGTCTCGCCATCAACCGGGACATTAACATCAACCGTAGTATCAGCACGTACCAGAGATGTAGGATTAAAACTGGCGGTGGCGGTCAAATCAGGCTCGCCCGCGGTCTCGACAATTCCGCTACAGACATTGTCTTCATTATTCTGGCAACTGCCCAGCAACAAGGCCGACAATAATAAAACGGTTAATTGAATAGTTTTTTTGGTGTGCCTGTTGGTCATCATAATGCTCTCACGCTCGTATTTTTAGTTACTTTAACAGCTATTAATTTAGCACATACCAACACTATCTCCAATATAGCCATAACAAAGCCGACATTCGGTCATCAGCCGCTGCGTCAACGGAGCTTGTTATTCCTCTATATAATCAACGATTAATTGCAGTGAACGAGAACCACGAAACTCGTTAATATCCAGCTTGTAGGTAACATGTATTCTTTCTGGTAAGTGGTGATCTACATAATACATTTGGTTAAATGCAATGGCATCTATATCCTGCCTGCCGCCATTCAATGAGCCCTTTGATAATCTTAATTTCATTTTTAAATGTTGCTCGCCCACTATCCGGTGATCAACTACTTCGAACATGTTATCAAACACGGGCGGCTCGAAACCCTGGCCCCAGGGACTTGCTGCATTTATTAATTCGGCAAATTCATTTGTAAAATACTCGTCGTCTAATTCACCATCTGTATGAATAATTTCTTCCAGGTCGTCTCGGGAGAGCCTGCGTTTAACTTCGGTCTCAAATAATTTAAAAAAAGTATCCATGTCACTTAGTTTAATACTAAGTCCCGCCGCCATGGCATGACCGCCAAATTTCTGCAGGATGGATGGATTTTCAGTTGCAATCGCATCCAGGGCATCACGAATGTGCAAGCCCGGTATTGACCGGGCCGAGCCTTTTACCTGGCCATCATCGGCTGGTGCGAATGCAATCACCGGCCGGTGATATAACTCTTTTACTTTTGATGCTACCAGACCGATGACGCCCTGGTGCCAGGACCCATCAAACAGGCAGACACCATAAGGCAAAACATTTTTTTCTATGTGTAGCGCCTGAACTGCCTGCAAGGCCTGGTCCTGCATTTGTTTTTGAATAAGCCGTCGTTCCTTGTTGATTAAATCAAGTTGTTGGGCAATTGCTGTCACCTGCGCTTCATCATCAGACAACAGACACTCAACACCGAGCGCCATATTTTCCAGGCGACCTGCCGCATTAATCCTGGGCCCGACAAAAAATCCCAGGTCACTGGTTTTTATTTGTCCAACCTGGCGATTACTGATTTTTAATAATGCATTAATTCCCGCATGGGCCTTGCCCTGGTTAATTCTTGCTAATCCTTGTGCAACCAGGATACGGTTATTGTGATCGAGCTTAACCAAATCGGCGACGGTGCCCAGGGCTACGATGTCGGTCAATTCGGCTAAGTTAAATTCAGGAATATTTTTATTTTTAAACCACGCTTTATCTCGCAGGTATTTTCTGAGCGCAATCATGACATAAAATATTACACCGACACCTGCCAGTGACTTGCTTTCAAATTGGCAACCATTTTGATTGGGGTTGACAATGGCATCGGCGACCGGTGTTGTAACACCGGGTAAATGGTGGTCGGTAATCAATACCTGGATGCCGGCATTCTTTGCGGCCAACACGCCCTCATGGCTGGCAATACCATTGTCGACAGTAATAATAAGATCCGGTGAATGGGTGATGGCTAATTTTACGATTTCAGGTGTCAGGCCATATCCGAATTTAAAACGGTCAGGCACGATATAAGAAACATTGCCCGCGCCAAATTTAGTCAAGGCCCGCATCACCACCGCACAGCTTGTGGCGCCGTCGGCATCATAATCTGCAACAATTAATATTTTTTTATTTTCTTTTATTATTTGATAAATAATATCTACTGCTTTTTCGATTCCCAGCAAACCATCTGGCGATATTAATCGGGAAAAAGAATTCTCCAGTTCTGATGAATCCTTTATGTTTCGCGATTGGTATATTTTTTCCAGCACCGGGTGCAGTTCGCTTGACAAAACCTTGCCATCGGTCTTAACGACCCTGCGTCGTATTATTTTTTTTGTTTTCTGTTGGCTCATAAAATAATTTTAATGCTACATTTAAAATGTATAACTCAAAAATAGTTATCCAGTTTTTTGGGTAATTTCCAAAAATGAGCCAGGGACTGAAAAATTCCCGGCCTGGTGATTGTATACATTGGCCCGCTGCTGGAAACCAACTGTAACATCTCAATTTTGCCCGTTTTTAACGCCCGTAACGAGGATTGTATTATATTGATGGCGTTACCAGGATGCACATCTTTCTCCAGTTCATCAATTACAACCAGGTGTTTGCCAGTATCCAGCCCGTTTATCCAGGAATCAACATCAACGGGCAAGTCTTTCCTGGCAAAATTTTTAGTAATTTCGAGTCCCAGCAAGACAGAATGTTTGCCCCATAAAAACCAATCCGGGTTTTTGTCAAAGTTATCGACTGATGCTTGTTTGCCTGCCCCCCAGAACCAGAGACTATTAACAGGTAATTTTCCTGCTTGCCCCCTCTTTCTGTTTATAGCTGAAGCATGTAATGCGCCCTGAATTTCTATTTCTAGTTTTTGCCAGGACAAAGCGTCGGGCCCAGTAGGTAAATAATTATAAATATTTTTACCAATTACATCCTGTGTCGGAAATGTTTTCATGTTAATTGTTTTATTTGTGGTTAAATACCAGGCACCAGGTTTGAGGGCATGGAGTTGCCAGCTATCCTCGGCAAGCTGTGCCAGTATTTCGGCAACAAGCGCATCGGCCTCGTCCTGGTCGAGCTTAAGATCAGCGGGTTCAGACATGGCCAGGTGATCCTGATTGGTAATCAAGTGCACCGGGTCCGCACGTAAACAACTGACAGGTTCAGGTTTGTTTGTTAAACCACAATACTCTAGCGCAGCACTTGCGCCAATACAGTCTGGTAGTCCCAATACCTCCAGAATGCGTTCAGTCATTCCCTTATTCACTAACCTTGTATTATTGTCTGCTAGTGATAGTGCCCGCGCCAAATCGTTAGCTACCCGGCTGGAAACCAGTTCAGCAATCATGGTGTCACTTACTATAAGTGTAATACTGGTAATGGTATTCCCGCTCACAGAGACTTCTTCATGCTTGCCTTTAATGCCAAATAGGAGAAGACTACATTCTATCAAAGTATTGCCCAATTGATGTATTGCCAATTAAACGGGATTGTTGATGAGCGCTCACATCAAGTTTTTTACAGGCATTATTGTCCTGTTACTATTCAGCTTCAGTGCCCATGCCGCTAAAGTAGAAGGCGCTGGTGACACATCCATTCCATCCTGGTTCAAGAGCTCTTTTCTGGATTTCCAGGAAGATGTTAAGGAGGCCACTGCTGGCAACAAAAGGTTGATGATTTATTTCCACCAAAAAGGCTGTCCTTATTGTGCGGAACTTGTAAACAACAATTTTAGCCAGAAACATATTGTCGATTTTATGGCAAAAAATTTTGACGCTGTTGAAATAAATTTGTGGGGAGATCGTGAAGTTAAAACCATAGAGGGAAAAATACTCACAGAAAAAACCTATGCAGCTGAAATAAAAGTCTGGTTTACACCAACCCTGCTTTTTTTTGATGAGCAGGGAAAAATTATCCTACGAGTCAATGGATATTATCCACCGCACCGGTTTATGGCCGCGCTGGAGTACGTGGCTGGTAAAAACGAAAACAAAACTGACTTTAGAAGTTTTTATGCCATAAAATCACCGCCAAAATCTACCGGTGCACTCAATAAACAATCTTTTTTTATGGGACAGCCTTATGACCTGAGAAGAAAAAAAGGACAAAAACCGCTCGCCGTATTTTTTGAACAAAAAGACTGCCCTGCCTGCGACACTTTACACAAGACTATTGTCCCGCTTCCTGAAACAAAAAAACAACTGGATCGTTTTGATGTTGCACAACTGGACATGTGGTCAAAAACACAAGTCACGACACCTGCCGGTAAAAAACTAACAGCAAACAAGTGGGCTAAAGAACTGGCTATAAACTATGCGCCGACAGTTGTTTGTTTTAACGATGGCAAGGAAGCGGTGCGAATGGAGGCATTTTTAAAATCTTTTCACGTACAATCTATTTTGGATTACTGTGCGTCCCGGGCCTATATCAAACAACCCAATATGCAACGATACATAGAACGTCGTGCGCAAAAAATTCTGGACCAGGGTGAAAAAGTGGATATTTGGAATTAATTGAATATTTAAAACTCAGCCTGCACCCCGATTGAGATCAAGCGAAGCAACTGATAAACAGGCACGCGCTCCGAATAATCATTATTGTAAGAATAGTCGGCTGTATTTTTCAGTTATTACTCACTCATATTATCCAGTATGGCTTTTTTAACTTCATCCAGATTGGATTTTATTTTAACAACAGGCGAGGTACTTTGCTTGATGGCGGTTTCAGGATCTTTGAGACCGTGACCCGTCAAGGTACAAACAATTTTTTTACCCTCAGGAATTTTCCCTGTTTTTAAATCATTTAACACACCGGCCAATGATGTAGCCGATGCCGGTTCACAAAAAATACCTTCATTTTCTGATAATAATTTCTGGGTCGCGAGAATCTCATCATCGCTGCACTTGTCAAACCAGCCTTTTGATTCTTTTTGGACAGTCCACGCTTTGTCCCAGGACTGGGGGTGGCCAATACGTATGGCGGTCGCAACCGTATCGGGATCATCAATCATTTCGCCTTTTATAAATGGTGCAGATCCCGCGGCCTGGTAGCCAACCATGATGGGTCGATTATTAACAATACCGTTTTCCGCATACTCTTTATAACCCATCCAGTGGGCAGTGATGTTGCCGGCGTTACCAACTGGTAAACAATGATAATCCGGTGCAGTGCCTAATTCTTCTGTAATTTCAAATGCCGCGGTTTTCTGCCCCTGGATCCGGTAAGGATTAATTGAATTAACAATGGTAACCGGTGCCTGTTCTGCCACTTCTTTGACAAGGCGCATACCATCGTCAAAATTACCCTGGATCTGGATGACCACGGAGCCATGCATCATGGCCTGGGCCAGTTTGCCCTGGGCAATCTTGCCCTCCGGGATTAACACAAAAGCAGTTATACCGGCACGGGCCGCGTAGGCCGCCGCCGAAGCAGAAGTATTGCCTGTAGAAGCGCAGATAATTGCCTTACTGCCTTCTTCAACCGCTTTTGTGACTGCCAGGGTCATGCCCCTGTCTTTAAAAGAGCCGGTTGGGTTCAGGCCTTCATACTTGACGTAGATGTCTACATCCTTGCCGATTAGCCGGGGAATATTATTTAAACGTATCAGCGGAGTATTACCCTCACCCAAACTGATAATGCGTGTGTCGTCATGGACGGGCAAACGATCACGGTAGTTTTCAATTAAGCCGGTATATCGATTTCGAAAAGGCATGCTAATCCCACTCTTTATTTAATTGTTCAATTCTGATACGCGTTACCTCACCTTGAATAGTTGCAAGCGCCTCAATTTCTGTGATGGCTGCGTTCATATTTTTTTCTATCACCCTATGGGTCAAAATAATCACTGACGCACTATCATCTGAAACTTCCGACTCTTTTTGCAACATGGCTTCTATGCTGATCTTTCTTGCGCCCAGAATCCGTGTGACATCTGCCATCACACCAGGTTTATCGATCACTTGCATGCGCAGGTAATACGAAGTTTTAACGTCTTCCATTTTCAGGATCGGCAAGTCTGACAATGCATCGGGCTGAAAAGCAAGATGTGGCACCCTGTTGTTAGGATCCGTAGTTAAAGTACGAACAACATCAACGATATCGGCAACAACGGCAGATGCAGTTGGTTCTGCACCGGCACCGGCACCATAGTAAAGCGTCGGCCCAACCGCATCGCCTTTGACCAATACTGCATTCATGACGCCGTCAACATTTGCAATTAACCGACGCTCAGGCACTAACGTAGGATGAACCCGCAGCTCTACGCCCTGCTCCGTCCTGCGGGCAATGCCCAGATGTTTAATGCGATAACCAAATGCCTGGGCATATTCCACATCGCTTTCAGTTATTTTTGAAATACCTTCTATGTAGGCACGATCAAACTGCAGCGGAATACCAAACGCAATGGCAGCAAGTATCGTCAGTTTATGGGCCGCATCAACCCCTTCAACATCAAAAGTGGGATCGGCTTCTGCATAACCAAGCTTCTGTGCTTCTGCCAGGACATCTGCGAAATCACGGCCGGCATCACGCATCTCGGTCAGGATATAATTCCCGGTACCATTGATAATGCCCGCCAGCCACTCAATACTGTTTCCAGCCAGGCCCTCCCTGATTGCTTTAATAATTGGGATGCCACCGGCGACTGCGGCTTCAAAAGCAACCATCACGCCTTTGTTTTGTGCGGCCTGAAAAATTTCATTACCGTGAATCGCAATCAATGCCTTGTTGGCAGTGACGACATGTTTGCCATTTGCAATCGCCTTGAGCACAAGTTCTTTTGCCAGGTCAACACCGCCGATCAATTCGATGACAACCTCTATTTCAGGGTTATCGACTATCGCAAACGGATCCTGTGTAATTTTTATATCTTTAGTTGGACATGCCCGTTCTTTTTTAAGATCCCTGGCCGAAGCCTGGACAACCTTGATTTCCCTGCCCGCACGCCGTGCTATTTCTTTGGCATTACGTGACAGAACGTTAACAGTGCCACTGCCAACCGTGCCGAGTCCTAATATTCCTATTCTTACTGGTTTCATACTATTGCGTTACTTCGCTCATAAATATTTATCATCTTCTCAAAATATGCCGAATTGAACGAATGGCCTGCCTCGTTCGATGTTCATTTTCGATTAAACTAAAACGCACATGGTCATCGCCATATTCACCAAAACCAACGCCGGGAGATACCGCAACATTAGCTTCCTTTAATAACAACTTTGAAAACTCAAGAGAACCCATTTTGCGATATCGCTCCGGTATTTTCGCCCAAACAAACATTGTCGCCTTGGGCTTTGTAACAGCCCAACCCGCTGAAAATAATCCATTACATAATACATCACGTCGCGACTGGTATGTCTGGCATATTTCTGTCACACATTCCTGGGGGCCATCCAGTGCCAAAATTGAGGCGACCTGGATGGGCGTGAATGTGCCGTAATCCAGGTATGACTTAATGCGCGCCAGGGACGATACCAGATGCTGATTGCCGCACATAAAACCAACCCGCCAACCGGGCATATTATAACTTTTAGACAGGCTAAAAAACTCGACGGCGGTATCTTTGGCGCCTTTCACTTGCAGTATCGAGGGTGCCTGGTAACCATCGAACACGATGTCCGCGTAAGCAAGGTCGTGGATCACCCAGATCTTGTGCTCCCTGGCTATCTCAATGATTTTTTCAAAAAATTCCAGGTCCACACATTGGGTTGTTGGATTCGCCGGAAAATTGAACACCATAATCTTGGGACGTGGCCAGGAATCTTTAATGGCCTTTTGCAGTTCCTCAAAAAAATCTTCGCCCTGGATTAATGGCACATGGCGGATGTCGGCACCGGCAATGACGAACCCATAGGGATGGATCGGGTAAGAGGGATTGGGTACAAGCACGACATCACCGGTCTCGACAGTTGCCAGTGCCAGGTGAGCCAGGCCTTCTTTTGAGCCAATGGTAACAATTGCCTCGCTTTCCATATCCAGGTCAACATCGTAACGTCGTTTATACCAGTTGCAGATTGCCTTGCGTAAACGCGGTATGCCGCGGGACATGGAATAACGGTGGGTGCCCTCCCGCTGGGCGACCTCACAGAGCTTATCAACAATATGTTTAGGCGTGGGTTGATCCGGATTACCCATGCCAAAATCGATTATGTCATCACCACGTTGGCGTGCTTCGGCCTTCAACTCATTGACGATGTTAAACACATAGGGCGGGAGCCGCTTGATACGCGGAAAATCTTCCATTGTTATTTTGATATCCAGGACAGCAACAGGCGTCTTCAGGTAAATAAATTGAAAAAAGCTACAACAAGTAAGGTCTTAAAATTACGTGAAAGATAGCTGTTACAATCAATTTATGCAATCCTCATCCTTCTGCAGTGGCAAAGAGATTAATAGAAAATGAAGTTTGATCTGGACACCATCCGGGCAGATGAATATCTGATCAGGGCTTATAGCCCCGACGAAATTATGGTCAAGGACAAAGCTTACAATCACAGCATTGTGGTCTGTATTGACCAGGCGCCAAGCCCATGGCAGCTTGCCGCACCAAACACAATTACCCGTGTCGATATATCTGCCTTACTGCAGCTCATAACACCTGAAGTTGTCTTAATCGGCACAGGCACTCGCCACTACTTTCCCCCGGCGGCGGCCCTGGTGCCGTTGCTAGAGGCAAAAATAGGATATGAGATTATGGACACCCCGGCAGCTTGTCGAACCTATAATGTCCTGGCCAGCGAAGGCAGACGGGTGGTGGCTGGCCTGATACTAGCGGTTTGACGGTGGCAGGTGATTTTTAGGGCGGGGTCTTAAAGCTGGGCGGTCTAAAACAAGGTATCCATTGTATAACCTGATTTCTCCAGGATAATGCGTAATCGCTTCAGTGCCTCTACCTGAATTTGCCGTACCCTTTCCCGGGTCACGCCAATGTCAGCACCCACCTCCTCAAGGGTGGATATTTCCCTGCCCCTGAGACCAAATCGACGCTCAACCACTTCCCGCTGTTTATCATTAAGCTCATTTAACCATTCAACAATCTGAACCTGCATATCCTCACTCTGGAGAAGTTTTTCAGGTGATACCACGCTTTCATCAGGGATGGCATCCAGCAAAGAACGATCCGGGTCACTGTCCATGGGTGCATCGACAGATGTCACGCGCTCATTCAGGCCCATCATTTTTTTTACATCTGCAATCGGCTTATCGAGCAGGTTCGCCACGTCTTCAGGAGAAGGTTCATGGTCGAGCTTTTGGGCCAGGTGGCGTGCAGCGCGCTGGTAGATATTTATTTCTTTGAGGATGTGAACTGGCAACCGAATGGTACGGGTCTGGTTCATAATACCCCGTTCAATGGTTTGTCGAATCCACCAGGTTGCATAGGTCGAGAAACGAAAACCACGCTCAGGGTCGAACTTTTCGACAGCACGAATTAAACCAAGATTTCCTTCTTCAATCAGATCAAGCAAGGCCAGCCCCCGATTCATGTAGCGACGGGCTATTTTTACGACCAGGCGCAGATTGCTTTCAATCATGCGTTTTCTGCCTGCTTCTTCACCCTTTTGTGCCAATCGCGCGTAGTACACTTCTTCCTCTGCAGTTAACAGGGGTGAAAATCCGATTTCTTTCAAATAAAGACGGGTAGCATCAACCTGGGGTTCGGCCCGGCTGCTTTTCTTTGGCGTGGCTTTTTCATCAGTTTTTGCATCCGATTTATTATCAGCCTTTTTGTCGACTTTTTTGTCAGTTGTTTTATCTACTGTCGATGTCTCATTCTCTTCCATAGACTCACTTTCTTGTTTGTTTTTTTTGGAGCGTTTGGGCATATTTAACGCCTTCGAAGATATTTTTCAGGGTCGACCGGACGTCCCCGGTATCGGATTTCAAAATGAAGCTTCACTGTATCTGTACCTGTATTTCCCATAGTTGCTATTCGCTGACCCTTTTTTATCACATCCCCTTCTTTAACGATAATTCTATCACAATGCGCGTAAGCGCTAAGGAATTCTTCATTATGTTTAATGATGACCAAATTACCATATCCTCGCAACCCGCTACCCTGGTAAACCACTTTACCCGCAGCAGCGGCGAAAATTGGCTGCCCCTTTTTGCCCGATATTTCCAGTCCCTTATTGCGACCCTGGCCAAAACGCCGGGTGATTTTACCTTTAGCGGGCCAACCCCAGCTTTTAACACTGCTTTTGACATAGGTCTTGCGACTGCTTGTTTTTTTCGATTTTCGCCCAGATTTTCTTTTTGCTTTAGTGCTTCTTGTTTTACCAGAACGGCTTGTTGGCTCGCTGACGCGTAATTTTTGTCCCGGTTTAATTCTATAAGGTGGCTTTATGTTGTTCCATGCCGCTAACTTTTTCACGCTCACACCAGCGGTGCGGGCCAAACCGTATATCGTATCGCCTGCCACAACCTTGTGATAACGGGTATAGCTTTTTGCTTGCGACGCATCTTTCGAGACGTTTTTGGCGCCCGATTTTATTTTCAGGCGTTGACCTGGGCGAATGATGTAAGGCGAGCGAATATTGTTCCACTTGGCAAGTGTCCTGTAATCCTGGCCAATTTCCCAGGCGATACTGTAGAGCGTATCGCCTGCCACAACAGTCCGGTAACTCTTGACAGGATCGCGCAAACGGCTACTTTGGTCATCAACGGGTGCCAACCCACTTGTGCTTGCGCAAGCCGCAACAACCAAATAAACACAAGTAATACAAAACAAACGAAGTAGTTTGGGATTGCCGATACTCAATTCTCTTTGTTGATTAATGGCACAAAACTGACTTTAGCAAGGTGTTTGCAATCAAATCCGTTCTCGGTTCGCGTGTACTGTAACAGATCCTGATCGCCTGCTTTACCAACAGGAATAACCAGGGAGGCGCCCGGATTTAACTGGACAAGTAAATCTGGCGGGACTTTGGTTGCGGCAGCGGTCACAATTATTGCATCAAACAAGCCTTGTTCTGGCCAACCTACCGTTGGTCCTGCCAGTTTAAAATGGATATTTTGATAACCAAGCCTGCGTAAACGTTGGCGGGCATCTCGAAACAAGGGTTCGATTAATTCAACCGTATAAACTTCCTTGATTAAATTTGCCAGGATGGCCGCCTGATACCCACAACCTGTACCCACTTCGAGGACACGTTCTGGTATGCCGTTTTCAAGCAAGACTTCGGTCATTAATGCCACAATAAAGGGTTGGGAAATGGTCTGGCCGTACCTGATGGGCAATGCCGTATCTTCATAGGCACGACTTGCCAGTGCTTCATCAACAAATAAATGACGTGGGATATGCTCAATTGCCGCAAGTACGCCTGCATTGGTAATGCCCTGCTCTTTCAGGCGCTTTATTAATCGTAAACGGGTTCGTGCTGACGTCATGCCAATGCCGGCCGTTTCAACGCTCATCTATATGTTCTCTAGCCAGCCTGCAACATTATCAAGGGCCTGGTAACTTGTCAGATCAGTATGAATGGGCGTAATCGAGACAAAACCATTGCGAACCGCATAAAAATCGGTACCGACACCGGCATCATCTTCAGCGCCAGGTGGCCCGACCCAGTAAACAGGTCGACCCAGTGGATCTTGTGCCTTAATAATGGGCTCTGCCTTATGGCGATGGCCCAGGCGCGTCGCCTGGATGCCAGCAAGTTTACTTATTTCCAGATTTGGCACATTCACATTAAGGATTGTGTCTGAAGGTAGTGGTTGTTCATGCAGGTGCTTGACTATTTTAACAGCGACCTCAGCGGCGGTATCAAAGTGGGTTGCATCAGGGCCCACCAGTGACAGGGCAATTGCCGGCAGGCCCAGGAAACGCCCCTCCATGGCTGCTGCCACCGTGCCTGAGTACAGGATATCGTCACCCAAATTAGCACCATGGTTAATGCCTGAGATAACCATATCGGGTTCCTTTTCCATGAGGCCAGTAATGGCCAAATGTACGCAATCCGTGGGCGTGCCATCTACATAATAAAAACCGTTGGCTGCCTGCCTGGACCGCAATGGCCGCGACAAGGTCAGGGAATTACTGGCACCACTGCGATCCCGCTCCGGCGCCACAACAGTGACTTGTTTATCCGCCGAGAATTTGGCGGCCAACGTGGCCAGGCCCTTAGCCTGGTAACCATCATCATTACTCAAAAGAATGTGCATAAGATTATTCGGAAATTAGCTACCACAGGCGGCTATAGCCATAAATTGGTCGGGGCGAGAGGATTCGAACCTCCGACCACCGGCACCCCATGCCGGTACGCTACCAGACTGCGCTACGCCCCGAATGAACTTGTTAGTCCAGCCCAGGCCGTCGACCCGGGTTCCGCCGCATCATACCCAAGTAAGACAGCCGGGAGAAATGTTTTTACGCGTCCTGGGGGCGGTTTCAGAAGGACTGGCAGGCAATTAAGTCGAGGCTGAAAATAACACCTGTAAAAAAACAGGCAAAACAAGGATAAGGAAAGGTGAAATAAATAAAACGTATAAATACTAAGGACGATCGAGAATAGACAAAACTTCCTCTAAATCAGTGATCAGTGATCGAATTGTGTCGGCCGTTGAAGCCATCTCCGGGTTATCAGTCATGAGCTGGTTGCGGGCTCCGCTAATAGTAAAGCCGTCGAGATAAAGTAATTGCCGTATTTGTCGAATCAGCAGCACATCGTGACGTTGGTAGTAGCGACGGTTGCCTCTTCTCTTGACTGGTTTCAGCTGGGGGAATTCCTGCTCCCAGTATCGTAAAACATGAGGTTTGACCGCACACAATTCACTCACTTCACCAATGGTGAAATAGCGTTTGCTCGGGATTTGCGGGAGCTCTAAATTATCACCTGGATCCAGCATTCAGCTCCGCCTGATTGTTAAAGCCTTCCGAATTAGATTGGGCATTTTCTTCCACCCGCTCTTTCAATTTATGGCTGGCACGAAATGTAACAACGCGGCGCGCCGAGATCGGGATTTCTTCACCTGTTTTAGGATTACGACCAGGCCGTGGGTTCTTGTTTCGCAAATCAAAATTACCAAAACCCGAAAGTTTCACAGACTCGCCCGCAGACAGGCTGGCGCGAATCTTTTCGAAGAATAGCTCTACGAATTCTTTCGCTTCTCTTTTGTTCAGGCCTAGCTCGTTATAGAGGGCCTCGGCCAGATCCGCCTTAGTCAGGGCCATACTGTCGATCCTTATTTTTGGTTATCCCGCAAAGTGGGCGTTATCTAAGCTTAGCCCCTAATTCCGTCTCCAGGGCGGCTAGTACGCCCGCCATGACGGTTTCTACTTCTTCCTCTTTAAGAGTGCGCGAAGACTCCTGTAACGTCAAGCCCAAAGACAAACTTTTTCTTCCCGAATCAATACCTTCGCCGCGATACTCGTCAAAAAGCTCCAAGTTTAGCAGCCATTTACCACCCGCCTGATTGATCACATCAAACACTTTTTTGACAGCAAGTTGTTCGTCCACCAGTATGGAAATATCACGTCTAATTGATGGATACTTCGATAATTGACGATATTTTATGCTTTTTCGGCGAAGAACGGCGGAAATGTCTAATTCAAACAAAATAATTGTTGTTTCTAGTGATAATTTCGCTGCAATATCAGGATGTAATTCCCCAAGCCAGCCAATATTTATGCCATTTTTAGTGATTTTTGCCGTTTTTCCCGGGTGCAGAGCTGGATGTACGCCGTGCTCAAACTCAAAGTTGTGCAACTCCCCGGTTTTGCCCAAAATTGCTTCCAGGTCCCCTTTCATGTCGAAAAAATCAACATTTCGGGCCTTTGTGCCCCATTGTTCCTGGGATATGCCGCCAGTAATAGCGCCGGCAATCCTGTTTATTTCCCGAAATTCCTTCCCTTTACGGAAAAAACAATGGCCAGTTTCAAAGAACCGCAAACGGCTTTGCTGCCTGTTTTGATTATAAATAATCGTCTGCACCAAACCCGGCCAGAGACTGGTACGCATCACTGCCAGGGCATCACTGATCGGGTTTTTCAGGATTGCGGCATTTTCATCAGGGGCAAAAAGATCCTGGCTTTTGCGATCAATAAAACTGTAAGTGATAACTTCCTGGTAATCACGATCAACCAGTAAATCGGTTAGTTGGCGAGCATTTATTTTACGTTCAGTAATACTCTCGGGTTTGGCAGATAAGGCAAAGGGCACTTCCGGGATTTTGTCATAACCATACACGCGAATTATTTCTTCAATTAAATCGACATCATGTTTTAAGTCAAATCGATAACTGGGTGCAACAACTGACCAGCCCGATTTGTTGCTTGTCACTTTCATTCCCAGGGAAGTTAAAATCCTGACTACCTTTGCGGCCGGTATTTTAATTCCTAAAATACTTTCCAGTTTTTTTTGTTTGAGACTAACGCGAAAAGGTCCAGGAAGATTATTTCTGGAAATTTTCTCAACGACTGGTCCCGGTTTGCCACCGACAATTGAAATCAATAATGCTGTTGCTCGCTCTATTGCTGTTTTTTGTAAACAGGCATCTACACCGCGCTCAAATCGATGTGAGGAGTCAGTATGCTTGCCCATTAAACGCGCCCTGCCGGTAATTGCATCGGCTGAAAAGAATGCGCTTTCAAGGAAAATATTTTTTGTGTTGTTTGTGACGGCCGAGGCAGACCCGCCCATTATTCCTGCGATGGCTAATGGGCCTTGTTTATCTGAAATCAGTAATGTGCCTTCTGGTATTGCAACAGTGGATTCATCCAGTAACTTGAGTTTTTGTTTGCCTTTGCTTGCGAGTACTTTGATGCCGCCACTAATTTTATCCAGGTCAAACCCGTGCATTGGCTGTCCCAGTTCTAACATCACGAAATTCGTTACATCAACCACCGGGCCCAAACTACGCAAGCCACTTCGTCGTAATCGTTCCTGCATCCATACTGGTGTATGAGCAACAGGATCAATATTCTCAATTACGCGGCCTACATATCTCGGGCATAACTTGCCTGCGGTCACTGTTACGCTGATTTTTTTCTTGCTAGAAACACGAACTTTATTAAATTTTTTTTGTTTTAATTTTGTATTCGTTAGTGCGCTCATTTCCCTGGCAATACCGAACACACTCAGGCAATCGCCACGATTGGGGGTCAGGTCAACTTCTATTACATGATCATCAAGGTGTAACGCATCAAGAATGTCCGTACCAATACGTGCTTCATTATCAAGGATTAATAAACCTGCCGAGTCGCCCTCGATTCCAAGTTCTGCCGCGGAACATAACATGCCAGAAGAATCTTCGCCCCGGAGTTGTGTTTTTCTAATTATTAATCCACCCGGTAATTTTGCGCCTACGAGTGCGGTAGGTACCTTGATTCCTTTTACTGCATTGTTTGCCCCGCAAACAATGGTTAATGGTTTGGATTTGCCAACATCTACCTGGCATACGCGCAAACGATCTGCGTTTGGATGAGGGGTTATTTCTATTATTTTTCCAACAACTATTTTTTTAATGTCGGGTTTAATTGATTCAATGTTATCAACTTCCAGGCCGGCAAAAGTTAATGTATCGGCAATTTCAGATGCCGATAATTTTATATTCACAAATTGTTTTAACCAATGTTCGCTAAATTTCATAACCTGGATTTCACTATGTAAATAATAATTTCATGAAAACTGTTTTAGAAAGCGTACGTCATTATCGAAGAACAAGCGCAAGTCATTTATACCGTAGCGCAGCATTGCCAGCCTCTCGACACCAATACCGAAGGCAAAACCATTAAATTTATCTGAATGAATTTTTCTGAATCCGAGAACGTTAGCTAAAACGTTGGGGTGAACCATACCGCAACCTAAAATCTCCAGCCAGCCAGTGTGACTACAGACTCGACAACCACTGCCGTTACACATGACACAATTTATATCGACTTCAGCAGAAGGTTCGGTAAAGGGGAAAAATGATGGCCTGAACCTGACTTTCAGGTCGTCTTGCTCAAAGAATGCCCTTAAAAAAGAGATTAACAGGCTTTTTAAATCTGCAAAACTGGCGGATTCATCAATCAATAAGCCTTCAACCTGGTGAAACATTGGCGTGTGGGTTACGTCTGAATCACATCGATAGACCTTGCCTGGCGCAATAATTCTGATTGGTGGTTTGTTATTTTCCATGTAACGAATCTGGACCGGCGAAGTGTGAGTGCGAAGCAGGTGGTTCGCATCAAAATAAAATGTGTCGTGCATCGCCCGCGCTGGATGGTTATCAGGAATGTTTAATGCCTCAAAATTATAATAGTCACTCTCAATTTCAGGGCCTTTGACAATTTCAAAACCGGCGCTGGAAAAAAAATTTTCCAGCCTTCTTATTGTTCGCGTGACAGGATGAAGACTACCGTTACCCGCATTTCTGCCGGGTAGTGTGATATCAATTTTTCCTGATGATAATGATACATTCCTGGCGGCAGTTTCCAGGGCTTCCTTTTTGTCCTGAATTTTTTCAGATATTTCTTTCTTCGCTACATTTACCAACTGGCCTGCTTGCGGCCGTTGCTCAGGCGGCAGACTGCCCAATGTTTTTAATTGTTCGGTCAGCAGTCCTTTTTTACCTAAATATTTAACGCGCACTGATTCTACAGAAGACACATCTTTACATGCTTCAATTTCAGCTAAAGCAGATTGCAGTAATTCGGTAAGTTGTTCTTGCAAAGTATCGACCTTGAATTTATATAATTATTTAACGCTATAATTTTTACTGGAGTCTTAAGCAAAAAACGGGAAAGGCACCACGCCCTTCCCGTTTCAGGATACTACTCTGATTGATACTACGCACCGCCATCAATTACGGTTGTAGATAGTAAACTTAATTTGCGAGTGCGGCTTTGGCCTGTTCTGCTATTGCAGCAAAAGCCGGTTTGTCATGCACCGCAAGATCGGCCAAAACTTTTCGGTCAACCTCAATAGATGAAATTTTCAGACCATTCATTAGCCGGCTATAACTGAGCCCTGCTTCCCTGGCGGCGGCATTGATACGAATAATCCACAGCGCCCGAAACTGGCGCTTACGCTGCCGACGATCACGATAGGCATACTGGCCTGCCTTATCAACTGCCTGTTTGGCAACACGATAAATTCGACTACGCGCACCACGATAACCTTTTGCTCTTTCAAGCACTTTTTTGTGTCTTGCGTGGGCTACTACGCCTCTTTTTACTCTTGGCATTTTATAACTCCTCTTATGCGTACGGTAGCAAGCGACGTACCATTGACACGTCAGCTTTATCTATCATGTCGCCCGAACGTAAATGACGTTTACGCTTCGTGCCTTTTTTTGTCAGGATGTGTCGCAAATGCGAATGACTGCATTTAAAACCGCCACCGCCAGTTCGACGAAAACGTTTTGCGGCACCGCGGTTAGTTTTTAACTTTGGCATAACTTACTCCGTACTTGGTTCCTGGTTATCAGGTTCCTGGTTATCAGAATTCTTTAATTCATTTTCTTCGTCTTCTTTCTGGGTAGCCTTCTTACCCTCGACACTTTGCTTTTTACTGTCAATGGCCGGTTGCAATACCATGACCATTTGCCGACCTTCCATCTTGGGAAACTGTTCCACTAATCCATATGGCTCAAGATCGGCCTGAATACGTTTCAACAGTTCAAGCCCAATCTCCTGGTGCGCCATTTCGCGACCGCGAAAACGCATGGTTACCTTGGTCTTGTCTCCGTTTTTCAGAAACTTGATCAGATTTCGCAGTTTTATATTGTAATCACCCACATCCGTGCCGGGTCGAAACTTGATCTCCTTAATATGAATCTGTTTCTGTTTCTTCTTGGCAGCATGTTTCTGCTTATTTGCCTCGTACAAATACTTGCCAAAATCCATAATCCTGCAAACAGGTGGTTCGGCATTGGGTGAAATTTCAACAAGATCCAGGCCAACTTCGCCCGCCCTTTCCAGTGCATCTACTGCGCTAACAATACCTGCTTGTGCGCCTTTCTCATCAATCAGGCGTATCTCTGTTGCCGTGATTAACTCGTTTAGACGTGTCTCTTTTTTTGAAGCTATAGTTTCAGTCCTCTTAAATAATTAAACGCCATGGCTCGCGATTTCCTGGATGAGCTTTTCAGCCAAAGACTCCGGGTCAATCGCCCCCTGATCCTCACCCTTGCGCGTGCGCACGGCAACTGTATTTTCTTCCTGCTCCCGTTTTCCGATGACAAGTTGATACGGAACACGCTGGAGTGTGTGCTCGCGGATTTTAAAGCCGATTTTCTCGTTTCTCAAGTCCGATTCGACCCTGATGCCTTGTTTTTTCAGTATTTTTTCAACTTTTTTTGCATATTCCTGCTGTTCGTCGGTAATTGTCAGGATTACCGCCTGAATTGGCGCCAGCCACAGCGGTAATGAACCTGCATGTTCCTCAATCAAAATGCCAATAAAACGCTCCAACGAGCCTAGAATTGCCCGGTGCAGCATGACCGGCACATGACGACTACCATCTTCAGCGACATAACTTGCGTCCAAACGGGCGGGCATGGAGAAATCTACCTGGATGGTGCCGCATTGCCACACCCTGCCAAGACAATCTTTTAGTGAAAATTCGATCTTGGGGCCATAAAATGCCCCCTCACCGGGTTGCAGCGTCCAATCCAGGGATTTGGTGTTTAGAGACTGTTCAAGGGCCTGTTCCGCCTTATCCCATTCTTCATCTGAACCCACCCGGTGTTCCGGTGACGGTCGCGTGGACAACTTGACCAGGACATCATTGAATCCGAAATCCTTGTAAACTCTGAACAATAGATCGATAAATGACGACACTTCGTCCTGGACCTGTGCTTCGGTGCAAAATATATGGGCATCATCCTGGACAAAACTTCGTAACCGCATCAGGCCGTGTAAGGTGCCTGATGGCTCATTCCGGTGGCACGACCCAAATTCAGCCATTCTCAGGGGCAGATCACGATAACTCTTCAAGCCCTGGTTATAGATTTGAATATGGCAGGGGCAATTCATGGGCTTGACTGCGTATTCCCTGTTTTCAGCATGGACCGCGAACATATCATCGCCAAATTTATCTGCATGACCTGATTTTTCCCACAAACTGCGATCCACAATCATGGGCGTGTGTACTTCATGGTAACCCGCGGCGGCAATCGTCTTACGGATATAACCGACAATTTCCTGGTAAATGGTCCAGCCCTTGGCATGCCAAAAAACCATGCCTGGCGCCTCTTCCTGGGTATGGAACAGATCCAGTTTTTTAGCAATCTTACGATGATCTCTTTTTTCTGCCTCTTCTATGCGAAACAAATACGCCTTGAGGTCTTTTTTATTGGCCCAGGCGGTGCCGTAAATTCGCTGTAACATCTCATTGTTTGAGTCACCCCGCCAGTAGGCACCAGCAACCTTCATCAACTTAAAGGCCTTTAGCTTGCCGGTACTGGGGACATGAGGGCCACGACAGAGATCCGTAAATTCACCCTGGCTGTAAAGAGACAGGATTTCATCCACCGGGATAGATTCGATGATTTCTGCCTTGTAAACTTCGCCAATTCCCTTGAAAAATTTTACGGCATCATCTCTCGTAGACTCTTTGCGCGTCACCTTGAAATCCTGCTTGGCAAATTCTGCCATTTTTTTCTCAATTTTAACCAGGTCCTCTTCGGTAAATCCCCGCTTAAATGAGAAGTCGTAGTAAAACCCGTCTGCTATCACTGGGCCAATGGTCACCTGGGCATCGGGATATAAATCTTTCACGGCCTGGGCCAACAGGTGGGCGCAGGAATGACGAATCACCTCGAGGCCAGCCTCATCCCGATCAGTGATAATTGCCAGTTCCACGTCCTGATCAATCAGGGTGCTGGCATCTGCCACGATTCCGTTGATTTTGCCTGCCAGGGTTGCCTTGGCCAGGCCTGGGCCAATATCCAACGCAATATCGGCCACCGTCAATGACTGCGCATATTCACGTTTCGAACCATCAGGTAAAGTAACAACCGGCATAAAATGACCCTTTTGCAGTGGCGACCCCTACCAAAGGCCGCATGCGGGTTAATAACTAAAACAAAAAAACGGTGAAGCGCCTGGCTACCGGCAGCTTCACCGTGTGGTATTTGGTAGGCACGATTGGATTCGAACCAACGACCCCCACCATGTCAAGGTGGTGCTCTAACCAACTGAGCTACGCGCCTTCGGGCAGGCGCGCAAAGTAACACAAGTCACTTGCAACCTACAAGATATTGATCTTGTATAATCTTTGCTTATTTTACGCCCAGGTCTGGTTAACGAAGTCCTGCTTCCTGAGCCTTTTCTACCTGGTTAAGGTATTTAAGCCAAAGACCAATGGCATCACCGTAGGGCACAGTTCCAGCCTTACGCAGGATTTTTTGCGCTTCTTCGCTGTGTACAAAATTTGAAAATGCACGCACATCCGGGTCTTTGTTCTGCAGGTGGGTCACAAGAAATAGCGGGCGATAAAGTATATAAGCGCCATTTTTAATATTATCGTAGGTGGGTTTTTTGCCCTCAATGCTCAGGATCTTAACTTTTCTTTTTCTGGCGCTACTGATTCCAGAAATACCGAAACCATTAACTGCATTACCCTGTATACCCTTTTCCAAAGGGCCGGATGATTTTACAACCGTTGCATTTTTAGTAAATTCCTGTCCATAATTGGCAAAAATCAGCTCTCTAATTGTCCGGCCAACACCCGAAACCTTGCCCTTGCGGTAAAATAACTGGATTGGCGCATTGTTACCGCCTAATTGTTTCCAGTTTGTGATTTTGCCTGTAAATACCTTCCTTATATTTTCCATTGATATGTCATTAACCGGATTGGATTTATGGACCAGTACCACTAAGGCATCCCAGGCTACCGGGTCCATTTTGACCCGTCGTTCCCTGGGATCGGTGGTCAGTGTTTTTGGGTTTTCCAGGGTATAACGACAGGAGCCGCCCAGATCGCGTTTGCGACTGGCAACCTCGCGAATACCCCGAGTGGCGCCCCCGCCCTTGAGAAGGATTTTAACGCCTGTCTTTTTTTCGAAGGCAATCGACAACTCCTTCATGAATGCCTTTTTTGATATGCCACAACCGGCCCAGGTAAGGGTTTTGGTGGCTGCCGTGACCATTTCTGATGATAAAAACATCAGCATGAAAACCGTAAAAAATGTGATGATGCGCATAGCCTTAATACTCCGCAAGTTTTAGTAACCGTGATTCACTACAAATTATAGCAACCAGAATTGAGATACGTGCGTTAATGTACTGTTTTTATTATGTCTGAACCTGATGCGGCCGACATTGTGCGCGCTTATGTTTAACATTAAAAGCCTCTATTTAATAGGGATAATTATCGTCTTATTCCAAAAATTTCAGCCTCAATATCCGTGATTTGGTCCCGGGTGGCCGCCGCCTGCTCGAATTCAAGGTTTTTCGCATGTTCAAACATCTGTTTTTCCAGTTTCGCCATGAGTTTAGTCAACTTTTCAGGTGCCATTACCTTGTAATCCTCAGGGACTTCAGCAATAGCTGCCAATCCTTTTTTGCTTTTACCTTTGCCTTTTTTAAGCGTCATTCGTCCCAGGGCAGTTCCGTCTATGATGTCCTTAACCGCTTTTTTAATACCCTCAGGTTTGATGTTGTGCTCCTTGTTATAGGCAACCTGTTTTTCCCGGCGTCGATCCGTTTCATCCAGGGCGACCTGCATTGAGCGGGTGATTCTGTCGGCATAAAGTATTGCCCTGCCATTGAGATTTCGGGCAGCTCGACCAATCGTCTGTATCAATGATCGAGAGGAGCGTAAAAAACCTTCCTTATCAGCATCCAGTATTGCAACCAGCGAAACTTCCGGGATATCAAGCCCTTCTCTGAGCAGGTTGATACCTACGAGTACGTCAAATACACCGGCCCGTAAATCGCGCAATATCTCGACCCGCTCCACCGTTTCAATATCTGAATGCAAATATCGTACCAGTACGCCATGGTCTGATAGATATTCCGTTAAATCCTCAGACATACGTTTCGTCAGGGTTGTGACCAGCACCCGTTCCTGTTTGGCCACTCTTTTTTTAATTTCGGATAACAGGTCATCCACCTGTGTGCCCACGGGGCGAATTTCCACAGTCGGATCAATCAGGCCTGTGGGCCTGACCACCTGGTCAATGATGGCGTCACTGTGCTCAATCTCGTAATTACCCGGGGTGGCCGATACGAAAATAGTGTTAGGCATCATTTTTTCGAACTCATCAAACCGTAACGGCCGGTTATCCAGGGCAGAAGGCAGGCGAAACCCGTACTCAACCAGTGTTTCTTTACGTGAGCGATCCCCTTTATACATAGCACCGGTTTGGGAAACAGTCACATGGCTCTCATCAATAACGAGTAAGGCATTTTTTGGTAAATAATCGATCAAGGTTGGTGGTGGTTGGCCAGCATCACGCCCGGAAAGATAACGAGAGTAGTTTTCAATGCCCTGGCAATAACCAAGTTCCTGCATCATTTCCATATCAAAATTAGTTCGTTGTTCCAGGCGTTGCGCTTCAACCAGTTTATCAATCTCCCTTAACTGCGCCAGGCGTGGTTTTAATTCATCCCGGATTAGCTCAACCGCATGTAATACTTTTTCTTTTGGCGTGACATAGTGTGATTTCGGGAAAATTGTTGCCCGCGCTAATTTTTCACTTAGCTCACCTGTTAACGGATCAAATTCCGATATGGCCTCGATCTCATCACCGAATAATTCAACCCGAATAGCCAGTCGATCAGACTCTGCCGGGAAAATATCAATCACGTCACCCCGGACCCTGAATGTGCCCCGGTGTAGCTCTATGTCGTTACGCGTGTATTGCAATTCTGCCAGTCTTTTCAGAATAGCGCGCTGATCCATTGTGCTGCCCTGTCGCAACAGCAGGATCATTTTCAGATAGGCCGATGGGTCACCGAGGCCGTAGATTGCACTTACGGTCGCAACAATTATTGTGTCCTCCCGCTCAAGTATGGATTTGGTCGCAGACAGGCGCATTTGCTCAATGTGCTCATTGATTGAGGCGTCTTTTTCTATAAACGTGTCTGACGAAGGCACATAGGCTTCAGGCTGGTAGTAATCGTAATAGGAAACAAAGTATTCAACGGCATTCTCCGGGAAAAAATCACGAAACTCGGCATATAACTGGGCAGCCAGGGTCTTGTTTGGCGCCATCACCAGGGTTGGAGATTGCACGTGGGCAATAACATTGGCGATCGTGAATGTCTTGCCGGATCCGGTTACCCCCAACAGTGTTTGAAACTTTGAGTGATGTTCTATCCCGTTGATTAATCCCGCAATTGCCGCAGGTTGATCACCAGCGGGTTTAAATAGGCTATTTAATTTGAAGCTTCGTGTTTTCATGGTTTCGTTTTCATGACTTGTGGCGGTATAGTACCGGGCAAAGAACTTTTACTGTTTTAACTGAGTAAGCGCAAGAAGGAATTACTTTGAAATCAATTACCCTGGCCGACCGGGTACAACGGGTCAAACCCTCCGCTACGCTGGCAGTCTCCAGTAAGGCACAGGAATTAAAAGCTGCTGGCAAGGACATTATCGGGCTGGGTGCCGGTGAGCCTGATTTTGATACCCCGGAACATATCAAGGCAGCCGCTATCGAGGCGATCAAACAAGGCAAGACTGGTTATACGGCAGTTGACGGTACGCCCGAACTAAAACAAGCCGTAATAGACAAATTCAAACGCGATAACCAACTCCAGTATTCGCTAGCGCAAATCCTGGTTTCTGCGGGCGGCAAACACAGCTTTTATAATCTTGCCCAGGCGTTATTAAATGCTGGCGATGAAGTCATCATTCCCGCCCCCTACTGGGTTTCATATCCGGATATGGTTTTGCTGGCCCAGGGCGAGCCAGTAATTCTACAGGCAGGCATCGCACAATCATTTAAAATCACCGCGGATCAACTTGAAAACAGTATTACAAAACGGACCCGACTATTTGTTATTAACAGTCCTTCCAATCCAACTGGAAATATTTACACCAAAAATGAACTAAAGGCACTGGCTGCTGTGCTCATGTCGCATCCGGATATTCTGATCGCAACGGATGATATGTACGAACACATTCTCTGGGCCGACGAACCATTTACAAATATTGTCAATGTTTGTCCTGAGCTCTATGAACGCACTATCGTGCTCAATGGGGTATCCAAGGCTTATGCCATGACGGGTTGGCGCATCGGTTATGCTGGCGGTCCTGCTAATCTCATAGCGGCAATGAAAAAAATTCAGTCACAAAGTACCTCCAACCCCTGCTCTATTGCCCAGGCTGCGGCAGTTGAAGCATTGAATGGCGATCAATCATGCATCCAGCCCATGCTTACGGCCTTCCATCAACGACACGATCACCTGATTGAGCGGGTGAACCAGATAAAAGGCGTACAATGCCTGCCAGCGGTCGGTGCTTTTTATTTATTTCCAAATTTTGCCGATGCCATAAGCGATTGTAGCGAGGCTAAAAACGATATTGAAATGGCGGAGTTTTTACTTGAAAAGGCAGGTGTTGCCATGGTGCCGGGTTCTGCTTTTGGTGCCGAAGGTTATATGCGCATTTCTTACGCCACAGATCTGGACACGCTAAATGAGGCGATTGACAGAATACAAGCCGTTCTTGGAAGCGCCTGATATTATGCTCACCCAAACTTTAAAACCTGGCAAACCTTGAAGGTAAAAATAAAAGTTATTCCCGCCGTCATTTGGCTAATAACAAGCCTCTTTGTTTTTTTATTCTCACCGTTAAGTAATTCTACTGAATTCGAATTTCTGGATATAAACGAGGGCGAGCTGGAGTTCATTACCCGCCCGCTCAAGGAAACTCCACACCATCATACAACTCACATTTCAATCACTGCTGAATCCATGAAAAGTGGCTGGATAGGTAATAAACAATGTCATTCCAATCTCCAGACAGTATCCGCCATGGAGATTGTTTTCAGAAAAGGTTACGTTAGAAATCTTAACATTAGCAGGAGTGAAAATATTGGCCGCGTCTGGATAGAAGGCGCCACGGTGCAATTGCAAGAAGTTAAAAAAAATGCAGTGGTATGTATTACTAGCGAAACCCTGTCATTCAAAAAAAATGGCCACTCGGGAAATTACATCTGGACAGGCGGGCCGTATATGAAAAAATTTCTGGATGGTTATTTTCCCATGAAAGTCAGCATCGCCATTGATTATCCGTCAGACAAACTGATGCTTGAGAAGTTATACCCCCAGGCCGTTGAACTCAAAACAGTGAAACTACCTGGTTATGTACGGCTTTCGGTATTGTTTGAAGGCATTTTAGAACTTGAAACCCATTTCAAGGAGATTTCAAACTAACAATATTATAGCGTGAAATTAAAATTTTGCTTGCATGCTTTCTTTGAAAGTGAATAATAAAGACAGTTGCCAGTGACACAAGCCGCTGCAACGAGGTCAGGATGACCGAATATTTTTTAGTGCAAACATTTATGATCATGGAGGATCTGAATGAATACTCTCGCTTACCCTGCGCGCACTGGATTGCGCGTTCTGTTTTTAAAGTTAAAAAAATTACCTGGCCGCAAATTCGGCATTTCTTGCCAACAGTCTTCTTTAGAATTATCGGAGCCAAAATTATCGGGATACAGCCTGCTGGAATTATTAACCAGCCTGGCAATTATGGGTATTATCAGCGGTATGAGTCTGCCCATATTTAATATCGTAAAGGCTGCCCGCACGGTTTCAGTCACCAATCAACTGGTACGAACACTCCACCTGGCGCGCAGTGAAGCCATCAAAACCGGCAAGCGAGTCACGCTCTGCCAGAGCCGGTCGGGAATAGAATGTGACCGGGGTGAACAATGGGAACGAGGCTGGATATTGTTTCATGACCCAAACAAAAACGTCCAGGTTGACCCGGGTGAGTCTATCGTTTTGGTTGGTGCGGCCCTGCAATCAGGTTATACCGTCACCTGGCGGCCCTCTGGCAGGCGCAGGGATTATGTCAGCTTCCAGCCACAAGGCAGCGCTAACAAGTCCGGGACCTTCAGTGTTTGCAGTGTGGAGGGGCCAGATACAGCGCGCACGGTAGTGCTTTACCGCACTGGCCGGGTGCGTACCTCTACCCGTAAACCTGGCAATAAACCGGCAGATTGTCCTGGATAACAGGTGCATGATATGGGCGCGAAGTTCTTGACCCTTTATGAGCACGCCAGTACCATACGCGGCCTCTATTCCCCGGTAGCTCAGTTGGTAGAGCGGGTGACTGTTAATCACCTTGTCGGCGGTTCGAGTCCGTCCCGGGGAGCCATTTTTTTGCCAGCCAGATTTCTAACCACACTTGTTAGTATTTCACCCTGTATATATTTCAATTGCCACTTGAAGCCATGGCCCCGCTCGTAATACAGTGACGCCCGGATAAACAGAATAAATATTTTCATAGCAAGGGTTGGGAGAAATAAATGATTGGCAAAAAAAATATTGTATTTGGTTTTTTATACCTTGTATTGACCGCATCACTGGGCCCGATAATGATTATTCAGTATTACCCGGATATCCAGACTGCCGATCAGGAAAAACAAAAAAAAGTGGGTGCCTTGCAAGAAATTGTTAATGACGGTTTTGAGCAAGACCTTGATCCCATGACGCCCGAACAAATTGCCAAAACGAATAGTCGTGCCATTTTATCTCTCTCTGCTCGAATAAATGCCCAACTACCGGTTGACGGGATAAAAGGCGGCCCCCATGCCCATGGCAACCTGGAAGCATTACTGAATATAGTAGTTGGTTTCCTGTTATGTTTTCTGGCAATACACCCCATGTTTAAACAGGCCATAAGCTGGATATTCATCACGGGCACTGTCATGCATTCCGGCCTGCTCTATTTAGTTGTTTTTCTTGAGCAGGAATGGGCAGCGGTTTTGCTGGCAGGTCCGGTGGGTTATATTGGACCAGTACTTATCCTGGCTGGCCTGGTTCTGGCTGGTATCGCATCAATGCTTGGGTTTCGCGGCGCGATTGAGCCAGATTATTAGTTAGGTTTTTTTTAATTTTAATCCGGTAATATCAGTCAGGGCTGGCACATTCCATTGTTACGAATGCAACTGCGTATTCATGCTCGTCTGACAAACTCAACTGTGCCGCACTGATATTATTTCTGGATAAAAATTCACTTGCGAATCCCGTAAAAATTAATTCTGGTTTGCCGTTTTTTTTGTGAGTGACTGAAATATGTTTTAATTCCAGTCCATTTTGAAAACCCAACCCCATGGCCTTCGATGCAGCTTCTTTAGCGGCAAACCTTTTTGCCAAAAAATTGGCTTTTTTTATAGTCGTGCAATATTCCTTTTTCTCGTCAGATGTCAGTATGCGTTCGGCAAAGCGGTCACCCCATCGATCAATGCTACGCTGCATACGCGCTACTTTTACAATGTCTGTGCCAATTCCGAATATCATGATTTAAGGGATGCTTCATTTATGAGTCTTTTCATTTCTGCCACGGCATGACCTAGTCCGGTAAAAATAGATTGGGCTATAATTGCATGCCCAATATTTAATTCCGAGATTCCGGGTAACGCGGCAATTTCCTGAACATTATGATAATTAAGGCCGTGGCCTGCGTTAACCTGTAATCCTAAATCAAGTCCATGTCGAATTGCCTGCTCAATCCGGGTTAGTTCCTGGTATTTTTTATGTTTGTATTTTGTATCGGCGAAATGACCTGTATGAATTTCTATTACAGGGGCACCAGTTCTTTTGGCAGCATCCAGCTGGTCTAGATCCGCATCTATAAAAAGTGATGTCTGTATCCCTGCCTCGCCTAACGTATCGCATGCGCGTTTTATTTTCTGTTCCTGACCTTTGACATCAAGACCACCTTCCGTAGTCAGTTCTTCTCTTTTTTCCGGTACCAGACAACAATCTGATGGTTTGATACGTGTTGCGATTTTTATCATCTCTTCCGTAACAGCCATTTCCATGTTCAGTCTTGTTTCAATAATTTCATTTACAATTTCAATATCCCGATCCTGAATATGGCGACGGTCTTCTCTTAAATGCATTGTGATTGAATCAGCACCGGCAAGCTCTGCTTCTTTTGCCGCGTGGACGGGTTCCGGATAAACAGTGCCCCGTGCCTGTCTTAATGTGGCAACATGATCAATATTAACACCTAGCTTAGTCATTTTTTCATACCCCGTGGTTACCTGCTTAATGATAGAAATTTATTCATAAGCTTTCTGCTTTGTAACGGTTTGTCGCCTAGTTGTATCTGTAATAACACTCGCATTAAATTCTTTATGTCAGCCAATACATCTTTATCATCCAGATTTTCGTTTGCAAATGCGATTAAACTTTTTCCTTTTATTTTTACAGCACCCTGCTTTTCTTCTTCTGTTTTAACCGGGCCAGATTCTGGCACATAATAATAATCTTTATTTTCGTCTATTTTATTATTATCTACATCGTGATCCAGGATGACGCCATATCCAATTTCAATAAGCAAATATTTTTCAAATAATCGCAATACTTTTTCGGAAACACCCATGCTAAGTTGTTTTAGGGTATCTTTGTAATAAATAAATAATTTCGGATGTGGGTCGTGTTGATGCAGCAATCTTATAATGAGTTCATTGATGTAAAATCCACAGTACATTGAGCCGGGGATCATAGCGAATGTGTCACTATTGGACTCTGCTGCCGTTAGTGTTTTAAGATCTGATTTTCCTGCCCATGATAACAATAAAGGCTGGAACTGTTGTAACACACTGCCCTTACTTGAATTTTGTTTTTTTATACCTTTGGCAATTAGTGAAAACCTGCCAAAATTTTGGGAAAAAATATCGAGAATTGAACTGGTTTCACTATATGCACGTTGATGCAAAATAAACGCATTTTCTTTTTCCACGCGCATTATTCATCTCCGTAACCAAACAAACGCAGCGCCTGTTCGTTGTCTCGCCAGTTTGCTCGCACCTTAACCCAAAGCTCCAGGAATACCTTGGTGCCAAAGCTATTCTCCATGGCTTTGCGTGCGTGGGTGCCAATTTTTTTTATTTGATCGCCGCCTTTACCGATAAGAATTGCCTTCTGGCCTTTTTTTTCCACCCAAATGATTGCCTCTATTCTCAGTAATTTTCCTTCTCGTTTAAATTTTTCAACCTTTACCGCTACAGCATACGGAACCTCTTCGCCGATAACCCTGAAAATTTGCTCCCTTACCAGCTCCCCCGCCAGGAATCTATCACTCTTGTCTGTTACCTGATCATCAGAAAATAATTTTGGCTGTACAGGTAACATAGCCAATAGTTTTTCTTCAAGATTATTTACATTTTCTCCAGTCTCGGCTGATATTGGAATTATTTCCTCGAACGGAATTCCTGTCTCTGCTGCAGAATTTTCGATAACAGGCAATAACGTATTTTTATCTTTTAACATATCAATCTTGTTGATAACCAGGAATACAGGCGTCTTGATAGAGTGAAGTAATTCGGCAACAGCCTTATCTGCTTCCGTCCAACCCTTCGGCCCTATCATTAATGCAATACAATCAACGCCAACCAGGCTTGACCGCGAAGTTTTGTTCATTCTCTTGTTCAGCGAACTATTTGTGACGTTATTAAAACCAGGTGTGTCGACATAGATAATTTGAAAAGAATCTGTTGTATTGATACCTGTAATGCTATGGCGGGTTGTTTGTGGTCGATTTGCAGTGATGCTGATTTTTTGTTTTACAAGCCTGTTTAGAAGGGTTGATTTTCCTACATTAGGTCTGCCCAAAAGCGTTACATAACCGGTACGGAAATTATCACTCACGATTTATCTTTTATTGCCTTAATGGTTTTGTCTGCGGCATCTTGTTCAGCTTTTTTTCTGCTCGCACCTTTCCCGAAAACGGGTTGATCAAGCAAAAGGGTTTTACACTCTACAGTAAATGTTTGTTTGTGGGGCTTACCGGTAATTTCGATAATCTTGTATTCGGGAAGAGGTCTTGTATTTTTTTGCAAGTATTCTTGCAATTTTGTTTTTGGATCTGTCTGTACTGAGTCAGGATTTATTTCTTCAAACGTGGTTTTATAAAGCTTCTTGATAACATTTGTTACGTCTTCAATTGTGCTGTCTATAAAAATAGCACCCAGGATTGACTCAAGGCAGTCGGCAAGTATGGAATCACGATCAAAACCGCCACTTTTCAGCTCACCACTTCCCAACTTTATGTGTTGCCCAAGCTCGATGGTCCTGGAAAGCTTTGCCAACGTTTCTTTGCGAACCAGCGTGGCACGTAGACGTGTTAACTTTCCTTCTGATAAATCCGGGTAACGTAAGAATAATTCCGATGCAATGACAAAACCAACAATACTATCACCAAGAAATTCCAGCCTTTCATAGTTTTTTGTGCTTTTGCTTCTATGTGTTAGTGCCAGATCAAGTAGTTCGGCATCCTTGAATATGTAAGATAATTCTGAACATAAAGACAAGTGCTTGTCATTCAAATCTTCCAGCCTCCGCTTCGTGGTCAAACTGAACAAGTACAGATAAGTTTCCAAACATAGGCGTTACAACTTCGTAGGTTATTTTTATAATTCTATTGCGCCCTTTTTTGACGAATGTAACATCCTGCTTAAGATCTATCTCCGTTTCGCTAACGTTATCTATTGTAAATCTTTTGTATAATGCCATTTTAATTGCAGCATTTGACATATTTGATTGTTGAGACTGCCTTGATACACCTTCCAGTGCACTTTTTACTTTCATGTCCATTAAATAGGTCGGCACCAGTTTGATGATCAATAGTGCAAAGAATGCAACTATAAGGGCAATCATTAGCATGCCCCACATGGTAATTCCTTTTTCTTTACTTCTAACCATAATTATCTCCAAGTTTAATCTGGTTCAGATTCATTCTTGCTGATTGATAATATTATTTTATAGTGTCTCCGACACGATTCCAGCGAATCCTGGCCGGGAACCAGTCTTCTATTGCCGCCATATCCCAGCTAAACCAGATATAAAATGCCTTGCCGACTAGATTGGCATCTGGCACAAAACCCCAGTAACGGCTGTCATTACTGCGGTCTCGATTGTCACCCATTACAAAATAATGGCCTGCAGGTACCGTTATTTCAAGTGCCTCGTCGTTATTGGTCAGTGAAGTATGGATTATATCATGCTCAACCCCAGCCAAATTCTCCAGAAAACGATGATACGAGCTGACCCCGCCAAGGGTCTCCTCAAAATCAAAACCGTCTTTTGCTACCAGATCCATAAGTATGCCATTTATAGTCAAACGCCTGTTTTTATAAACAATTTTGTCTCCTGGCAAGCCTACTAATCTTTTAATGTAATTGACCGAAGGGTCTCTTGGGTAACGAAATACCACCACGTCACCACGTTTAACCTCGCCCAGATCAAATATCTTGTTATTGACAATAGGCAATCGAACACCATAAGCAAATTTATTAACCAGGATAAAATCGCCCGGGAGCAATCCGGGCAACATCGACCCGGAAGGGATCCTGAACGGCTCAACGAGAAATGATCTCAAAATGAATACAATCAGGATAACCGGGAAAAATGCCCGTGCGTACTCAACAAGCACTGGCTCTTGTCGTAATTTTTTTACGGCTTTATCAGAACCGCCACTACCTTCCAGCGCTTCCGCTTTCTTTTTTCTTGCGGGTACACCGAAGGCATAATCAAGGCCCCATATTATTCCCGTAATGAGAATCGCGATAAACATTATTAATGGAAAATCAAAATTCATTTGTCATCTACCTTTAGTATCGCAAGAAAAGCTTCTTGCGGAATTTCTACTGAACCAACCTGTTTCATTCTTTTCTTTCCTGCTTTTTGTTTTTCCAGAAGTTTTCGTTTTCGGGAAGCATCACCACCGTAACATTTTGCTGTAACATTTTTTCTCAGCGCCTTTACAGTTTCACGGGCAATAATTTTTGCGCCGATTGCTGCCTGTATTGCCACATCAAACATCTGGCGCTGAATAATTTCTCGTAATCTTTTAACCAAATCTCTGCCGCGATAGATACTCTGGTCACGATGCACAATAAGTGACAATGCATCTACCTTTTCACCGTTAATCATCACATCCAGCTTAACAAGATCGGTTGCCCTGAACTCTAAAAATTCATACTCGAGTGACGCATAACCGCGACTAACGGATTTTAATCGATCAAAGAAATCCAGTACAATTTCATTCATAGGCAACTCGTATGTCACCACGACCTGCTTGCCAACATATAACATATTACGCTGAATGCCTCTTTTTTCTTCGCATAGCCCGATAACACTGCCTATGTATTCATGGGGCGACAATATATTTACCAGGATAATTGGCTCCCGAAATTCCTCAATTGCAGAAGCATCTGGAAGTTTTGCCGGATTTTCTACTTTTAATTTTTCACCGGTTTTTGTAAGAATTTCATAAACAACGGTAGGCGCAGTGGTAATTAATTCTACATCGTATTCTCGCTCCAGTCTTTCCTGAATAATCTCCATATGCAACATGCCAAGAAAACCGCATCTGAATCCAAAACCCAGCGCCTCAGAAGTCTCTGGCTCAAAAGAGAATGAAGCGTCATTCAGGCATAACTTGTCCAGGGCATCCCTAAATTCATTGTAACTGGCCGCTTCAACCGGGTACAAACCGGCAAATACCTGTGGTTGTACTTCCTTGAAACCAGGCAAGGGTTCGACAGCAGGATTATCTACAAGTGTAATGGTATCGCCAACCCGTGCACTACGTATGTCTTTAATGCCAGCCACCAGGTAACCCACTTCACCGGCACTTAATTCTGATACCGCCTTCCTTTTTGGCGTGTAGATTCCAACTTCATCTACCAAATAATCTCGCTGCGTCGCCATTAATCTAATTCTTTGTTTTTTTGTTACGCTGCCATCAATAATTCGAATCAAGGATACCGTGCCTAGATAATTATCAAACCAGGAATCTATTATTAAGGCCCTGAGCGGTTTATTCTTATCGCCCTTCGGTGGCGGAATCTTGTCAACGATTGCTTCCAGGATATCTCTTATACCCTGGCCTGTTTTGGCGCTGACCTCAACGGCGTCAGTTGCATCAATCCCGATTATTTCTTCAATCTCGGATATGACCCGTTCAGGCTCAGCTGAAGGCAAATCAATTTTGTTAAGCACAGGTACTATTTCCAGGTCCAGTTCAGCAGCCGTATAACAATTGGCAACTGTCTGTGCCTGCACACCTTGCGCTGCGTCCACTACAAGTAATGCGCCCTCACAGGCGGTCAGGGATCTTGATACTTCATAAGAAAAATCAACATGTCCCGGCGTATCAATGATGTTTAAATTATACACTTGACCATCAGTCGCTTTGTACTTTAATGAAACACTTTGCGCCTTGATGGTTATGCCGCGCTCACGCTCCAGCTCCATGGAATCAAGCACCTGTTCAGCCATTTCACGATCTTCCAGGCCACCGCACTCCTGGATAAAACGGTCGGCAATGGTGGATTTACCATGATCAATATGGGCGATTATTGAAAAGTTACGAATCTTGTCTTGTGTCAAAGTAGCGCTCTTAAACTATCTCATTTTTGGAACATCAGATAAAAACAAGGCGCCCAAAGCGCCTCACGCAAGTGGGTATAAGCACCCCAGCAGGTTAGTACGGCGGGATAATAGCTTATTTAGGGGACGAGAAGAACCGGTAGTAAATAATATAATCAGGGGATCAAGCAACTACTTTAATAACTCTACCGCCCGGGCAATCTTGATGACCGTGATCGCTGGCACCTCGCCTATGACAGTGATTTGGTGGTTGCTGGTTGTCCGAGTATAGGCATTTACCGCCCCCATTGAATTTGGACCGCTCACAATCTGGTCGAGATCTTTCTTTTTTTCTATAAAAACTGAAACTGCCGCCAAACCATCGGTTAACACCAGATGCTCAACGGGTTCGTCATGCATGGGAACAGTACGTTTAATATGTACACTGGTAACAAAACCCGCGGGCAAGCTGGTGACTCGCCATTGATTTTTCTCTGATGACGTTTTATTTTCGCTTTTCAGAAGCTTCTTCAGGCCTAATGAACTTGATCGAGGTTCTAAATCTTCATCTTTTATCTGGACGCCGATGTCCAGGCTTGTAAACATGAATTGTTCCAATACCTTGCCATTCGGATCAATCAAATCAGATTTAAGCAACATGCCTGATTTTAAATCGGCCCACAAATGATAGCCATAACGATACTTGTCTTTAGGTTTGATAATGACATGCTGGGCCATTCTGTCAGTGACACGCTGTTTAGGCCCCAATAAAAAACTGTAGTTATCCTTAAATCTTGCCAGATTTTTTGGAATAATGCGGGGGAAATTTTTTTCGTTAGCTTTGCGATGCTCAACGACAATTGAATCTTCATCGGGCAGATAACAACGAACAATATTGTTATCCCGAATTATTTCTCGTGGTGCATTATTCAGGGAAAGCAGGCGCTCTTTGGTAACGCCGCGCTTAACCCGGTGGATAATTTGCATGCTCTCAAGCTGAAAATCATGTTGATAAACAAAAATTCCACGATAATTAAGATCCTGGGCCGCTAATCCCATTTTTACCAACCACTGCAAGGCCTCTTGTTCTGCGTGAACGACACCGCTGCCCATGGCGAGCATGAGCAGCAAACTAATTGTGGTTATTTTGTATTTCATTTAGTCATATCGTAACCGGCAATGCGCCCATAACCCATCATTCCCTTGAAGTTTGAGGCTGGACTAAATTCGCTATGCTCAACAAGATACATGTTCAACGCCCTGCCAGTGCTGTTTGTGCCATTGCTCCAGCGTGTTCCGCTGGCACGTATAAAATCGCCCGAGCTAATGGGTTCAAGGCTGGCAATACTCTGTTGATTGACCTGGTCTGGCGAATCAACCTGCAAGCTAACAACAGCAATGGCGGCCACTGATGCCGCGATGGCAAAACTTCCAGCCAATTTAATTGCTTTTTTGTTTGACTGTCGCCACCAACCAGGCGAGACAATAATTGGCTCTCCTGCAATTTCTTTTGAAATCTTGCTGGCAAGGCTTGAGTTGCTTAACTGGATGATATCATCATGCAGGGCAGACGCCGCAAGGTGATATCGGCTCCAGGTAGCACGCAAGTCTTTATTCTTCTCAATTTCAGAAAGCATTTTACGGGTCTCTGCCTCGTTTAGCTCGCCATCCATTAATGCTGAGAGTTTTTCGTTCATATTACACTCACCTCTTTTCACTTCTATTCATCTACATCAGATATTAAAGGCTTTAAATCAGAATCTATCGCCTCTCGGGCGCGAAAAATTCGTGATCTGACTGTGCCAATTGGACATGCCATAACACTGGCAATTTCTTCATAACTCAGCCCTTCAATTTCCCTAAGCACAATTGCCATTTTAAGATCCTCCGGCAATTGATCCACGGCCCGTTTAACTGTATCGCCTATTTCCTTGGCCAGCATATTCGATTCTGGTGTGGCGTTTTCACGTAAACTTGCACCCAATTCCATGTTTTCAGCTTCCCCTGCTTCCAGGTCGGTGCTCGGTGGCCGCCGACTCATTGTTACCAGGTAATTCTTGGCCGTATTAACCGCAATTCTGTACAACCAGGTATAAAATGCACTGTCTCCGCGAAAATTCGCCAGGGCACGATAGGCCTTGATGAAAACCTCCTGTGTGACATCTTCAACCTCGGCATGGTTATAAATAAACCTGGAAACAAGCTTGGCAACTCTATGCTGGTACTTCAGGACCAGTAAATCGTAGGCCGACTTGTCACCACTTTGCACCTTCAGCACCAGCGATTGATCCACCTGTTTATTATTCATTCACTGGCACCCATAACCCACTCGGAAAATAGACGGGCACTGTTAATACTAGAGACAGTATTTTGTGGTGAAAGTTCGTAAACATGGTTGTTTTTTATGATATTTGTGGTCAGGAATGGCTGTAAAAATTCAATTTCTGGTCAATACGATTTTGACCTATGCTAGCATGGCCCATGATATACAAACAGTTATACAACTTTTTCAATGACTAAACAGATCAATACCGACGTCCTGATCCTGGGTGCTGGTGCTGCCGGCCTCAGCCTTGCCCTGCGTCTTGCTGAAAATGCCAGGGTTTCAATACTCGCCAAGGGCGCTTTTTCAGAAGGTTCCAGCCTGTATGCACAAGGCGGCGTTGCCGCGGTTGCAAACAAGGATAAGGACAGTTTTGAGTCTCATATTGAAGATACAATATTAGCGGGTGCCGGTCTCTGCCGGGAAAAAACCGTAAAACAGGTTGTCCGCCATGGCCCAGAGGCCATTGCATGGCTCATTGAAAAAGGTGTGTTGTTTACCACCGATGCCAGTGCCAGTGAGAATGAGAGTGACCATTCTTTTCATTTAACCCGTGAGGGCGGCCACAGCCACCGGCGGGTTTACCACGCCGCAGATGCGACCGGTCGTGCCATTGAAAATACGCTTGAAAAACAAGTGCGGGCACATAAAAATATCACGATCTTTGAAGACCATATTGCGGTTGATCTCATTACTGAATCCAAGCTGGACACCAAGCTGAATATAAGCGCTGACAACAATGCCTGTCTCGGCGCCTATGTCCTGAACAGGGCCACGGGTAAAATCAAGGTATTTGCCGCCAGGGTTGTGGTTTTGGCAACGGGTGGTGCCGCAAAAGTGTACCTTTATACCAGCAACCCGGATACCTCCACCGGTGATGGCATCGCCATGGCATGGCGCGCCGGCTGTCGGGTCGGCAACATGGAATTTGTCCAGTTCCATCCCACCTGCCTGTATCATAGCAAGGCCAAATCATTTCTCATTACCGAGGCAGTCAGGGGTGAAGGTGGCAAGTTAAAGCTAACCGATGGCAACTCTTTCATGGCCGATCATGATGACAGGGGAGAGCTTGCTCCCAGGGATATTGTTGCCCGTGCCATAGATTACGAGATGAAACGTCGGGGTGATGACCATGTGAATCTGGATATTAGTCACATGCCGGACGATTTTATCAAAAATCATTTCCCGACAGTTTACGAAAAATGTAAATCTTTCAACATCGACATCACATCTGACCCTATTCCTGTCGTGCCTGCAGCCCACTACACTTGTGGCGGCATTTGTACTGACTTGTCTGCTCGTACCGATTTGCCAGGACTCTATGCAATTGGAGAATGTGCATTTACCGGGCTTCATGGGGCCAACCGACTTGCCAGCAACTCATTACTGGAGTGCCTGGTTTTTGCCAAGCTGGCAGCTGACGATATTAACCTGGCGCTAAAACAATCAAAAAACTATCAGTATAAAAACCTGCCTGCCTGGGACGAAAGCCGGGTAACTGATGCTGATGAACAAGTCGTAGTTTCCCATAACTGGGACGAGCTCAGGCGTTTTATGTGGGACTATGTGGGCATTGTCCGCACCACGAAACGTTTGCAGCGGGCACAACACCGGATCGATCTGCTGAAAGACGAAATCAGGGAGTATTACACTAACTTCAAAATTACTAATGACCTGGTTGAGTTACGTAACCTGGTCGATGTCGCAGACCTGATTATTCGTTCGGCACTAGTGCGCAAGGAAAGTAGAGGACTGCATTTTACCAGGGACTACCCAGAGTTAGACGAATCCTCAGCACCAAAAGATACCATTCTAAAACCGCTAACAAACCAACCCAACAAAACAGGCATTGCTGCGCTAATCTAATTTAGCTAGATCTAATTTTACTGAATTTAATTTTACTGGGCCTGATTTTTAATCGTTTGTATTGGCATGGCCTGGCTGATCCACTGGCTGATTTGACGAAATTCCTCCTCGCTAACCGCATCCCTGGTTATTAATAATTTCAACTTTCGAGCCTGCGGGCTAAGTTCTTTAAGTTTGAGTATCAAAATCCAGGGCCAGATCACTGAGCTTGTTATTTCAGCAACCAACCAGTCCGGATTACCAGCTTTACGGACTTTTATAACATTTTCGCCGGTCAGTTTTAACTGCACCAGACTGTCTTTATGTGCGCCAGTTAAATGTCGGCGCGCCTGATCTACCAGGCTAATGATGATGGTCAACAGCAGCAAGGCTTTTAATACCAAATGAATGCCGGAAATCAGAACTGACAGTAGTGCCAACCCATAAAGGATCACGAACAGGATTGTTAATAATCTTGATTTATTTAGTATAATAATCATTATATTACAACAGTTTTCTAATAAATTGGTTTAATTCAGAATCCGGGCATTTTTTTGTCTGGTTGAAGTAAGCCAGTAAATTTACATCGGCCTCCTCCAGTAATTTTGCAAAGGTATGTTTTTCACGATCATTCAAGTGTTGATAATCATTGTTCAGGAAGCGCTGCAAAACAATATCCAGTTCTAACATTCCCCGGCGACACTGCCAGCGCAATCTTTCTAATGTTTTGTCATTATCTACCATTGTTTTAGTCATTATAAAGATCGTTTGATCAGCATTTGTTTAATCAGGCCAATAGCTTTTGTAGGATTCAGGTTTTTGGGACACACGTCAGTGCAATTCATAATACTGTGACAGCGAAAAAGGCGATAAGGATCTTCCAAATCGTCTAAACGCTCGCCTGTTGCCAGGTCACGACTATCCGCCAGGAAACGCCATGACTGCAACAAGGCCGCAGGACCCAGGAAACGATCCGGGTTCCACCAAAACGACGGGCAGGCCGTGGAACAGCACGCGCATAAAACACATTCAATCAGGCCGTCGAGTTTTTCCCGTTCGGCTGGAGTTTGCAGACGCTCGGTTTCCGGTTTCGGCTCATTGTTGGTTAACCACGGTTTAACCGTTTTGTATTGATCATAAAATACAGTCAGGTCAACAATCAGATCGCGTATTACCGGCATGCCTGGTAATGGCCGCAGTACGATAGGTCGCTTTAAATCTTTCAGCGGGGTAATGCAGGCAAGACCGTTGCGGCCATTGATGTTCATACCGTCAGACCCGCAGACACCTTCGCCACAAGATCGCCGGAATGAAAGCGTCGGGTCTTGTTCTTTTAAAGCTATTAACGCATCCAGCAACATGGGGCCGGTGAAATCGTCAGCCAGGCTGTAATGCCGCATACTGGGCTTTGCATCAGTTTCAGGATTGTAGCGATATATTTTAATATCCATGATTCACCATTAACAATCAGTAAACCCTTTCCTTTGGCGGAAACGAATCCACTGAAAGTGGTTTCATGCGAACGGGTTTATAATCGAGCTGATACCCTTCCTTGAAATAAAGCGTATGCTTGAGCCAGCTGACGTCGTCTCGATCCGGGTAGTCCAGTCTTGAATGGGCGCCCCGGCTTTCATGCCTGGCACTGGCACCAATCACCGTGGCGAGGGACACATCCATTAAGTTCTCAAGCTCCAGGGCCTCAATACGTGCCGTGTTAAATACCTTGCTGTGATCCGTAATGACCGCGTCATTCAGTCTTGATTCCAGCACTTTCACTTTTACTACACCCTCATCAAGGACTTCCTGGGTCCGAAAAACACCGCAGTTTTCTTCCATGGTTTTTTGCAGTTCTTTTCTGATTTCATCTACAGATTCGCCCGCACCACTTTTATCCCATCTGTGCAACCTGGCCAATGGTTTTTCGATTAATTCGTCGGGTATAGATTTGTGGTAACGATGTTCTTTCAGGTATTCAACGATGTGATTGCCAGCAGCACGCCCAAAAACAACTATATCGAGCAATGAATTTCCCCCCAGCCTGTTGGCACCATGCACCGACACACAGGCGCATTCTCCGACCGCGTATAAACCCTGGATGGCCTCTTCTGGGGCGTGTTTGATAGGTGTCACCACCTGGCCATAACGGTTGGTGGGTACGCCTCCCATGGTGTAATGGGCGGTGGGATAAACGGGTATTGGTTTTTTGATGGGATCAACATTGGCAAAACGCATGGATAAATCGCGTATGCCAGGCAATCTTTTCATGATCGGGGCGGCCCCAAGGTGATCAACCTTGAGCAAAACATGGTCCTTGTCAGGACCACAGCCCTTTCCCTCTCTTATCTCGATAGCGATAGCACGACTGACCACATCCCGGCTTGCCAGGTCCTTGGCATTGGGGGCATAACGCTCCATAAAACGCTCGCCCTCACCATTTACCAGGTAACCGCCCTCTCCGCGCACGCCCTCAGAAATCAGGACGCCAACGCCGGCAATGCCCGTCGGGTGGAATTGAAAAAATTCCATGTCCTGGATAGGCACACCTGCACGCAGGGCCATGGCAATGCCATCGCCGGTATTAATCATGGCATTGGTGCTGGTGCGGAACATCCTGCCAGCACCGCCTGTTGCCAATAATGTCGTTTTTGCTTCTATCAATAATGGTTCGCCGGTTTCTATTTCCAGAGCCAGGGCGCCCAGGGCATTGCCTTCATTATCCAGGATCAGGTCAATGACAAAATATTCATCAAAAAAGTGCGTCCGGGCCCGAATGTTTTGCTGGTAGAGGCTGTGCAATATTGCATGGCCGGTACGGTCGGCAGCGGCACAAGTACGGGCAACTTGTTCGCCGCCAAAGTTCTGGCTTTGACCGCCAAATGGACGCTGGTATATGTGGCCATCATCCATACGAGAAAATGGCACGCCATAATGTTCCAGCTCCACCACCAGGCGTGAGGCCGCGCGACACATATATTCAATGGCGTCCTGATCACCCAGGTAATCACTGCCCTTAATCGTGTCATACATGTGCCAGTGCCAGTTATCTGGCGTGACATTCCCCAGCGCCGCATTCATTCCACCTTGTGCTGCCACTGTATGGGAGCGGGTTGGAAACACCTTTGATACGACTGCCACGTGGGCATCACTTTCGGCAAGCTGCAAGGCGGCCCGTAAGCCACCGCCACCGGCGCCGATAACCAAACAATCAAATTTTCTTCGGGCTATGTTCATTGGCTCCCTATGAAATATTAAATAGAATTAAAATTGTCCATATGGACATACCCAGGAACGCCAAAGTTGAAATCGTGCCAACCAGGAATCTCACCCACAGTGGTTTAGCATAATCCATAAAAACACTACGCAACCCAACCCAGCCGTGATACAACAGTGAAAATATAAATACGGCCCAGCCAATACGCACTAACGGCTGGTTCATCCAGACCTGCCAGGCCGAAAAATCATTTATCGGCGAAAATAACAATCGTATGCTGACAAATACCCCAAATAATCCAATATAGATTGCTGTTAACCGCTGCATCAACCACTCATTCAAGCCCCGGTGAATGCCGCCAAGTTGCCAACGTGTTACCAAAGCATTAACCCCCCGGTAATGACAAAAACAAGTGTTAACAGCAACGTGGCCCAGGCACTTTTACGGGCAGTGAGCTTGCCAACACCAATATCAATATCTAAAAAAAGATGGCGTATGCCGGAAAATAAATGTTGCAAGAATATCGCGCCCAATAAAACGAGTATAATTTTCCCAGGGATGCTCAAAAGCAGGTCTTTCGCTTTTAGAAAATTAACCTCATTATCAAGTGATAAGTCCAGCAAATACAGGACAAAGGGAAGTGATATAACGAGGAATATGCCAGTGATTCTGTGAAAAATTGAAACCAGGCCGCCAATAGGCAGACGAATTTGCAGCAGGTTTAGATATACCGGCCTTGGTTTTAATCTATCCATTTTTATAGGCTCATGTGAACTGGCTATTTAGGGTTTTGCTTCGCCTTTATTATTCTACTGGTAACTTGTCGTAACAGGCCCTTAACTTTAATGTATTTGCCTCGTAATTTGTAGGCTTCCCTGTGCCAAAGAATAGTTTATTCTATAGACCGCGACAACACTGGAAAGTTTAGTTTCAAGCATCTGCAACATAAGATCAAGATTTAACATTAAGAGGATCCCGTGACACAGCAACCTGATAACCAAGGAACATGGACAGATTTTTTGACCTCAAAAGGTGCCGACTGTAGCTCTGCAATGTATCCCTGGTTTAAAAGCCCCGGAGAAGAAGTTCTCATGGCCGCCAGAGAGAGTATTCTTGCAGACTTATCCAATCTGACAGTATTGCGTGTTTCTGGAGAAGATGCCGAATCTTTCCTGCAAAGCCAGCTAACCAACGATATAAAAAAACTGGACCTGGATAAAAGTCAATTGAGCGCCTATTGCACTCCCAAGGGCAGAATGCTCGCTTTATTCCTTATATTTAAGCGGGATGATGGTTTTTATTTACTGGCCGATACCCAATTAGCCGAAATAGTCTTAAAAAAATTACGCATGTACGTCTTGAGAGCCAAAGTCGTAATAGATTTGCTGTCTGACTGGGTCGTCATTGGGTTATCAGGAGATGATGTTTATAGTGACCTCAAGAACTCATTTGAAAAAATTTCCCGGGAAATTAACACCGTAAGTAGCAAAAAAACTTTATCGGCTATTTGCATTAACGGTAAAAATCCACGGTATATCGTTGCCGGCGAAACCGAATCAATTATACAACTTTGGGAAAATCTCCCGGACACATACTCACTGACGGGGCATCACGCCTGGTCATGGCTGGATGTCCAGGCAGGCTTGCCGACAATCTCTACCGAAACCAGCGAGGCATTTGTGCCCCAAATGACAAATCTCGAATTAATTGATGGTGTAAATTTTAAAAAGGGCTGTTATCCAGGCCAGGAAATTGTTGCCCGCATGCAATACCTGGGAAAGCTGAAACAACGAATGTTCAGGCTCCAGTCCACAGAAGCAACACCGCCACATGCAGGTGACAAGATTTTTTCATCCAGCTTTCCAAATCAGGCAGCGGGTACTGTTGTCAGCGCAGAACCGGGGCCAAACACTGGTATTGATATTTTAGCCGTTGTGCAAATCAAGGCAATTGAATCAGGCGACCTTCATTTGGAATCAGATACAGGACCTGCATTAACGGTAAAAGAACTTCCCTATTCGTTAAGTTAGCTGGAAAAACGACCAAGCTCACCTGACCAAAAACCGCATCGCGGTTTTTGGTCAGGTGGAGCGCCTGGTTATGTGTTTCCTTGATATTTTATATTGCCGTAACTTTGGTTGCACATGGCCCTTTCGCACCTTCACCCACGACGTACTCAACCTTTTGACCGTCGTTTAAAGAGGCATAGCCGCCGCCACTTTGTATTTCTGAGTGATGGACAAACAAATCTTTGCCGCCGTCATCTGGAGTAATAAAACCGAACCCTTTATCTGCGTTAAACCACTTTACTGTACCTTGACTCATTTTGATTTATACCTTTATGGTTGATGATTAAATTTTATAAATGAACCAAAGATACTTGAATTCATTTGTGAATTACGTTTACCTACACATAACGCTTTAATAACCTGACGTTTTTTCTTGCGGACTGCTTTTTAGGCCGTAAGAAAAAATGGTCAGGTTGATTTGATTGTTAGGTTTTGTTTGCATTTAATATTGTATATATAACCCAACCAATTAATAAACCAATAGGCAGAGCTATAATGCCCTGAAAAGGTAACATGCCTACGGATAAAGATGAAGCTGTCCATTTCTTAAGCTCAATATAGTAGCTAGAAGCAAGATAACCTTCATAGTATATGTATGATAATGAAATTAAACCTGGAATAAAAATACACATTCCGTTTTTTATGCTTTTATTTTTTGAGGTTTTAACTGAAACTAGGCCTAGTATTAAATATGGAGCTAATAACATAGCTGTGCCAACTGGCTGAACTGCTAAATAGTATAGCGTTTCTTTTATAGAGACAAATAATGTTTCATTTCTATACGTAAGTCTGCCTATAACATCAAATACAATAACTGATACAAAGAACAGGGCAATGCTTAAGCCGTAGAATAATTTTTGTTCTTTTGTGATTTTCATATGAACCTAACAGTTTGTTATACGAAATTCTGTATAACACCCTTATTTTGGGTATTAGACAGAATTCCGTCTAATTCGAAATACATAGCCATTTTTATGTCTGGTGACACTATTATTTTAATTTTTCTTTTTTTTGCTTTCCTGCTCAA
>CAJVXY010000017.1 GCA_913009895.1 uncultured Acidiferrobacteraceae bacterium | reverse complement strand
TTTCGTAGGTTTAATGTATTTTCCCTTTGTGTTTGTTTTATATTGTTTATTTTTTTTTTTTTTTATGTTATTTTTTTTTTTTCAAGCAGAAGACGGCATACGAGATATATCAGTGTGACTGGAGTTCAGACGTGTGCTCTTCCGATCTGGCCGTTGTCGTTTGCCGCCAGGGTAAAAACGGCAAAACCGGAATGGGCAACTGCGGTTAATATAATAACAGATTATTATGTTTTGTTGCGGTATGGAAAAATACATAATCATGTGACGTTAAAAACACTACGCCTGGCGATTCAACAGTTCAAACCATCCTGACATTTATAATCAGGAGAATTAGCACTTACTGATTCTAATAAAATCAAAAGGGCCGGGGAGTTTTGCTTAATGTAAGTATTTCAATCGACTCTGACCCTTTTGTTGACCCTTTTGTTCTTTTTGTTCTTCCTCTTTTGTTCTTCTCTTTTGTTCCTTCTTTTGTTCCTTTTGTTCTTTGCTTTTGTTTGACCCTTTTGTTTTGCTTTTGTTCTTGACCATTTAGTCTACTGATACAGCATGAGCCTACCCCAGAGCGATACGCGTTACCTTTATGAATTCCGGGAGTAAAGAAAAATCGATCCGGTTTTTTGCGAAAACATTCTCGTACAGATGAATAGCCGGTACACTTTTCATTTTATATAGGCGACCAACCGCTCCAAATGAAGTATTCCTATTTTCTCGAAATGAAGCATTCCGACCACGAAATGAATCTTCGATTTTATTATTTTTAGTATTAAGTACTACAGTTAACTCGCCGTACATAGCCGAAATAAAATCATGGGGCTCGGTTCCAAAACTTTGCATCTTATCCATATTGTTGTACACCAACAGAATCGTAGGAGTGCCTTTATCTGTGGCGTTCTTTAGTTGTTTTCGTATTCGCGTATCGTGAATCTTTTTTCTTATATGTGAGCCTGTGATTCTGGTGCTAACCCCATCTTCGGAATTAAAATCCGTGTCATGGTCGATTTGTTTCACTTCCACGACGAACTGCCTACCAGTTAGTGTTACCAAGTAATCAGGAGTTGGCTCGGAACCCTCGGAGATTTTTTCACAGACGATATTATTGGAGTCACAAAACTCCTCAAATACTGATTCAGATACAGTCTTTATCGTCATCTCATTCATTAGTTTCTGAATAACGCCAAGCTAGGCTGGCCATCGAGTAATGACAGGGGACGATATGACGTATCAACTGCTGGCCACGTATCAGTCTTCTTTTTGAAAACCAACAAGTCTATAACTGGCAATCTTCACTGCTTTGTCGCGATTAAGGCCGAGAACATATGGGTTGTTTTCGTCGTAAGTGGAGTTGATCCCCTCTAGCTCTAGCTGAAGCTCCCAACAAACCGACGCATCCAGTAAAGCACTCAATGACACATTTTCTCTCACAAACGCTGCGCCGTGAACTAACTGTGGCTCATGCTTATTATTATTAGTAGAAATGCAACATAGAAACCCGAGTGTCTTGGAACCAAGATTCTCCAAACCATTTGCTGGCACTACCGATACGGGGTAGAGCGTGAAATGAATATCGACATCACAGAGCCACTCACCCGTACAAAGCCGTATCGGTGTATTTCTCTTGGCACGAAGAACAACTTGGTGTTGAAATTTAGTTTCCAGGCCATCATCAGTCATAGTGGTTTCCGCCGTGCTTGATGCACGAGTGACAGCCAATGAAATTCTAAAGTTGTCGAGTGAAACCATGTCGAATCTTGTATGCCTAACAGTCGAGTATAGGGCGGGTAAGGAAAATAAATCGACCCGTCTGATATTTGTGAGCTAGAGTTTATCTTTTAATGAAAATATTTTCTCGTGTATTAGCAATTGTTAACATTAGACAATTGGCAGCTGCAGGTATAAACAGATTTACTTCCCAATACAAAAACTGGAAAAAATTTCGCCCAGCAAATCATCGCTGGTAAATTCACCGGTGATCTGGCTCAGGGCAATTTGTGCGAGTCTTAAGTCTTCGGCCATTAGCTCACCTGCTTTATTACTGCTGAGTTGTTTTATTCCATCACTGACATGGTTGCGTGCTTGTTCAAGGGCGGTAATATGCCGACGGCGGGCCATGAACGTGCCTTCACCTACTTCCTGGAAGTGCATGGCCTGTTTGAGATATTTTTTTAATAAATCTATGCCCTGGCCGGTTTTTGCTGACAGGCAAATTTCTTCGTGGCCCTGTTTATGTTCTATAGATGGGTCTTTACCTGTCAGGTCTATTTTATTCCAGAGTAATGCATACTTGCTGTTCTCTGGCAGGTGTAATAGTGCTTGCTTGGTTTCTTTTTTCCGTTGGTCGCCTTCACTTCGGTCATCCATAATCACGAGAACCCTGTCGGCCTGCAACATGGCATCCTTGGCGCGGACTATGCCTTCGCGCTCAATGGTGTCGGCCGTGGTTCTTAAGCCCGCGGTATCCATTAAATGAACAGGCAAACCATCAATATTAATATTTTCACGAATCACATCCCGGGTGGTGCCGGGGGTTTCACTGATTATGGCAGAATCATTACCAGTTAGGTTATTTAATAAACTTGATTTGCCGACATTGGGTGGACCAACCAGGGCCAGGGTCATGCCATCGTGTAACAGTTGTCCTTGTCGTGCTTGTTTGAGCAAATTATCAAGATCGGTCGTAATGGCTTCGGCTTGTTGATTAATATTATCGTCGGCCAGAAAATCGACTTCCTCTTCCGGAAAATCAATGGCCGCCTCAACAAACATACGTAACTTAACCAGCGCCTCAACCAGTCGGTGGATTTTTTCTGAAAACGCCCCTTGCAACGAACGATAGGCTGAGCGGGCCGCCGCTTCCGAACCGGCATCAATTAAATCTGCCACGGCCTCGGCCTGGGTCAGGTCCATTTTATTATTGAGATAAGCACGCTCACTGAATTCACCGGGGCGGGCATTACGAGCGCCATGTTTTATTATTGTTGAAACGAGTAAATCAACAATCACCGGGCCGCCATGACCGTGCAGCTCCAGGACATCTTCGCCGGTAAAAGAATGCGGGGCGGGGAAATACAGGGCCAGGCCCTGGTCAATGGGCTGGCCACTAATATCGCGAAAACTGAGCAGGTCAGCTAACCGGGGTTTCGGGACCTTGCCCAGGAGTTTTTTGGAAATGCTGGTGACGGCAGGGCCGGAGATTCGAACAATGGCAATGCCGCCGCGACCCGGGGCAGTGGCGACGGCAACGATGGTCTCGTCATCCGCCATTAAGTTTTAGGCCTGGGTCTGTTTTGTAATCATGCGCGTGATTTGCCACTGCTGGGCGATTGATAAAAGATTATTGACCACCCAGTACAACACGAGGCCGGCCGGGAAAAATAGAAAAAAGATCATAAACGCGCCGGGCATAATCATCATTATTTTTTTCTGGACCGGATCCATGACCGACGGGTTAAGCCATTGTTGTACGTACATGGATATGCCCATGATCACAGGCAACACATAAAATGGGTCGGGTGCCGACAAATCCTTAATCCACAGGGCAAAGGGCGCCTGTCGCATTTCAACACTTTCCAGCAATACCCAGTACAAGGCAATAAATACCGGGATCTGGATCAGGATAGGCAAACAACCCCCAAGCGGGTTGATTTTCTCCTTTTTATAGATCTCCATCATGGCCTTATTCAGTTTTTGTTTGTCTTTACCGAACCGCTCTTTAATGGATACAATTTTTGGCTGCACCCGTTTCATGTGGGCCATGGATTTATAGCTGGCAGCAGATAGTGGGAAAAAGACCAGCTTGATCAGTATCGTTAACAAAATGATGGCCACGCCCCAGTTATTAACGATGTCGTGTATTTTCACCAGTAACCAGAACAAGGGAGCAGACAAAACGGTTAAAATTCCAAAGTCCACGGTCAGTTCCATACCTTCGGGCAGCTCCACCAGGCGTTTGTGCTCTTTGGGACCAACATAAATCTGGCTTTTTAATTCGCCCGTGCCCCTGGTCGCAATATTTGTTGAGGCCAGATCCTTGTAACCAATATTGTATTGGTCTTCGCCAAGGCTGCGGGTAAAAAACTGGACCGGTGTATCCCGATCAGGTAACAGGGCGGTAACAAAGTAGTGCTGCAATATGGCAACCCAACCGTTTTCTGTGTCTCGCTTCAGGGCCGTTTCGGCCATGTCATCAAAACTGACTTTTTCGTACTTATCCTCTGGCGTGTAATAAGCGCCACCCGTATAAGTTGGCAGTGCCAGCAGGCCCCGGCTTTCAGTTAAGTATCTCCTTCTTAATTGCGAATAGAGATATCCCTGCCAGGCCTTGGTCGAATTGTTGGTCACCTTGAATGTGACATCAATGAGATAACGATTACGGTAGAAACGATAGATCTTTTGGTAAGAAATGCCATCGGGCGAAACCCAGGTCAGGGTCACCGACAAATCATCTTGCCCATCTGCCAGGTTGTATGACTGTTTGCTGCTTTTGAACAGGGTTTTATGGGTGGGCATTTTATGGCTATTGCCAATCAGGCCGGACTGGGCAATAAATAAATCATCGGCATTTTCAGTTAATAATGTAATGCCAGTCTCCGGCTCATTCAGCTTCTCCGGATATTTTCTCAAAACAAGAGAACGCAGGTCGCCGCCATTGGTATCAATGGTAACTTTCAGTAAATCTGTTTCTACAAGAATGCTCTGGCCCTTGCCTGTTTTCGGGGCACGCTGGTCATCTTCTGGCGTGACCGGTGCGCTCGGTACGGCATCGGTTTGTCCGCCGACAGGTCTGGATTTTGCGCTTGTTTCTGGCGCTGACGGAATACCGGATTTACCTAGTGCCTGCTCGGTTTTGGTGATTTCTACCTGGCGCTCTTTTTGATCGAGCGTCCAGGCCTCCCAGATCAAAAACAGGATAAAACCCAGGGTGACGTACAAAATCAGTTTCTGGTTATCCATGATGGCACCGGGTTTTGCTTATGTCCGAGTTCTTAACGAGACCGGGCACTGGATCAAGGCCCCCTTCATGCCAGGGATGACAGCGACCAATGCGTCGCACCGCCAACCATAAACCTTTTAAAATCCCGTGCTGATCTATGGCTTCAATGGCGTAATCGGAACAAGTGGGGGTAAATCGGCAGCTGGGGCCAAAAAATGGGCTTATCAGGTATTGATAACCGACAATGAATTTAGTCAGGACTTTTCGCATTTTTTTGTACAGTTTGCCAATGTTTACTCAGGCTTAAAAATAACTTTTTATTATCCGTGTCACAGGCCGCTTGTTTGGTCAGCACCACAATATCCAGCCCGGAAAGGGTGGCCTGGTTGTTCCTAAACGCCTCCCTGACCAGTCGTTTGATCCGGTTTCTTTCTACCGCCCGTTTCGAGACTTTTTTGGAGGTAATCACACCCAAACGGGCTTTGTTGCCTTTGTTGTCACGGGTACTGCTGTTGGCAAAAACCAGAAAAAACCGGTCCCTGGTACAGGGTGGGTTGGCCATGACGGCACTATACGCCTGAGTGTCAGGTAAGCGATTTAGCCAGGAATATTTCTTTAGGTGCAAACCTTTTTAAAATCTGACGAGCTTTGGCTTGTTATCAAGCGCTTAAGCGGATTCGGCCTTTTGCGCGTCGGGCGCGAATTATTGCACGGCCACCGGCGGTACGCATTCTGGCTCGGAAGCCATGGGTACGGGCACGTTTTACAGTACTGGGCTGGAATGTACGTTTCATGAATATACTCTTTATTTATCCAAGCAAAATTGCTATCAAACAGGGCCGGGAAGTTACGTTTTGCGGCCGCTATTGTCAACAAAAACAGCAACTATTTAGCTTTTTAGCCAACAATAATTGCTTGTGGATAACTTTTACAGGCGGGGTTAGACTAGCCGACCCCTTTTGCATAATCATAAAGAAAACCATGTCACCAGCTGAAATTTGGAAAACCTGCCAAAAGCACCTTGAAGAGGAATTATCTGCTCAGCAGTTTAATACCTGGATTCGACCCTTGCAGGTCCAGGCTGCTAAAAATGAACTTAAGCTGCTGGCTCCCAATAGATTTGTTATGGACTGGGTCAGGGATCGTTTTCTGGCGCGAATTTCTGAGCTTGTTGGTGAACATAGTGACCGGGAAGGAATGCGTTTAAGTATTAATGTTGGCAGCCAAAAAAAGGATAATAATCCAAACAAGACCGTCAGCAAATCAACCACGGTTAAGGTCCAGCAAAAAAGCCAGTCGCCGGTAGCGGCCCGCTTAAATTCAAATTTTACCTTTGCAACCCATGTAGAAGGTAAATCAAACCAACTGGCACGGGCAGCAGCCAAGCAAGTGGGTGAAAACCCTGGGGGTGCTTATAACCCGCTTTTTATCTATGGCGGCGTGGGCCTGGGTAAAACCCACTTGATGCAGGCGGCCGGTAATGTCATGACCACCCACATGCCCGAAGCCAGGGTGGCTTATATCCAGTCGGAGAGATTCGTAGCCGACATGGTCAAGGCCCTGCAACACAACGCAATTAATGAATTTAAACGTTTTTACCGTTCCCTGGATGGTTTGCTCATTGACGATATTCAGTTTTTTGTTGGCAAGGAACGGTCCCAGGAAGAGTTTTTTCATACATTTAATGCCCTCCTGGATGGCCAGGCCCAGATCATTATTACCTCGGACAGGTTCCCGAAAGACCTGATTGGCCTTGAAGAGCGCCTGATTTCAAGATTTGGTTCCGGCTTAACCGTTGCCATTGAACCACCGGAGCTGGAAACCCGTGTCGCTATCCTGATGAACAAGGCAAAACTCGAGGGCATCGATTTGTCTGACGAGGTCGGATTTTTTATTGCCAAACGGGTTCGCACCAATATTCGGGAACTGGAAGGGGCTTTACGTCGTGTTGGCGCCAGCGCTCGTTTTACGGGTCGGCCGATTGACCTGGAACTGGCCCAGGAAAGTCTCCGGGATTTACTGGCATTTCAGGAGCGCCAGGTGACCATTAACAATATCCAGAAAACCGTAGCCGAGTACTACAAAATTCGTGTTGCGGATCTCCATTCAAAATCCCGTACCCGGCAAATCACCCGGCCCCGGCAAATTGCCATGGCCCTGGCCAAGGAATTAACAGAGCGCAGTTTACCGGAAATCGGTGATGCTTTTGGTGGCCGTGACCACACCACGGTTTTACATGCTTGTCGCAAGGTAAATGAATTAAAAGATACAGATATTCGTATTAAGGAAGATTACACTAACCTGAGCAGAACCCTGGGGGCGTAAAACCAACACATAAAAAAGCCCTTTAGAAAAAGCCCTTTAGAAAATGCGTCTATAATTTTCATCCAGGTGAAGACCTGTGGACAAACTTGTGAACAAGACACTAAAAACTTGTGTGTACCCTGTGCGCTTATTAACAAAAAAAGTTATAAACTCTAGTGCACAGGGTACACACAATTATTACAACACATTTACCGGGTTTTTAATGTTTACTTGAGCCCTTTATATAAGCGGGAAAATGGGATATCAACAGACGAAGGCGACCCTAATAACTACAATAACAAGATATATAAATACATATTTTTTTATATTTTATACTTTATTTTATTTTTAATATTTTATTTTAAGGAAGTTCATATTTCATGAAGATCAGTATTCAAAGAGACGATCTGATAAAACCATTAACCTATGTCGCGGGTATCGTTGAGAAAAGACAAACCCTGCCCATACTCTCGAACATCCTTATAAAATGTAAGGAAGATAAAATCGAGTTAACAGGCACAGACCTGGAAGTAGAAATCATTACCACGGCAGTTTGTGAAAATGATACTGGCGAAACAACCCTGCCAGCCAGAAAATTACTGGATATCTGTCGTTCCCTGCCATCAGGAAGCAAAATTACTATCGAGGCTAATGACGACAAAGCAGTGGTTAAATCAGGCCGTAGTCGTTTCTCTCTAATGACTATGCAAGTGGCGGATTTCCCAAACCTGGAAGCGAGCAATTGGGAGACCGAGTTATCCCTGGATCAGATCGAGTTTAAAGGTCTGTTGGATAGAACCCAGTTTTGTATGGCACAACAGGATGTCAGATATTATTTAAATGGGCTGTTGCTTGAAATAGAAAAAGATTCTATTAAAACCGTGGCCACTGACGGTCACAGGATGGCAATTAGCGAAATAGCACTTAACGAAAAGAACGGTAAAAACATAAGCGCCCGGCAAATAATCATTCCACGCAAGGGTGTTATTGAGCTGTCCCGATTTTTGGGCGATAGCGACACCACGGCCACGATCCAGATCAACCCGAACCACATTCGCGTTACGGCAGGAGAAATCTGTTTTACCTCGAAACTTATTGATGGCCGCTTTCCCGATTACAATAAAGTCATACCTTCAAACCAGAGTAAAATCATTAGCCTGGAAAAAGAGGCGTTCAAGGAAAGTTTGCAGCGAACGGCCATACTTTCCAACGAAAAATATCGTGGTATCAGGTTCGAGATTAAACCCAAGGTAATGAAGGTATCGGCACACAACCCGGAACAGGAAGAGGCCCAGGAAGAAATCCCAATCGATTATGAAGGCGAAGAAATGGAGATTGGTTTCAACTCAAACTACATCGTTGATGCAGTGTCGGCATTGCAAACAAAAGAAGTTGAATTTGCTTTAAGCGACGCCAACAGCAGTAGCACCATTTGTTCACCCGGTGATAAACAAACGAAATACGTTGTAATGCCCATGCGTCTCTAAACATTTGTCGTTAAAAAATGGCACTTACCTACCTGGCGGCAGAACAGCTACGAATATTCGAAAAATTTGAAATTACCCCGGATCCCAGGTTAAACCTGATTCTTGGGCCCAACGCGGCTGGCAAAACGAGCATCCTGGAATCTATCTATATCCTGGGCCTGGGCCGCTCTTTCAGAACCCGGTCCATCGTAAAATTAATCAAAAATGGTCAGTCAGAACTACAAGTCTTAGGCAAAAGCCTGAAGGCTGATATTCCTCAGAAAATTGGTATCAGTCGCACGAGACAGCAATTCCAGATTCGTATTAATAATGAAAGTTACTATCGATTGTCGGATTTGGCCGCCGCCGTGCCCGTCCAGTGTTTAACCCCCGAGACACACTTCGGTTTTTTCAGGAGCGCCAAACACCGGCGGGCAGCACTGGATTGGGGGGTGTTCCACGTGGAACAGAGTTTTATTGATATTTGGTCTGATTACAAACAGGTATTACGTCAAAGAAATGCAGCACTAAAAGGGCGGGCGTCTGACAAGCTTTTTGAACCATGGGAAAAACAACTTTCTGAGTTAGCCTTAGCCATCCACCAACAACGGCAAAAATTTATCGCAAAATTCAGCCCCCTGGTAAGTGAGTTTTACCATCAGTTTAATGAAAAATTATCCATTGAAATCAGGTTGGCACAAGGCTGGCCCAAAGAGCAATTATTGTTTGATGCCCTGGTCTCACACCGACAGCAGGATCAGAAACGGGGCTTTACTTTGTACGGGCCACATCGCGGCGACCTGAAAATCTTCATCGACTATAAACCAGCCGATCAAGCTTCAAGCGGCCAACAAAAATTGGCGGTCATTGCGATTCGCATGGCACAAATTGTGATGATGAATGAATATAGCAATGTCAGGCCCATACTCTTGCTTGATGATTTGTTATCGGAACTGGACAGCCGCCATCGGGAGAGCGTCCTGGTTTTGTTGCAGGAGCTACCGGCACAGATATTCATGACCGCCACAGATTTGGAAAATCTTGGCAACAAAAAACATGTTTTTGGGCAAACGTTCCACGTGGAACAAGGCAAGATTCACCAGTAAATAAACGACAAATGGTGGCTGAATTTGCTAAAAAAATTCTGATCATTTTTACCAAAAATGCTAAAGTTGCTTTCCCCATTTTGGTCTAAATTATGTCGAATCAACCAAGTTATGACTCTGGCAGCATCCAGGTTTTAAAGGGTCTGGAAGCAGTACGCAAACGCCCCGGTATGTATATCGGGGACACCGATGATGGTACCGGTCTCCACCACATGGTATTTGAGGTGGTCGATAATTCTATCGATGAAGCGCTGGCAGGCCATTGTTCCGAAATCAAGGTCGTGATTCACCATGACGACTCCATTACGGTTACAGATAATGGCCGCGGTATTCCCACCGGTATTATCAAGGAAGAAGGGCGATCCGCCGCAGAAGTGATTTTGACGGTATTGCACGCTGGCGGTAAGTTTGACCAAAATTCCTACAAATTATCCGGCGGCCTCCACGGTGTTGGCGTGTCTGTTGTCAATGCCTTGTCTGAATTACTCGAGCTGACCATCCACCGAGGCGGTAAGATATACGAGCAGGAATATCACCTGGGTGAGCCCCAGGCACCATTGGCTGCAAAGGGCGACAGCGAGTTGTCTGGCACCACGATTCATTTCCGGCCGAGCAAAGAGATATTTACGGATACCGTGATTCATTACGATATTCTGACCAAACGATTGCGTGAACTTTCCTTTCTTAATTCAGGGGTCCGGATCGTGCTTTATGACGAACGAACTGACAAGGAAGATGTGTTTGAATACAAGGGCGGCATTACCGCTTTTGTTGAACACCTGAACCGCAACAAAACACCGCTCCATAAAAAGTCCATTTACATTGAAGCGAAAAAGAACGGCATTATAGTCGAGCTGTGCATGCAGTGGAATGATTCCTACCAGGAAAACATTTTTTGTTATACCAACAACATTCCCCAGCGGGATGGTGGCACTCATTTAGCGGGGTTTCGCTCAGCCATGACCCGCACCCTGAACCAGTATATTGAATCTTCGGCCCTGGCAAAAAAGGCGAAAATCAGCACCACGGGAGATGATGCCCGGGAAGGCCTGACCGCGGTATTGTCAGTAAAAGTACCGGACCCAAAATTTTCATCCCAGACCAAGGACAAGCTGGTTTCCTCAGAGGTGAAAGGGGTGGTTGAAACCGTGGTGAATAAACACCTGGGTGAATTTTTGCAAGAACACCCGGCCGAGGCCAAGGGCATAGTCGTCAAAATAATTGATGCGGCCCGGGCACGGGAAGCAGCGCGCAAGGCAAGAGAAATGACCCGCCGTAAAGGCGCCCTGGATATCGCCGGTTTACCTGGCAAGTTGGCGGACTGCCAGGAAAGAAATCCTGAGCTCTGTGAGCTCTACCTGGTGGAGGGTGATTCAGCGGGTGGTTCTGCCAAGCAGGCCCGGGACCGAAAGTTCCAGGCCATCCTGCCACTGAAAGGCAAGATCCTGAATGTCGAGCGGGCCCGTTTTGATAAAATGTTGGCTTCGGTCGAGGTGGGCACATTGATTACCGCCATGGGCACAGGGATTGGAAAAATAGAGTTTGATATCAGTAAGTTACGTTATCATCGCATCATTATTATGACTGACGCCGATGTCGACGGCTCCCATATCCGTACCTTGTTGCTGACTTTCTTTTATCGTCAAATGCCCGAGTTAATTGAGCGTGGTTACATTTATATCGCCCAGCCACCCTTGTTCAAAATAAAAAGGGGCAAAAAAGAGCGGTACCTGAAGGACGAGGCAGAACTGGAATCTTTTCTTTTGGACTCGGCCCTGGAGGGCAGTGTCCTTGAAACCGGTGATGCAAAAAACGAGAGCAAAAAACAAACCCTGGAAGGCAAGGCCTTGGCAGATTTGTGCCATCACTACCTGTCAGTGCAACATTCTATCAGTCGCCATGCCCGTCGTTACACCAGCGATGTGCTCAGGGCCTTGTTGTTTTTACCGACACTCAGTGAGAAAACCCTGGATGATAAAAAGGCATTGTTAGCGTTTGTAGAACTTTTGCAAAACAAACTCGACGGTATTAAAAAGGCCGGCCAGCATTTTAGTGTATCCGTTGCTGAAGACGAAAATGGTGTTGCCGAAGTTGCAGTCACACGAGATATTCACGGCGGTTTAATGCATTGTCGGCTGGACAAAAATTTTGCCAATTCCAGTGAATACGCCGCCTTGCGGACATTGGGTGAAAAACTGGAATCCCTGTTTTCCGGCATGGTCACTATCAAACGTGGCGAGCGCTCGACCATTGCCACTGATTTTGGTGAGGCCCTGGAATGGATCATGAGTGAGGCCCGTCGTGGTCAATATATTCAACGCTATAAAGGCCTGGGTGAAATGAACCCTGATCAGCTCTGGGAGACCACCATGGACCCTACCGTGCGGCGACTACTGCGGGTAAACATTGAAGATGTCGTAGCTGCAGATGAAATATTTACCACCTTAATGGGTGACCAGGTGGAACCAAGACGGGAATTTATTGAAACTAATGCCCTGGCAGTTGCCAACCTGGATGTTTAATTGCCCCGCAGCCTGAATAAAAACTTCATAATTTTTTTTGTGGCCGGTGTCAGTTTCGTCTTTAAATAGGTGTCGGCAACACGGCGATTAATTTGCGCCAGGGTCGGGTAAATATGAATCAATCCGGTTAACTGGCCCAGTTTCATATTTTGATGCATTGCCAGTGCATACTCATGTATCAACTCACCGGCCCGGACGCCAACAATGGCGGCCCCTAATATGACCCCTTTTTTATTTATGACTACTTTTATTTTCCCCCCGGTATCATTATCAGTTTTTGCCCGATCAACTTCCGACATGTCAAAAGTAAATACCTCGTGTGATATTTTTTGTTGTTTGGCTTCGGATTCAGACAGGCCGACCCGGGCCAGTTCCGGGTCAGTAAAGGTGGACCAGGGTACAACCCGGGTTTCTGTTTTGGCGCGCATGTGAAACAGGGTATTACGCAAGACGATGCCTGCCTGGTGTTCAGCCATATGGGTGAAAAAATAGGGGCCTGCCACATCACCACAGGCGTAAACATGTTTGTTAGTTGTCCGTAATTTGTCATTAAGAATAAGCAGGCCATTTTTTTGGGTGCTTACCTTTGCCTTTTCCAGGGCCAGACCATCGGTATTTGTTTTTCTGCCAGTGGCGACCAGCAAATGACTGCCCTTAACCAGTTGCGATGAGCCGTCCTGGTTTGTCAGGCTGACACTTAAACCGGTGCCTGCTTGCGAGATGTGGCTGATATTTTGTCCCAGCAAGAATTTAACACCATCTGCTTCCAGGGATTTCTGGACATAAGCGGCCATGTCTGAATCTTCACGGGGTAAAATACCGGGCGCTATATCCAGTACCGTGACCTGGCTACCCAGTCGCTGGTGTGCCTGGGCCATTTCAAGGCCTATGGGTCCAGCACCCAGTATGATGAGTTCTGGTAAAGCCGTCTTGTTAGAGAATATGGATTCGTTGGTAAAATAAGGCGTTTCATCCAGACCCGGTACGGGCGGGACGGCGGGACGAGAGCCGGTGGCGATGACATAGTTGCGGGCGCGTATGGTGCTGTTGCCGATAGCGATGGTGTTGCCATTAGTAAATTTTGCAGCACCGAAAATGATCTCCACACCCATGTCACGAAAACGTTCAGGACTGTCATGGGGTTCAATTTTATCTATGATTGATTGCACGTAATTCTGTACCCGGCCTGGATCCGGATCACCTGAAACGGCCAAGCCTATGGCTGCGGCCTGGCGCGCAGTGTGGACAATGGCTGCCTGGTGCAACATGGCCTTGCTGGGCACACAACCCGTATAAAGGCAGTCGCCCCCCAGCCTGTTTTTCTCGATTAAGACAACTTTTGCGCCAAGCCCGACACCACCCGCTGCGACCACCAGGCCAGCGGCGCCACCACCGATTACACATAAATCAAAATCTGTTTTACGAAACATGGGTTTAGGTTGTTGTATAAAGGACGATTAACTACTTGGAAAAGAACGCCCTGGTTTAGTTCATTAATTCGGTAACTAATCCGGTTAAGCGTTAGTGCAAAGTGCCCGGTATATTCAGGCGAAATACCGGGATTACGGCATCAAATTCGAAGCCTTCGTCGGTAATCATTTGATAACTGCCTTCCATGGTGCCAAAAGGGGTCTCAAGTACGGTGCCGCTGGTATATTGAAAACTTTCCCCGGGCTGTAAGTGTGGCTGCTCACCGACAACCCCTTCGCCCCGTACCTCCTGCACCTGGTTGTTGGCATCAGTAATTATCCAGTGCCGCGTAATCAATTTTGCCGGACATTCGCCCTGGTTGGTGAGCGTGACGGTGTAGGCAAAAACGTAACGGCCCCCATCAGGCGAGGATTCATCAGGCAAGTAGGTGGTTTTAACACCGACATTAATATCCAGTTTGTCTTGTTCTGTAGTCATAATTTTTTCCGTTATATGGCGCCATTATCCTCCGGCAGGTCTCGGCGAACAAGATTTTCAAGTTAAATATTTCGAGTTTGTTATTAGTTGGACGTCTTTTTATAAAAAAATTCACAATGGCCACGGGTTTTGGGCAGCGGCACAAGTAACTGAATGCAAGGTTTTTTCTGGTCCGTCCAGTCGTAATGCGGTTAATAACCCGCCCCATAAACAGCCCGTATCGAGTGCAAAAACACGGTTTTTCAGTTTAATGGCGTCGATATTCCCGGCCGCCAGGGTAGACCAGTGGCCAAAGACAATATCACCAAAATCATGATTATCCGGCAAATAATGATACCAGGGGTTGAGTCCGTCAGCCTGAGAGCCCGGTGGGCCTTTTTCTGCCATATCCATCTGGCCCTTATCATCACAATACCGAAGCCGGGTGAAACAATTGGTTATGACCCGGGCACGGTCCCAGCCAGTCAGTTCGTTTGACCAGGACGCCGGGTGGTTACCATACATTTTTTCCAGAAAAACGGGTAACTCGTTGCTGGTAAGAATTGCCCCAACCTCTTTACCCAGCTCCAATGCTGTCGCCAGATCCCAGCCAGGATAAAGTCCCGCATGTATCATGGTGGCGTTGAGTGCCGGGTCATGGTGAATCAGGGGCTGTTTGGTTAACCATTGCAGCAATTTATCGCAATCCGGGTCGTCTAAAACAGCACTGAGCGTGTCCCGTTTATTGTGTTTTTTTAAACCATGGGCCACGGCCAGCAGGTGCAGGTCATGATTGCCTAATACCGTGATTGCACTTGCGCCCAGGTCTTTAACAAATCGAAGGGCTTCCAGGGATTCTGGCCCACGATTGACCAGGTCGCCAGTGAACCAGAGTTTGTCCACGGAAGAATCAAATTTAATTTTTTCCAGGAGTGACTGCAGGGCAGTAAAACACCCTTGAATATCACCTATTGCATAAACTGCCATATTTGGGTTTGTATAATTTAATTGATTAATTCGTCAGACGTTTAGCGAAATCTTCTGTCGCCAGAATCAAGGCATTGATAATGCCCTTTTCAAAGGCGGCGTGACCCGCATCAGGGATAATTTCAAGTATTGACATTGACCACAACTGATTAAGCGCCCAGGCACTTTCCATCGGGCAGACCAAATCGTAACGGCCCTGGATTATCACACCGGGGATGTCTTCCAGTTTGTCTACATTTGCCAGTATCTGGTCAGGTGCCAGGAAGCTGTTATTTTTAAAATAATGGGTTTCTATGCTGGCTAAACTGAGGGCAGTATGGGGATTGCTAAAAAATTCAATTACCGACTGTTTTGGCAAAAGTGTTGAACAGCGACCCTCCCACACCGACCAGGCCTTGGCCGAAGCCATACGGGCGATGTCATCATCACCTGTAAGCCGAAGATAATGGGCCGTTAACATGTCCGACCGTTCCTTTTCCGGGATGGGCAGAATGAATTCCTGCCAATGATCCGGAAAAATTTTGTTGGCACCCGACTGGTAAAACCAGTTTATTTCCTGGGGTCGACACAGGAAAATTCCACGTAAAATCAGCCCCAGTACTTTTTGGGGATGGCTTTGGGCATAAACCAGGCTAAGGGTGGAGCCCCAGGAACCACCAAACAGTAACCATTTTTCGATTCCCAGTACTTCCCTGATTTTTTCCATATCGGAAACCAAATGCTGGGTCGTATTCTCGGTGAGGCCTGCATGGGGTCGGGAACGACCACAACCCCTTTGGTCGAAAAGTATGATGCGGTAAATGCCAGGGTCGAAAAATTTACGATGGCTGGGGGAGCAACCGGCGCCGGGACCGCCATGGACGAATATTACCGGTATTCCATCATTGTTACCTGATTCCTCGTAGTAAATCTGGTGGCCGTCACCTACGTCCAGCATTTCGTGAAAATTCGGGCTAATTTCCGGGTATAGTCTGCGCATGAGCGTCCTTCTGGCTTATTTTCAGTGCTGAGTATAACGACGAATTCTTACACATATAACTGATATTGTGCCGTCCAACGGCAGAGTGCCGGTCAGTGAATGTTGCGTGTTTAAGTGAACCTGGCGCAGATGTCTTAATTACAGGCTTCAATATCTGTGAATTGGTTCACAGACAAGTTGGCACAAACCTTGCTTAAATAACCATATTAAATCCTGATTCATTAAAACAGCATAAATAGCACAGGGAGATGGCAGTCATGGTAGAAAAATTTGGTTTTAATCGAACGTTTTATCTCGTCTCAGCGCTCATCGGATTGGTTGTTATTATTGGCCTGGTCAGCTAGTTCTCCAACGGCCTTTTTTAGCCATGGCGGAACAAGCCCCGGGTAAATATAAAAAACGACTTATTGATAATAATCCTGGCCAGCTAAGCCAACACACCCCTCAAAAGTCCAACATGCAAGATACTGGCATTTAGCATAGCCGTAAGTGAGTAGTTACTATTATTTTAAGGCCTCATCTTAGATGCTATTTCTTTTTCAGCAACCAGGTATCCAGTTACTCAGTATTTTTACTATAAGTATTCAGACCTAAATCCTGCCAGAGTTTAACCGTTGGTTGGGCCCGGTTGAGGGTATAAAAATGCAGGCCAGGTGCACCCGCTTCCAGTAATTCGTTACAAAGGTTTAATGTTACCTCATAACCAAATGCGCGAATGGCGTCGAGATCATCGCCATAACCTTCCAGGCGTGTCCAGATCCAGCGGGGAATTTCGGCACCGCAACGTTCAGAAAAACCAGCCAATTGTTTGTAATTAGTGATCGGGTTGATACCCGGGATAACAGGAATGTCTATATTCAGATATTCACAATCATCAACAAAACGAAAATAGGCCTCGGCACTGAAAAAGAACTGGGTAATGGCCGCGTTCGCACCCGCATCCACCTTTTTCTTGAAATTTAACAAGTCATCGGCCAGGGAAGACGCTTCAGGATGTTTTTCGGGATAAGCCGCTATTTCAATTTTAAAATGATCCCCGGTTTGTTCCCGGATAAAGGCCACGAGCTGGTCGGCAAACAGAAAGTGGCCCGCCTTGTCCTGCCCTGCCGGTAAGTCACCACGGAGCGCGACAATACGAGTAATGCCCAGTTTTATGTATTCATCCAGTAGCTGTTTAATTTTTTCTGGTGTCGAACCAATACAGGTAATGTGGGGCGCCGCCTGAAAACCGCCATCCATGATCGCTTTGACCGTGTCATAGGTGCCCGCCTGGGTTGTGCCGCCGGCGCCATAGGTACAGGAAAAATAGGCAGGATTGACTGTCTTTAGCTCGTTAAATGCCGCGCGCCAGTTGTCCCTGCCCTTTTCCGTTTTTGGCGGAAAAAACTCACAACTGTAACTTTTGTCGAATTTTTTTTGAGATTCCATTTTTTACAACAGTCTCGAGTAACGAGTAGCTAGTTACGATTATTACCTGGCTACTCGATACCCGTTCCTGGCCTCTTTTAGTAACGATAATGATCCGGTTTGTAGGGACCATCGACAGGCACGCTAATATAATCAGCCTGTTTTTGTGAGAGCCTTGTAAGATTGGCGCCGATCTTTTTCAAATGCAGGTGTGCAACTTTTTCGTCGAGTATTTTCGGTAAAATAAAGACGCCATTATCGTACTCACCTTGCTTGGTAAACAGCTCAATTTGGGCCATGACCTGATTGGTGAAAGATGCTGACATCACAAAGCTTGGGTGACCAGTTGCGCAGCCCAGGTTCACCAGTCGGCCTTTTGCGAGAATGATAATTTTTTTACCATCGGGGAAGGTCACGTGATCAACCTGGGGCTTGATTTCATCCCACTCGTATTTTTCGATCTGGGCGATTTCAATTTCTGAATCGAAGTGACCAATGTTACAAACAATTGACTCATTTTTCATGGCAATCATATGGTCATGAGTAATCACACCTTCATTACCTGTGGTGGTCACGAATATATTGCCCTCTTTGCAGGCATCATTCATATCAACCACGCGATAACCTTCCATTGCGGCTTGTAAGGCACAAATAGGGTCAATTTCGGTCACCCATACAGTGGCACCCATACCCCGAAATGCCTGGGCGCAACCCTTGCCCACATCGCCGTAACCTAACACGACACAGATTTTGCCGGCGATCATCACGTCGGTTGCCCGCTTGATGCCATCGAGTAATGATTCGCGGCAACCATAAAGGTTATCGAATTTGGATTTAGTGACCGAGTCATTCACATTCATGGCCGGGAACAGGAGCTCGCCCTTTTCAGCCATTTGATATAAACGATGTACCCCGGTGGTGGTTTCTTCGGTCACGCCTTTAATGCTGGCGCCGATTTTGGTCCATTTATCCTTGCTGTTTTTCAGGCTGTTCTCACACAGGCCCAGGAACACTTTCCATTCCTCAAAGGCATCGGCTTCAGGTGCGGGTACCTTGCCGGCCTTTTCAAATTCGGTGCCTTTGTGAACCAGCATGGTGGCATCACCGCCATCATCGAGAATCATATTGGGCGCACCGCCGTCAGGCCAGGTCAATGCTTGCTCAGTACACCACCAGTATTCTTCCAGGGATTCACCTTTCCAGGCAAAAACCGGTACACCAGTAGCAGCAATGGCCGCTGCTGCCTGATCCTGGGTTGAATAAATATTGCACGAAGCCCAACGAACATCCGCGCCTAAATCAACCAGGGCTTCAATCAAGACCGCAGTCTGGATGGTCATGTGCAGGCTGCCGGTAATACGGGCGCCGCTTAATGGCTTGGATTTTTTAAATTCTTCACGAATCGCCATCAAGCCGGGCATTTCGCTTTCGGCAATGGATATTTCCTTGCGACCCCAGTCGGCAAGAGACATATCGGCAACTTTATAATCGGGATTCAATTGTTCAACGGGCGTACTCATACTGTATCTCCAATAGTATGAGCGTCGTTGATCTTGAGTAGTTTTTCGAGCCTGGCAGCAGGGCTGTCGCAACGCTCCTCAAAAAACTATCTGCCTGTTTAAAAAAGCCCCAAGCAGAAAGGGCGGGTATAATCTAAACTTTTGCGCTTTTAACCGATTTTAGACCAATTGCAGCCTTTAGAGCAGCCGCTTTATCAGTTTTTTCCCAGGTAAAACCCTCATTTTCCCTGCCAAAGTGACCATAGGCCGCGGTTGGTCCATAAATAGGCCGCAGTAAATCAAGATCCTGAATTATGGCCTTGGGTCGTAAGTCAAAATGTTCATTTACCAGTTCTGCGATTTTATTATCGGCAATGTGTCCGGTACCAAAGGTGTCTATATGAATGGAAACGGGCTTGGCAACCCCAATGGCATAGGAAACCTGGATTTCACAGCGTTCAGCGAGGCCGGCGGCAACAATATTTTTGGCCACATAACGCCCGGCATAAGCTGCGGAGCGATCCACCTTACTGGGATCTTTGCCTGAGAAGGCGCCACCACCATGGCGGGCCATGCCACCATAGGTATCAACAATAATCTTGCGTCCAGTCAGGCCACAATCACCTACCGGGCCGCCAACCACAAAACGGCCGGTTGGGTTAATAAAATATTTTGTATCTTTATCAAGCCATTCTGCAGGTAGAACAGGTTTAATCACCTCTTCCATGACCGCTTCCTGGAGATGCTTGTATTCAATTTCAGGTGAATGCTGGGTGGATAAAACAACCGCATCTATGCCGACAGGTTTGCCATCGGTATACCGTATGGTCACCTGGGACTTGGCATCCGGGCGCAACCAGGTAAGTTTGCCACTTTTGCGAACTTCTGCCTGTTTTTGAACCAGTTGATGGGCCAGGCTAATGGGTAGAGGCATGAGATTGGGCGCTTCGTTAGTTGCATAACCAAACATGAGTCCCTGGTCACCGGCACCCTGATCCAAATCAACGCCCTCGCCTTCATTGACGCCCTGGGCGATATCCTGTGATTGTTTATCCAGGGCAACCAGCACCGCACATGATTGCCAGTCAAAACCCATGGAGGCTTCATAACCAATGCGTTTGATGGTGCCGCGAACAATCTCGGCCATATCGACCCAGGCCGAGGTGGTGATTTCACCGGAAATAACCACCATGCCTGTATTGACCATGGTTTCACAAGCCACCCGGGAGTGTTTGTCCTGATCAAGGATTGCGTCAAGAATTGCGTCAGATATTTGATCTGCGACTTTATCAGGATGACCTTCCGAGACCGACTCGGAAGTAAAAAGAAAACTGTCTGTCACTGTTTACACCTTAAAATATGGAAAATATGTCTATGCCGGAGCAGGTCGCGCAGTTTAATCAATTTTACCCCTTTTTAACACCTTGAATATGCCCATTCAGGGAAAAATACAGTGTTAATAGTTATATAAAAGACAATCCCCACTTATTTCATTTTTCAAGGTTTATTATAGGAAATAGCGCCTTTAAAAGGGATTATATTGGGTATTTCTGTAATATTTTCCCATATTATTTATATATTATAATTTTATCCGAATAATATGATTATATTTGCTATTATGGGAAATAGTATCGATATATAATAAATATTAATCAGTAAGTGGGATTATTTTTGCTTTATAGCGGTTAAAGTGGCCTCAATACACCATCCAGGGTGTTTTTTGCCCAAGTTTTGCTGCCAGTCGTAATACCACAAACTATCTTCCAGCCAGTTATTGGGCAAGGTAAATACCCTGAAACCACGCGCTTTGTCCACTGAAAAACCGGCATTCTCTATGTTTTTAGAGAGCTGGTTTAGGGTCAGATGTTGTTCATGACCCGGGTCATTGGCATCTTTAAGCTTATGGAGCAGTTTATTGATGGGTGAAAAAATGGGCACAAACAGCGCTTCGATTTGTTTAAAAACCGGTGTCCCAATCAATACCGCCCCACCGGGTTTGAGTACCCGGCGCATCTCAGCAAGTGCGAACGCAAGGGCCTGGTCATCAAGGTGTTCCAGCACTTGTTCACAAATGACCGCATCAAAACTGGCATCATCAAATTGCCATGGTTGGGTAATGTCTTGCTGAACCAGGGTTTCATAAGCACTATCTTTGGACAGGGTTAATTTTTCCGGCAACAGGTCAAAACCTGTAAAAGTGGGTTGTTTTGCCGCTGCGCCCCATTTGGCCCAGTAACGGGGCAGGCGGCCTCTTCCGCAACCGGCATCAAGTACCTTGCTTGGGCCATCGGGGAGTAATTGTGACAGGGCTTCACTTTGATAACGATAACGGGCCAGGCGTAACCGGTATTTTCGATTCGAGGATTCAACCCCGAAGGCCAGTGTTGGTGTTTGTTTGGTTTTTTTCATGAATTTGTGCCTGATTCAGGGCAAGGATATTAACGGCACGGGCTGGTTTTGCCTAGCAAGGATTTATATGGGCGGATCGAACCCGGTTTGGGCGGACTGGCAAAGGCTGTGATAATTTAACGGGCCGATGCCTGGGTGATGTCGGTTATAATCAGCACATGAAACAGTCGCTGACGCGCACCTGCTAATATGTCACACCTCAAAATGTCTCATCAGGCAACGGGTGCCTACGACCCGAAATTTGAATATCGATTTTTATTACCCCGCTACTGGTTGACCTGGCTTGGCCTGGCCGTATTGAGAATAAGTATTTACGTGCCGCGCCGGATATTTTCGGCGCTTGGATTTTTGCTGGGCGATTTATTTTATTTTGCCAATAAAAAAAGGCGCACCATTGTTAAAACAAATATTTCACTGGCTTTCCCCGAGTGGAGCCAGGCCCAACGGGACCATCTTGTCCGGTCGCACTTCCGGGTATTTATGCAAACGGTGCTGGATATCCCGGTTTTGTGGTGGGCAAGTCCGAAATACCTGGATCGATTTATCAGGCTTACCGGATCAGAAAATTATAAAAAACACTATGAGCAGGGTCGCCATGTCATTTTATTAACAGGCCACTTTGTTGCCCTTGAATTCGGCGGGGTGATTACTTCGCGTTATTTTCCCCAGATTGGACTAATTAAACCGGCACGGAATCAGTTAGTAGACTGGTTTATTCATCGCGGCCGTAGTCGGTTTGGTGCGCGGCTTTTTTTACGGAGTACGGGCCTGCGTTCATTGGTACGGTCTATTAAATCAGGTTACGGATTTTATTATTTACCTGACGAAGACCATGGGCCCGACAAATCAGTTTTTGTGCCTTTCCTGGGTACCGAAGCCGCAACCATTACCGGCGCAGCGAAGCTGGTACAGCTTTGTGATGCGGTGGCATTGCCTGCTTATATAAAACGCCTGGCCAGCGGTAGATATGAATTAATAATCCAGCCCGCGTTGGAAGATTTTCCATCAGGGAACGAATATAATGACGCCAAAAGAATAAGCGAGCAGCTTGAAAAACATGTCAGGGATGTGCCCGATCAATACATGTGGACATTCCGTCGCTACCATTCTCGTCCTGACAATAAACCAACGCCCTATGAGCGATCAAAAAGACACCTGCAAAAATAATAAGGTTTACCGACCAAACGTAATTGGCCGTTTACTTTTGTTAATGGTGGTGCGATTGCCCGTGCCGTTGTTATCAGTTATCGGCCAGGGCTTTGGGTTATTATTTTATTTTTTAGACTATCGACGCACCAACTATGCCAGGGTGAATCTTAAAATTTGTTTTCCCGAGCTTTCAGATAAAGCGCGGAAAAAATTGCTCATCAAACATTTTAAAAATCTGGGACAGTCTTTATTTTGTACCCTTGGTATCACGTGGTTCAAGCCCAGGAAAAGACTGGTTAAGTATGTCAATTTCATAAATATGGAAACACTTGAAAACGAGATAAAAAATAAAAACCCGGTCATTATCCTGGCACCCCATTTTGTTGGCCTGGAGCTGGCACTGTCGCGTCTGGCGATGACCTTTATTGTTGCTGGCATGTACCGGCCGCCGCGAAAAAATATTCTTCACTGGGCAGTGGACTACAAACGACGCCAGTTTGGTGGTGTCCCCATTGAGAGCGATAGTTATCTAAAAAAATTAATTCGTGTCATTCGTAGCGGCACACCATTTTTTTATTTACCTGATCTTGATCAGGGTCGCTATGTCCAGCATGTTTATGCCCCGTTTTTTGGTCATCCCGCCGCAACCATCACAGCCTTAAACCGTATTGCGGCCATGACCAGGGCCAAGGTGATCCCCTGCATTGCCTGCAAGGCCAGTAAACCGGGCTATTATGACGTAACCTTTTTACCACCACTGGAAAATTTCCCGACAAAAGATTTGCTTGCAGATGCCGTTCTTATGAACAGATTTGTTGAAGAGCATGTCCGTAAAAGGCCTGCCGAATATTTCTGGATTCACAGGCGGTTTAAAACCCAGGAAGTCCAGAATGTCAGCGGGGAAAAAAGCGGTCGGGAATTATATAAATAAAATTAATATAAAAAAATTTCTTCATGAACAATAGCAGCAAATTATTTTTCTGGCGTTACCTCCATCCTCGTTTCTGGTTTAACTGGCTTGGACTTTTTTTGATGGCAGGCATTAGCTTATTACCATTCAGGGTAACCGTTTTTTTGGGTAGTTTACTGGGCTTGTTACTTTTTAGATTTTCGAAGAGTCGTAAACATATTGTCTTGCGAAACCTGGAACGCTGTTTTCCGCAATGGGACGATAGCCAACGATTAAAAGTTGCCAGAAAAAATTTTATTGCCACCGGCCGTGCATTTCTGGAATCAAGTATTGCCTGGTGGGCACCGGCCCGGCAACTTCAATCGCTGGTGAGCTGTCGAGGTGAACACCATCTTGACCAGGCCATAGCCGAGAATAAAAGAGTTATATTGCTGATTGGTCATTTTTGTTCACTTGAAATAGCTGCGATGTTTTTTGCCAGTACTCGTACTGTTGTTACTATCTATAAGCCACCACACAATAAACTGATGGATGCGGTAATTCGCAATCGAAGGTTTCGATTTGGCCAGGGGACACTATTGCGTGTTAGTGATGGACTGAAACCGGCAATACGCGCCCTCAAGCGTGGCGAGATTTTTATTTATTTACCCGACCAGAATGCCGGTAGAAAAAATGGTATTTTTGTACCTTTTTTTGGTATCCAGGCATCCACATTCGGCGTATTAGGCAAAATGACCAAATTAACAAACGCTGTTGTCTTGCCCTGTTTTATTGGACAGCTCCCTGGCGGACAAGGTTATGAGCTGACCATAGAGCCACCGCTGGCCGATTTCCCCGGTGGTGACGACTATAAAGACACCTTACGTGTCAACACAGAAATAGAAAAAAAAGTAAGAGCAATGCCCGACCAGTATTTATGGGTGCACAGGCGGTTTAAAACACGGCCCGAGGGCGAGAAAGAATTTTACTAAAAGAATTTTACAGGATTTTAAGACCTCCAAAACGCCGGGGTAAGCAGGACCAGCAACGTAAATAATTCAAGTCGGCCCAGTAGCATGGCCACAGCTAAAACCCACTTATCAATATCAGTCAAACCGCCGTAATTGCTGCTCACTCCCCCAAGACCCGGACCCAGGTTATTCAGGCTTGCAGCAACGGCCGAGAACGCAGTCACAAGGTCATTGCCCGTGGCTAGTAATATTAACGAGAGGATGGTGAGGCTAAATACATAAAGCGCAAAAAATCCCCAAACGGCTGATAACACCCTGTCACTCATTGGTTTGCCACCAACCTTGATTGGAAACAGGGCGTCAGGATGAATCAGTCGCATGATTTCCCGTTTGCCCTGTTTGTACAACAAGAGCCCCCGTATAACTTTCATGCCGCCAGCAGTTGAACCGGCACAGCCACCGATGAAGCTGGCTGTGATCAGCAATACTGGTAGAAATAATGGCCACCAATAAAAACCCGTCGTCGTGTAACCGGTAGTTGTCGCGATAGAAACCGCCTGAAAGATGCCATGGTGGATTGCCATAGCCGTAGTTTCATAGGTCCCATTCGATATGAGCACCAGTACAGAAACTGTACTAATGACAAGTATAATTCCCAGGTAAACCTTGAGTTCAGAGTCGTGAAAATAAACACGCAGACTGCGTGCACGCCAGCCCAGAAAATGTAGTGAAAAATTCATGCCTGCTAACAGCATAAAAAATATACTCACCATTTCTATATTTACGCTTTGAAAATAACCGATGCTTTGATCGTGCGTCGAAAAACCACCTATGGATATGGTAGAAAAGGCGTGACCGATAGCATCAAAAAGATTCATCCCGGCCAACCAATAGGACAGGACGGCGGCGACTGTCAGGCCAAGGTAGATATACCATAATGCCTTGGCGGTTTCGGTGATCCTTGGTGTCAACTTATTATCTTTCATGGGGCCGGGTGTTTCGGCCCTGAATAATTGCATGCCACCTATCCCAAGCATCGGTAAAATTGCAACCGCAAGTACGACAATACCCATACCACCGAGCCATTGTAGTTGTTGCCGGTAGTAGCGAATTGATGGGGGCAGGTCGTCAATACCGGTTATAACGGTTGCACCTGTAGTCGTTAAGCCGGACATTGATTCAAAAAAGGCATCGGTAAAGGAAATATTCAGGTCGCTCAATAAAACAAAAGGTAGCGAACCCGCCAATGCCAACAGGGCCCAGAAGAGGGTGACAATGACAAAACCATCTTTAATCTGTATGTCGAGTTTTGACCTGGCAACAGGCAACCAGAAAACAAGGCCCGTTGCCAATGTAATACCATAAGCAAGCAGGAAAGTTTTTAACGCGATATCCTGATAAATTATTGACACGAGTACGGGCAGCAACATGGTTGTGCTGAACAAAAGCAGCATCAGACCAGTTACTCTTTGGATAACTGTAAATTGCATGCTCAGAGAAAGTTATAAGAAACCTGAAACAAGCGTTCTACTTCGGCAATTTTTCTTTTATCGACCAGGAATAAAATTACATGGTCGTCTGCTTCAATTTTTGTATCGCGATGGGCAATTATTACATCATTTTTTCTTACAATCGCGCCGATCGTAGTACCGTCAGGCAATGGAACATCCTGCACCATTTTGCCGACAACACGGGAACTATTTTCATCACCATGGGCAATGGCCTCAATAGCTTCAGCCGCACCACGTCGAAGCGAATGAACAGCGACAACATCGCCGCGCCTGACATGGGCGAGCAGACTACCAATGGTGGCTTGTTGTGGAGAGATGGCAATATCAATGTCACCACCACTTTGAATCAAGTCGACATAAATGGCACGGTTAATAAGTGAAAGTACTTTGCGGGCGCCCAGTTTTTTAGCCAGTAGTGCCGATAAAATATTGGCTTCGTCGTCATTGGTAAGTGCACAGAAAATATCTGTGTTTCCAATGCCTTCCCTGGTAAGTAAATCTTCATCCGCCGCATCACCATGAAGGACAATTGTTTTTTCAAGTTCTTCGGCAACTTGTTGTGCCCGCTGGCGGTTATGGTCAATGAGTTTGACAGAATATTTTTGTTTCTCTAGCGATTTGGCTAGCCGGCGGCCAATATTCCCACCACCCGCGAGAATTACACGTTTAACAGGTTTGTCCAGTTTTCGTAGCTCACTCATCACCGCACGAATGTGTTTGCGGGCGGCGATAAAAAATACCTCATCATCGGCTTCTATGATCGTGTCGCCTGTGGGTACGATAGGCCGATCACGCCGGTAAATTGCTGCAACTCGTGTATCTATATTTGGCAAATGTTCGCGCAACGCCTTGAGCTCATGACCCACCAATGGCCCGCCATAATAAGCTTTAATAGCCACCAGCCTGACCAGGCCACCGGCAAAGTCCAGCACTTGCAGCGCGCTGGGATATTCAATCAGGCGCTGTATATAATCTGTGAGAATTTGTTCAGGGCTAATAATGACATCAATCGGGATGGCACCATGTACGAATAACTCGGGATGCTCGAGATATTCCGAGGCCCGGATGCGAGCAATTTTTGTCGGCGTGTGGAACAAGGTATTGGCCACCTGGCAGGCAGCGATATTGACTTCATCTGAATTGGTAACCGCCAGTATCATGTCTGCATCATCGGCACCGGCCTGTTTCAGGACATCCGGGTAGGCACCATTGCCCTGTACTGTCCGTAAGTCCAGCCGATGACGAATCTCTTCAAGTCGTAGTGCATCGGTATCAATAACCGTAATGTCACTGGCCTCGTTGACCAGATTTTCAGCAACCGAAACACCTACCTGGCCGGCGCCCAAAATAATTATTTTCATTTTATTTTTTTAAGCTTCCCTTTAAATTCTTTCGATTCTTTTGGGTTGATTTGTAATTGCTTTATCTTGCGATACAAATGCGTTCTTTCCATACCAACAATTCGGGCGAGTTCGCTAATATTACCAGCCGTTTCCTGCAGGTGGTACTCCAGGTAAGATTTCTCGAACGCGTCCCGCGCATCTCTCAGCGTCATATGGAAAAGATTAGTTTCGGCACGAACTGGATTATTTTTGGCAGTAACAGGTGATTGCAACACATTTTCTACTTCACCAAGTTCAACCTCTGATCCGCGGTTCAGAATCAATAACCTTTGGACAAGATTTTTTAGTTCCCGGGTGTTGCCGGGCCAGTCATGGTTGCGCAGTCTATTGAGCGTGTTGACGGGAAAAGCCCGGTAGGGTAGTTGTTCAGATGCGGTAAAAGTATCAACAAAACGTTTCACCAGGTCCGGAATATCTTCGCGTCTATTACGTAATGGTGGCAGTGATATTGAAACAACATTTAACAAATAATAAAGTTTTTCGTTGAACCTGCCCGCTTTGATCTCATTCTTCAGTTCATAGGTTGTAGAAGCAATTAACCTGATATCAGGGCTTACATGGCTGCTACCACCTACCCTGAGATAAGTTCTTTCTTCAAGCGCATGGTAGAGCTTGACCTGGGTATCGGTATCCAGATCACCAACCTCGTTAAGGAACAGCGTGCCCCCATTGGCCTGTTCAATACTGCCAGCCTGAAGAACATCGCCCTGTTCGCTTCCAAAAAGCAGCTTCAGGAGATTTTCAGGCGGCACGGCACCGAGACTGATTTCTACAAAAGGCCCCTCACTACGATCACTGTTCGCATGTATGTAACGGGCAGCTACACCTTTGCCGCAGCCGTTTTCACCTGTGATTAGCACCTTTGACTCGCTTTGGGCAACACGTTCAAGCTGCTGTCTTAAAGAAATAATAGCTGCGCTGTTGCCCGTCAGGCTCGAAGCCGGACTCATTCGGGGCACGTTTTTTGTCTTTCCCTGCTTACTGGCTTGCAGTGCGTGTTCAACCGTGAGCAAAAGCTTGCCCATAGACAGGGGTTTTTCTATAAAATCATAGGCCCCCAGGCGGGTGGCCTCAACGGCGGTTTCGACATTGCCATGGCCGGACATCATTACAACAGGGATATTATTTTGTTTGTTCCCGGACCATTCTTTTAAAAGCGTGATGCCATCTACATCTGGCATCCAGATATCCAGCAATACCAGGTCCGGGTGCAAGCGACTATAGGCGGCGCGGGCTGAACCCGCATCTTCAGCAGTAAATACCCGGTACTGTTCATCTTCAAGAATTTCCTGAACCAGTCGGCGGATGTCGGGCTCATCATCTACAACCAATATATTTCCGCGTACCACGATTCTCTCTCAGGGCTGCTCTATATTAAAAATGTCGTTCATTGATTAACGTTTTACCGGTAACTGGATATATACACATGCGCCACCTTGCTGCTGATTGTCTGCGCTAATGATGCCATTGTGTTCCTCTACGATCTTTTTCACAATCGCTAATCCCAGGCCCGTGCCCTTTTCTTTGCTTGTGACATAGGGCTCAAATAAGTGTGCCAGGACATCATTGGGAAAACCCTTGCCATTATCATGGGCCTTAAGCTCAATATAATCAGCCCCCCCGTTTTGAATTTTGCTTGTTGAGAGATATAACACAGGTTTCTTTACTTCGGTCAGGGCATGGACAGCGTTCAGGACGAGGTTGTGTAACACCTGTTTTAACCGTTCCGGATCGGCCTCAATTTCTGGCAGGTCTTTTGCCAGATCAAGTTTTATGGTCAGCCCGCGAACATCTTTCACCTGTTCCGGGTCTTCCTGGTTGGCCCCGTAGAGTTCAGCAATATCCTGGACAAGCGGGTTAATCTGGACTGCCTGTAAGAGTAATTTTGCAGGCTGGGCATAATCAGAAAAGGCATTTACCATTGTTTTAAGTGACTCTACCTGATCGATAATGGTCCTGGTTGAGCGCTCCAGCATGGTCTGGCCTGCCTCGTTCAATTGTTTTTTAAATTTATGTTGCATTCTTTCAGCGGATAACTGAATAGGCGTTAACGGGTTTTTAATTTCATGGGCCATTCTCCTGGCAACTTCTCCCCATGCCGCATCCCGTTGGGCTCGAATGAGTGTCGTAACATCATCAAATACGACGACATAACCACTTTTTTTTGTTCTGACAACAGGCATCGCAGCGCCTCTTAACATCAGGGTTCTCCTGCCAGTGGCGCCTACAATAACAATTTCCTGTTGCCACTCCTCCCTTTTTTCGGTAACTGCATGTTCGAGTGATGAAATAAATTCATTTAAGTCAGGGTGTTTTTCAATTAATTCACTGATGTCTGACGCTGGCCAACCGGACAGATCAATACCAAGTATTTGTTCAGCTGCCCGGTTATATGTCTGTAAACGTGATTCTTTATCGAAAGAAAGTACGCCCGATGATAAATGTGCAAGTACCGTTTCCAGGTAGGTACGCTGGACGTCTGCTTCTGTTTTACTTTTATTAATATCAGATTGAGCTTGCTTGATTCGTCTTGTCATTTTGTTAAATGAGCGCACGAGAATCGCGAATTCGTCATGGCCCTGTTCCGGCAGTTGTTTGTCATAATGGCCCTGGGCCACGGCTTCAGTACCCTCGGCTAAATCCCGAATTGGAGAAACAAATCGGCGGGCAGCATAAATCGCAGCCGACACGGCAATGAGCATAGTTAACAGGGCTACCATGCTAAGAGAAAGTGTGAAGCCAAATTTTAAAGGTCCACGCAAATAAACAAGTTTTTCATATTCGGCAAAGGCAGACTGGACGCTCTCGCCTAATTTTGAGTATCTTCGCGGGAGTTGTTGTAATACTTGCAGCATTCGTAACGGGCTACCGACTTCATGACCATAAACCGGTACGACTACGCGTAATTGTAATTCACCACCTTCCACGGGATCCAGGTTGGCATAATTTAATCCCTGGCGAACTTGCGAGAGTATTGTTTTGTTCGGTTGTGAAGGCAACAGGCTCCGGATATCAGGCCCAGCCTCACTACTGGATGCAATTACGCGACCTTCTTGCGAATAGAGCGTGAGCTCAGTGAGCTTGTATTGTTCACGAAGTAAATCCAGTGCTGTCAGTGCAACCGTATTCGACGACCCTTCCAGTTCATTCGACATTATTTTTGCTTTTGCCAGCAAATCATCCTTGAAGGTGTCGAATGCTGTACGACCAAGCACGAGTGCATCGTCCATCGCCTGTTCAATCTCGACATCAAACCAGCTATCAATGCCTTTGTTTATCGCCTGGAGAGAAAATATAAACACGATTGTCACTGGTACAACTGCAACTGATACGAGCATGGCCAACAGGCGTAGCGTTAATCGTGAACCCATAACACGATTGTGGTATTGCATAACCAGCCGGAAAAGATTCAGAGCAATCAGGCTCAGCAACAGAACGCCACCCAGTACATTGATTACCAGTAAAGTGGAGTAGAGGTGCCCAAACATTTCCGAGTTTTGGGTGGCGGCATTCATCATAAGCAATGCCGATAACAGCAGTACTGACAGTACTGAAATTGGAATTATGCCCGTTGCGTAACGACTTAGTCCGCTATTTTCCATGATACCCAGCCAGTATTCAGCCGCCAGTCACTTGAGGTATAGGCCACGGGTCGAAGTGGTGCCGGCAGCGATTCAATTACCAGCCTGGCCCTGACCTGTGCCCGGTAACCGTGATTATTTTTAGGATCAATAGTTTCTGCAAGCTGCTCTGGCAATGGCAGCACCAAACCATCAAGTGTGCCCATAAAAATTAATGCCTCCTGGAGCGTGGTAAAACTTTCAACGCTACTGGCATCCAGGCCATGTCCCCGAACGAGGTATTGTCGTGATAAAGCATGGTACTGGATAGAATGTGTAAAGGACCAGTCGGCAATCTGGGCATCCCAAATAAATTTTCGAATACGGAACAATCGATATTCAACCTCTATGGCCAGGGGTATGCCTTTGTCGAGTGCTTCTTCGACTTTGGCGCTCAGGTCAAGGCGTAATTGACCGGACAACTCCATACTTTTATTTACCAGTACTGCACCAGGTTTTATTACCGTGAAGTCTGCCAAAACCGTGTCGAGAATGTTTAAATTAAACACAACGACAGAAAACAGAACGGCCAAAAATAATTTATTAATCTTCATTATTAGTAATTCAGCATTATATTTATTTCAGGTATTTTTTTTCAGGCACGCATAATAAAACCCGTCCATATTCAGGGTCCCTGGTAAAATCTGGCACCCAAATGACGTCTCTATGACTGACCCCTTCAATACTTCCTCCTCTTTGGCTGCAAGTGAATTTTCCGGGTACCTCTCACTCGTAAATATCTCACTGGGCTGCAAGGCGCTGGCATCAGCATGTGTTTGCAAAAACTTGTCAATCTGCTCATCATTTTCAACAGGCAGTATTGAGCAAGTGGCGTAGACAAGCTTACCGCCACTGGCCAGTAACGGCCATAAACTATTGAGTATTTTTGCCTGGAGTACCGTTATTTTTGTCACATCCTCTGGTTGGCGATGGTGTTTGATATCCGGGTGGCGGCGGATCACACCGGTGGCACTGCAGGGCGTGTCAAGCAGAATGCGGTCATATAATTTTCCAAACCAGGCGTCACCCTGGCCAGCATTTTCTTTTTTGCTATCAATGTTACTGACATCCGCCTGGATGAGCCTGCAATTTAGATGTAGGCGCTGCAGGTTTTCTTTGACACGGTTTAGCCGATCCCTGGAAATATCCAGACCGGTTACATTTGCAGTGTCTGGAATGGTTTCAAGAATATGGGCCAGTTTGCCGCCAGGCGCACAACACGCATCCAGAATGGTTTGATCTGCTTTCAGGTCCAGAAATTTCGCCGCCAGTTGTGCCGCGCCATCCTGAACCGTGACCAGGCCAGCTTCGAATCCCGGCAGTTTTGAGACGGGTACCGGTTTTGATAGCAATAGTCCATTTGCCGAACCAGGCATTGGGCTATGTTCAATTCCCGTCTCATTCAATTGGCTGATATATGAGGACCGATTAGTCAGCTTGTTATTAACCCGCAAGCCCATTGGCGGTAGAGAATTATTGGCATCGAGAATTTTTTGCCATTGATCGGGCCATGCTTTTTTTATTGAGTCAATGAGCCATTGCGGATGGCTTTGTTGCAAGACAATATCCCCGGATATCCTGGCATTAAAATCTTGCTCCGATCGTGTGTATCGACGCAGGCAGGCATTAACCAGATTTTTTGACCAGGGTTTATCAAGAATGGTCGCCGCTGTTACGGTTTCATTGACACTGGCATGGCTGGCCGTGCCCATAAACCGTAATTCATATAAACCAACAAGTATCAGCGCCTGTATGAGACGGTCCTTTTTCCTGATGGGCTTGTCCAGTAACTGTGTTGTAATCCACTGTAGTTGTATTAACCAGCGCATGGTGCCGTATGCCAGCGCATGAATTATGGGCTTAAGTTTCTCATCCGGGTTCAGTGAAAATAGTTCATAAAGCGCATCATCCAGTTGCTGTTGATGATGACAGACTGCGTCAACAATCAGCGCAGCAAGTGCCCTCGGGGAGGATCGTGTTTTAGCGTTAATTTTTTTATCAAGCCCCATGGCACCCTTGTTTAAACGAATTTAAACGAATAAATCTCCTGGTGATATATGCTGGCCATTTAGAAAATCTTTAACGGCCATGGCCTTGCCGCCCTGTGATTGCAGGCGCAGAATATTGACACTGCCGGTGCCGGTTGCAACCAGAATGCCCTCACCACTGGCGGCCAGAATCGTGCCCGGTTTAGTGCCATTCTGGTCACAGACGGTGGCGTCCCATACCCGTAGCCGATTTTGTTGCCAGCATGTGTAGGCCATGGGCCAGGGATTAAATGCGCGAATTTTTCTGGCGATGGTGTTAGCGGGTAAAGACCAGTCGAGCCTGGCCTCACTTTTCTCCAGTTTTTTAGCGTAGCTGACCAGTCCTTCGTCCTGGACGGTGCCTCGTATTTGTCCGGTCTCAATTTTGGGCAAAGTTTCGGCCAATAATTTGCCACCGGCTTCGGCAAGCCGGTCGTGAAGTTGGCCAGCGTTTTCTGTAGCCAAAATTTCAATTTCAGTACTTGCCAGTACCTTACCTGTATCCAGACCCACGTCCATTTGCATAATGGAAATCCCGGTAAGCTTGTCACCCGTCTCTATGGCACGCTGGATGGGCGCCGCGCCGCGCCAACGGGGCAATAATGAGGCATGGACATTAATACAGCCAAGGCGTGGAATATTTAAGATCGATTCTGGTAAAATCAGGCCGTAGGCAACCACAATCATTAGATCTGGCCGCAGTGAGACCAGTTTTGCAATTTCTACCGGGTCTTTAAAATTTTGTGGCTGGTAGACAGAAATATTAGCCGCCTGTGCGGTTGTCTTGACCGGACCCGGTGTTGTTTTTCTGCCCCTGCCTGCAGGTCGATCCGGCTGGCTATAAACTGCGACCACATTATGCCCGGCCGGTAAAAGGACCCGTAGACTGGGAACGGCAAAATCAGGGGTACCAGCAAATATGATATTCACCGGAATATGCTACATAGCCTGTCGTTGCTGTTTTAGCAGTTTTTTACTGATGCGCTGCTGTTTCAAGCGCGACAAATAATCAACAAAAACCTTACCTTTAAGATGGTCAATCTCATGCTGTATGCAAACCGCAAGCAGGCCAGAGACTTTTTCTTCAATTTTCTTGCCCTGTGCATCCAGTGCCCGATAGGTGATTATCTCGGCACGGGTGACAGATTCATAAATACCAGGCACAGACAAACAACCTTCTTCCGTTGTGATCTCGGATTCCTTGCTCATGACTTCAGGATTAATAAAAACCTGGAGATGGTCCCTGCTTTCTGAAATATCTATAATAATCAATTGTTTATGGACGTTTATCTGGGTTGCTGCCAGGCCAATGCCGGGTGCGGCATACATGGTTTCAGCCATGTCGTTTATCAGGGTGCGAATATCATCATTGACATCAGTGACGGGAGCCGCCTGGGTCCGTAATCGCGGGTCTGGATAGTGCAGTATTTCAAGCAAGGCCATGGCTATTATGATAGTAAGGTCAAATATTGAGATTATCAGAAGAATATAAAGTCAATCAGTTGGTTTCCATTCTTGCGAAACTGGTTTATTATTAGTTCAAAGGCTACTGAATAACAAGCGAAAATCATATTGAAAATCATCCAATGACTTGGGGTTTTGGAAAAGATTCGACTAAACTGAGTGCAAGATTATACGGAAACACCGCTTATGTCGCGCAATCATAATCCGCTAATTATAGCGCTTACCCTTTTTTTGGGGATAATGCTCACGCCTGTCGTGCCTGCCAGGGCCGATGTATTGGAGTTACAACCGGATCATCCTGACCGGTACGTGGTTGTGCCGGGAGATACATTATGGGATATCGCTACCCGGTTTCTCAAGAGTCCCTGGCATTGGCCAAAAATCTGGAAAATAAACGAACAAATTGCCAATCCGCACCTTATTTACCCGGGTGATGTCATTTTATTGCGCTGGGTAGATGGCCAGCCGCAGCTGACTGTATTAAGAAAAGAACAACCAACCCAGGCGGTCGACGAGGAACCTGGCCAGGTAACAGTGGTTGAAGGCACTGATGAAGGTATTACGGTAGGTACTGAAGAGGCACCCACGCCAACGGGCCCAAGGAAAACCATCGGTAATCGTGAAAAGCTTAGGCCCAGAGTTCGCAGTTCATCAATTGACTCAGCCATACCGACTATCCGGCCCGAAGTTATTGCACCTTTTTTGACCCGGCCATTGGCGGTAACCGATGATTTACTTGATGATGCCGGTTATGTCGGTATTGGTCTGGATGGCCGCAGAACCTTAGGCGACAAAAGCCTGTTTTATGCCCGCGGGCTTAAAAGCAAGGATGATAAATACTATTATATTTTTAGAAAAGGCGCGCCATTACGCTCAAAGAGCTCCGGCAAGGTTTATGGTTATGAGGCGCATTACCTTGGTGATGCCCAGCTAATCACCTTTGGCAAGGAAAGCAAGTTGGTGGTCTCAAGTGTTGCTGAGGAAATAACGCCAGGCGACAGGTTATTACCGGTTGAAAAGGCGCCACCATTGCCACGTTATCAGCCACGCGCGCCAGATAATAAAATTAAAGGCGAAATTCTCCTGGCAAAAAATTCTGTCAGTGAGTTTGGTCCATTAGCGATTGTCGCCATTAGCGTGGGCAGTCAACAAGGCCTGGAAAAAGGGCATGTTTTGAGAATCTGGCGTGCGGGCGTCAAGGTACGAGATCCGATTAATCAAAGTTTTTTCAAAACGCCAAATGAAGAGAGTGGAATACTTCTGGTATTCAAGGTATTTAAGGAGGTAAGCTACGGCCTGGTGATGCGTTCCGATGGGCCAATGCAAGTTGGGGATGTGGTCGAAACGCCTTAACTATTTTTCCCTTTAAAGGGTTCTCTGGGATACGCATTATCAAGAAATTAAAGATTTACCTTTTTTAGTAACATCGCCAGGACAAGGAGGTCACGGCTATGGATCAAGAGCAGCTGTTGCGCTGGTTATCGCTACAGGCAACGCCTGGTATAGGCGACAAAACCCTACAAAAAATTATCCAGCATTATGGTTCGATACAGTCGCTGTGTCAGACCACAACCAGTTCGTTACAATCATTACTTGGCCACAAAGCCGGCCTGGTTGAGCGGGCCCTGGAAAAACCGCTTAAGGAAGATCAGTTTACTGCAACCTTAAACTGGATGGCGCAACCACGACACCACGTGTTAATGCTCCAGGACCAGGGTTATCCAGCACTTTTAAAAGAAATTCCTGACCCCCCGCCGATACTATATATAGATGGGGATGTAGATGCCCTGGTATTGCCGCAATTAGCCATCGTCGGCAGTCGTAATCCCAGCGCCCAGGGTAGAATAAATGCCGGTTTATTTTCTTCTGATCTTGTCGGTAGAGGGCTGGTCATAACCAGTGGCATGGCCTTGGGTGTTGACTCCGCCGCCCATGAGGGTGCATTAAAAAAGAACGGTTTAACCCTGGCAATTGCTGGAACCGGCGTTGACGTCATTTATCCTGCCCGACATAAGGAATTGGCCGCCAAGATTAGCGTGTCCGGTGCACTGGTTTCAGAGTTTCCCCTGGGCTGTACGCCAAGGCGTGAGAACTTTCCCAGACGTAACAGAATAATTAGCGGGTTATGTTTGGGCGTGCTGGTTGTTGAGGCCACCATTCGCAGTGGCTCGTTGATCACCGCGCACCTGGCAGCAGAACAGGGCCGGGAAGTTTTTGCCATACCCGGCTCAATTCATACGCCCCAGGCCAGGGGTTGTCACCGTCTTATACGTGAGGGCGCAAAACTAATTGAAACTGCCCAGGACATTCTTGATGAGTTGGGTGTTTTGTTCAACTATACAACAGCAAAAACTGTCACCGACAACGACTTCACCCGTCCACAAGTATGCAGTATTGATAGCCAGTCAGAACCCCTGTTGGCCTATTTGGGCTTTGATCCTGTTTCTGTCAATGAGCTGGTAGAACGCAGTGGATTGACGGCAGATGTGATTTCATCCATGCTCTTGCGTATGGAGCTGTTGGGTCAGGTTGAAAGTGGGCCCGGCGGTCGCTATATAAGGGCTGTTAACTGACAAGGGCGGGCATGAAAGAAGAAAAGGTTTTAGACGTTTTAATGTATATCTTTGAGAATTATATGGATGACTCACATGAGTTTAGTCCAGACCAGGATGCGTTAATCCTTGAATTATCCCAGGCGGGTTTCCCAAAAGGCGAGATAAACAAGGCCTTTAACTGGCTGGAGGAGTTGTCGAGCCTGCGTGATGACAAACCTGTCGGTATGGTCTCAAGTAGTCGACCATCATCAACACGCTTTTTTTCAGGCCATGAAACTGCAAAAGTAAGCATGGCATGTCGTGGTCAATTATTACGCCTTGAGCAAAGTGGTGTACTTGATCCAGTAGCCCGGGAAATAGTGATAGACCGTCTTACGGCGCTTGAGTCAGAAGAAATTGATATTGAACAACTCAAATGGGTTGTGCTTATGGTGTTATTTAATCAACCGGGCCAGGAGCAGGCTTACGATCTCCTGGAGGATTGGGTAGTAAGTGAAAACAGAGACTTCCTTTTTTAGGTGTTTATCCCTGCAATTTTTCACGCCTCTAGATTAACCCTTACGGCCATCAAATTTTATTATCTAAAAACTGAACGATTTATATTTGTAAATATCTAGTAGTTATGGCTAAAAAACTAATCGTTGTTGAGTCGCCTGCCAAGGCAAAAACCATGACCAGATACCTGGGCAAGGAGTTTGCCGCACTGGCATCTTATGGCCATGTTCGTGATCTAATTCCGAAACAGGGCGCTGTGGATACGGAAAATGATTTTGAGATGAAATACGATGTCATCGAAAAAAATCGCAAACATGTCGATGCCATCACCAAGGCCATGAAAAAAGCCGACGAACTTTACCTGGCCACTGACCCGGATCGTGAAGGCGAGGCCATCTCCTGGCATTTGTATGAAATATTAAAAGAAAGAGGCGTGCTGGAAAAAAAGCCGGTGTATCGTGTTGAGTTTCATGAAATCACCAAGTCCGCGATTCAGCAGGCCATTAAACAACCCCGGGAATTATCACAAACCCTGGTCGATGCCCAGCAGGCCAGGCGTGCACTTGATTACCTGGTAGGTTTTAATTTATCGCCCTTGCTCTGGAAAAAAGTCAGGCGCGGCCTGTCTGCTGGTCGCGTCCAGAGTCCGGCACTAAGAATGATTGTTGAGCGTGAACTGGAGATAGAGGCGTTCAATCCAAGAGAGTACTGGACCATTGAGTCCGATCTAAATGCTCAAAAAAAGAACTTCTCGGCAAAACTAACGCATTTTGACAATAAAAAACTCGACCAGTTTGATATCAGTGATGACAAACATGCCAACAAGGTAGAAAAGGCGCTCACCAAAAAAGTGGATGGCAAGCTAAAGGTCATTACTGTTGAGAAGAAAAAGCGAAAAAGAAATCCGTCACCACCGTTTACAACGTCAACCCTGCAACAGGAAGCGGCCCGTAAGCTTGGTTTTACAGCCCAGCGAACAATGCGTATCGCCCAGCAGTTATACGAAGGTTTTGAAATTGATGGCGAGACAGCAGGCCTGATTACCTACATGAGAACTGATTCGGTTAGTCTTGCTGGCGAGGCGATAACAGAAATTCGGGAGTTAATAACTTCTCGTTATGGCAAAGAGAATTTACCCGATGAGCCGCAGACATATAAAAATAAATCAAAAAACGCCCAGGAGGCCCATGAGGCCGTTCGGCCGACTTCGGCAGCACGTATTCCTGAGGACACGAAAAAATATCTGAATAAAGAGCAACTTAAACTTTACAATCTAATCTGGATGCGAACCGTTGCTTGCCAAATGGTTCATGCAACCATGGATACAATGGCGATCGAACTGGAAGCAGGGACAGGAAATATTTTCCGTGCCACGGGCTCTGCCGTCGTCAAACCAGGCTTCATGGCGGTTTACGAGGAAGGCCAGGATGACAGTAAAGGTGGTGATTCTGACCAAGCCTTGTTACCCTCCCTCGAAAAAGGTGATGAAGTCGCTTTAAAAGAAATCAGAAAAGAGCAGCATTTTACCGAGCCGCCACCAAGATACACCGAAGCGAGCCTGGTCAAGACTCTCGAGGCCCACGGTATCGGCCGACCCTCAACCTACGCCAGTATTATATCCACCCTGCAGGCGCGCGAATATGTATTGCTGGAAAAGAAACGGTTTACACCAACCGATGTCGGTCGGGTCGTGAACAAGTTTTTATCAGAGCATTTTAGCAAGTACGTAGATTATGATTTTACTGCGCGCCTCGAAGATGATTTAGATGCCGTGTCGCGCGGAGAAAAAACATGGAAACCGCTGCTCAGGGAGTTCTGGACCGAATTTAAAGCCACGGTAGATTCAAAAGAAGATGTAGATCGACCCGGTGTCGAGCTAATGGAAGAAAAATGCCCAAAATGTAATAAACAAGTTGCTAAAAGACTGGGCCGCAATGGTTATTTCGTTGGTTGCACCGGTTATCCGGAATGTGACTACACACGAAACGTAGATGATGAGCCCGGCGCCTCCAATGAACCGGAAATAGTGGAAGGCAGAAAATGCCCCAAGTGTGAATCTGACCTGATCATAAAACGCGGGCGTTATGGGAAATTTATTGGTTGTTCCGGTTATCCGGACTGTAATCATATGGAACCCCTGGAGCCGCCTGAGGATACCGGGGTCAAGTGCCCTGAATGCAAAAAAGGCGCAATGCTGAAACGAAAATCCCGCCATGGAAAAATATTTTTTTCCTGCGAACATTATCCGGAATGTAAATATGCAGTATGGAATCGACCGCTTGACGAGGCCTGCCCGAGCTGTGCCTTTCCGATGTTGACCGTAAAGGTAACCAAACGACGCGGCGCTGAAAAAGTCTGCCCGCAGAAAGAATGTAAATATGTAACGGCCTATGAAGACTATGAAGAAGAAACGGAAGCTGAATAGGTATAAATAGTTTGTAGTGTATTAACAGATACTCAAGACCGGCCTGTAATGTTAAAAACCTCTATTATGTTTTGCCGACTTAATTTTATTTTTTATAAAGCATGTTTATAAAGCTTGTGGCGTCGGGATGATATCAAAAAAAAATTCAATTATTCGTATATCAGCTATTATATTAATTTTGCTGATATCTGCCTGTGCCACTATCGGTGAAATAACGCCTGGACGTGGCGATATAATTTCGTGGCAAGCACTACCAGGATGGCAACAGGACAACCTGGAAACAATCTGGCCCGCACTGAAAAACAATTGTCTTACAAAAAAATTACCGGCGGGCTGGAAAAACACCTGTTCCGAAATTTCCATGATGGGCCAGACGGACACTGACACAATACGCGCTTACATCGAAACAAGATTTGTTGCCCGGGAACTTGTTAGTACAAATAATCAGGAAAGTTTAATCACGGGTTATTATGAACCCATTCTCAATGGCAGCCTGAAGCCGGACAGTCGCTATCGTTATCCTGTTTATGGTCGTCCTAAGGATCTGGTGGTCATCAAGCTGGACAAGTTATATCCGGAGCTGGCAGGCAAGACTATGCGGGGTCGGCTTGAGGGTAACAATGTTGTGCCCTTTTATTCTCGTGCCCAGATTGATAATGGCGGGAAACAACTGGCCGGACTGGAAATTGCCTGGGTCGACGACCCGGTTGATCTTTTCTTTTTGCACGTCCAGGGCTCAGGCAGAATACGTTTACCGGATGGCCGAATTCTTGCTGTTGGTTATGCCGATCAGAATGGCCACCCATACGAATCCATTGGCCTGAGCCTTATTCGTCGTGGTGTCATTGAGCCGGAGGATGTGAGCTTATACACCATAAAAAACTGGTTGACCGAAAATCCCGGGGAACTTGACCAGATCTTGTTTAGCAATCCAAGTTATATTTTTTTCGCTGTCCGGGATGAAAAATTAACAGGCCCGATCGGGTCTTTGGGCGTACCACTGACAGCAGAGCGCAGCCTCGCAATTGACAAGCGTTTTACAGAACTGGGTTCACTGGTTTGGGTCGATACCACTTTCCCGGGAGAACAGGCCAGACCTTATCAGCGTTTGATGATAGCCCAGGATACTGGCGGAGCCATCAAGGGCATTGTCCGTGCCGATGTATTTTTTGGGCGTGGTGACAGGGCACGGGACCTGGCCGGCACCATGAAACAAGCCGGTAGTCTTTACATACTGGAATTAAATCCTGACAGGATGGCCAGTTATATACTGGGCCAGACAAATTAAACATCCAGTTAATCGATGATGTCCGTAATCAAAAATAACAAGTACTTATTTGTCACGGGCCTGATCATAATTTTAACGCTCACAAGCTGTAGCAAAATGTTGAGTAGTGATGGTGGGCGGGCCCAGACGTTAATCGAGATACTGATCACGGAACCTGACAACCAAAAAAGATTAGTCGATGTGACATTAAACCCGTCATGGTCGCCAAAAAAAATTACCCCGGCGATCCATGGTCAAAATACCTTTAAATATTTGCGCGCAAGAACAAAACAAGACCAGATCCTTGATTACAAGGTTTCCCGTCCTACTAAATTAGGAGACAAACGCTCCTATATCGAGGTAGCTGTTGTTGAGTCATTTCCGGGAATTTTACGAAAGAAAAAATTTACCTATGTATTTCGGGTCCACTTTGAAAAAAATAGTAAAGGTTTAAATGTTATTACTGGCAGTGAGAACATAAACTGATGCACATCCATATTATTGGTATATGCGGTACTTTTATGGGGGGCCTGGCGCTGATTGCCAGGGAGTTGGGCCACCAGGTAACTGGCTCAGATGCAGGTGTTTATCCGCCCATGAGTACACAATTAAATGAGCAGGACATAACACTTTTTGAGGGTTATTCAGAAAAAAATCTCGAGCAAAAACCGGACCTGGTTGTGGTCGGCAACGCACTTTCACGTGGTAATGAGGAACTGGAGGCCGTGCTCAACAAAGGCATCCCTTATACATCCGGGGCCCAGTGGCTGGCTGAACATGTCTTGTACCAGGACAGGTGGACCATGGCTGTTGCCGGCACCCACGGCAAGACAACCACGGCCAGTTTACTGGCATGGATGCTGACCCATGCAGGACTGGATCCCGGTTTTTTGATTGGTGGTGTGGCCGACAACCTTGGTCTCTCGGCCAGGCTGGGCAAGGGACGGTTTTTTGTAATTGAGGCCGATGAGTACGACACGGCTTTTTTTGACAAACGCTCCAAATTTATCCATTACCGGCCAAAAACTGCCATCCTGAATAATCTTGAATTTGATCACGCTGATATATTCAGGGACCTGGATGCAATGAAGTTACAGTTTCATCATTTTCTTCGTACTGTACCGGCAAACGGTCGCTTGCTTATCAATGGTGACGATAAAAACATTGAGCAATTGCTGGCCATGGGTTGCTGGTCTGAGCAGCAGACTTTTGGTCTGGCCAGCAATCATGAGTGGCACGCCAAAACATTGAACCGGGATAACACCGCATTTGAAATCTGGCGGCAGGGCAAATACACGGGACAAGTGGCGTGGTCCATGCCTGGCCAACATAATATGATGAATGCACTGGCTGCTATTGCCGCCGCCGATCACGCCGGTGTTACTATCGACAAAAGCATTGAAGCATTGGCCACTTTTAAAGGTGTTAAACGCAGGCTTGAGGTGTCCGGGGTTGTCAATGGTATAACTATTTATGATGATTTTGCCCACCACCCAACCGAAATTATGGCAAGCCTGCAAGCCATCCGTGATCAGGTAGGTAAGGCACGGGTCATTGCTGTCATGGAACCAAGGTCAAATACCATGCGTATGGGCATCCACCAAGACACGTTGGCGCCAGCATTTAGTGCGGCTGACATGGTACATATTGTGAACACACAGGGCTTGCAGTGGGATATAAGGCGTATTACCGACAAACTTGGGCAAAGCTGTACTTTATCTGAGGATGTTGACGGCGCTGTTGCAGCCATCGCTGGAAATGCGCGTGCCGGGGATCATATTGTTATAATGAGTAATGGTGGCTTTGGTGGTATCCACCGGCGTTTACTGGACCGCCTAAAATAAAATATAATTGCCAAATATCATATTTGGTAATGAATTTTAATTGAAATCTAATGTCTTAATTTAAATAACCGTTGCGCCCATAATTCCGGGTGCTTCCTGTTCTGGAGGAAATAAATGATAACAAAAAATCTTGCTGTAAGGATTGCAACTGTTCTGGCTCTGCTCGGTTTGTTACTGCCCGTTGCAAATGGCGCCCAGTTTATTGAAGGTCAGCATTACATTGAAATGCCGTTCAGCGACTCACTGAAAACAGGCAAAAAAGTCGAGGTCAGGGAGTTTTTCTGGTACGGCTGCCCCCATTGTTACCGCCTTGAGCCCTTACTGGGGGAGTGGTTGAAGACTAAACCGAAGGCCGCTTTATTTGTCCGGACGCCGGCATTTTTGCCCAAGTGGGAAGTCCACGCGCGTTTGTATTATTCACTGGAATCCTTAAATAAAGTGGATGCCCTGCACGGCAAGTTTTTTGACAGTGTTCAAAACAGTAAATCAAAAATGAGCAACAAGGCGGACATTGTGAGTTTTATTACCAGTAACGGCGTCAGCAAGGCCGAATTTCTCAAGGCCTGGGACTCGTTTGATGTGGATAAAAAAATCAGGATAGCACTGCAATTGAGCCAGAAATACGGCATCCGCTCAGTGCCCAACATGGTAGTAGACGGCCGTTATGTTGTTGGCGCGGACAGTGCCGGCAGCCAGGTAAAAATGATGCAAGTGGTCGACTACCTGGTGAATAAAATAGCCAAAGAGAAAAAATAAATTCCTGATTTTTTGAAACACCAATTCCAGACAAAGGCCACGATATGAATGCAGCGCAACTTTTCATCAAGTGTCTAGAAAATGAAGGCGTTGAAGTAATCTTCGGCATCCCCGGCGAAGAAAATCTTGATGTCATGGATGCGCTACTTGACTCCAGTATTAAATTTGTCACAACGCGTCATGAGCAGGGCGCCGCATTTATGGCAGATGTTTACGGGCGACTAACAGGTAAAGCCGGGGTATGCCTGGCGACCCTGGGGCCGGGCGCCACTAATCTTGTTACCGGCGTTGCCGATGCCAATATGGATCACTCACCGGTGGTGGCCCTTGCCGGACAGGCCGCTACGACCCGTTTACACAAAGAATCACACCAGGTGCTTGACCTGGTAAATATGTTTCGGCCCATCACAAAATATGCTGCCCAGATCCTGGAACCGGAAATTGTGCCTGAGATAGTTCGCAAGGCCTTCAAGATTTCCCAGGTAGAAAAACCTGGCGCCTGTTTTATAGATTTTCCGGAAAACATTGCTGCCATGGAGACTGACAGCGAGCCATTGCATGTGCAGTCTGCCGCTGCCCCCAGTCCGACCCAGCACAAGCTGGACCAGTCCGCTGAAATAATTTCCAAGGCGAAATTTCCGCTGATCATGGCTGGCAACGGCATTGTTCGGGCAAATGCTGCTGATATGCTGGTTGAATTTGCGGAAAAATTAAACATTTCAGTTGCTACCACGTTTATGGCCAAGGGCGTGATTCCCAGCTCCCATCCCCTGAGCCTGGGCACGGTTGGTCTCCAGGCCCATGATTACGTTTCCTGTGGTTTCGATCGTGCGGACGTAATTATCTGTATTGGTTATGACATTGTTGAATATCATCCCTACCTTTGGCACAAGACCCGCGATCGAAAAATAATTCATATCGATACCCGGCCCGCAGAAGTTGATGCCAGTTATATCGTTGCCTCCGGCATTGTTGGTAATATTTCAGAGTCCCTGAAGGAACTGGCTGGCGAGGCCCACCCCCATCACGGGAATGATTTTGAACATTTGCACCAGGTCATCATGGATGAATTAAATGAGGACGCCGATGTGGAAGCCTTTCCAGTAAAACCGCAGCGCATCATTCGAGATTTACGCACTGCCTTGCGTCCGCAAGACATTGCCGTGGTTGATGTGGGTGCGCACAAAATGTGGATGGCGCGTATGTATCCGGCAGAAAAGGCCAATACCTGTATTATTTCAAATGGGTTTGCCAGCATGGGCATTGCCGTACCCGGTGCGATTGCCGCGGCATATGCATTACCTGGACAAAAAGTTGTGGCCGTCACCGGTGATGCCGGATTTTTAATGAATTCCCAGGAAATAGAAACGGCCATGCGACTGAAGTTATCCCTTGTCATACTCATTTGGACTGATGGCGCTTACGGTTTGATTGAATGGAAACAAAAAGTACAGTTTAAACGCACCTCGAATATCAAATTTAATAACCCGGATTTCGTTACCTACGCCGAATCTTTTGGCGCCACGGGCTACCGTATAGAGAAAACGGCAGACTTGCTGCCTACCCTGAAACAGGCACTGGCGGATAATACTGTCAGTATTATCGATTGCCCGGTTGATTACAGTGAAAACATGCGTTTAACCGAAAAACTGGGTGAAAAAATTTGCCCAATTTGATGTTTTTTACAAAATAAAAAAACATCCTAAAAAGCACTGAAATTGATGCTTTTCTGGGTACCACAACGTGCTAGAGTCTGTATATGTAGCCCCGTTCTACTATTGACCGGTTAAACCATGAACGAGACGGAATAATATGGACACTGTTTCTAAGCTGAAGACTTTCGCAGAACTGCAACAAAGCAGTTACCTTGCTGGCGGCAATGCCCCTTATCTCGAGTCCCTCTACGAATCATATTTGCATAACCCGGATTCTGTCAGCCCAAACTGGCGACACTATTTTGATGTGTTGCCACCGGTAGACGATGGCGCCCATGGCGAAGCAGCTGATTACTCCCATGCCGATATACGATCACAATTTCGACACCTGATCCAGGCGCAAAACCTGCATCGATCGGTCACGTCTTCAATCGATAATTTATACAGTGCGGATATTAAGGTGGCTAGTGACACCACTGCCCCCAATGATGGCAAGCAGATTCGAGTTTTGCAGTTAATCAATGCCTACCGGTTTCGTGGTCACCAACAGGCTCATTTTAATCCCCTTGTAGCAACCGAGTCCCTGATATTACCTGAATTGAACCTTGAATTTCATGGTCTGGGCCCAGCCGACCTTGATACCGAGTTTGGAACTGGCTCCCTTGTTGCACCCGATAAAGTTAGCCTGCGGGAAATTATAATTCAGCTGGAAGAAACCTATAGCGGTCCCATTGGGGCTGAATATATGTACATCACCAATACGGGCGAGAAGCGTTGGATACAAGAGCGACTCGAGGGCAGAATTCAGCAACTTAATCCCGAAAAAGAAATAAAAATTCGTTTGTTAGAACGAATCACAGCAGCTGAGGCGCTGGAACTTTATTTGCACCGAAAATATGTCGGCCAAAAAAGATTTTCCCTGGAGGGGGGTGAAAGCCTGATTCCATTACTGGATGAATTGATTCAGCGCGCTGGTGCCAAAGGCCTGAAGGAGGTCATTATCGGCATGGCCCACCGTGGACGGCTGAATGTATTGATCAACGTTATGGGTAAGAAACCGGCTGACCTGTTCCTGGAATTTGAGAACAAATCCAAACAAAATGGCAACGGTTCCGGTGATGTGAAATATCACAGTGGCTATTCGTCCGACATAAAAACGGCAGGTGGGCCTTGCCACGTTGTCGTGGCATTTAATCCATCGCACCTGGAAATAATAGATCCTGTGGTTGAAGGATCGGTGCGGGCGCGCCAGGAACGAAGCAAAGACAGCCATGGTAGTTTGGTGATGCCAGTATTGATTCATGGTGATGCCGCGTTTGCTGGCCAGGGCGTGGTTATGGAAACATTCAGCATGTCCCAGTCAAGGGGCTACGCTACAAAAGGCACGGTCCATATTGTCATCAATAACCAGATTGGATTCACAACCAGCAATCTTGAGGATGCGCGTTCGTCCCAGTACTGTACCGATGTGGCAAAAATGGTTGGCGCGCCCATATTTCATGTGGACGGCGATAATCCCGAAGCGGTGTTATTTATCACCCGTATGGCACTGGATTACCGAATAAGATTTCGTAAAGATGTGGTAATTGATTTGGTGTGTTATCGACGCCATGGCCATAGCGAAGCAGATGAGCCGATGGCCACGCAACCCATGATGTATAAAAAGATTAAACAAAAAAAGACGACACGTGAGCTGTATGCCGAGAAACTGTTTAACGATGGCGTAATCAGTAGTGACAGCGCAAAAATACTATTAGAAAAATATTATCAGTCCCTGGATGCAGGAGACGTGATCGCTCCCAGCCTGATGAAAGATGATACCGTTTACCCCAATGCGGCAGACTGGAAAAAATACAAAGGCAAACAACCTGACGGTGAGGTTGATACAACAATACCCCAGGCGCTGATAAAAGACTTAAGTGCCCAGTTATCAAAGTTGCCTGAGGGTTTTGAGCTACACCATAGTGTGGCGAAAATTTTTGCCAGTCGCAGCAGCATGACCGGAGGTGAAAAGCCCGTAGACTGGGGCTATGCTGAAATTATGGCTTATGCAAGTTTGTTAGCAGAAGGTTATGATGTGCGCTTGTCTGGGCAGGATAGTGGCCGTGGCACTTTTTTTCACAGGCATGCAGTGCTCTACAACCAGGTAGATGGCAGCTCTTATGTGCCATTACGTAATTTAAAAAATACCAATGCCAGTTTCCTGGTGATTAATTCTTTGCTTTCGGAAGAGGCAGTACTGGCATTTGAATATGGTTACGCCATTTCGGATCCGGATACCTTAACAATCTGGGAAGCGCAGTTTGGGGATTTTGCCAATAACGCCCAGGTAGTAATAGACCAGTTCATTAGTGCGGGTGAGCAAAAATGGGGCCGTATGTGTGGCCTGGTTATGTTCCTGCCCCATGGATATGAAGGCCAGGGGCCGGAACACAGCTCCGCCAGGCTGGAGCGATATATGCAACTTTGCGCCGAACAGAACATGCAAGTTTGTGTACCAACAACCCCTGCCCAAATATTCCATTTGTTGCGCCGACAAATGAAACAGCAATTTCGTAAACCCTTGATCGTGATGACACCAAAAAGCCTGTTAAGGCACAAACTTGCCGTCAGTTCTCCGTCAGAATTCACCAATGGTGGATTCCAGAAACTGATTGGCCACCAGGACAGGAAAAATGATTCTAAAATAAATCGAGTATTATTTTGTAGCGGTAAAATTTATTTTGATATATTAGGTAAATGCCAGCAAGAAAAACGCGACGATGTGGCCATAGTGCGTATTGAGCAACTTTATCCTTTCCCGGGCGACTTATTGCAGCAGGAAATTAAACGGTATGCCAACGCTGATAAATTTATATGGGTACAGGAAGAGCCAAAAAATCAGGGCGCCTGGTATACCAGTCAACATCACATGCGTGCGGAGATTGGCGACAATAATTATCTGGAATATGCTGGCCGGCCACTATCAGCGGCAACGGCAGTGGGTAATAACTCGTTGCATAAGCAACAGTTACGGGATTTGCTCGATACGGCTCTGGGCAGTCCCAGTACAGTACCAATTAAACCATAAATGGTTGAGCTAAAATAAGGTCAAGGGGTAAGATACAGGCAGATACTAATAAAAGGATAATGTATGTCATTGGAGATTACCGTTCCTGTTTTTCCAGAATCAATTGTTGATGGCACACTGGTTGCCTGGCACAAACTGGCCGGTGAAGCAGTGAGTCGTGGAGATGTGTTGGCAGATGTAGAAACCGACAAAGTTGTTTTTGAAATACCGGCACCCGTTGATGGCGTGCTGGAAGAAATATTTGAACAGGACGGTGCCACCGTTGTTTCTGGCCAGTTACTGGCGCGCCTTAATGATACTCATGATGATACTAAAAATAAATCCCAAAATAAATCCCGGACTAAACTGGTCAAAAAAGCCGGAAATAAAAATGGCAATAATAAAAAGACAACAAGACAATCAAAAAATAAAACCGCCACTAAAACTGAAACGGCAGTGCCAACTATCAATCCCTCGGCATATAAAATGATGCAGGAAAATGGCATAACGGACAAACTGGTCACCGGTTCAGGCAAAGGCGGTCGGATATTAAAAGAAGACGTGTTGAGGTACCTGGAAACGAAAAATACAGATGCAGCTAAGCCAGCACCTGTACCTGTGTCCAAACCGGCCGGTACTTCAGTAACTGGTGCCAGTGTTAACGGCCGTCCGGAAAAACGGGTGGCCATGTCGCGCCTGCGCGCTAAAGTTGCCGAACGTTTAGTAGCGGCCCAGCAAACTGCAGCAATCCTGACTACCTTCAATGAAATTAATATGCAGCCAGTAATGATGCTGCGAAAAAAATATAAAGCAGCATTTGAAAAAGAGCACGGCGTACGACTTGGTTTTATGTCATTTTTTGTCAAGGCAGTCACAGAGGCATTGAGACACTATCCTGAAATCAATGCATCAATCGATGGCCACGATATTATTTACCATGGATATTTTGATATTGGCATTGCAGTGGGTTCGCCCCGGGGTTTGGTGGTTCCGATTTTACGTAACGCAGATGTTCAAACCATGGCCGGTATTGAGTCGCAAATTGTTGATTACGCCAACAAGGCAAAAGATGGCTCATTAAGCATTGAGGAAATAACCGGTGGTACTTTCACGATTACCAATGGCGGTGTTTTTGGTTCCATGTTGTCCACTCCTATCCTGAACCCGCCACAAAGCGCAATATTGGGCATGCACAAGATCGAGGACAAACCCGTTGTCGTGGAAGGTGAAATTGTCATTCGACCCATGATGTATGTGGCCTTGTCTTATGATCATCGTATTGTCGACGGCCAGGGCGCGGTGCAATTTCTTGTCCATATCAAGGACTCCCTGGAAGATCCTGATCGATTGTTACTTGATATATAAACAAATAATATAATTCCATTATGACAAATTATGATGTCATTGTAATTGGTGCCGGACCCGCAGGTTATGTTGCCGCGATCCGGTGCGCCCAGCTGGGCCTTAAAACAGCTTGTGTGGATGACTGGTTAAACGATAAACAACAACCGGCGCTGGGCGGTACCTGCCTGAATGTCGGCTGCATCCCTTCCAAGGCTTTACTGGAATCATCTGAGAGATTTCTAGATGCCAGGACGGGCCTGGAAAAACATGGCATAGAGATTGATAACGTCACCCTTGATCTTGCAGCCATGATGGCACGTAAAAATAAAATTGTTACAGAGTTAAACCGGGGCGTAGCCGGTTTATTCAAGTCCAATGGCGTTACCTCTATTAATGGCCATGGATTTTTAAAAAACAAAAATACTGTCGAAGTGACCGATGGGAAAAAGAATGGTAATAAATTAAATATTGGCGCAAAAAATATTATTTTAGCGCCAGGCTCAAAACCAGTGGAGCTAGGAATTGCACCGGTTGATAACAAGGCCATTGTCGATTCTGCTGGCGCCTTGAGTTTTCATGAAGTGCCCAAACGACTGGGCATTATTGGCGCCGGCGTCATTGGTCTCGAGCTGGGTTCAGTATGGCACAGGCTCGGCGCCGAAGTAGTCATACTCGAGGCCATGGAAGAATTTTTACCCATGGCCGATAGCCAGATTAGTCGCGAGGCGTTACGGGCACTAAAAAAACAAGGCCTCGATATTAAAATGGGCGCTAAAGTATTATCTGCAAAAAATTCTGGTGAACTGGTGAGTGTCGCCTTTGAAACAACGAAAGGCAAACAAACTGACACTTTTGATAAATTAATTGTGGCGGTGGGTCGCAAACCTAACTCGACCGGTTTATTTAGCGAATCAACGGACTTAATCGTAAACACCCGTGGTTTTATTGAAGTTGATGAACATTGTTATACCGGCCAGCATAATATTTACGCTATAGGCGATGTCGTGCGTGGCCCCATGCTGGCCCACAAAGGCATGGAAGAAGGTGTGATGGTTGCCGAAATTATTGCAGGTCAGTCCGGCCGGGTGAATTATGAAACTATTCCGTCTGTGATCTATACCCACCCGGAAATAGCCTGGGCCGGAAAATCAGAGCAACAACTCAAGGCGGCTGGTACTAGCTTTAAAAGTGGCAGTTTTCCTTTTATGGCCAGCGGTCGCGCCAAGGCAGCGGGTGAAACTGGCGGAATGATCAAGGTCCTGGCCGATGCTAAAACCGATCGTGTGCTCGGTGTTCACATGATTGGCGCCAGGTGTTCCGAGCTTATAGGCCAGGCAGTGATTGCCATGGAGTTTGGCGCCAGTAGTGAAGACCTGGCCATGACCATGTTTGCCCATCCAACACTATCAGAAGTTTTTCACGAGGCAGCCCTGGCAGTGGATAATCGTGCCATACACATGCCCAACATCAAGAAATAACCAGAATTCAGGTGCCGTAAAAGATTGCCCGGAGCAGTGTCCTTTACTGTTGGCTGCGCTCCTTTAGATCACTAAAAAACATTCGTATCCGGTTTGCATTGGTGCCACCATCACCACCCCCGCCAAAACGGGAAGAAGAGCGCATGTCGATTCGGCTGTTGTTTTGATCAATTTTCGTAATATGAATAACCACATCATCGCTGAAGCCAAACCAGAATGTTTTTTGAGTTGCTTCAATGTGCATCTCATCGCGGCTTGGGGCCCAAAGTTGCCAACCATAATCGTTGATCAGTTCAACAGACAGGTCAAAGGCCTTGTCCATGGAAACAGGCAAAATTAAGGGTTTGATATCCGGATAAAATTCTTCCTGTAATGCCGCGATCACATCGCCACCGTAATCCCGGGAATTGGGTGCATACCAGAATGTCGGCAGGTTTTCTGTGGTCGTTGTAATGTCCTGGATCGGGGGCGACGTTAGTTTGGCCTCTTTCCATGATTGCAGAAACAGCAGCATGGGTACGAATAAAATTATGCCTAACAGGCTGATAATAAAACCCCGGTGGTTGCTGCCGGGGCGGGCAAAAATTAACCCGGAAAAACACAGTAGTGCGCCAAACATTGCGACGTAAGCTGACCATTTTGCAATTGCCACTGCGTAATCGAAATCCCACCAACCAATACGGCTGCCTATGGGACCTGACATTGCGGCTAGTATGGATAGCACAATCAGTACAAAGCCAATAATGGCGGGTAGGTAGAGTCGTTTTTTTGTCATAACAGTAATTCTATGGATTATGAAACACGGGGTAAAGTTTACCAGAGAAATAGAATCGTACTACACAATCAAGGACGGTATTTAGGGCCAATTTATGTTTCTATCCAGACCCGTAAAAGAAAAAACGAGGTATATGCTGGAGACTACACGGGTCTACGGGGCAAGGTCAGGGTGGCCTTGAGCCCACCAGGGGAGATATTGCCCAGTCGTAAATCCCCGCCATGGGACAAGGCGATATTCCGGGCAATGCTCAGGCCCAGACCGGTACCGCCGGTTTCCCTGCTGCGCGATGACTCCAGCCTGTAAAACGGCTCAAATACCGTATCCAGTTTTTGTTCTGGTATGCCCGGTCCGGTATCAGACACAGTTATGATCATTGTTTCCTCGTTTTCACTGGCTGAAATCCGGGCGCTGCCACCGTATTTGATAGCGTTATCAACCAGGTTAACAATGCAACGTTTTAATGCTAACGGACGCGCCCGAAAAGGGTTCAACTGGCAGCTGTCGATCTTGATGTCCTGCCCCAGTTCTGCGCCATCATCTTTTATTGTTTCCAGTAATACACACACATCTATTGCTTGTAGTGATTCACGACTATCATCAGCGCGCAGAAAATCCAGGGTCTCGGACGCAATTGCCTGCATTTCATCCAGATTGTCTATGAAACTGGTGCGCTGTTCGGGATCGTTGAGCATTTCCGCGCGCAGGCGCATGCGTGTGATCGGCGTTTTAAGATCATGGGAGATTGCCGATAGCAATCGCGTGCGATCCTCAATGAAGCGCTGTAAGCGAAGTTGCATGGCGTTAAACGCATGGGCTGCATGGCGTGTTTCCACCGGGCCGGTCTCTGGCAATGGCGGCTGGTTTATGTCACTGCCCAGTTTGTCGGCAGCCAGTGCCAGCATGGTCAATGGCCGGGTTACCAGGCGAACTGCCAGTAGTGAAACAAAAAGTACCGTCACCAGAAGAATCGCCAGTGTCAGCAGTAGAATGGAAGAATCCGCAAAAATTTCTTCAGCAATCCGATTTTCAAAAGTTACCCAGCTACCATCAGTCAATTTCACCTGGGCAAAAAATACCAGTGCATCAGGTGTTGCCATGCTCATGCTTTTCATGTGGCCACCGCCATGGTCTCCGAATGTATGCATGCCACTCATGGTGTCTGAAGCCGGTTTATCACTGACAGCTACGCGCAGGGTATAACGTTGACCCAGTTGCCGCGCCAGGCGTTTACGAAACTCTACCGTTGGCCAGTTCTCGATCTTTTTTACCGGTGTCGACCAGGCAGGTGTTGTTAATGAAACGCGCGGGGTTGGTATATTGAGTATCGACACCAGCCGCTCGCGTTCGGTGATATTAACATCATCCAGTAAACGAACTATTGCGGCGATACGTTCCGCACTGTACAAACCACTGGCCTGGAACATGCGCTGTCCACGATCACGAAACTCAAGTGCGGTGCCCGCCAACTGCGCCAGGATCAGGCCCGATAATAAAATCAGTGCCAGTCGGCCGAACAGGGAGTTGGGCAAGAGTCGCATCATTCCTCCACCCGGACTTTTTCGGTGAATACATAACCGGCACTGCGAACAGTTTTGATTAACCGTGGCTCGCGGCTGTCGTCGCCAAGTCGTTTGCGCAGGCGACCAACCTGGACATCAATACTACGGTCATATGGCGACGCTTCCTTGCCGCTGACCAGTTCAAGTAGCTGGTCACGGCTGAGCACCCGATTGGGACGATCCAGAAAAACAGTGAGCAGTCGATATTCACCGCCACTGAGCGGCACCACAACATCATCGGCTGAAATCAGGTGCCGGGCAACGGTATCAAGTGTCCAGCTGGCGAAATGTAATCGACCTTGTTGTTTGATTTGGTCGCCTGAGTCCGGCAAGGCACGGGCACGGCGCAAGACACTGTGGATACGTGCCAGCAATTCACGTGGGTTGAAGGGTTTGGCCAGGTAATCGTCGGCACCCATTTCCAGGCCCACGATTCTGTCGGTTTCCTCGCCAAGCGCGGTTAGCATTATGACCGGGGTATGTGAGTCGGCACAAAGTTTTCGACACAGGCTGAGGCCACTTTCGCCGGGCAACATCAGGTCCAGTACGACCAGGTCAATCGTTGTTTTGTCAAGCGCATCCCACATCGCTTTGCCATCAGCGGCCGTGCTGGCACGAAGACCATGGGTCTCCAGGTACGCTTTTAACAACTGGCGAATCTCGGCATCATCATCTACGACCAGGACGTGATCCTTGCGTGATTTGCTACTCATTGTTTCAACCTGTTCATATTTTCTGTTCTACAGACTTAAATAAAGCGGGGCAGCATTAATTTGTAACATATTGTAACAGTACCCCATGGAGACAGTTTTTGTTACAAAAATGCCTGTTTCAGTTATTTGCCAGTTACATATAACTGCTCTAATACCAACCGTAAGACAAAATATTAATCAATCAACAGGAGAATTATTATGAAAGGCAAAACACTGTTAACCGCAATCGTTGGTGTTATCGCTGGCCTGGGTTTGACTATGGGAACTATCGCCTTTGCCCAGGATCAAGGACACATGGGTTATACCCAGAATACCAGCATGATGGGTCAAACCAACCAGAATACCATGCACGGTCAGCCCACCCATCGAAACACAAATACAATGCATGGTCAGCCACTGGCAAAAAACGAACAGCATGCGAAAGTTCAGCGTAGTGATACCTGTCATGATGTTGGTACAACGGGCAAAGCAGGTAAAAAAGGAAAAACTGGCAAAAAAGGTAAAAAAGGCAAAAAAGGTAAAGCTGGTAAAGCCTGAAAATTAAGCTGAAAAAAGAACCCGCGGGACATGAAGATGACCCCGGCAGGAACAGAGCCCGGTTATGATGGGCTCTGTTTTTTTATCCCGGGCAGGTAGCCGTGGCAGGGAAATATGACATTTTCATATTTATTAAATTTGCCCGCTTTCCTTGTTTACGGTATAAAATGGCCCCATCCAGTCAGTTCAACCATTCAATAAAGGCGAATCACATGGGCACTACAATAATAGTTCTTCTGGTTATTGCTGCGATTATCATTTTTTACGTAATCGGGATTTTTAATAAACTTGTAACGCTTAAGAATCGCTACAAAAATGCCTTCGCACAAATTGAGGTGCAATTAAAACGACGATACGACCTGATTCCAAATCTTATTGAGACCGCAAAGGGATACATCAAACACGAACGTGAAACTCTGCAAGCGGTGGTTGAGGCACGCAACGCGGCACAAAGTATGTTGTCAAACGCGGCATCTGATCCCGGTAATGCCGATGCCATAAAAGGATTGAGCGGTGCCGAAGGCAAACTTGCCGGTGCCTTGATGAATTTTAACATGGTGATGGAAGCCTACCCGGATCTTAAGGCCAACCAGAACATGATGCAGCTAAGCGAAGAACTTACATCAACTGAAAACAAAGTCTCTTTCGCTCGCCAGGCCTTTAATGATGCAGTCATGGCCTACAATACTTTTAAACAAACATTTCCGCCTGTCTATTTTGCAAAGGGTTTTGGTCACGGGAAAGATGCTACCTTGCTGGAATTTGAAGATACTGTTGCCATCCAGGCCGCACCAAAGGTTTCATTTTAATAACAAGTAGCAAAAAATATTCCTGGTGTTTAAATGAATTTTTTTGAATCACAAGACCGTGTTCGTAAAAACACGTTCCAGCTTGTGCTCCTGTTTAGCCTGGCGGTAATCACCTTGATAATTATGACCAATCTCCTGGTCATGGTGGTGTTCGGTTATATCAATAGTCAGCAAGCGCAAGAAGGCGGAGATTTACTCCAGCAAATGGATTGGCAGACATTTGCCACTATCGGTGTCGGTGTCGGTGTCGTGATATTGGTGGGCAGCCTCTACAAGATTATGACCTTGTCGGCCGGTGGTAAGGCGGTTGCGGAATCTCTGGGTGGTCAACTGATTCCCCAGGACACCAATGACCTGAAGCAACGAAAGCTGCTCAACGTAGTCCAGGAAATGGCCATCGCTTCCGGTACACCAGCACCACCGGTTTATTTACTTACAGGTGAAGAAGGCATCAATGCCTTTGCGGCCGGTTTTACGCCACGGGATGCAGTTATCGGTGTTACCCAGGGGACCATTGATCATTTGAGCCGTGATCAGTTGCAAGGCGTCATTGCCCACGAGTTCAGTCATATATTTAATGGCGATATGCGACTTAATATTCGTTTAATGGGCATTCTTAACGGTATCCTGATTATCGGTATTATTGGCTACTATATTTTGTATTCTGCTTCTTTTTCGGGTCGTGGACGGAGTAGCGGCAAAGGCGCGGGCGGAATTATAGCGCTGGCGATTGGCTTGATGGTGCTCGGTTTTGCCGGTACGTTTTTCGGTGGCCTGATCAAGGCCGCGGTGAGTCGGCAGCGGGAATACCTGGCGGATGCCTCTGCAGTCCAGTTTACCCGTAACCCGGACGGCATTGCCGGTGCCTTAAAAAGAATCGGTGGTCTGGAGTTTGGTTCAAAAATAAAAAACCCCGGTGCGCCCGAAGTCAGTCATGCTTTTTTTGCCCAGGGCATTTCCGGTTTCATGTCATCACTCTCCGCCACCCACCCGCCATTGGCCAAACGCATTAAGCGCATTGACCCTCATTGGGATGGCAAGTTTGATACTGAAGATAAAACTGACCGGCAATCAAATCGGCAGGGTGAAGAGCAGGCCAGTAAAAAAGCCGCCATGAGCCGGGAAGAGCTTGCCAACAAAATGACAACCATACTTGCCGGGGCAGCCATTGCTGACGTGGCCAAAGTCATCGATCAAATCGGCAATCCCAGCCAGGAAACAATAAACCATGCCCATTCCCTGATAGCAGAAATGCCTGCGGTTGTTTTAGCGGCCGCCAGCGAACCCTATGGCGCCAGGGCAATTGTTTATTCCATGGTGCTTGATAAAGGACAGGAAGTGCGTGGGCAACAGTTGCAATACTTGCAGGATAAAGCCGATCCAGATGTTTTTGTGTTAACGCAAAAATTAATTTCAGAGATGGAAAAACTGAAAATTGAACATCGACTGCCACTTATCGATATAGCGATACCAGCATTGAAACAGTTGTCACTTAACCAGTACAAAATTTTCAGAGCAAACCTGGTTGCGTTGATTAAAATGGACGACAAGGTTGACCTGATGGAATGGTCGCTCCAGAAAATATTATTTAACCATCTTGATGGACAATTTTTTAAACTGACGCGCACAAAAGCACGTTACTCGAAACTCAAGCAGTTGAAAAAAGAAACTGTCCTTGTACTTTCGGTATTGGCGCATGCCGGTAATAAAAATGAAAATGAAGCAAAAGGCGCTTTTAATGCCGCTGCAAAAACACTGGACTTTACCGGGCTGGAATTGTTGGCAAGAAAAGAAATCAGTCTGGCAGTAATGGACCGGGCCCTGAAAAAACTGGCCATGCTAAAACCCCTGGTCAAACCGCAATTTTTAAAGGCATGTGTTGCCAGCATTGGCCATGATCAGATAATTTCCCCCGTGGAAGTCGAGCTTTTTCGCGCATTTTCAGATGTACTCGACTGCCCAATGCCGCCGATAAAACTATAAAAAAACACTGCACATATAATGTATACGTTACGGTAGTCGTATTGTTCCTAACGGCTGTTACATTGCTACTTTTATGAATATACTGGGCTATGAGTTTAATGGCGCTGACTTAAGCCCAATAAGTCTTTTGTGTAGGTTGGACTGAGGGACGAAGTCCAACCTACGGGAAACCATGTTTAAACCAGATATTAGGCTTAAGTCAGTGCCATTCAGCCATGAGTTGATTAAATCACAGGCCCGTGATCGCTATGCTCCCAGGGAGCAACACAACAAAACAATATGAATTTACACGAGTTTCAATCCAAGGCCTTATTTAAAGACTATGGCTTGACTGTGCCTGACAACCAGGTCGTCAGCCAACTGGACCAGGTTGATAGCGCCTTAAAAAAACTGGGTGGTGATCGTTGGGTGATCAAGGCCCAGGTCCATGCCGGTGGTCGGGGCAAGGCCGGTGGCGTCAAAATTGTTGATAATAAAAAAGATGCCAGGGAAGCCGTCAGCAACATGCTTGGCCAACGACTGGTGACCATCCAGACCGATGCCCAGGGCCAACCTATTGATCAGGTCTTGATTGAAAAACCTTGTGACATCAAACGCGAACTTTACCTGGGTGCGGTGATTGATCGCGCGCAACAGCGCATTGTGTTTATGGCCTCGACCGAAGGCGGGGTTGAGATCGAAAAGGTTGCCGACAAAAACCCGGAAAAAATTCTTAAGGTATCAATCAATCCATTGACCGGGATCCAGCCATTTCAGGCCCGGCAGTTGGCATTTGGTCTCGGGCTCAAGGACGATCAGTTCAAGCAGCTGGCTTACTTACTTAATTGTTTAGCCAAATTATTTATCGAAAAAGATTTAAGCCTCATTGAAGTGAATCCATTGGTGGTTACCAAAGCCGGTGATCTTTTGTGTCTCGATGCAAAAATTAATATTGATGACAATGCCCTGTATCGCCATAAAGATTTGCAGGCCTTGCGTGACATTACCCAGGAAGATCCGCGCGAAGTGAAAGCAGGGGAATGGGATTTAAGTTATGTGTCACTGGAAGGGAATATTGGTTGCATGGTCAATGGTGCCGGCCTGGCCATGGCGACCATGGATTTAATTAAATTACACGGCGGTAACCCGGCCAATTTTCTTGATGTCGGTGGCACCGCCGATAAAGAACGGGTCGCCGAGGCATTCAAGATCATACTTTCTGATAAAAATGTGAAAGCCGTGTTAGTGAATATTTTCGGTGGCATTGTTCGTTGCGACATGATTGCCGAGGGCATTGTCGGCGCGGTTGCCGAAGTCGGTATTGAAGTGCCGGTGGTGGTGCGCCTGGAAGGTAACCATGCGGATGAAGGCCTGGCGATCCTGGACAAAAGTGGCTTGAAACTGACCACGGCCAAGGGCCTCGACCAGGCCGCCAAAGATGTGGTGACTGCAGCCGGACTAAAAAGCAAGTGAGTCTAATAATATTGAGTGTATTTGTGGCATGAGTGTATTAGTCGATAAAAACACGCGCCTGATTTGCCAGGGTTTTACCGGCAAACAAGGCACGTTTCATTCCGGGCAGGCCATTGCTTACGGCACCAATATGGTGGGTGGTGTCACGCCCGGTAAGGGTGGCAATACTCATTTGGACTTACCGGTTTTCAATACCGTGCAACAGGCCGTAGATGAAACCCGAGCCAATGTCACTGTGATTTACGTGCCCGCCCCTTTTTGTAAAGACGCCATCCTGGAAGCGGCCGATGCGGGCATTGAATTAATCGTTTGTATTACCGAAGGTGTACCGACCCTGGATATGTTGCAGGCGCGACTGGTGGTGAAAGCAAACGGCGCCCGTTTAATTGGCCCCAATTGCCCGGGCATCATTACACCGGGCCAATGCAAGATCGGTATTATGCCCGGCGAGATTCACCAGGCCGGTAAGGTGGGCGTGGTCTCCCGTTCCGGTACCCTCACCTATGAAGCCGTCAAACAAACCACCGATATTGGTTTTGGCCAGAGTACCTGCATTGGTATTGGCGGGGATCCCATACCCGGTATGAATTTCATTGATTGCCTGGAACTGTTTGAAAAAGATGAGCAGACCGAGGCCATATTAATGGTCGGCGAAATTGGCGGCAGTGCAGAAGAAGAAGCAGCGGAATTTATTCAAAGTGAAGTCAGCAAACCGGTGGTGGCCTACATCGCCGGCGTCACGGCCCCCAAGGGTAAACGCATGGGCCATGCGGGCGCCATTATCGCCGGTGGTAAAGGCACCGCCGCAGAAAAATTTGCCGCCCTGGAAAAAGCCGGCGTGGCGACTACCCATTCACCAGCCGAGATGGGCGCGACTATGAAACAAATCAAATTACTTTGATGTTATTGGTTCTATTCGGTTATTTAATATACTCCTAACGGGCCTCTTACAATCTGTGGGTTTTCAATCCAAATATAAAATAGTTCCTGCAAACTAATATCTTGCCCCCACAAACCCCAATAACTCAGTGCACTTTCCCTGATTGATTCTTCTAATTTCTTGTTATGTTTGGATTTGATATCGATAAAATACATTTTCTGGATAGCTTTAATATCCCCCCAACCAGGATAATTTCTAAACTCAAATGGAAAATATACTCTTGGCACAAAACACTTCGTGCCAGAATCTGAATATGGAAGAATAAAATACTTTTTCATAGTATTTACTACTTTATGGTCTATGTCCTGATGGGCTATATAGTGCCTAAACTTAACTGGCTCTTTTCCAAGCGTGTGAATAATGTTTTTTGTATTCATCGCTCTATCAAATAGATCCATAATATCTACGCTTTTATAATGCGATAAAGAGATCAATGCATACCAGATATCTATTTGATATTTGTCTTTATCCAATAACTTAGAAAATGTATAGATTGTCTCGTCAATTGCACTCCCATCGCCAAACATGGTTTTAACGAACCTTACTGTTGCTTGGCTTCGAATATTTTTTGATGGCCCGTGCTGTTCTTCATGTTCTTTTATGCAACTAAAAACAGTTTCCCGATCTAGTGCTAGCAAGATATCTGCTGGATACATTACATGCACATTTTTGTCTTCACAAAATAGTATTGAAACAATTTTTTTTATAATTTGTGAATTTATTCCAACACCATGGTCAAGCTTGATTATTTCCTGTGTAACCCGGAAAGCAAAATCAGGTATTTCGTTGCTTGTATATAGCTCATCGAGCAATGATAATATTATCTTGTCTTTCTCATGGTCCTCAGTCGAGGCATGATATTTTTTTAGAATATCTCTAATAGGATGCTGCATAACAATTTTTGGCAACCAAAAGAGTCAGTGTAAATTGATCCGCCACTGAAAGGCAATTAGAGTTTTCAGCTTAAAATCACTCACAATTTATAAAAAAAAGGGCGGCACATGCCGCCCCTCTTCTCTTTTTTACTTTACTTTGCTATTTCTTTTTCTTTTTAAACGGTTTTAAGGGTCTGACCTTGAGCTCGTCAGCGGTCGCATTAATGAAACCGTATG
>CAJVXY010000016.1 GCA_913009895.1 uncultured Acidiferrobacteraceae bacterium | reverse complement strand
TTACGTGTTATAACTTGACTGATTGCCCCTTTTAATAAACAAACCGATAATAAACTACCCAGCATCACAGCCTGATAGATATATTGCATTTGTTTTGTCGGTACACCCCCCCAGATGCGACAAAAACACAATATATAAAGTAATCAGGATTTGTAGTGACAATTGTAGCATAAATCCATAAATTAGGTTTATAGGAAGCTATTAAGCATTTCATGCCTTATAAATTCATGTAGTTACTGATGTTTTCCAATGCCCTTTGTTATTAGTTATATTATTTAAATAAGTACCGCCCACAACATGCTACAGGAGTCTATTGCATTTACGTTTTTATACGGGGTATGTGAAAGAAGGATTGCCTGACTTACAAGTTACAAATTCATTTTTTTCCACAGGCAGTTGCCATCGCTGGCTTTTTCCAGTTTATCCAGCCACATATTATGTTCAGCACTTTCTTTCTCTGTTGGTTGTATCACTTTCAGCGAGGGTCGCTCTGTGGATAATCGCCTGATTGCTGCAGATGCAGGATCGCTTTTACTTTGTCCCATGCGATCTTCAAACAAACCCGTTTGGCCGCCTGTCATCGCAAGATAAACATCGGCCAGTATTTCCGCATCAAGTAAGGCGCCATGCAGGGTTCGCTGGCTATTATCTATTTCGTATCGTTTGCACAATGCATCCAGGTTATTTTTTTGGCCGGGATGCATTGTTCGCGCCATCTTTAATGTATCGGTAATCTTGCAAATATCTGCAAGTTCTGAAAATTCAGATTTTTTTAAACGATTAAATTCTGCCTTTATAAACCCGGTATCAAACGGTGCATTATGAATGATTAGCTCGGCGCCTTTTACATATTCAAAAAAATCACCGGCAATATTTTCAAAACGTGGTTTATCTGCCAGGAATTTGCTGGTAATACCATGGACTTCCAGTGCCCCAGGGTCACTGTCACGATCAGGCTGGATGTACTGCTGGTAATTGTTTCCGGTTAAACGGCGATTTACCAGTTCGACACAACCAATTTCAATAATTCGATGGCCGTTAGACGGCTCAAGTCCCGTGGTTTCAGTATCAAGTACTATTTGCCGCAAACTCTAAGTCCTCCACTCTATATTGTTATGGCAATACATTAGGCAGCGGCTTCGTCGATGCCGCGATTTGCCAACAAGTCAGCACGTTCGTTATCCGGGTGGCCACTATGGCCTTTTACCCAGTGCCAGTTAACTTTATGTAAACGCGTTGCTTCATCAAGCCGTTGCCATAAATCAGCATTTTTAACAGATTTTTTGTTGGCAGTTCGCCATCCATTACGTTTCCAGTTTATCATCCATTCAGTGATCCCTTTGCGCACATATTGTGAATCGGTGGTTAAATCCACTTCACAATCTTTTGTTAGTTTTTCCAGGGCCTTGATAGCGGCCATCAATTCCATCCTGTTGTTGGTTGTCGGGTTCTCACCACCATACAGTTCTTTTTCATGATCGCCATAATACAAAATTGCACCCCAACCCCCGGGACCAGGATTGCCCCGACAGGCGCCGTCTGTGTAAATCCTAACCCTGGCTGTCACGATGCAATCGCCACTGTGGTACCCGGGGATGGATAACTTTGGCCGCAGGTTCTGTCAGGCCATGGATAAAATTCTTGCGGGATTTCCAGCCTGTTTGAATTGGCGTCATAGTCAACATTTGTTTTTTTGCCACGATGACGTAAACGGCAGCGACCTGCGGCCACATTCGACCGCCCAGTTTTTCAAGAAAGAAAAGTCGCTGCATAAGTTTCTGGTTCTTCAAAGGTGGTCGATAAAATAAAGGCTGTGTGCTCTGGATCTCATAACTTAACAATGACATCCAGTCTTTTATTCTTGTGGTGCTAAAATACCTGGCGTTCCAGGGAACCTGTTTATGCTTACGTGAAAAAAGATGGCGCAGGCCCCAAAAACTATAGGGATTAAAACCAACAATCACCACATGTCCGTCGGGGCTCAGTACCCGATCAATTTCACGTAAAATCCTGTGGGGATCATCTGCAAAATCCAGTGTATGGGGCAATATGGCAATATCGATACTTCTGGCATCAAAGGGTAACTCATGAGACTGGGCGCTTACAGCATTGCTAGTAGTATTCAGTGGATCAATATCGAGCAGTATCGAAGTTGGTGCAACCGACTCATCCATTAGTGGCATGTGGCCAATACGGCCAAGCTGCAGAATAGTATTCCCGAATAACGATGGCAGGACCGCATTTAAATGGCTGGTTATCGCAGCCTGCAACAAACGCCCCAGCGGTTGATCAAACCAGCAAACCAGTCGGCGTCGCAAACCATAAGCATCCGCTATGGCAGGCTTGCCGGAATTTTTATAGGGCTGTTCCTGTTTCATTGACACCACACGTCTAGACTTGGACACTTGCGTACATGATTGAAGTTTTACACGTTGAGGCCTTTGAGGACAACTACATATGGCTTATTTGTGGCCAGAACAGAGAGGTTGTTATTGTTGATCCGGGTGACGAAACACCTGTCTTAAAACAACTGACATCCTCAAACCTCAAACCGATAGCCATACTCTGCACCCATCACCATTATGACCACGTTAGCGGTGCTGCAGAGATCGCCAGGCAATATCAGATTCCGGTTTATGGCCCCGCGACAGAGAACATAACGGCGGTCAATAAACCGTTAAATGGAGGTGATCACGTTGATTTCCCGACGCTGGACCTGACCTTACAGGTGTTATCAGTGCCGGGACACACCAGTGGCCATATCGCCTATTTTGGTCAGGACATGCTGTTCTGTGGCGATACCCTGTTTTCAGGCGGCTGTGGTCGCTTGTTTGAAGGGACAGCCGAACAAATGGCGAAATCACTGGCAAAATTTGCGGAATTACCAGATAAAACCCGTGTATACTGCGCCCACGAATACACATTGGCTAATCTAGAGTTTGCCCAGGCTGTTGAACCTGAAAATAAGCACATTAGTGAGCTGATCACTACAACCCGAGCAAAAAGAGCACATTTTAAGCCAAGTTTACCGTCGAACATTGCACTGGAAAAGCAGATAAACCCATTCTTACGAATTCACGAAAAATCTGTTATTAATGCCGCCGAGGTTTATAGCAAACAACAGCTGGTTTCAGATGTTGCAGTATTTGCGGCAATTCGCCGATGGAAGGACGACTTTTAGTGACATTTAAGGTTGACGAAGTTTCGAGTTATTTCTAGTATTTAGTTGTAAGAAAAAGGAAAAATAAAACTATGCAGGCCTCTTATTTATCTGCCGCAAGATCATCCGCGGTAACTTCAGCCGTAGGATTATCTGGCTCAAAACGGACCCATACACGTATTTTTTTAGGATTTGCTATCCTGTTTTTGCTGCCATTGCTGTCTAGCTGCGCCTCTCTCGGTGATAAAACCCAGGAAACTGAGAAATTACCTGACGGCATAGAGATAAGTACCTTACCTGCCAATACCCGTATCCAGGCCCAGGCACTTGATAATCCACTTGCCGAGACTGAGGTAGGGGCCGATAGCGAACAAGCAACACCGCAATTTGATGACCTCTGGGATCGACTGCGCAGCGGTTATGCCCTGGCACCCATGGATAGCCCCTACATTGAACGTCACGAAAAATGGTTTGCCCGGAATCCGGAATACATGAATCGTTTAGTAACCCGTGCCCGCCTGTACCTGTTTTATATTGTCGAGGAAGTAGAGAAACGGGGTTACCCGATGGAAATCGCCCTCTTGCCTGGCATTGAAAGTGCCTTTAAACCCCATGCCTATTCTCGCGCCCGCGCTTCCGGCTTGTGGCAATTTATTCCTTCAACCGGTCAACTTTACGGCCTGGAACGAAACTGGTGGTATGACGGTCGTCGGGACGTGATGGCGGCCACCAACGCAGCCCTGAATTATTTAGGCAAACTACATAAAGAATTTGATGGTGACTGGGCCCTGGCGCTGGCCGCTTACAATGCTGGCGAAGGCCGCGTCGGACGTGCGCGCGCCTACAATCGCAAGAAGGGGCGCAATGACGGTTACACCGACCTGCGTACCCTCAAGGCCGAGACGCGCAACTATGTGCCCAAGTTAATTGCCCTGGCAAATGTCATTGCTGATCCAGAAAAATTTGGCATAACAATTGACCAAATTCCCAATCAGCCCTACTTCAAACAAGTTGACATCGGGTCACAAATTGACCTGGGCATTCTCGCAAAAAAAGCTGACATGGCGCTAGGTGATTTATATGATATTAACCCCGGCTTTAAACGTTGGGCTACCGCACCACAAGGGCCTTTCCATTTGCTGGTACCCACAGACAAAGCAGAGGCCGTAAAATCTGTCCTGGAAACACTTCCGGATAAAGACAGGATCAGGTGGAGACGGCATTATGTCCGCCAGGGAGATAACCTGAGCGCCATAGGCAGAAAATATGGTGTCGGTGTTTCATCTATCAAACGTGCAAATCGACTCCGTAGTAACCGCATCCGGGCGGGTAGTAACCTTCTGATACCAATCTCGAGTCGGACAATCACAGCTTATGCCGGTAATGTTACCAGGCCAGTCAGGTATACCAGAAAAAAAGCGGCACCGCCTAAAGGCACTGTTGTTGTCGTTCACAATGTTCGCAAAGGTGATACCTTGTGGGGCATTGCTGTAAAATACGGCGTCTACATTGGCCAAATCACAAGCTGGAATCTAATTAGCAGGCGCTCAAAGTTACAACTGGGTCAAAAATTAGAAATATGGGTCAAACCAGGGCAGACGCCGACGGTATAAATTTACTGATTAACAGAATGCCCACATTATCCCGCCAATAATAAATATTTGCTGAACCATTAAATACAAATATGCGGCAGGGTCACATCTTCCTGTGACATCACATTGCTGCAAAACCAATTTTGATAAAAGTCATTGGTTACCAATCTTACCCGGATTTGGTCATAGCGGGATGAGTTTAGCTAACTTATGTCGCTTGATAGGCCTTTTTTTTGGGCATAACATTTGTCTAATGTCTAGGGGGAAGGGAAGATCGCCCCTAAGATAGTAGCTCACCCAAAAAAAATACTTTACAACAGGAGACATCAATCGATGGAAGATACTGACGTACTAATCATAGGCGCAGGTCCGTCTGGCGCCGTAGCGGCGGCGGGCCTTTTAAATCAAGGCAAACGGGTAACGATACTCGAAAAAGAAGTTTTCCCAAGATTCGTCATCGGTGAATCGTTGCTTCCCAGGTGCAATGATATCCTCCAAAAAGTGGGTCTCCATAAAGCCATTGAAAAATGCAACTTCATGAAAAAAGGGGGTGCGGTTTTCTTTCGCGGGGAAACAAGAGAACAGTTTAATTTTGCCGAAACCAGTCATGGCGGCTGGGATTACTCCTACCAGGTTCCGAGAAGCGAATTCGACAAGGCCCTGGCTGACGCTGCCCAGGAGAAAGGGGCAGACATCCGCTACAAAAAAGAGGTAACCGGCGTTGAGTTTACAGATGATGGCGCCATCATTAGCTATCAAGACACCGGGGACCAAAAACAGGCGCGCATCAAGGCCAAGTTTGTTTTAGACGGAAGTGGTTATGGAAGAGTTTTACCAAAACTTCTTAATCTTAATACTCCCTCAGACCTTGAGTATCGTATATCGATTTTTACCCATATAAAAAATGACCTGCGTCCGCCAGATTATGACGAAGGATACATATGGATCGTGACCTTGCCACAGGGGGGATGGATTTGGGTCATACCCTTCTCAAATGGCACTACCTCGGTAGGGGTCGTGGCATTACCAGAGGTGTTTAACCAGGCCGCTGGCGCAGATGATGATGCAAAACTTAAAAGCCTGCTTTTACAAGAGCCATCTTTGAAAAAGAGACTGGCCAAAATGGAATTCACGATGCCATCTAAAAAAATCGAAGGTTATTCCATCGGCATTAAAAAACTTTGCGGAGACAGGTATATTCTTTTGGGCAACGCGACCGAGTTTCTTGACCCTGTTTTCTCATCCGGCGTCACCCTTGCTGTTGAGTCGGCATATAAAGCCCAGGAGGTGGTGGGAAAGTTTCTAAATAACGAAAGTGTGGATATTCAAAAAGATTATGCAGACTACCTGTCAGGCGGAGTGGACTGCTTCCGTCAATATGTAAAGGCATGGTACACGGGAGAGCTGCAGTGGTTATTTTTCTATAAAAATAAACCTGCCGCTATTAAGGATCGTATTTGCTCGGTGCTGGCTGGTTATGTTTGGGACAAGTCAAATAGCTATGTTACAGATCCAGAAAACGCGCTTTTAGCTGCCCTGGAAACGCTTCCTGAAGAAGCACGTTTTAACGTGGCCGGGCCATCGTAATAGTTAAGCCTGGATTAATCGTTACTTGTAATTAAAATCGGTAACGCTAACACGCCCATTCCAGGTGTACTCAGGTGTGCAGGGGTTTACTTGAGGTTTTTTCGTGCCTGCTAAAAACAGAACTAAATTTAATGGCACTAGTTTTGCCCGGTTAACTCAGGGGCTGACTCAAACAAGTGGCAAAATACCGTGTGTGACCCGGTGACGCGGGTCTGCCCGGGATATTGTTGACGGCATATTTCGGTTGCCTGTGGGCAACGGACATGAAAGTGACAGCCTGCTGGGGGGTTGCTGGGTGAGGGAATGTCACCAGCCAATAAAAACTGCGTGCCATCTTTATGACCAGCATTACCTGCATTACCAATTCTAGAAATGACAGGAACAGCCGATAATAACGCCTGGGTATAAGGATGAAGGGCATTATCCAGAATATCCGCAGCCGTGCCAAACTCTACTATCCTGCCCAGGTACATCACCGCCACTTCATGGGCAAGATATTCTACGACAGAAATATCATGGGTGATAAACAAGTAGCTCAAAGATAGTTCACGTTGTAAATCATTTAGTAAATTCAGAATTTGTGCCTGCACCGACACATCCAGGGCACTGGTTGGTTCATCACAAACAATTAATTCAGGGTTAACGGCCAGCGCCCTGGCGATGCTGATACGCTGCCTTTGACCGCCTGAAAACTCATGGGGGTAACGTGCATAGGCTTCTTCTGGCATGCCCACCTGGGTCAGTATTTTTTTAACTCGTTTTTGTATCGTCTCTTTTGAGCTTTCCAGCTTTAACGCGTGCAAACCCTCTGCGATACTTTCTCCCACAAGCATTCTTGGATTAAGAGAGGCGTAAGGATCCTGAAAAATTATTTGAAAATTTTTGCGTAACTGTCTCAGTTCGTTTCCTGCCATTTTCGTAAGGCTCGCACCATCGTAAATAACCTCTCCCGAGGTGGGTTTGATGAGCTGTAAAATCGCCTTACCTGCTGTTGTTTTTCCACAACCCGATTCTCCAACAATAGCGACGGTCCTGCCGCGACCAACTTTAAGGGAGATACCGTCCACGGCTTTTACATGCCCTACTACCCTGCGGAAAATGCCTTTATGGATCGGGAAATGAACTTTTAACTGTTTTACATCAAGTAATATTTCTTCCCTGGTTACTTTTTCGTCAGTAGTTACAAATTCCTGTTCTATTTTTTTATTTAACGTATCTTGCAGTTCAAGTGTGTCGTTGTACAAATGGCATCGCACACCATTTTCATCCTGCGAACGCCACTGGGGCTTCTCCTGGAAACATAAGTCCCATGCCTTGTCGCAACGTTCTGCAAATCGGCAACCTTGATAATCTCCTGCATAAGTTGGAACCATACCAGGAATAATGTCCAACTTTTTTTTTCGCTTTGATCTATCCGGTATTGATTGAAATAATTTTTGTGCATAAGGATGTCTTGCAGCAACAAAAAAGTTTACCGCGTCTGCATCTTCGACTGCCTCACCGGCATACATCAACAGCACCCGGTCAGCCATTTGCGAAACCACACCAAGATCGTGCGTAATTAGCAGGATGGACATGTTATTTTCTTTTTTCAGCCTGGCAAGCAAGTTAAGTATCTGGGACTGGATAGTGACATCAAGTGCCGTGGTCGGTTCATCGGCAATTAATATATCTGGCTTACTTGCAAGCGCCATGGCAATCATGGCCCGTTGTTTCATGCCGCCGGAGAGCTGATGAGGATATTCTTTAATTCGCCTGGCTGAATCTGACATGCCAACAGAATCCAGCAGGCCGACAATATCTTTATTTATTTCAATGGCAGATTTATTTCTTCTATCGGGCAAGACTTCTTTTATTTGTTGACCAATAGTCATTACCGGGTTAAGTGAACTTTGTGGTTCCTGGAAAATCATCGCAATTCGCCTGCCACGGATCTCACGCATATCTTGTTCTGATTTTTCCAGCAAGTTTTCTCCGGAGAACATAACTTTGCCAGATACTATTCTTCCTGCCGGTTTTGGTATTAATTGCAAAATAGATAATGCAGTCAATGACTTACCGCAACCTGATTCGCCAAGTATGGCCAATGTTTCGCCTGGCCTGATATTAAATGAGACACCATCAACCGCGTGAATAATACCGCCCTCGGTATCAATCCATGTTTTTAGTGCTTTTACCTCAAGCGTTTTATTATTGTCTGCCAGCGCCATGCCTATGCCTTCCGTAACCGGGGATCTAACGCGTCTCGCACGGCATCCGAAAAAATATTTGCTGCTAACACCAGGATAAACATAAACACGAATGCCGCTGTAAGATTCCACCAGACCAGGGGCTCGCGCGCCATCTCAAGACGGGCACCATTGATCATGTTGCCCCAGCTATCCATGGTTGGATCAACGCCAACGCCAATATAAGACAAGACTGCTTCAGCAAGCACCAGGCCACTGAAATCAAGGACCACGGTAATAAGTACGATGTGCATCAGGTTAGGGAAAATATGTCGTGACATGATTTTTCGATGGCGAACGCCTAACGAGTTAGCTGCCTGGATATAATCCAGCTCCCTGATTTTCATGGTTTCTGCCCGCAATAAGCGACAGAGACCGGTCCAGCTCATGACGCCCAAAATCATCACCAAAAAGAGCAACCTGGTATCTGAACGGTCAATTAATGTTGTAAACGATTGCGGATTATTCGTCATATAAACTTCCAGGCTTAATATTGCAGCCGCAATAAGCAGTACGCTGGGTATAGAACTCAGGGTCGTATAAATATACTGGATTAAATCATCGACCCAGCCACGAAAGTAACCCGCCGTGATCCCGAATATTATTGCGAACGGTAAAATGATCAAGGTTGTCAAGGTGCCTATCAAAAGCCCGGTGCGAATACTTTTGATGGTTTTATATAAAACATCATTGCCCACCTGGTCGGTGCCCATAATATGGTAAAACGGCCCCAGCTCCACTAGCGAGGCAATAAAAAAGACCGGTATCGACATTACCAGCAAAATGGTCAGCCATGGCGTACTGGTATTGCCACTCAGGACAGTTTTTAGTTTGGTGTTTAGGTTGGTTTTTTCATTTTTATTATCATTTTTTGAGACAACGAATTTAGCAACCAGAAGAATACACAATACAATTACTAACAATGTCCAGAATAACGCCCACAGTAATCTTTTACCGATATCATAAATTCGGGAATCCTGTGCCTGCAAATGGGCACCGCCATATTTAAGCCGGGGATAATAAAGTTTCGGCTTTCCCTGCTGGTCATCAGTAACCTCTTTGGTAAAACTATGTATCGCAAATGGTGCCGAGTACGTCTTCTCTGTCTGTACCCTCAGTTTGGTCAGGAGCAAATCAAGCAGGCTCAATACCTCACTTGAATACTGCACGACTTGTTGCTGGGTTTTACTTTCAGTATCTATCTTGATTTCTTGCCTGATATGTATTGAATCCAGAAAACCGGTTATTACAAAAAAAAGTAATATAACAAAAGAGGACATGGCCAGTTTTTTATTTTTAATTTGTCGCCACGGTGCACTCAGGTGTTCATGTTTGCGTGCATAAACAATAAATATGATTATTGCTGTAACCAAAATATACAACAATGCATCTGTGACCAGTATTTTAAATGTAAAATCTAGCAAAACAGGTGCGTCCTCATTCCAGTCGTACTCTCGGATCTACAAGCGTATAACTGATATCTGTTAACACCAGGCCAAAAATATAAAGTAGTGACCCCAGGAAAACCATGGCCCGCACGATTGCAAAATCCTGTTGGTTTATTGCGTCTATCGTATAACTCCCCAGGCCTGGAATACCAAAAAATGATTCCATTACAAGACTGCCCATAAATAATAAAGGGATGATTGCGACAACGCCTGTTAATATAGGTACCATGGCATTTCTAAGCACATGTTTGAATAACACCTGCAATGAAGACAAACCCTTGGCACGGGCTGTGCGCACGTAATCCTTGTTTATTTCTTCCAGGTAAAATGTACGATATAACCTGCTGCCAGCGCCAATACCGCTAACTATTCCAATAAGTACCGGTAAGATTAAAAATTTTAACGCCCTTAATCCTGTGTCGTAACCGGAAATTGGCACCAGGTGCCAAAGCTTGCTCATTATCAATTGTCCCAGGATTATGTAGAACATAATCGATATTGACATCATCGCAACGCTCAATACAACGCCCCATACGTCAACATAGGTACCACGAAAAAATGCCAATAACATTGCAAAGGTGATATTTAATAATATACCAACAATAAAAGTGGGCACTGCAATTGCCAGGCTTGGCCACATGCGCTGTCGTATGTCCCTGCCAATATCCCTGCCGTCATCGGCACGGCCAAAGTCCAGGACAAACAAACTAACTGAATGTTGAAAAAATATTGTATTGCTTAACGACCGTATTCCTTTTTCTTTACTGTTATAGAGTAACGGCTTGTCATAACCACGATCTGCTTTCCATAACTCAATTGCCTCTGGTGTAACTCGTTTAACGCCCAGATGGACCCGGGCCATATCATCTGGTGAGTTGACCATAAAAAATAATGTAAAAGTTAAAAGATTAACGCCAATCAATATTGGGATGGCATAGAAAAGACGGCGAATAATATAGGCGATCATAGTGCGGCCTGGCGCTCATGTTTTCGATAAGCTATCACGGCAGGAATAATGCTTGCGATTAATAATAAAATAAAGATTAATAACGGCCACGCCACGGGCTTGTTCCATTTTTCTCTTTTTATTTCACGAAGCTCTGGGTCCAGTCTTAAATATTTTAGCGTATTGTTTGCCATAAGATTTGATTTTCTATTCTTAACCCAGGCATGTTGCAAAGAAAAATCCTTTGGGAAAAAACCCCATGACCATGGCGCATCCCTGCGCACTATTTCAAGCATGCTGTTAATCAGGGATAGTCTTTCCGGGCCATTTTCCATATCTTTCATTTTTTCAAATAAACGATTGAATGCAGGGTTATCATAATTCGATGCATTCTCTCCATTCAGGCCAACCTTCTTGTTAGGGCCATATAGTAAAAATAAGAAATTCTCAGGATCGGGGTAGTCTGCATTCCACCCCCACATGTACATTTGCGCTGTGCCTTTGCGCATTTTTTCCTGAAAACGATTATAGTCCGTATTTCTAATTACAAGCTCAATATTAAGTTTCTTGAATTGTTTTCTTATCCAGTCCAGTCTCGATTTCTCTTCGGGACTAGTACCGCTTGTGTCGTAGTGCAGCAGGAGTTTCTGGCCGTTCTTCCTGTCGAACCCTTCCGGGTAGCCCGCCTCAGCCAAAAGTTTTTTTGCAGCCAGGATATTTTTTCTCTTTTTCTTTCCGTCCACCCAGTCGTATATGTAGTCATTAAGACCCTTCTTGCCATCAGAAGCGCCAAATATACCAGGCGGGATCGGGCTTTGGGCCGCCAATCCTCGTCCATTACGAAATATTGATATAAATTCTTCAAAATCAATTGCAATGGATATGGCTTGCCTGAGCTTTCTCGCCCGCTCGCTGGACCCACCAACGACCGGGTCCAGCATGTTAAAACCAAAATAATAAACTGATGTCGCGACGCTGGTAGATAATTTTATACCGCGTTCTTTCATCTCATTGGTTATCTCAGTATCACCTCCCCGGGTAAACTGGACGGCCTGATCAAATGCTTCAGCACTAATACCAGACTGATCATAATACCCTTGCATAAACTTATTCCAGTTCGGTATGCCTTCTTTTTCAAGACTGAATTCGATTCGATCAATGAAGGGCAGTAATTTACCGGCATCTTTTAACAAACCTGCCTGTTGGTCATTTTTTTCACCCTGGGCTGGATAGGTTTCCTCGTGATAGTTTGGGTTACGCGCCAGTACCATTTTTCGATTTGGATCATTGACTGTCAGCATATAGGCACCGGTGCCAACGGCATACCAGTCAAGCGTAAGATTTTTATCTTTCATACCTGGTTGCGAAAAGAATCTATCGGCTTCGGGGGGCATGGGCGAAAAAAAAGGCATGGCCATCCAAAAAATAAACTGGGGATATTTTCCTTTAATTTTTATTTCATAGGTATACCTGTCAATAAGTTTGACACCACTTAAAGAAAACTTTTCGAGATCCGGATTACCTGTAGTTTTTTTGGCATCAAGTAAACGTGTGCGCAAATCTTTTAACCCGACTATATACTGGCTCATGAGACCATAGATTGGGCTTTGCAAAGATGGATTGGCCAAACGTTTTATCTGGTAGATATAATCGCTTGCGATTAACTCTCTTGAGCCCTGCTTTTTAAATCCGGCAATATCATCGATTTTATCCAGGGCATTTTTGTCAACACCATCGTAGTACAACGTCCCGTCGTCCTTTTCTGCAAACGCCGGATGGGGCTGATATTGAATGCCTTTTTTTAGTCGTACCCGGTATACGCTATACGCTATTTTTTCTTTGTCTGCGTTTGCAGGTAATCGCCGGTTTTTTTTATCCAGGTAAACTGGCGTGGGTACACTGACGGCGGTGAGCGGCTCCAGCTCATAAGGACGCTTCAGGTAACTGTACTGAAACGGCGGTTCATATATTTGGGCAACAAATATATACTCATTGGAGCTATAAGATCTTGCTGGATCCAGTGTTTTCGGCCGTTCTCTAAAAAACGAATACATAATATTTTTACCGGCTGAAGCCGCAGGATACGGGTTGTTCCATTGCGCCTGAACAACCGATGTCAAACCGGTAAGGATGCTTACGATTAGGACTTTATAAAAATACACTATAATTTATAATAAACATTTGTCACCTTGCCATCATAACTGCCAAGCTTCTGGATACCAAATTCACACCATTAAATAGCAGCCAGCGGTGAAACTGGAGCTGGCGCGCCCTTCCGGTTAGAATGCACAAAAGACATATCGCGCCAAATACAATTTCAGGTGCTTTTTCAGGGGAATTTTTATGGGATTTTTAAAAGGTAAGCGGGCTCTGATTGTCGGAGTGGCAGGTGAGCGATCGATTGCCTGGGGTATTGCCAAAGCCATGCACCGGGAAGGGGCTGAGCTTGCCTTTACCTATCAAAATGAAAAACTCAAACAACGTGTTGAAAAGGTTGCCGCCCAGGTAGATTCAGATATTGTCCTGCCCTGTGATGTAGCCAGCGATGAAGAAATTGAAAAGGTTTTTTCTCATCTTGATGATTACTGGGATGGTCTCGACATTATCATCCATTCAGTGGCTTTTGCGCCAAGAGAACAATTATCAGGGTCTTACGTTGATGCAGTAACACGCGAGGGCTTCAAAATTGCCCATGAAATCAGCTCTTACAGCTTTGCAGCACTGGCGAAGGCAGGCAGGAATATGATGCAAGGCCGAAATGGCAGCTTACTGACACTAAGCTATATCGGCGCTGTCAGATCCATGACCAATTATAATGTGATGGGGCTCGCCAAGGCCAGCCTGGAAGCCAATGTACGGTACCTTGCCAGTGCGCTGGGTCCCGAAGGCATTCGGGTCAACGGTATATCGGCAGGGCCAATCAAGACACTGGCAGCTGCTGGTATTGGCGATTTCAGAACGATTATGGCTTTTTATGATGACAACGCACCACTACGCCGTAGTGTGACTATCGATGAAGTTGGTAATACTGCAGCGTTTTTGTGCTCTGATCTTGCCTCAGGTATTACAGGAGAAATTACCTATGTGGATGGTGGTTTCAGTACAATCGCGCTGGGAAAATAAATTGGAAAAACAAGACTAGCGAAACAAGACCAGTGAGAAATATCACTGATTTTTATTGTCAAGAATTTAACTGCCAAAAAATTAATTACTGAAGCGTTTAATTATTAAAGATTATTCGTGAAAACCTTAACTTTTGTTTGTTTTCGTAAATTATCAACAAAGGCCTGAAAATATCCTTCGCCGTTCCTTTTATACAGGAGCTCCTGTGCACGAGTGCGCATGGCCTTGCCTGCTTTATTTGCATCACCGGTACGAACTGCTTTAAGCGCAATAATCACGACTCCTTCCCCGCCTAAATTTACTTCGCCAATAACCATTTTGCCATCTTTGGGTACTTTCATAGAAAATACCTGGTCAATTATTCTCTTGTCTACATCCTTGGATAAATTCCGAACAATACGCTTGCCAGTCTTTAAGCTTAATTTATACTTTTTTGCGATTAATTTCAGGTCATTTTTATTTTTGAGGTCACTCAAAACTTTTTGTTTCAACTCCTCTACTTTCTCCAGGGCCAACTGATTTTTCAATTTATTTTTAATCTCGTTTTCTACATCCGAAACAGGTTTTTGCTGTTTTGGTTTGTGCTCCAGTAATCGGACAGCCACCAGCGTCGTATCATCAATCTCAATTGCTTCGCTATTCCTGCCAGCTTCTAACACATCGGGATGGTAAGCGGCGGCTACTATTTTCTTTTCAGCAGCGATGCCAGGACCACCATCTCTGGAAAACCAGGCACTTTGTTTAATTTTCAGGCCCAACGCATCTGCAACAGGTTTCAGGCTATCAGGTTGTTCGTAGACAATATTGTAAAAATCCGGAGAAGCATCAAAAAACTTTTTTTCACCCACCTGCTTGCGCACTGTTTCTTCCAGCTGTGTCTTCACTTCCTTGAATGGTTTTCTTTTTTCCGGGATATATTTAGTAAGTTTAATAAGATGATAGCCGTACTGTGTGCGTACTGGTTTACTAATGGCGCCAAGTTTTGTCATTTCATTTAATGCGGCCTCAAATTCCTTGACCATTACGCCATTACCGACTTCTCCCAGATCACCGCCATTAACTGCACTGCCTTTATCATCTGAGTATTTTTTTGCGAGATCGGCAAAGCGTTTACCATTTTTAATGTCTTTTGCCAGTTTTTTGGCCTTTTTAAGGGCATCGGCCTCTACCTGTTTACTTGCACCTCTCGCAACTTCTACAAGTAAGTGGCTGGCCCATCGCCTGGCCGGTGTTATCAGACCGGTGCCTGTTTCATAAGCTTCTTTTAATTCTGACAGGGTCGGCTTGTAATCTTTTGCTAATTCGTTCGCGGACAGTGTTATATATTGAATCTTTATTTTTTCAGTGGTTTGGTAATTTAATTTATTTTTTTCATAAAACGCCTGAATATTTTCCTTTTTAACGGTAATGGTTTTTTTGAAATTTTCAGGTTTTATTTCAATATACTCAATATCTCTTTCCTGGAGTCCCAGTTGCAGTAATTGATTAATTTCGTTGTCAATTGCGAACGAGCTTGAGATATACCCAGAGGTCAATTGAGAAGCCATTAGATCGCCGCGTAATTGCTCCTCGTACTGGCTGGGAGAGAGCTGTGATGATCGCAATGCAATTTTATATAATTCAGGATTAAACAAATTTTCTTTTTGAAAATATGTTTGCTGTCTGATTTTTTTGCCCAGGTTTTTATCGCTTATTCTATAACCCGACTCGTGCACATATTTTGTGAGCAATGTTTCCTGTATGAGTCTTTCAACTATCTGTTGTTTGTAAAACGGGCTATCAAGTACAGATTGCGGGACACGCCCACGCTGTTTCGCAACAATATTGTTGTAAGCTTTTCGGTAGACACTATGAGGAATTTTTATATCGCTGCCTGATGCAACAATCTTTTCTGAATCACCTGCAAAGTATGAACTCACGCCCCAGAGTGCAAATACCAGAATTATTACCAGAACAATAAAGCCTGCTATAAGGCCCTGAGTTTTTTCACGAATTGATATGAGCATGGTTGTTATTATTACATTACTAGCAAAGAAAAGGCGAGTTCATAAACTCGCCTTTCTTGTTGCATAAAAAATGTCACGTAAAATTGGCGGAGCGGACGGGACTCGAACCCGCGACCACCGGCGTGACAGGCCGGTATTCTAACCAACTGAACTACCGCTCCAAAATACTTCTCACACTTACCCCGCACTTAATTAAGAATAAGTACTTAATTTGTAATGGTGGGTGCTGAGGGACTTGAACCCCCGACATTCGCCTTGTAAGGGCGACGCTCTACCAACTGAGCTAAGCACCCGACTTTATTTTATCCCCAGACAGGCTAACACCAGACAAGCTGCCCTCAGGCAAGCTGGAGGCGCGCTAGTTTAAGACATCTTTTGGGCCTTTTCCAGCTTTAAATTAAAGTACTTGCGCCCTCAAATTAGGCGAATATTACCCATATTGTAAAAAAAAACAGGGCCCTGACAGGCCCCGGATCAACTTCCGAACGAATCCTTGCTAATGCTTAATGACAGAATTTTCGTTTTTCTGTTTTTTGTCATCTGTTGATGACGGCGGTGTTTTTGGTGCGTTCGATTCCGGCATGTACTCAAGGGCGGTCTCAAGCACCTGGTCCACCCATTTAACCGGCCTGATATCAAGTGCTGAGAGCACATTCTCGGGAATCTCCGCCAGATCTTTGCGGTTTTCCTCAGGAATAAGCACTATTTTAGTTCCGCCCCTGTGTGCGGCCAACAATTTTTCTTTCAATCCACCAATGGGCAACACCTCACCGCGCAATGTAATCTCACCCGTCATGGCAACATCCGCCCGAACTGGAATGCTGGTCAAAGACGACACCATGGCAGTACACATCGCGACACCGGCGCTGGGGCCATCTTTTGGCGTGGCGCCTTCTGGTACATGAATATGAATGTCATATTTTTGGTAAAAATCTGGATCAATGCCTAACACATCAACGCGACTGCGCACGACGCTCATTGCCGCCTGGATGGACTCCTGCATGACATCACCGAGCTTGCCGGTGATAGTCAACTTGCCTTTACCGGGCATAATGGCACTTTCTACAGTCAGCAGTTCGCCGCCAACTTCTGTCCAGGCCAGGCCGGTTACCTGACCAACCTGGTTGTTCTCTTCAACCATCCCGTAACGGAATTGTTTTACGCCCAGGTAAGTCTCAAGATTATCGGACGTGACGCTGATTTTTCTGTCTTCATCAATTAGCAATTCTTTCGCTACTTTTCTGAATATTTTCGATATCTCCCGTTCAAGATTTCGCACGCCCGCTTCTCGTGTGTAATAACGCACAATATCCTGCAATACCTCGTCAGCAATCTCGATTTCAGACTCTGTCAGTCCGTTATTTTTCATTTGCTTGGAAACGAGATAACGCTTGGCAATATTTACTTTTTCGTCTTCTGTATAACCAGACAAACGAATAACTTCCATACGATCAAGTAACGGTCCGGGAATATTCAGGGTGTTCGCCGTTGCAACAAACATGACATCTGACAAATCGTAATCCACCTCCAGGTAGTGATCGCCAAAAGTATGATTTTGTTCAGGATCCAGCACCTCTAAAAGCGCTGAAGACGGGTCGCCCCGAAAATCCGTTGACATTTTATCTACTTCATCAAGCATGAGTAGCGGATTACGAACCTTGACCTTGCTCAGATTCTGGATAATTTTGCCTGGCATTGAGCCTATGTAGGTCCGCCGATGACCACGAATCTCCGCCTCATCCCTGACACCGCCAAGGGCCATCCTGATGAATTTACGGTTAGTCGCCCGGGCAATAGAGCGGCCAAGTGAAGTTTTACCAACACCTGGCGGTCCTACCAGGCAAAGAATAGGTCCCTTTAGCTTTTTCACCCGCTGCTGAACAGCAAGGTACTCAAGAATTCGTTCTTTAACTTTTTCCAGGCCATAATGGTCTTCTTCAAGTACGATTTCGGCTTTTGTGATGTCTTTTGTAATTTTTGAACGTTTTTTCCAGGGGACATTAATCACCGTATCAATGTAATTACGCACCACTGTCGCTTCAGCAGACATGGGTGACATCATTTTCATTTTATTTAATTCTGCATCGACCTTTTCCCTGGCTTCCTTGGTCATACCTGATGCTTCAATTTTCTTTTTCAACTCTTCAATTTCGTTTGGTGCTTCATCCATGTCACCAAGTTCTTTTTGGATGGCCTTCATTTGTTCGTTCAAATAATATTCGCGCTGGCTCTTTTCCATTTGTCTTTTGACACGACCACGGATTCGTTTCTCAACCTGTAGCAGGTCTATTTCAGAATCCATGACAGATAAAATTTGTTCAAGACGCTCATGGACATCACACATCTCCAGGATTTCCTGTTTCTCATCAATCTTGAGACTTAGATGTGCGGCGATGGTGTCGGCCAACCTGCCCGGCTCTTCAATATTATTGACCGATGTCAGAATTTCTGGCGGGATTTTCATGTTAAGTTTTACGTACTGATCAAACTCCGATAACACCGAACGCATTAAGGCTTCGTGTTCCTCGGGTTTTGTCAGCGCATCATCGAGCATGTCGATGTCGGCGATGAAACACGATTCTTTTTCGGTATAGTCAGTAATCACCGCTCGCTGATCGCCTTCAACCAACACCTTGACCGTGCCATCAGGTAATTTAAGTAACTGGAGAATGCCGGCAACCGTGCCAATTCGGTGAATCTGTTCAATGTCAGGGTCATCGTCAGACGCACTTTTTTGTGCCGCCAACATGATTTTTTTGCCCTCTTCCATGGCTTTTTCAAGCGCCACAATAGATTTTTTACGGCCCACAAATAACGGAATGACCATGTGTGGGAAAACGACTACATCCCGAAGCGGTAACACCGGTAAATTCCCAGGCATCTCGCCAGAAATCTCTTCTGTGGTTAATTGATTCTCATCATTGTCATCGGTTGTCATAACTTGTCTCATCCCACCCTGTTTTAGTCGTTATTGGCACGCTGTATACGCTGTGCGCCCTGAATTAAGCCTAGCATCATTCTGATGACGTGCCTATTTGTCTGTACTCGTGACATTAGTGATCCAATGGGGACTTTCATGTGGACATTCAAGCGCTTGATGAATGATGGACACGGGAATAACAGGCAGAAATAGCCTTAAATTACCGATAGTCGGTCAACTTCGGCCCAGCAAACCCACCCACCCCATAAGGGATTGAGCAGAATATATTTGGACAAACAGGGCTGGACAGGATGGTTACCAACGCGCACATGTTGATGCAGCTGCCAGGTAGCAGTCGCGAATCAATTGACAGGAAATAACTGGCCTGGAATTATTCGCTCACCAGGAAATTAACCACCAGAGAACTAACCGGAAAACCAGGGAAACTCTGTTTTATTCAGAGCTTCCCTAATTAGAGGAGACGCGCTTCTCTTTCTTGTCACTGTTAGAATAAATCAGCAGCGGGCTGGCGCCCTCTGTAATCACATTGGCCTCAATAACCACCTTTTCGACATTGTCCGTTGATGGCAAATCAAACATGATATCCAGCAGGGCATGTTCAACAATGGACCGCAAACCACGGGCGCCGGTTTTCCTGTCCATGGCACGCCGGGAAACCGCGCGCAACGCTTCTTCGCGGATTTCAAGCTCAACACCTTCCAGGCGAAACAACTTTTGAAACTGTTTTGCCAATGCATTTTTTGGCTCGGTAAGAATCCTGACCAGCGATTCTTCGCTTAATTCCTCAAGCACGGCCATCACTGGCAAACGACCAACAAATTCCGGTATCAGGCCATATCTAATTAAATCTTCTGGTTCAATGCCACGTAATATTTCGCCAATATTTTTCTTTTCAGACTTGGTTTTAATATCGGCACCAAAACCAATACTGCTTTTTTCAGAACGCTCCTGTATTACTTTCTCCAGGCCGGCAAATGCGCCGCCGCAAATAAATAAAATCCCGCTCGTATCCACTTGCAGGAATTCCTGTTGCGGGTGTTTACGTCCACCTTGTGGCGGCACCGAGGCAATAGTGCCTTCGATCAATTTCAATAACGCCTGCTGGACACCTTCACCCGATACATCCCGGGTGATAGAAGGATTGTCTGATTTGCGGGAGATTTTATCGATCTCATCAATATACACAATGCCACGCTGAGCTTTATCGACGTCGTAATCGCACTTTTGCAACAGCTTCTGGATAATATTTTCAACATCCTCGCCCACGTAACCGGCTTCGGTCAGTGTGGTTGCATCGGCAATGGTAAAGGGTACGTTAAGTAAGCGCGCCAGGGTTTCGGCCAATAACGTTTTGCCGGAACCGGTTGGGCCCACAAGCAAGATATTACTTTTGGAAAGCTCGACATCACCGGCAGCTGATTCCTGGTGCTCAATACGCTTGTAGTGATTATAAACAGCGACCGACAATACCTTTTTGGCATCTGACTGGCCAATCACATATTCATCAAGAATCTGGTATATTTCCTGTGGTTTTGGAAAGCGATTCTTGCCAGCAGCAGACTCATCATCCTCTTCGACCTCTTCACGGATAATGTCATTACAAAGTTCTACGCACTCGTCGCATACAAAAACGGACGGGCCAGCAATCAGCTTACGGACTTCGTGCTGACTCTTGCCACAAAAAGAGCAATACAAAAGTTTTTCGCTTTTGTTATCGCCACCGTCATTTCGATCATCTGCCATCAACACACCTCTTTTTTGATGGTAAAACCTGCGTTTTCACCCAGAAACCCACTGTCTAAGAACCAATATCCATATGTATATTTATAGCACATCTGTACCGGGACAAGTAAACAGACAAATCGCATGGCTGTTTAAATGTCTGTTTGAGCCGACTAACGTTTGTCAATGACCTTATCGATTAGACCGAAATCCACGGCCTCAGATCCCTCTAAAAAGTTGTCACGCTCTGTATCTAATTGAATTTTTTCAAGTTTTTGTCCAGTGTGGGTAACAAGAATCTCATTCAGGCGCTCACGGACCCGCAGAATTTCCCGGGCATGAATATCGACATCCGTAGCCTGGCCCTGAAATCCCCCCATGGGCTGGTGAATCATCATCCGTGCGTGTGGTAGCGCAAAACGCTTACCCTTGGCCCCACCGGCCAGTAGAAGCGCGCCCATGCTAGCGGCCTGGCCAATACAAACCGTGCTGACATCGGGTTTTATGAACTGCATGGTGTCATAAATTGCCAGGCCCGCAGTCACGGCCCCGCCGGGTGAATTAATATAGATATGAATGTCCTTATCCGGGTTCTCGGACTCAAGAAACAATAGCTGGGCCACGATCAAATTAGACATGTAATCCTCGACCGGCCCCACCAGGAAAATAACCCGCTCCTTGAGCATGCGAGAATAAATATCGTAAGCCCGCTCACCTTTGCCAGTTGTCTCTATCACCATTGGCACCAGGCCAAGGGCTTCTGGTCCTTTCACTAAATCATCTGTCATCATGCCTGCACCATTATTTATGTATTTATTCATCAGTTGTGTATCGATTATCAGTTTACCTAACGCTAGCTTTACTTAAAACTAGCTTTTAACGGCGTTAACTGCAACCAGTTCCTTAAAAGCTATGTTGCTATTTTTAACAGTCGCGGTAGCCAGAACCGCATCAACCACGGCCTCCTCCAACACCAGAGATTCAATTTCGCGCAGTCGTTCCGGTTTTTCGTAATACCAGGCAACCAGGGCCGGGGGATTCTCGTAACCTGAAGCCAGCTCTTCAACCCGCTGGCGCACTTTTGAGGAGCCCGGCTTTAAGTTTTTCTGGTTTATAATTTCACCAATAATTAACCCAAGCGTAACACGGCGCCGGGCCGCATCATTTATGTCGCCTTCATCTTCAGCGACTGATTCGGGCAAGCCTTGCTCCTGCCGTTGGCGCGCCCGACCGGCCCGTATTTGCTGCACTTCTTCGGTTATCATTGCTTGCGGTAATTCAAAATCATTGGCCGCTAACAGCGCCTCCAGCACTCTGTCACGGGTGATATTCCTGATGCGGATCGCGGCTTCACGTTCAAGGTTATCCTTAACGCCTTTGCGTAAATCATCCAGGCTGCCACTTTCAACACCAAACTGCTTGGCAAAATCTTCTGATAGTTCAGGCAACTGGCCTTCTGCCACCTGGTGCACCTTGACCGAAAAAACTGCTTTTTTGCCCGCTAAATGAGGCGCCTGGTAATCCTCGGGGAAAGTGAGCGTGACATCTTTGCTGTCTCCGGTTTTCACTTTCAGCAGGCCTTCTTCAAAACCCGGGATCATCGCACCTGATCCCAACACCAGGGGGACGGATTTAGCCTGGCCACCGTCAAATGGCTTATCGTCGATTGTGCCTTCAAAATCGATGGTCACCTGATCACCGTTTTTTGCTTCCCGATCGACCGGCTTCCATAACATTCGTTGTTTTTGCATGGTCTTGAGGGTGTCTTCAATATCGGCATCCTGAATCTCACAGGCAGGTATTTCCAGTGTTTCACCGCTCAGGTCCTGCTTGTTGACCTCCGGATAAATATCAAACTCGGCCACGTATTCCAGATCTTTGCCCCGCTCCACATTTCTGGGATCAATTTTAGGTCCGCCAGCAGGACGCAGTCCTTCTTTGCCGATCGCCTCCTGAAAACTGGTCTGAATCAGCTCGCCAGTGACCTCCTGGATGAGTTGGCTACCATATTGGGCCTCTACCACCTTTAACGGGACCTTGCCGGGACGAAAGCCTGGTAGCTTTACCTGCTTTGACATGCGCTTGAGGCGCGCTGTGAATGCTTTTTCAAAGGCATCCGGCGATAATGAAACCGTCATGCGGCGACCGATAGCGCCTGTATTTTCAACTGAGACTTGCATTAAAAAACCCCATAAATTATATATAAAAAAATAGTCTGATATCTATTTGTTTCTGCTTACTTTTTCAATATTTTAATTGAAATATGCAATATGACCAATAGATAATTCAGCCAATAATGAAATCTGGTGCGAATGGGGAGAGTCGAACTCCCACGGGTTACCCCACTGGAACCTAAATCCAGCGCGTCTACCAGTTCCGCCACACTCGCGCAGGCGGCTGATTCTGCCACAGCCAGCCCCATGATGGAAAAAAATCTAGGCTAAGCGCAATTAAAGTGGCTCGTGGATTAATTCAGCCTCGGTTAAGGGCAAAAAAAACCCCGGCCAGATAACCGGGGTTACAGATAGAACAAGTAGATAAATCTAGAAAATATGTGTTAACTGCACGCTATAACGCATATCTACACCTTCCAGGTTATTGTTTGGGTTACCACCCGGGCCCGCATCTGGACATTCCACGGCCTCATAATTACGTTTTGCCGCGTTGACCGTAATACGGCTCTTTTTATTAAGATGGTAATTGGTGCCAACAGTCAGGGTCTTGAATTCGAAATTAAAAGCACAAGGACCTGCCAGCTTCTCGGCATCGGTCAGTCGGTCATAAAAATCATAACGCACATCTAATTCCCATGAGGTTTTAGGGATATACCAGCCAAGATCAATGTAATAACCTGCCGACTCACCATCACGGCCATCAGCCAACAACGGGCATGGAAGATCGGTGTTACCGGCAACACAACCCCCGGCACCGTTGGGTGCGGTCTGTGTGAAGGTTGGATTGTCCGGGCCCAGGAAAATCATGCCTTTGCCCTTCAGGTATTCTGTCGTGACGCGAAACAGGCCATTGTTAAATTTAGTACCAATGCCATAACGCTTGCGGTTATATTCCTGTCTTCCGCCTGGCTCATTATCTGTGCCTGGACCGCCTGCCCTGGGGGTATTCGGGTTATACAAGGTACGTTTACCGTCTTGTCCCCAGACAAAGAACTTCCATCCCTGGCGACGCGGGCCTTTACCGCCGAATACCCATTCGGTTGACAGGTAAAGATAGATGTCTTTATTTTTATCATTATCACCTAAGTTAACACCATTGCCATTGCCGTACATGGCGGCATAAGAAGTATCCCAGCTACCAAACATGAAAGAATCGAAAATCTGGATGCCCGTATCACGAAAAGCACCGACAGGTTTATTAAAACCGTTGAAAGGCGTTTCATTATCACCGTCAGTATTGGCAAAACCCGGGGTATTGTTCCGGTTTGGTGTCCATTGTTTATTAGGGTACCGCTCCATCATCATTTGCTGGGCCACATCAGTGAAGTTGATGTAATCAAAGACATGAATGGCCTGGTAACCTTCTTCAAAGGTAGGCACCTTGAACACACCCATGCGTACGCGTGCGCCCGGTATATGGTTTAAGGTGATGCTGGCATCGGTAAGTCTAACGGCTGAGCCAACGTCGTGGGTCAAGATGTTATTACCAAATTCTGCCAAAAAGAAATAATTTACATTGCTATCTAATGGTAACCCGGTGCCACGGGCACCCAGTCGAGCCCGTCGAATATTAAAGCCTTCTTGAGTTTCAAAATTCGGACCAAGAAGTTTTGGTGCAACCATCTCAAAATTATTCCCGGGCGTGCCAACATATTTATTTTTTTTGCTGGTATCTTTTTCGTACAGAGGCTGAATAAAACCCCAGACCTTGATTCGGGGTGCATTGCCTGCCGGCTCAGTCCCCTGCAACATGGTCCAGTTTGCCGCTTGTGCAGTGATGACTACACCGCCCATTAGTATTGCGCAAGCCAACGCTAGCGCGTTTTTTTTCAATACATACATTGAATATCTCTCCTGAAAGAAATTTTTATATTTATAAATAAATTAATTAAGTAAATTTAGTTTGGATTTATGGTCGCACCAGTGTGTAACCCTTTTCCGTCAGCTCTATAATGCGCGCGACGCCCGCTTTCACTGGCACCGCTGCTTCATTGAGCTCTGGCTTATAGCCCAGGATCTTGGTCATCGCACGAGTGGTATTCTGACAAGCAGAAAACTGAACACCGTACGTAGAAAGACTTTGCACACGGCTACTATTGACATTATCTTTGAATAACAGGCGTAACCCGGGACCAAAGGCAACGATCTCTACCTTCACATTATCAATGCCATAATGTTTGATTAGATTCTTAGCGACATTTAATACCAGTGTTTGTTTTTTAGGGCTGCCGTCGCTAATTTGCAGTACAATTTTCTTTTCAGCACTGTTAATCCCTGCTGTTGCCAGTGCTGGACTGGTGCTGAGTACCATAGCCATTGTCAAAGTGACTATCGTTCCTGTTAATAATCGATACATTGTTTCCTCCGGTTGATAAATTTTTCATGATCATCGTCAACGCCTACCGAATTAGAATTATTAAATTTACGGCAAGAAATACCCGTGACTTGGAGTACAATGACGCGCCAGTGAACCCATTCGATCCATATTTAATTACTGAATAATTACCGGAAACAAAGCTTTGAAAATATTTGGAACGATTGTCGATGCTGATGCGTCTTGGTGAGTTGGGAGGAAAAATATGAATCCTTTTGACTGGCTTTGTCGGGCACGGCTTTATCGACAAAACCTCGGGGAACGGCGCAGGAAACTGCACCGTATCGCACTCTCGTGGTGTTGTGACAGGGCGCTTGCAGATGACCTGACCCAGGAGGCGCTAACACGGGCCTATAAAAACCTGGGGCAACTGCGGGAAACCTATGCCATGGAGCGATGGATTATCGACATCCTGACCAACTGCTGGCGAGATCACCTGCGTCGTCGAAAAAAACATGACGACTTTGATGATCTGGATGAGTTCGAAGAACTTGCACCGGAAGACGGCCAGGAAAAAGAGGAAATTGTAAGACGGGTACGGGCGGCCGTTGCCCGTTTGCCAAGAAAACAAAGGGAAGTATTATCATTAGTAGATTTGGCAGGATATACCTATCCGCAGGTTGCTGAGGCGCTGGAGATACCATTAGGCACAGTTACCAGCAGGTTAGCGCGAGCAAGAGATGCATTAAGACAACAGCTAAGGGACTACTGCAATCACACCGTATCAACCCAGCCGGTAACTTTACACCGGGTAATATAGGCTGACGGTGGAACCATTTGCTTAAGATAATTTACACTATGGAGAAAATAAATAATGACCACAGGTTCTAAATATACCAGGGAAGATATTTGCACGTTTATCGACGGTGAAATGACCGAGGAACATGCTGAGCATTTTGAGCAGGCGATGCAGCGTGATGCCAGGTTGCGTGAGGATATTAGTGCAATGCGTGAAATCCGCAGCCTGTATCGTTCCGCATATCAGGATACGTCTACTAAAACCTCAACTACAAAACGTTTGAATCAGACGTACAGCTTGCGCGCACCTTTTCTGGCATTAGCTGCCAGTCTGTTTATTGTTGCCGGTGCATCACTAGCTTTGCTTTTGCATAGCCCGACAGTCGTTCAACCAGTGGCGCCAAATGGACTAAAGAGCTTTTTATCCCTGAAAGAATTTGTACAGGCCAGTGTAAACGTTGACGAGACAAATGCTATTCTTCGTATCGAAAAAGACCCCGCGAATTTGATTGATGCACTGGATGATATTGAACGTCTATTATTAAAATACAAGAAAAGTAACAAGTCACTAAACCTGGAAGTTTTAGTACAGTCATCCGGGCTAAACATACTACGGGCCGATGTTACGCCGGTCGGGCGGCGTATACAGGACCTTACGTTGCGCTATAAGAATTTAACTTTTCTTGCCTGTAATAAAACCATTCGCCGCCTGAAAGATGAAAAAGGTATCGAGGCAAAACTACTACCAGGGGTATTGGTAGTTCCGTCGGCAATGGAACAAGTACTCAAGCGTCTTCGAGATAAATGGGTCTACGTTGAAATTTAGAGAAAAGTAATAATTGGTCAAGGCGCATTGTGGTTTATTTGATGGGCTTTTAAATACGATATGTAACCTACGCTTCGATAAGCATTCAGTTAATCAGGAAGTTATTTTACCCGGGAAAATAAAAACCCCCAAGTACGGGGGTTGATATCTGAAATGGTGGGCCGTGTAGGGCTCGAACCTACGACCCGCGGATTAAGAGTCCGCTGCTCTACCAACTGAGCTAACGGCCCATTTCTAAACGGACAGTACCTGTAAAATGGGGTGAACGATGGGACTTGAACCCACGACGACCGGAATCACAATCCGGGGCTCTACCAACTGAGCTACGCTCACCATAAAATCAGTTACGAGAGACGAGTATCCAGGTGTAAGGATTTTACTCATAACTCGCCACTCGTTCCTCACACTCGGCTTTGGCATCCTGCCTCATTTCTCCGACTCCTTCCCGGTAGTCGTACATATTTATATATGTTTGGCGCGCCCGGCAGGATTCGAACCTGCTACCCTCGGCTTAGCTTACCACTACAGTTTTCACTGCTATCTTAAAAGCAAGATATTTGTGGTCTGGACCATCTCTTCACCATCTCAGGTGCTGCACGTATGGCCTCTACGGAACCCCACGAAAATCAGCTGTGAATTTAACATTCACGCTCTGATTATTCTTGGGCGCCTCTACCCTCAAGGTGACAGATTTATCAAAATCATTCGGGTCAAGGTAATAACAATCATTAGTATTTGGACAATAAATACAATAGAGATCAATTTGATCCTTATCAACAGGCCTCATATGAGTACCATGTTTATCAGCCCAGCTTGACCGAAAGTGCACAGTTAGCGCCCCGGTCTTGTCTAAAGATTTATACTTTACTTGTACCCGCTTGAACTGCCCATCCTTATAAGCCACCAAATCAAACGGAGCATGCTCCGTTATTGGCTGGAGTATCAAATACCCCTGCTCATAAAGACTCACTTGAGCCTTCAAAACGCCCAGGTCTCCCTTTTCTTTGGTGTGATGTGCCATAAATATAACGCTACCACACCATCGGCTGGGTATACCATGGGTTTCCTCGGGATTGCCATCAGCCCATATCACTAAAATGGCTGTTAAGGTTTCCCCGATACAGTGCAGTCCACTTAGCAAGTTTTGTTTCCTTGCCAAGGCTCCTATTTACCGCGCCTGAATGTTGATTAGGCACGAGCTTAAAGGCCGATGCTCTATCCAGATGAGCTACGGGCGCACTTCGATCACATTATACCCAAATCTTACTAGATAATAATGATGTTTGGTCGGGGTAGAGAGATTCGAACTCCCGACATCCTGCTCCCAAAGCAGGCGCGCTACCAGACTGCGCTATACCCCGAATACTTGCTTAAAACTATTGTCCTTGCCTGGTATTTCGCAAGGGCGTGAAATATACGTTGCTGATAGTGTAAACGCAACGCTCAAACACCAGCAAAATGCCCGTTTAATGCCTTGGCCTGAACACCTGACCCGTGCCATTATGCGGCGTCCTGTGTCAAGACCGATGGAATCACTATATCTATGCCAGCCAATATTATCGATGGCAAAAAAATTGCCTCGCAATTACGCGAATCTATCGCCACCAGCGTTGCCGACAGGCTCAAGGCTGGCAAGCGCTTGCCTGGCCTGGCCGTTATCGTGGTCGGTACTGATCCTGCTTCAGAGATTTATGTACGCAATAAACGCAAGGCATGCAAGCAGGTGAACTTTAAGTCAGTGTCACACGATTTGGCTGTGGATACCTCGCAAGCCACGTTACTGGCCCTGATTGATGACCTGAATGCCGACCCGACAATTGATGGCATTCTCGTACAATTACCCCTGCCCGGGCACATTGATCCCCAAACAGTCATAGAACGTATTAGCCCCACCAAAGATGTCGATGGTTTTCATCCTTATAATGTCGGTCGGTTAGTCCTGCGTATGCCCTTGCTCCGCCCCTGCACTCCTTACGGCATTATGCACTTACTTGAAAATACCGGCGAAACCATACGCGGGAAAGATGCAGTTGTGGTCGGCGCATCAAATATAGTAGGCCGTCCCATGTCGCTGGAATTACTACTGGCTGGCTGCACCGTGACGACTTGTCACCGGTTTACAACAGACTTGCCAGCCAAGGTTGGCCTGGGCGATATTGTGGTGGTGGGTGTGGGCAAGGCTGAACTCGTTAGTGGCGACTGGATAAAACCGGGCGCCATCGTAATTGATGTCGGCATGAATCGTTTAACCGACGGCCAGTTAGTGGGAGATGTTGAATTTGCCAGCGCGCTAAAAAGAGCCTCATGGATTACGCCTGTACCCGGTGGTGTTGGCCCCATGACAGTCGCCACCCTGTTGCTCAATACCCTTGAGGCAACCGAACGTTCTGACCTGAAGAAATAGTAACTAGCAGCTAACTACTAGTCACTTATTCCTGGTTATGAACCATTGCCAATCCTGGCGCCAAGCTCACGCGGTCTGGCTGGCAACTGTCGAGGTCGCGATGCGGTAAGATCCTGCGAATTGCCGAGGCTGGCAAGATTCGATAACACCGTAATTAACTCGGATACGATATAGGTAGAAATAATGCTGGCCACAGCTATGAGCAAGCCTTTCAGGATAATTTCAATGCCGCCAATAAAACTTGGGTCACCAATAGTTGGGAAAAACTGCGCCAGGGGGCCAAGGATAACGCCGGCTTTCAGGCCGGTGAACCAGACAAATACACCACTGCCGAGTGCGACAAGGGCAACAAAACTGGCATAGGCTTCACCCAGCAATTTTAACAATATTGCACTCATGGGAAGCATGTAGTTTTCTTTTGGCTGTAACCGGGCAATATCCCGGGCCCGTATGACAAAAACATGGACAACCGCGTACACGCCCAAAATATAAAGTAGCTGAAACATGATGCCACCAAAAATAGCGCTAATCGTGGGCAACTCAAAAATCATTTTACCGGCACTAAAAAATACTGCCAGGCTTGCTAAAATAGTCAGCGCAGCACAACCCCGCAGGACCATGGGTATGGCTTTATACATAAATGCAGCGTCACCCATATGTCGTAATAAAGGCCGCATGAACAGGTAATCTTCCCACGGGCGGTCTGAGACAGCTGCTGGCAGGGTTTGCCGTTCATTTTGCTGTTGCTTGTATTGTTCCTGGTCCGGGTTACGCATAAAATTATAAATAACGATATAATTGAGCTGTGAATATGATTATTACCTAATTCCTGATTTATTAAAACGCCTTGTCTATTGATCAGTATGCCTTTCGTCGGAAAACTACCATATGAAACAATATCTTGAGTTACTAAAATCCATTAAACACACTGGCGCCAGCAAGGGCGACAGAACCGGCACGGGCACCTTAAGCATATTTGGCCACCAGTCACGTTACGATCTGGCGGCAGGATTTCCGGCGTTGACCACTAAAAAGTTACATATGAAATCCATTATTCATGAACTACTCTGGTTTCTCAGTGGTGATACCAACATAAATTACCTGAAAACTAATGGCGTCAAGATCTGGGATGCATGGGCTGACGAAAAAGGGAATCTTGGCCCAGTTTATGGCGCGCAATGGCGCCACTGGCAAAAATCTGATGGCAGTCACGTAGATCAAATCAGCCAGGTAGTAAAACAACTAAAAGAGACGCCAGACTCCAGGAGAATTATTGTTAGTGCCTGGAATGTAGGTGAGCTTGAGCAAATGGCATTACCGCCGTGCCATGCATTTTTCCAGTTTTATGTGGCTAACAACAAATTGTCTTGTCAGCTTTATCAAAGAAGCGCCGATATTTTTCTCGGTGTGCCATTTAACATTGCTTCTTATGCCTTGCTCACCATGATGATGGCACAAGTAACTAATTACCAGCTTGGCGATTTCATCCACACGCTTGGTGATGCACATTTGTACAGTAATCACATTGAGCAGGCCGATATTCAGCTGGCAAGAGCACCAAAGACCTTGCCCACTATGAAAATAAATCCTTCGGTCTCTTCAATTTTTGATTTTACCTATGATGATTTTGAGCTCACTGATTACGAACCCCACCCGGGTATCAAGGCGCCTGTGGCAGTTTAAGCGCGCCCCGTTTTATAGCGATAATTATTTAATATAATATGAGCCGACTATCAATCATTGCAGCTATTGCACGCAATGGTGTTATTGGCAAAAATAATACCCTGCCCTGGCACTTGCCTGCTGACATGGCCTTTTTCAAAAAAACGACCACTGGCAACACTATCGTCATGGGCAGAAAAAACTACCAGGACATTGGTCGACCCCTGCCTAACAGGCGCAATATTGTCCTGTCTCGTAATACGGATTTTAAGGCAGAGGGCTGCGAAGTCGTAAATTCATTTGATGAAATGCTTGCAATTACTGGTGATAATGAGGAAGTATTTATTATTGGCGGTGCGGGATTATATGTGACGGCACTGGCTGTTGCCCCAAGAATGTTAATAACAAAAATTGCTGCAGAGATAGAAGGTGATGTTTTATTTCCGGAAATAAACTGGCATGACTGGCAGGAAATTTCCAGCGAACACCACGATGTAGATGAAAAAAATAAATACGCTTTTGATATTGTGGAGTACAAAAGAAAATGACACTAAGACAGCTGTATTTACCTATCGTGTTTCTTTTGATGATCCCGTTGCCCGTGTCCGCAGTGACGGTACCACCAATCGTCAGTCCCCAGTGGCTGATCAAGAACCTGGGCCAAAAGAATCTCAAAATAATCGAGGTATCCGACTATGCCGCTCACGCCTTCGGTGGCAACGTCCCAGGCAGTGTCCACACAACCAAGAGCGACTGGCGTTACATCGCCGATGACGGCGCCCTGGTCCACTTTGCCCCCAAAAAGTTACAAAAAATTATTCGTGGCCTTGGCATCAATAACGGTGATGGGGTTGTGATTTATTACAAGGGCCAGAATACTGATGAAATTCTCGGTGCCTTTTATCTGAGTTGGCTGTTTCATCTCCTTGGAAATACCAATGTCGGCATCCTGGATGAAGGTTGGCACGGTTGGTTAAAGGCCCGTGGGCCTGTGGGTGACTCGCTCCAGGTCACCAAGACCGGTAACTTCGAGGCTCGTCCACTTCCCGCCCTCGAACTATCAACCACCGAGTTGGACCAGATACGGAAAAATTACCTGCTCGTCGACGGCAGGCCTGCCACCCACTTCGCGGGTACGGACAAGTTCCCGGCCAACCCCAAGTATGGTCGCATTCCCGGCAGTGTAAACCAGCCATGGCAGGACTATATACGCAAAGATGCCAAGGGGATGTTTTATGCGGAGACACCAAAAATACCACCGCTACTGAAACGATTAAAAATTAATCGGGACCGACCGATACTGCTCACCTGTTTCGGCGGAACCGGTTCGGCGTTTAACTATGTTATATTTTATGCAGCCGGTTTTAAAAACCTGCGCGTGGACGATGCGGGACTTAGACGTTGGAACAAACGCAATCTTGCCCTGGAAAATCCCAGCACACAAAAATAGCTGCTGTTTTAACAGTAAATATTTTTTTACACCAGGCCAATAAAAGAGAGTTTGATTAGTCTTCCCAGGAAGGGGAGAGGCTGCGTGGAAAAGTTTCGCTCGGTACGACTCGTTATATCATCTGTCAGGCAATTTGGCTCATTAAATCAGCTGCCTGTTTCTTCTGATCGTCATTACCTTCTGCCAGTACTTCGTCAAGTATGCTGCGCGCACCCTCGGCATCACCCATATCAATATAGGCCCGGGCAAGATCAAGCTTGGTAGCGGTCTCATCCCACTGTTCCTGTTCACCGCCACCTTCAGCAACAGCGACTTCACTGTCTTCTGATTCCATCATGTCAAGACTGCTATCACCAGACAAATCAGCTTCCGATGTGTCAGTTTCAAAAGCCAATCCGCCATCATCTGCACTTTCAGATGCTAGTTCTGAGTCGTCTGAGCCATCGGCTGTGTCCACATCCCATTGGATATTTTCATCACCGGCACCCTCTTCAGCCGTAGTGGAATCATCAAGACCAAAATCAAGGCTGCTACTATCACCGCCAACATCGTCTGTGGCATCACCCATATTGAAATCCAGGCTACTACCGTCGCTGTCTGTCGTCGCTGTGTCGTCCATGCTGAGATCAAGACCGCCATCAGCGTCTGCGTCTTCTGTGGCACCACCCATATTGAAATCGAGGCTACTGCTTTCGTCAGCAGGTGTTGTGGCAGCGTCTTCTCCCATGGACAGACTGAAATCCACGTCGCCGGCATCGTCAGTTGTCGGGCTCTCAGTAGCAGGTGCCGTATCATCTGCTCCAATATCAAGACTGCCATCCATTGAAAAGTCCATGGCATCCGCTTTGACTGTTTCATCGGCACTTATTTCAGAGAAAACGTCTCCACTGGTCATTTCTGTAGGCGAATCGAACGCACCAGAATCATCAAGACTCACATGTGTTGTTTCTCCCGTATCCAACCCACCTGGCGGCACTGTATCGCTGGTATTAACCATACCCGCGCCCTCACCTCCGAACATTGGATTAGCCGGATTAAGCTTGGCACCCATGGCCGCTACCCTGTCCCAAAGGTCGCCACCTCTGCCTTCTATTGCCGCATAAAGCTCTTCTGCTACTGTTTCAAAAGCTGACGTGTCATTTCTCTGTGAGTAAACCTCTAATAGTTTTTCTCTTAACTCATGACGTGCAGGCTCTTTAATAATGGCATCTTTAAGTATTTCCTCGGCTTGTTCGTCACGACCGTAGGCCAGGTAAACTTCAGCTTCTGCCACTGGATCCACTTCATCAGTACTAACATTGCCCATACCGCCCTGACTGAAATCACTGAGGAATGAGGTGTCACCACTCTCGCTTTGATCACCGGAGTCCATGGACAAAGTGCCTTCACTGTCAATCTGGGAATTGAGAATGCTTTCTTCAAACTCAATATTCGCACTTCTCCTGCGACGAACAATCAATAATCCCGCAATGCCTGCAAAAAGGGCAATAACTCCGCCAACCATTGGTAACAGCGAACTACTTGTCACCATTTCGATTATTTCTTCGAGAAACCCTTTCTGGGGAGGTGAAGGTACTGCCGGGGTAACAGGTTTTGCCTGGCCCTGAGATGCATCAGTGCTGCCAGCACCCGCATTATCGTCGGGCTGAACCTGCTGATCAGGTTGCCCCTGGGCCAGATTCTGATTCTCTAATTCGATCAATCGTTTCTGTGTATCTAATTGTTCAGAAACACTACCGGCACGTTTTTCAGCTTCGGCATTGGCAAGATCAGCTGTAGCCAGGGATTCTTCTAGTGTGGCAACCTTATCAGCCAGTGCGGCTTTCTCGCTGGCACTCTGCTGATCACGAGACTCACTATCAGGCACGGCCTTATCCTGCTGGGTTGTTTCCTTGTCCTGTTTCGAGCGGACAATTTTCAACAAGTCTTCAGCTGGCATGCCCTCGCTAGGCTTGGGTGTGATATCTGATGATTCTTTGCCCGCAACAGTCGTTTTTGAATCTGTTTTTCCAGCGCCAGCTATTTCTGCTTTTTCACTTTGCGCCTGTTTTGTGTCATCAGTAATAATACTTGCGGTATCTTCTTCCGTAGTAATAGGCGTGAGCTCATCTGGTTGTCCGCCACCAAGAAGCGCCTGGGCACTATCACCACCAGATACTGCAGACTCTTCAGCCCCGCCTGCTTCCATTGAAATGCCGGTATCTTCATCCATTTGCAACGTATTTTGTGCGCCAGCTATCTGGAGTTTATATTCTTGCCAAACACTGTACTGTGCCAAAAATTCCCTGCGGGCCGCTGCCGGTCCCGTGGTAGATATTTGACCAGGCTCGGGGAGGGCTAATATTTTCCCGGCTTTCAGGTTGTTCACGTTGTCATCAAAGAACGCGCGCTGGTTATTCCTGAATATAGCCATAGCGACTTGTTCAATGCTGACAGACTCATCAGGTCGCGCTTGTTTAGCGATTTGCCAAAGGGTATCTCCCCTGACCACCTCATAATCACCAGACAATAATTCTTCGCCACTGCTGGCCGGCCCTATCAAGCCCTCTCCACCTGCAAAGGTATCGGCCTGGCCAGATCCTGAATCTAACCCGGGCTCCAGACCCAGCTCAGGCTCAAGGGCAAGCTCATTCTCAGCAGTCTTTATTTGTCGCTCATCTCTTAATTCTTCAACAATAGGTTGTGCTGGCTCGATCTCATCTTCGGGCCAGCCTGAAGCCGCAATCCTGGGTTCGGCAGAATCACTACCTGGGCCAAATTGCTCTGACTTATCAACGGTCAGGACATCGCCTGTGCTTCTCTCGGGCTCGAGTATTACCTGGTTTCCAGATTCTAAATCTGACAAAGGTTCGTTACTAACATCCAATGGCAAAGGTTCGGGCGCTAACTCAGTAGCAGTTTCAGCTTTCGCGGTCTGACTGTCCTTCGGGCTAACAGCGGACTCAACTGCTGACTCAACTTGCGGGGTCGGTTCAGGCTCTTTAACGTCAGGTACAAATACAGGCTCAGGTTGGGCCTGGGCAACCTGGGTCTCTACGGGTTCGGAAATGGCTGCGGTTGTTGGTGCGTCAATCGGTGCAGGTTTACCAGCGGCCAGGTAAGGTGGATCAATTAGTGCCGTAAATTCACGAATAAGCCGACCGCCAGCCCATTGCAAATGGATTAATACATGAAGAAAAGGTTCCCGGAATGGCTCGTCGGTTCTTATTTGTAAAAAGTAACGACCATCAACACGTTTTGCGACTGTGAATTCTAAAGCCCTCAGACTATTCGAACGATCAATGCCTGCCGCTGCAAAATCTGAACGCGAAGCCAGCCTGACATCCAGTTTTCTTCTCTCAGCTGAGTTCAATGAGGTGAAAGGAATCTCACCATTCAAGGGCTCATCAAGCGCAGAGTTAACCTTTAACTGGCCAAGACCAATTGCGAAGGTTAAAGATGGCAGCCACGCCAGAAGACCGATCATAAGACCGGCCGAAAAATTCCTGAATTTGCGCTTCGTCACCCCAGCTACACCTGGATCGATTCTAGAGTCATCATGTAAGGATCACATTATTAAAATACTATTAAAGTCTAGGAGTTACGTAATGATTGTAGTAATACTCTTTACAAATCACAAGTAAATATATCTGTTAAATGGCTTTTTACCAAAAAAACCCAATATTTTAGGTAGTTATTACTGCTCCACTTTGAGTATAGCCGCTCAGTTCAAGGCATAAGCCGCCCTGCCTAAATCGCACTTTATTCAGGTTTTCTGGTTAGCGTTTAGACGCTTTAGTATTTGATTTTATTGTGAATTGTTCTTTGACTGGCTAACAAACGTACTAAGCAGCTTCCCTTGAGACCCGAACTTTCTACCCCATATCCTCTGCCCCGGATATACAGTAAATATATAGCCCTAATATTCAACAAGTTCAATATCAATCTACGATACAAGCACAAAACATGTGCTTATCTGACACGAAGATTTTGTCGGCGAATAGTAATGAGCGCCCGGGTGATTTACTAGTATTGATATCTAGCGCGACAACAGGATTCTCAACATACGTCGTAGTGGTTCGGCGGCGCCCCAAAGTAACTGATCCCCCACGGTAAAGGCACCAAGATAATCAGCACCCATGGTCAACTTTCGTAATCGGCCCACCGGCACTCGTAATGTGCCAGTTACTGCTGCCGGCGTAAGTTTTTGGGCGCTGGCGGCCGGGTCATTGGTGATGACATCAACCCAATCATTGGCATTAGCCAGGACATCCTCGATTTCATCAAGCGGGATATCTTTTTTGAGCTTGATTGTCAGGGCCTGGCTGTGACAACGCATGGCGCCAATGCGCACACAAATCCCGTCAATGGGAACAGGCTGGTTTTCCAATCCAAGAATTTTATTTGTTTCAGCCTGGGCCTTCCATTCTTCACGGCTTTGCCCGGAATCCAACTTTGTATCAATCCAGGGTATCAGGCTGCCAGCCAGTGGCACACCAAAATGATCCACGGGAAAGGTTTCACCACGCATGGTTGCGGTCACTTTTTTATCAATATCCAGAATAGCGCTGGCAGGATCATCGAGCTTGTCAGCCACACAATCCCGCAAGCTGCCCATTTGCTGGATGAGCTCACGCATATTCCGGGCGCCCGAACCAGAAGCCGCCTGGTAAGTCATGGGCGCGACCCACTCAACCAGGTTTTCCCGGAACAAGCCGCCAATGGCCATTAACATTAAGCTGACCGTGCAATTGCCGCCAATAAAATCTCTGGTCCCGCTTGCGATGGCCTGCTCAATAACAGACAGGTTAACCGGATCAAGGACAATGACACTGTTCTTCTCCATACGTAAAGTAGAAGCGGCATCAATCCAGTATCCAGTCCAGCCGGCTGCCCGAAGTGCCGGATACATTTCTTTTGTGTAATCACCGCCCTGGCACGAAATAATGATGTCCATGGATTTCAGGGAACCAACATCTTTGGCGTCTTTCAAGGTAGGCACGTCCTTGCCAATGGCAGGACCGGCTGCACCCGCTTGCGAGGTGCTAAAAAAAACTGGCTCAAATTCAGCAAAGTCATTTTCTGCCCGCATGCGTTGCATTAACACAGAACCCACCATGCCGCGCCAACCGATTAAACCTACTCTTTTCACTGTTTTTCCTCGTTAAATATATTGACTAACTATATCAAAAGAAATTTAGACAGGATTAACAGGATTGTCAGGATTTAAAATCAAGGGAAACATTTTTTCTTAATCCTGACAATCCTGTTAATCCTGTCCATTCTGGTTTTTAGATCTATATTTTTTTCATGGCCTTGATAACCGCGTCACCCATTTCGGCCGTGCCAATTTCAGTTTTACCGTCACTCATGATATCCGGAGTACGCAGTCCCTGATCCAGCACCTGGGCCACAGCGTGCTCTATCATCTCGGCCAGGGCCAATTCATTGAGCGTATAACGCATCATCATGGCCACCGATAAAATGGTTGCCAACGGATTTGCCAGGCCTTTGCCGGCAATATCAGGCGCCGAACCATGAATGGGTTCATACATGCCCTTGCCATTTTTATCCAGGGAAGCGGACGGCAACATGCCAATAGAACCGGTTAACATGGCCGCGCAATCAGACAGAATATCGCCAAACATATTGGTGGTGACAATGACATCAAACTGTTTTGGTGCCCGCACTAATTGCATGGCAGCGTTATCCACATACATGTGTTCGAGGGTGACATCCGGATAGTCACTGGCCACTCTGGTTACTACGTCACGCCACAAACGCGTGGACTCCAGGACATTGGCCTTATCAACAGAACATAATTGTTTGTTGCGCTTCATGGCGATTTCAAAAGCCGAGCGGGCAATGCGTTCAATTTCGGATTCCGAATAAACCAGGGTGTTGTAAGCCTGCTTCTCACCGCTGTCGAGCTCGCGGACACCACGGGGTTCACCAAAATAAATGCCCCCAGTCAGTTCCCGAACAATCATGATATCAAGCCCGGCCACCACCTCTGGCTTTAAGGTAGAGGCGTCGGCTAATTGCGGGTACAACACCGCTGGCCGTAAATTTGAGAACAGTTTTAATTCGGCGCGCAATCCCAATAGTGCCTTTTCGGCTCTAAATGCAGGCTCTAACGCGTCCCATTTTGGCCCGCCTACTGCCCCCAACAAAACGGCATCAGCTGACTGGGCCAACGCAAGGGTGGCTTCTGGCAAGGGTTTGCCGGTTTGATCATAGGCAGTGCCGCCGACATTGGCATGCTCCAAAACGGCATCAAGACCAAAATCAGATCGTAGTTTATCAAGCAACTTCACTGCCTCGGTTATGATTTCCGGGCCAATGCCATCACCCGGTAAGATACATATTTTTTTAGTCATAATTAAATATTTTTAAAATAATTTTAGACAAGATTAACAAGATTTACGGGATGTTAAACCAAAAGAAACATTTTTTAATCCTGTGTATCCTGTTAATCCTGTCTATTAGACAGGTAGGGCGGGCATTGCCCACCATTTGCTGTTGTTCATTCCTTTTTTTCGGTGGGCGGTGCCCGCCCTACGTTTACTAAATTATAATTATTCATTTTTTCTAAATTAAAATTCATTAATAATCTCTGACAGGAATAACAGGATTCACGAGATTTTAATCCTAAAGAAACATTTTTTAATCCTGTGTATCCTGTTAATCCTGTCCATTAAGATCTCAATTATTTTTCAAACAACCACGGCGCTTGTTTTTTGCGCTTGTTTTCATATTCTTTAATCTGCTTTACATGCTCTAGTGTCAGACCAATATCGTCCAGCCCATTAACTAAACAATGTTTACGAAATCCGTCAATCTCAAAGCTGAGTGTTTCACCGTCCGGCAAGGTTATAAGTTGTTGCGGTAAATCAACTTCCAGCTGGTAACCGGGTTCGACCGACTGCTCAAACAACTTTTGTACAACTTTTTCAGGCAACTTAATTGGCAAAATACCGTTCTTAAAACAATTATTATAAAAAATATCTGCAAAACCGGGTGCGATAATGACGTTAAATCCATAATCGAGCAAAGCCCAGGGGGCGTGTTCCCGGGACGAACCACAACCAAAATTATCCCGGGCCAATAAAATACTGGCTCCCTGGAAACGCGCCTGGTTCAGGATAAAATCAGGATTTATTTGACGCTTGCTGTTATCCATACCCGGTTCACCCTGATCAAGGTAGCGCCATTGATCAAAAAGATTTGGCCCAAAACCACTGCGCTTGATGGATTTCAGAAATTGTTTTGGAATAATGGCATCGGTATCCACATTGGCCCGGTCAAGGGGTAACACAATCCCGGCTAGTTTGATAAATTTTTCCATAATTTGAAACTCTAATTCAAAAACAAAGAACAGACAGGATTAACATGATTTGCAAGATTTTTTTAAAGAAGGCATTCTCTTTATTAATCCCGTTAATCTTGTAAATCCTGTCTAAAGATTTTTACTTTAAATCACCAGCCTCTTACATCAACAAAGTTACCCGCGATAGCAGCGGCTGCAGCCATGGCCGGGCTGACTAAATGGGTGCGACCCCCCTGCCCCTGGCGACCCTCAAAATTTCGATTGGAAGTCGAGGCGCAACGTTCGCCCGGCTCCAGTCGATCGGCATTCATGGCCAGGCACATTGAACATCCCGGGTCCCGCCATTCAAAACCCGCTGCAGTAAAAATTCGATCCAGGCCTTCGGCCTCGGCCTGAGCCTTAACCAGACCAGAACCGGGCACCACCATGGCCAGTTTAATATTACCCGCCACCTGTCGTCCTTTTGCGATTGCCGCCGCTGCCCGCATATCCTCAATTCTTGAATTGGTACACGACCCAATAAACACCTTGTCGAGCTGGATATCTGTCATGGCCTGGTCAGGGCTGAGATCCATATAAACCAGCGCCTGCTTCATGGCCGCACGCTTGACCGGATCTTTTTCTGCCGATGGGTCAGGCACGTTGCCATTAATCGAGGTTACCATTTCCGGGGAAGTACCCCAGGTGACTTGTGGCGATATTCCAGCAGCATCAATTTCTATTACTTGATCAAATTCTGCATCGGCATCACTTGATAAACTCCGCCACGAGGTCACCGCTTGCTCCCATAATTCACCGGCCGGCGCAAAAGGTCGTCCCTTGATATAGTCTATTGTCTTGTCATCCACAGCGATCAAGCCGGCCCGGGCACCCGCTTCAATGGTCATATTACAAACCGTCATGCGCCCCTCGATAGAAAGATCTGCTATGGCCTTGCCGGCAAATTCGATGGTGTAACCCGTACCGCCCGCGGTGCCAATTCTGCCGATAATGGCGAGCACCATATCCTTGGCGGTCACACCCGCGCCCACCTGGCCATTTATTCTAATGAGCATGGATTTTGACTTCTGCTGAATCAGGCATTGGGTTGCCAATACATGTTCCACCTCGGAGGTCCCAATACCAAAGGCAAGTGCCCCCAGCGCACCGTGGGTAGAGGTATGGGAGTCACCACAAACGAGGGTCATCCCCGGCAATGTTGCCCCTTGTTCCGGGCCAATCACGTGGACAATACCCTGGCGATTGTCGTTCATCTGGAACTCGGTAATGCCAAACTCGGCACAGTTTTGATCCAGGGTCTCAACCTGTAACCGGGAAACCGGATCAGCGATGCCTTGATCTCGATGGGTCGTGGGCACGTTGTGATCAGCAACGGCCAGGTTGGTATCGAGCCGCCAGGGGTTCCTGTTGGCCAGCCGCAGCCCTTCAAATGCCTGGGGCGAGGTCACCTCGTGGATCAAGTGCCTGTCTATATAGAGCAAACAAGTGCCATGCTCATCCTGTCGGACCACATGACTGTCCCAGAGTTTGTCATATAAAGTTTTGCCTGCCATTTTTTAGCCCTGTCAAAATCCAGTATTGCTTAATATTACGGCTAGATTACTGCAAGTTTATTAATAACTCCAATTCATATTAATTATGATGTATATTCCTAATTGGAATGAATAATAGCGTTTTTATATCATAAACCCCGGTAAATAAAGCGCAGGAGCAAGTTTATGGATATTACAGACCTGGAAACGTTTTTGGCCGTCACTGAACTGGACTCGTTTTCCAGGGCAGCCGAGCAAATGCATGTTACCCAACCAGCCATCAGCAAACGCATAAACGCCCTGGAGAACGAGATGGGTACCCGTTTATTCGATCGTATTGGTCGCAAAATCACCCTGACAGAGGCCGGACAAACACTGGCTAAGCGGGGCAAATCCATACTGCTGGAACTGGCAGATATCAAGACCAGCATTAACAATCTTGATTCCGTCATCAGTGGTCCCCTGCACATTGCCACCAGCCACCACATTGGCCTGCACAGGCTGCCGGTCGCCCTGCGCCACCTCAATCAACATCATCCGAACATTGAGCTGGACCTGAAATTTATGGATTCTGAGCAGGCATGTAATGCCGTCGCCCAGGGAGCCATAGAACTGGCCATTGTCACCCTGCCAGAACAGGCAAACAAGGCCCTGGTAATGCAGCCCGTCTGGCACGACGCGTTGCAAATTGTCGTGGCGCCTGACCATCCTTTGGCGCAAGCTGGCGTAATCACTAAAAAAAACTTACTGGCCCATGCGGCGATTTTACCCGGGCCGGGCACCGTGACCCGTGAGATTATCTTAAAAGTATTCGGCCACCACGCCAAACAAATCGAGGTGGCTATCGCGACTAACTACCTGGAAGTATTAAAAATGTTGACGACCGTCGGGCTTGGCTGGACAGCCCTGCCCGAAACCATGATTGACGATAGCCTGAAAGTGGTCCAAATTAAGGATATGGCAATTGAAAGACAGCTGGGTATCGTTTGGCATAAACAGCGTACAATTTCGAACGCGGCTAAATTAATGATCGCCATCATAAATCAGGATTAATCAGCATTAAGCTAAATTAGGCTAAAATAATTTAAGGGGCATAAGACTCAAGCGACAATGAAATTTAACCTATTTGTTCAGGCACTGGAAAAACGACTCGGCAATCATCATATTCCGATCAATCAGGATGCCGTCTTGTTACAGGACTTGTTTGCCAACAGCCCTGTCCATGCCGAGTTTGTTACCAATCTAATCAGAACCATCTATAAAAAAAATAATTGCCAGAACCTCGAGTCGCCAATTACCAAATCCATCACCAACCAGGTCCTGGCTAAATTACGGCTGTCAGCGCTTCGCGCCAATCACACCGATATCGATACCTACAATTTTATTGAAGACATGTGCCTGGCCGTTGATGCCATTTTTAAAGGTGGGAAGAACTCAAAAAACGTGACACCGACCAAAATCACCAAAACCGACAGAACCAGTAATCAGGGCAGCCCATCAAATGTGGTGGCCATTGAACATAAACGCCACTTGCGCTGGCTCAAGTCATCGGCCTAGAACCTGGTAATTAAAGAATTTGATAATTTAAGGCTTTATAATTCAAGGCTTAAGCATGACCCCGGTTCCTGGTTTAATGCCCACCCATGTAATAACCAGCGCAATCAGCACCAACACCGCGGCAATAAAAAAAGTAACGTCCGGGCCTAAAGTATCCCAGGTAAGGCCACTATAAAAACTGCCCAGGGCACCGCCTAATCCAAAACTAATACTGCCATAAATTGCCTGGCCACGTATCTGGTGCCGTCCTTTGAAAAAGCCATGTACTACCTCAATCGAAGTGGCGTGATAGGCGCCGAATGTCACGGCATGCAAAACCTGGGCAAAAATTAAAATAAAAATTTCATCAGGAAACTGGCCAATTAATATCCATCTAACAGCGGCAATGCTGAAACTTGCCAACATGATTGTCCTGAGCCCTATTCTTTTTTTGATCTGGTGCATCAATAAAAACAGACCAATTTCTGCAAACACGCCCAGGGCCCAAAGCCAGCCAATGACATCACGGCTATATCCCTGCTCTTCAAGATAAATAGAATAGAATGTGTAATAAGGCCCATGACTGGCCTGCATCAAAAAACAGGCCACCAAAAAAATAGATACTTGCGGCTTGAGCAACACCTTGAGCAATGGCGTTAGCTGTTCATGTTTTACCGTGACCTGTTTTTCAGGAATCAGTAAGGTATAAATCCATACGCCCGCCAGCAACAGAGTAATGATTGGCAATAACCACCAGGTCGCCACTGTCTCGAGCGTATACCCAAGACCAACCACCGCAATAATAAATCCCACTGAACCCCAGAGTCGCACCCTGCCATAAGCACTGGCCTGGCCATCAAGGTGGGACATGGTGGCGGCTTCGATTTGCGGCAACGATGCATTCCAGAAAAAACTGAAAAACAACATCACCAAAGCCAGCCACAAAAAAGTGTTACCTAAAAATACCCCGGCAAAAGCCAGCAGGCTTAAGAATCCAGCCCAGCGAACCACTGACATTCTCTGGCCCTTGTGATCCGCTAACCAGCCCCAGATATTTGGCGCGATAATGCGAGAAACCATCAGGATTGCAATCAGATTGCCAATCTGGATGGCAGTGAACCCCACCGACTTGAGATACAAACCCCAATACGGCGCCAGCGCCCCAAGCACGGCAAAATAGAAAAAATAAAATCCGGAAAGACGCCAGTAAGGCATTAGTAGTTAAGTAGAGAGTGGCTACGACTACAAGGATGTAGTCGGTAGAGCGACGCACGACTCCAGGGAAGGAGAAGGTAGAGCAACACATGGAGCAGTTGCCGAGGACGCCAAAGCCGAGGATCGAGGATCGAGGTCATGATAAAAAGTGGTGCTTGATAGTTTAATAAATAGTTCCGAGTAGAAGTAATTAGCACCGCATAGCAAGTTAATATCGCCTGATATTATCGATAATTAAATTTATTCAGTACGCGACGATCTGGCCCCAGCTACTCCCCAGCTACCATATGATAATCTCGCCACTGTTTTAATCAGCCGATGCCGGCACATCTGGTGTATCGCCATTCACATCCATATTTTGACCGCGATGTCTTAAGGCATGATCCATGAGCGTAATTGCCAACATGGCCTCGGCAATCGGTGTTGCCCGGATACCGACACAGGGATCATGGCGGCCGGTGGTGACCACCTCGACGCTATCGCCCGTTGTATTGATTGTTTTGCCTGGCAACCGAATACTGGAAGTGGGCTTTAATGCAATGCTAACGACAATATCCTGGCCACTGGAAATGCCGCCCAGGATACCGCCCGCGTTGTTGCCATCAAATCCTTTTGCCGACATTTCATCCCGATGTTCTGTGCCCTTTTGTTCAACACTGGCAAAACCGGCGCCAATCTCAACGCCCTTGACCGCGTTAATGCTCATCATGCCATGGGCGATCTCGGCATCAAGTCGATCGAAAATCGGCTCGCCCCATCCCGTGGGCACGCCAGTTGCCAGCACGTTAATCCTGGCGCCAACGGAGTTGCCTTCTTTGCGCAACCCGTCCATGTATTTTTCCAGCTCGTTTATTTTAGCCGGGTCAGGACAAAAGAAGGGATTACTTTCGATAATTGTTTTGTCTATTTCGTTATTGTTCACGGCAAGTGTTATCGGCCCAAGCTGTGCCAGGTAACCTTGTATCGTTACCCCATAACGTTCCAGTAAATATTTTTTTGCAATAGCACCGGCAGCAACACGCATGGCCGTTTCCCGTGCCGACGATCGGCCACCGCCACGGTAATCTCTTGTGCCGTATTTTTTTAAATAGGTATAGTCCGCATGGCCGGGGCGGAACCGGTCTTTAATGTCTGAATAATCTTTTGAGCGCTGATCGGTGTTGTGAATTAACAAACCAATAGGCGTGCCCGTGGTCTTGCCTTCAAACACGCCAGACAAAATTTCTACTTCATCGGATTCACGACGCTGGGTCGTGTGCCTGGACTTGCCCGGTTTGCGCCGATCAAGATCAACCTGCAAGTCCGCTTCACTCAGCGCCAGGCCCGGGGGGCAACCGTCAACAATACAGCCAATGGCCTTGCCGTGGCTTTCGCCAAAACTTGTGACCGTGAAAAGTTTACCAATAGTGTTGCCTGACATTTTTATTCCAAAATAAAATTAATTAATGATTTACGCATCAAAGCCATTTTTATAGCCGTGATTAATGAGACCCAATAAATCCACAAACGGAATGCGCTCATGGGCCCGATTTACCAGCGGCATAAATGGCAGGTCTTTGCCACGGCCGACCGCAATCTCATCGGCACTAAATTGTTCTTTCAGCGCCTGGTATTCTTCCAGGAGTATCTTGTACAGTTGCTCATCGTTGGTAAAATCAACCATGCCATCACCCTCATCTGCAGCACAGGCAATCGCATCTTTAATTTCAAAAATAGCCTCATCCAGCAAATGGATAAACTGTTCAGCAGACTTTGGTCCGCGCATAACAAACCTCAAAAAAAAATTAATTCTTATCTAAAAAATAAGCAGCAATGATTAAACATATCAGAATCAGTCATCTACCTGAACCCACGTATCCGAGCGCCCAAAAATCCATGATATGCCCCCACCCAATAAAAAGGCATACCGTTGCTCAACCAGCGGGCTATCCACATTGATCGCGCCACCAATGTAATCATATCTTAGGTAAAAACCAGCCCAGACTTTGGAGAATCGCTTACTCAGCGCCATGGCAAAACGAGCACCGTTATAACCACCCCTGGCATCATAAGCTCTCCTGTCTGGCAGAACGAATTGCGGATCGACCTGGTAATAATAATCATTAAATCTTTCGCTGCCAAATACGGGGCCAAATGACGAACCAAACTCCCAGCCACCGCCGGGGCCGACGTTATTTGCATGAAAATTAAGATACGGCGCAAAAACCCACCCCTGTTGCTCGATTCTTTTGAAATTTGTTGAAAACACCGCCCGCACCGGGAATCGCAAGGACCAGGTATACTGCTGCTCTCTTGTTTCGCTGAGCAAATAATACAGGGAAGGACCCACCTCAAAAATCGGATCAAGATCCGGCATGTCCTGTCGTACCCCGTTGCTCTTGCTTTTAACAGGCGGACCCAGGTTACCGCTAAATTCTATACGCCATTTTTGAGACTTGAATACTTTGCCATGGGCGCCTCTTCTGTCTACTTCCAGTAATTTACTGTTATAAACCAAATAGGGGATTGGAAATACATAATAACTGCGCCTGGAGGATCCGATATAATCGTTAATGGTCACGCCACTGATGCCGGCACCGACTTCCCAGAGCGGCTCTTTTCCGGCAAACACAGACGCACTTGTTACTAAAAGCAATAAATATAATAATATTTTAGCTTGTAGCCGGGCATGAATTTTAATTACCGGTAAAATCATATTGTGTAATTTATTTCTGCTGAATTTAGTCCGGATTAAATCGTTCAGATTAAATCTTTGGTAGTTTAACCTTTTTTCAGATTAACTGTGGAATTCACGGGATACAGGGATTGCATCCAGGCCGAACTGTGTTTCAATAAGCCTGTGATTCGAACAATATCCAATCTAACCCTGCCAGCCATTATCTGGTTTATTTTTATAACCACACTATTTAATAGTGTCATTTCCCTGGGTTACGAGAAACAAACAGATCAAATCGGCCTGCTTTGGAAAATTGCCAAACCGGGCACTGAACCCAGCTACCTGTTTGGCACGATTCACCTGAATGATGAGCGCGTAAAAAATCTAGCACCACCAATCAAAACCGCCTTTGAAAACTCCAAAAGCTTTACCATGGAAATGATAACCGACACGAACAGCCTGGCAGTGATGAGCAAAGTGATGTTTCTGGACGAAGGTTTATCACTGAAACGAATAACGGGTGAAAAATTGTACCAGGAAACAATACGCGTACTCCTCAAAAGAGGCATGACAACCGAGAACCTTGATCGCATCAAACCATGGGTAATCGTCATGATGCTTAACACACCAAAAGCCAAATCGGGGTTATTCCTTGATATGGATCTTTACTTAAAGGCATTCACGGCCAGAAAACCAACCTATGGCCTGGAGACAATGGCCGAACAGCTTGCACCATTTGACAATATGTTGCTCAAAGACCAGGTGGCACTACTGAAAGATTCCCTGAAAGCAAACGATCAACAGGAAGTGCAACTGGAAGAAATTACCCAGGCATACCTGGAACGTAATTTGACCAAACTCCTGACCATCGCTGATTCATACCAGACACAAGCCGGCGCGGCTTATGACGAGCTCATGGTCCAGCTAATCGGTGATCGTAATCTGCGCATGCAGCAACGCATGCAGAAGCGCTTATCGGAAGGCAATGCTTTTATTGCGGTCGGCGCCCTGCACCTGCCAGGCGAAAATGGCTTAATCAAATTACTTCAAAAACAGGGTTATAGTGTCACTTCTGTGTACTAAGCACTTGATTTATAATTAACTATTTCTGGTGGTGACTGTGTGAAAGTGGGTCCATGCAGCCATTTTTATTGTTTAACCCCTCCTTTAAATATCGCAATTTTACTGTACACTTCGTCCGTTTTTTAATGGTCTGCCAGCTGCGATCATAGCGCCAAGACTTTGTAGTTATTAACTTTTTCAAATACAGCGCACGATTATCCGTTTACAATAAAAAAATGAGTCCTGAGACACCAAAAATTATCGACCGCACTGAAGAACTGCGCACCATTCTGGGCAAGCGCATCATGGTGCTTGATGGCGCCATGGGCACAATGGTCCAGCGCCATAAGCTGTCCGAAGCAGATTATCGTGGTTTACGGTTTGCGGATCACACAAAAGATGTGCAGGGCAATAACGACCTGCTCTCCATCACCCAGCCTGATGTTATTCGTGGCATCCACCGGGTATATCTTGAGGCGGGCGCAGATATTATTGAAACCAATACCTTCACCTCGTCATCTATTGCCCAGGCCGATTATGAATTACAGGACCTGGCCTATGAGCTCAACCTGGTCGGTGCCGAAAACGCCAAACAAGTGGCAAAAGAATTTTCACTTGGCAATAAGCCCCGCTTTGTAGCGGGTGTCCTCGGCCCCATGAATCGTTCCGCATCCATCTCGCCCGATGTGAATAATCCCGGATATCGAAATATCACCTTTAACCAGTTGGTCGAGTCCTACACGGAAGCCACGCGCGGACTTATAGATGGTGGCGTCGATATTATATTGATAGAAACCATTTTTGATGTACTCAATGCCAAGGCCGCCATTTTTGCTGTCGAGCAGGTATTCTCGGATTACGATTGTCGTTTGCCGGTCATGATTTCCGGCACAGTCGCCGATGGTGGACGCATTACTTTATCCAACCAGACAATAGAAGCATTCTGGAATGCCGTGTCCCATATCAATCCTCTCAGTGTTGGCCTCAACTGCGCCCTCGGTGCCGACAAGTTACGAGAGTACGTAGCTGACCTTGGTACCGTGGCCACCACGTACATCAGCGCTCATCCCAATGCCGGCCTGCCCAATGAATTTGGGGGTTATGATGAAACACCAGAATCAACATCCAAACATATCCAGGAATGGGCCAGCAGCGGTTTTTTAAATATTGTCGGCGGCTGTTGCGGCACGACCCCTGATCACATTCGGGCAATTGCTGAAACCGTTGCTGATGTCGCGCCCCGCGTTATCCCGGAACTGGCGCCTGCCTGTAACCTGTCGGGTCAAAATGCATTGCGTATAGATGAAAAATCATTATTCGTTAATGTCGGGGAACGTGCCAACATCACCGGTTCTGCCCGGTTCAAGAGACTGATACTGGAAGAGAAATATGATGAAGCGCTGGATGTGGCCCGGGACCAGGTAGAGAACGGCGCCCAGATACTGGATATCAACATGGATGAAGGCATGCTCGATGGTGTCGCCGCCATGCGTACCTTCCTGAACCAGATTGCCTCGGAACCTGATATCGCCACGATTCCCATTATGGTCGATTCTTCCAAGTGGGAGATCATTGAAACCGGTCTCCAGTGTTTATCGGGCAAGGGCGTGGTCAATTCCATTAGCCTCAAGGAAGGCGAAGCCAAATTTCTGGAACACGCCAGCTTGTGCCGTCGATATGGCGCCGCCGTGGTGGTCATGGCCTTTGATGAACAGGGCCAGGCCGATAGCTTCAAGAAGAAAACTGAAATTTGCCAACGCTCTTACGACATCCTGGTAAAGCAGGTTGGATTTCCACCCGAAGATATTATTTTTGATCCCAATATTTTTGCTGTCGCCACGGGCATCGAAGAACACAACAATTATGCCGTGGATTTCATTGAGGCCACGGCCTGGATCAAGGAACACCTGCCCCATGCCATGGTTTCCGGTGGTGTCAGCAACGTGTCATTTTCTTTTCGTGGCAACAACAGCGTCCGCGAGGCCATCCATTCCGTTTTTCTCTACCACGCCATCAAGGCCGGCATGGATATGGGCATTGTCAATGCCGGCCAGTTGACTGTTTACGAGGAAATCCCCGGCGAATTACGGGAAGCGGTTGAAGATATAATCCTCAATCGTCGCGAAGATGGCACCGAACGTTTGCTCGATATTGCTGAACAGTATCGCGGTGATGGCACCAAGGTTGAAAAGGAAAGTGAAGAATGGCGCAGTTTTTCACCGGCGAAAAAACTGGAGCATGCCCTGGTCAGGGGAATCGATAAATACATAGTCGAAGACACCGAAGCCGCCAGGCTGGCCGCCGACAAACCCCTCGATGTGATCGAAGGATCACTCATGGACGGTATGAACGTTGTCGGTGACTTGTTCGGCGCCGGTAAAATGTTTTTGCCGCAAGTGGTAAAAAGCGCGCGGGTGATGAAAAAGGCCGTTGCCCACCTCATGCCTTTTATCGAGGATGATAAAACTTCTGGCTCCAGGTCTAATGGAAAAATCCTGATGGCCACGGTCAAGGGTGATGTCCATGATATTGGTAAAAATATTGTTGGCGTTGTCCTGCAGTGCAACAACTTCGAGATTATCGACATGGGCGTCATGGTGCCAGCCAAATCTATCCTCGAGATGGCACAAAAAGAAGGCGTGGATATTATTGGCTTAAGCGGGTTAATCACACCATCACTGGATGAAATGGTCAATGTTGCCAAGGAAATGGAAAGAACCAATATGACCACGCCCTTGCTTATCGGTGGCGCGACTACATCACGGGTACACGCGGCGGTTAAAATTGCGCCCGAAAAAAATTCACCGACAGTCTGGGTGAAGGATGCGTCCCGCGCTGTAGGCGTAGCCCAGAAACTCATTAGCGCCAATTTAAAAGAAGATTTTGTTGCTGAAATTTCCAAAGAATATGCGGATATTCGTGAACGCCATAGTAAAAAACAAAAAAGTATAGACTGGCTGACAATTGCCGAGGCCCGGCAGAATAAATTTGCTATCGACTGGAGAAACTACACGCCCCCTGTGCCAACAATGCTTGGCTTAAGAGTTTGGGAAGATTTTTCACTCGCCACAATCCGGGAGTTAATTGACTGGACACCATTCTTCAGGGCATGGGAACTGGCCGGGCGCTACCCGGCAATCCTGCAAGACGAAAAAATCGGCAAAGAAGCATCGGCGCTTTTCGCTGATGCCACGCGTTTGCTTGATGAAATTGTTGATAACGACCTGCTGGTGGCGCGGGCTGTGATTGGATTTTTTCCAGCCAACAGCAACGACGATGAGGTCACAATTTATACTGATGAAAACAGGAACCATGCCCTTGCCAAGCTGCATTTCCTGAGACAACAAAACAGGAAACCTGGCAACCGACCAAATCGTTGCCTGGCTGATTACGTGGCACCGGAAAATAGTGGCCTGAAAGATTACATAGGCGGTTTTGCCGTAACCGCCGGCATCAACCTGGAAAAAATGGTAACAAAGTTTGAAAGTGACCACGATGACTACAATAGTATATTGGCCAAGGCACTGGCCGACAGACTGGCAGAGGCACTGGCTGAAACCATGCACCAAATGGTGCGTAAGGATTTCTGGGGTTACAGTGCAGACGAACAATTACCGAACGATGAATTAATAAACGAATCCTATCAAGGCATTCGTCCGGCGCCGGGTTACCCTGCCTGTCCTGACCACAGCGAAAAAACAACACTGTTTGAACTGCTTAATGTCAATGCCAATACTGGCATGATACTGACCGATCATTTTGCCATGTTACCCACGGCCTCAGTCAGCGGTTTTTATTTTTCCCATCCTGATTCAGGTTATTTTGCGGTTGATAAAATAAATCGCGACCAGGTTGAAGATTATGCCGACAGAAAAAAAGTATCAATGAGCCAGGCCGAACGCTGGCTCTCTCCCAATCTAGGTTACGAGCCTGATTAAAAAATATTATTAAAATTAATCATGAAAGCTTCCCTGTCCGATTATATTAAATCACTGCCATTCTATATTTTACCGCACCATTTTATTTCGTGGCTGGCGTATTACCTGGCGCGTATAACATGGCGGCCAGTAAAAAATCGATTCATAAAATACACGCTGCACCTGCACCCGATGAACATGCAAGAGGCCGTTGAAGAAGACCCATACCAGTATGAATCATTGAATGCCCTGTTCACCCGGGCACTGAAACCGGACGCGCGGCCAATGGACCAGGACGGTGCATCGATCCTGTGTCCGGTGGACGGTCGTATCAGCCAAATTGGTGACATCAAGGAAGGCAGAATATTCCAGGCCAAGGGTTTTGATTATAGCCTGCTGGAATTATGCGGCGGCCAGGTCGACCTGGCTGCGCCATTTTTAAATGGGAAATTTGCCACTATTTATCTCTCGCCCGTGGATTACCATCGTGTCCATATGCCAGTCGCGGGACAATTAAAATATAGCGTTTATGTGCCGGGCCGTCTCTTTAGCGTGGCACAACATACGGTTCGGGCAATCCCGAGAATTTTTGCCAGGAATGAAAGACTGGTGAGTTATTTTGATACCGAGACCGGCCCCGTGATCCAGGTCATGGTGGGCGCTGTTAACGTCTCGGCAATTGATACGGTCTGGCAGGAAAAAGTCACGCCCCCAAGTGGTTTTAATATTCGCAGGACATCACACGTGAGTGAACAAATCAGGCTCTCCCGCGGTGAAGAAATGGCCAGGTTTAATCTGGGCTCGACGGTCATTATGCTTTTGCCCGAGAACATTACATGGAATCAGGATTTGCAGGCGGGACAAAAAGTGTTGCTCGGTCAGTCTTTGGGTCGGTTTTAAATAGTTATATTCAGTCTTTGAAATAGTCCTGCAGGGTGTGCGCACCCCTACGTAGAACTTGATCGTCATACCAGCGCGCCCGAACGAAGTGACAAAGCGTCCTTGGGGTAAAAACAGGGAAGGCCTCATACCCGCGAAAGTGTTGTCTTCCGCCTGATTATTTAGCATTTCAATGGGAGCAACAACAGTATTGATTATGATATAGCCAAAGGTTTTCAGGTTCTTGTCGATTATGATCTGGGCATGCGCACCAGGGATTTCAGATTACTGGCTGAAGTGGGTTATTATGATTCTGGTAAGTTTCAGTGCAAGGTAAAAAAATACCAGCGTAAAAGCACCCGAGTTTCGCAACACAGGCCCCTGGACAGCAGCTATAGTGAGTTATGAATTTTTACCGCGCTTTGATGGTTTTATGCGGCTTGGTTATCAGGGCGAAGATGACAAGGGATTTATGATGGGCGCGGGTGTTGGCTATAAAGTGATTAAGAATCTGAGCCTGCGCTTCGAAGCTGTGCACCGGGTAAAACCAACTCATTTCAGATCAACGCGCTTTTTCATCCGTAAGAATTTTTTAATTTAAGTGGCATTTATAAATGGCTGTCAGTTTGACAGCCATTTTAAGGTTTCAACACGTTTGCTGTCTTTTGTAAATATCGTATTAGTTTTACCGGGAACTAAAATAATCTCGTTAACCCCATTGATAGAACAATCGAAGTCAGCAAAACAAAATAGAGCCGAAGATGTACATGACCGGTAATTCGTTGCCAGCCAAATGTTAACAGTAAACCAGTAAACAGCGCTCCTGAGCCAAACAAGCTGAGCAATAAATGATCTACAAAACCTAACTTCGCAGTAATGGCATATCCTATAAAGACAGCGATTGAAGATAATCCCAGATAAATGAATAAGTGACCATAAATAATGCGCTGCCCGGTGCCTAGTTCTTTTCCCAGGATATGATTTTCCACCAGATCAAAATATAGCCACCACAAGGTGGCTATCAGTATAAAGCCAACAGCAGACGTAGCAACTGTGGAGACTGACCAGGACGTTTCACTTAAATTATTCGCCAGCATGATGACTAACTCACCCAGCAAGATAATCGTCAGTAAACCATAACGCTCTGGAAGGTGGTGTGACTTAACTGGTGTCGCTTTAAGGGAATGCCTGCTGAGTAATGGTGTAATAATTTCTATGCCAATACCAAGATAGAGCACGACGTAGCGAAACGGGGGTTCGAACAACAACGAAAGTGAGGTAACCGCAAGGCCAATCAAAAATCCAGAACCCAGTCGTTTTGCAATTGGTATAGCCGCCGGATTCTTCCTTGCCGCATTCCAGTACATAATCACCAGAGTGAGCCTGATGATTACATAAAATAGTAAATACCCGTGGTAGTACGAATCAAAATCAGCATTTATAAATGATGTCCAAAATACAACCGCCAACATGGTGAACAGTGTCAGTATGCGCTGAGTAATATCTTCAGTATCGAAGCGGGTAACAAATAGAGTGTGCCCAGTCCAGGTCCACCAGATCGGAATCATCACCAGAATAAAGGTGGCATATTGGCCGATTCCAATATGTCCCCCATGAGCCACCAAAATGTGTGTTGCCTTCGATACGGCGTAGACAAAGATCAGATCAAATAACAGCTCCAGCCAGTTTGCTTTTTTTATTATTGCATCAGCCATTATGATTTTAAAACTCCGTGGTAAACCCGGCCTTGCTGTGGGCGCCATCGCAATAGGGTTTGTTGTTGGAATGACCGCAGCGACACAAATGAACCTGTTGCACCCGGTTTACTGTATGGCCTGTCCCCGTACAAATCTCCAGATTGCCGTCTACTTGTACCGGCCCGTCTTTCAGTGGACTCACAATCACAACCCCTGATCGACTCTCGGGATCTGGTGAATCCACAACCGCTACTTCGCCTGTGGCCACAAAGCCAATGTCAACATGAGTGCCATCGCAATAAGGTTTGTTTTTTGAAGCACCGCAGCGGCAAAGCGTCATTTTCTGTGAAGCACAGGGTTTTTCGCCCAACTGAAGGTCGGCACTCAGTGCGTAAGGCCCATTTTCACGAATATGAAGCGTATTCACTAACGGTTTGCGTTGCGACTGGCCTGTTTCCTCGTAGCGAATGGCGCCCGATGGACAGTTGTCTGCAATCTCCTGCAACTCACCTGAACTTGCTCTTTCTGGGTGAATCCATTCGCCCTTCACATTGGGCACAAATACGTCAGGCCGATTAAGCACGCAATTGCGTGAGTGGATGCATTTCTCGCCAGCAAAGTAGAGGGCGCCTTGCTTTGTTTTGAAGGTTTCTACGCTCATTATTTTTCTCCTGTCATTACTCTTGCTTGCTATAAAACCCGCATAGTACTCCTGCGGGTTCACGGTGGGCTGAGTCATTCCGTCTCGGGCATTTCAATAATGATGAAATGTGCACTCTCGTCTGTGGCAGAAAACACCAATTTCGCTGGCCCTGTAATTTCCAATGATTCGCGCTCATTCAAAGTGATATAGTCTTTAATATCAACGCTTCCCTCGAAGTTATTGATATAGGCCTGGCGTCCTTTTTTCAGCGTGTAACTTACCTGCGCCTCTTTCTCCGTCAGTTCGGATACAAACATATTTATATCCTGATTTAAATGTAACGGTGCCTGCTCTTGGCTGGACAGATTGCCCACAATCTGCAACAGCTGGTTGCGCCGTTCCTCAGGGTCAAATTTGTGATTCTCGTAACGTACGGGTAGTCCATCTTTAGGCGGAAGAATCCAGATTTGCAGAAACCGGGTCCACTCATCCTGCTGGTTCAGCTCCGAATGCCAAACACCGGAGCCTGCTGTCACCGTCTGCACATGGCCGCGCGCCAGCGTATCTTCCACATTGGTCGCGCTGTCCCAATGGGTCAGTTTGCCTTTGACCACATAGCTAACGATCTCCATCTCCTGATGTGGATGTTTGTCAAAGCCATCATGGGGTTTGACATCATCATCGTTGAGCACGCGTAACACGCCGAATTGCATATTGTCCGGGTTGTGATAGTTGGCGAACGAAAAATGAAAATAGGTATCCGCCGGATGAACCCTGCTTGCTGGCAGGTAGTGCAGCTCTTCAGCGCCGATTTTTCGGTAGTGTTTTTGCATGGCTCATTCCTCGGTTGATTTAATTAATGTGCATAGGGTATTTGTTTAAGCTAACGTAATAAATACGTTATTTGGTAAATAATAATTACTTAATATGCAACAATACGACTTAAACGGATGAACCCTGCTGACTAGCAAGTAGCGCGACTCTTCGGCGCTGATTTTTCGATAATACTTCTGCATGACATATCCTCGGCTGGTTTATTATTGATGTATCTATAGTAATTATTTACAATAAAGTAATAAAGATACCTTTTAATAAATTATAGTTGTGCAATATGCAACATTATGACTTGATAGCCTTGCAGAGTTTTATGGCTGTGGTTGAGGCGCACAGCTTCAAACGTGCGGCTGAAAAACTTGACGTTAGTACAGCCGCCGTTAGCCGTCGCGTATCCGGTCTGGAAAGTGCTCTGGGCGTTAAACTTCTTAACCGAACAACACGTCAAATTGATCTTACTGATGCGGGAAAGCAGTTCTATGATGATCTACAAGACATTTTTTGCTCCTTAGACGAAGCCGAAGAACGATTGCAGCAAGGGCATGAAACAGTTAAAGGGAACTTGCGTATTGCCGCCCCTTTGAGTTTTGGAACCATGTGTATTGCGCCTGTCCTGCCCGGTTTCATGAAGCGCTATCCGGAACTAAGAATACAGCTTCAACTAGAGGACCGGTTTACAGATATTGTGTCAGAAGGGATCGATATTGCGATCAGAATTGGTGTGCCCAAAGACTCATCACTGGTGGCAACCTGTATCGCATCCGTTCCAAGAGCCTTTTGCGCCGCTCCCCGCTATTTAAAACAGCATGGTGAACCGAAGAACCCTTCTGACCTAAGCGCTCATAACTGCCTCCATTACAACCACATAAGCATGCAGGAGGAGTGGAGTTATTTAAAGGGAGAAAAAATGCATAAGTTTGACGTAACAGGAAACCTCTCCACAAATAATGGCGAGGTATTAAGAGATGTCGCCATAGCGGGTATTGGCCTTACTTTGCTGCCAACATTTATTGTGGCGGATGCGCTGCGGGCCGGAACCCTTAAGGCCATTTTGACACAGTATTGTCCAAAACCCTTTGACCTATATGCAGTAAGACCGTCCCGCAAATTCACTCCCATCAGAATGAAACTATTCATAGAATATCTTAAGGAAGTGTTTGAGGATGATGCAGCCCTTGGCTAATGGGTGGCCGCGCGTCATTGTAGGACGAGCATTGCTCTCTCGTGTTGCAGCTAGTCGCTCATAGTCTCATCCAACACCAATGGCAAGTGACGTCCTTCACGACATGAAATCTGTTCCATGTTAATCATCAACTCGGCTTGTGCCCGAAATGAAAGACTGGTGAGTTATTTTGATACCGAGGCCGGCCCCGTGATCCAGGTCATGGTGGGCGCTGTTAACGTCTCGGCAATTGATACGGTCTGGCAGGAAAAAGTCACACCGCCAAGCGGTTTTAATATTCGCAGGACATCACACGTGAGTGAACAAATCAGGCTCTCCCGCGGTGAAGAAATGGCCAGGTTTAACCTGGGCTCGACGGTCATTATGCTTTTGCCCGAGAACATTACATGGAATCAAGATTTGCAGGCGGGACAAAAAGTATTGCTCGGTCAGTCTTTGGGCCGGTTTTAATTTAAGCTCTCTAACCCGTGGCTTTTTTCCTTGTGGGCACGCGTGCTTCCAAGATACGACGTTTAACATTCAATATTTCATTATCCAGGTTTAAATTAAACCTGCGATTGCAGTAATCCAGGACTGGCATCACGCGCAACGCCAGGTTAAGTACATAGTTATCAAGCATTTGCGGTTTTGGACTGCGTAATACTTTCAGTGCGGATTCCAGGTCAGGCATTTCAGCCGAACCGTCACCACGGTGGCCTTTGTATACTTTTAATTCAACGGGCGCATTGACCTCGGCCTCAGGCACGTCTTCAATGTGGGCGCCGACGCAGGCCAGCATTTGTTTTTTATCGATGGGCTTGACGATGAAATCGTTGGCACCGCAGGCATAAGCACGTTCCCGGGTAATGTCATCTTCGGCGCCGGTGATGACGATGACAGGGATATTCCTGAGCGCCTCATCTTCAGATGCACGGATTCGACAAATAAAACTGTAACCATCCATTTCCGGCATCTCAATATCTGAAATAACCAGTACAATACTGCTATTACTCAATACCTGGTTCCAGCCAGCCATGCCATCGGCGGCCTCGATAATCTCGTAACCCTCACCCAGTATATTGATCATGGCCTTACGCATGACGCGTGAGTCATCCACGACGAGTACCACAGGTTTTTCTGCTACGGTTGCCATATCAAATCATTGCTCAAATTTCAGGTTTTATGGTTACATTGCAAAGAATAGGCCAGATATCGCAGTAATCTAGCGATAAAGAACCCATTTATCGCAATTTTGGCTGGGTGGGGCTGCTGGCGTGGCTAGTGGTGATGTCCGTAATAGCCGTGAATACCCCATGGATACCAATAGGGTCCAGGGTAACTGTAGCCATAGCCCCAATAACCATCCCAATAGGGATCGTAATAACCGTAAGTCACCGGCTGGGTCCAGAGGTAATATTTAACACCATTGACCACCGGGTAATCATAACTATGCTCGCCTATTTTTTTCTTGCGCAGGCCGGTCAACGTGCCATAAACCGTTATTTCTCTTCCCGGCGCATACAGTGAAGGATCAATAAATCCCGGGAATTCAACAAAAAAACGTCCAGGACTGGCGACATTGGCCAGGGGTTGGCCGTAAGTGTTTAAAGGTTTGGCAAGAATTTCCAGGACGGTTTTTTCCTGCTGGTTATCAATTTGAATGATCATGCCGCCCCACCTGACCGGTTTGCCGACGTGGGCCTTTATGATTTTTTGGGCGGCAACCAGGCCGACCTCCGGTACTGGAGTAGATGAAATTTCTTTCGGTACATTACTGGCACAGCTTGCGACCAGCAATAACAAACTGAAAAAAATAAAACGATACCAAAACATTTTCATGGCTCGATTATATCACTAATAGGTTCGTTGGCGTTATGCCAATTGGTGAACCCTGTAACAATCTTGTGGTCTATATTTGCTGTGAATAACAGGCTGGAATCATGATCATTATTTCTAATTATAGAGCCCCCATAAGAATTGCTTTTATTGTGGTTTTGGCTGGTTCAATGTTTGCCCTGTTCCTGCGTTACCAGGACTTAAAGGGCGCCGAAAATTTTAAACCCGTCCCCCTGCCGGAATTTACCCAGACAAATAAAAATGCCTGGTTGAATAGCAAACCCTTACAGGTAAAAAACCTCAGGGGAAAAGTTGTACTGCTGGATGTATGGACTTTTGAATGCTGGAATTGTTACCGGTCTTTTCCCTGGCTCAAACAAATTGAAAAAAACTTTTCGGGTAAGCTCCAGGTTATCGGTATCCACACGCCTGAATTTGCCCGCGAAAGAATCCGCAAAAATGTAGTCGCCAAAACTGGGGAATTTGGGCTGCACCACCCGGTCATGATGGACAACGATTTTGGCTACTGGAAGGCACTAAACAACAGGTACTGGCCAGCCTTTTATGTCGTCGACAAAAAAGGGATGATTCGCGGACGATTTATTGGTGAAATCCATGCTGGTGATCGTAATGCCAACTCAATCGAAAAGCTGGTACGAAAATTGATCGCAGAAAAGTGAGATTTTCCCTTGTTTCCGGCGCCTTATTAAGCCCCGATATACCTTTTGTCCGGCCTGTAATCGCGAATATCGCCTATTGGCAGCAAGCCAATTCAGCTTATCTATACTGGTTTCAGAAGGAGAATTATTAAAAGGAACCGATATGTCCAGCATTATCAAGATTTTAAACCGTGCTATTTCTGAACGGAAAACAGCGGTGGTACGTTGCAACAATCAACACGCTATACGAGTCATTGAACCTCACGTCATCTATACGACTGGTTCCGGGGAAATCGTCATCGAGTGTTTCCAGACACGTGGTTTTACAGAATCCGGCAATCCGCCCCCACTTTGGACCAAATTTCGCATCGCCAGTATCCGGTCTGCCTACCTGTTAAATGATATTTTTGAGGTTCGACTTGCAGACGGCTTCGATCCGGAAAAAATGCAATACCGGCACGGTCTCCTGAGCATGGTTAAAATACCTGAACCGGAACTGGAAATCGCCGACGATGAAAAACGTCAGGTAGCTATTAAATCAAAATCTCTACTGGGAAAACTTGGCTCAACGATTGATAATATTTTATCGAACCAGGCGGGTGTAAATAAAGTTCATTAAGAACACTCCTTTTTCCCCAATACTAGGTTAAATATATATTAAAGGGGATGGTAGCAATCGATTTGTGGTTTTAATCAAACCTAAAAACGCTTCCTTTTTTTATTTTGATAGTATGAGATTCAGCCTTTCCAGTACCGCCATAATGAAATGATAAACGAGCATCATCTAGAAAAATAATTTCTTCTAATATTTCCATCATTGGAAGTCCGCTAACCCTGATCTTAACCAGGCCTTTGCTGCCTTGTAACTTTTTAAAAATCCTGCCATCTGCCTGGTTGTACCATTCCCAGCTGAAATCACCTTTATCTAATTCGGCAATTAATCCAAAGCCCGTAAGTTTAGGCTCAAAAAATATTCTCGCACCTACCTTGAATCCCTGCTCAAGCTCAATGAATTTCTCAACAACTTTTCTTTCTCTACTTGAATATGGATTAAGGATTACATCATTAACGGTGTATTGCCTAACCCCTTTTCCTATAAGATTACCAGTTGATAACTCGTAGAGTTCATATTTTATTTTTTCTGCAAAAACTGTAGTACTGAAAATTAGTATAATTGTTACAATAAGAAATCTCATAATTCACCACAATAATATGCTACTCAGTAGTATTATTTCCCGCCAGTGGACAAATATTTACGAATAAACTTTTCAGTTCTTTGCAATGAATCTTTAGTGGCCATGTCATCGGCAAGGGTACGAATACGGGGCGGTCGAAAATCAAATCCACGACCGACGCCTGGATATATGATCAACTGCGGTTTTCTGCCCTTCTCCTTTAAAGTTTCTACCCCCGCCAGGATCGGGCGAAATCGCTGGTACTGCTCGTGTTCGCCAAAAAATATTAGTGCCGGCACTGTTAAATCCTCAATTTCCGGCGCGTACTGGTAAACCTGCAATGGTTCAGATTCATTTGGATCCTGCCAATGGGGGTAATACGCAACATAACAAGACACATTCTTTTGTCTTTTGTGTGTCACCAACGCCTTCAAGGTCAGGTAACCGCCCCGGGTATGAGAAACAGTACAGGCCTTGTTGCCGATAATATTGGGTAGTTTTAAGAGCGTATCAATCCCCCTGGCGACATCTTTTTCACTTTCATAATCATGTTTGAATGGATAAGGATTAATGAATCTGCCGTTCCAGATATCTGGTGCCAATACCACGAAACCCCTGGCAGCGAGGCGTCTTGGTACAAGCAGTGTCAGGTCATCAAGGCCACGCCGGCCATGCTGAAATAAAACAGGCAGGTATTTTCCCGGTTTTTTCGGACGAAAAATATAGGCTGGAATGTCCATATCACCACTCTTATAAGTGGTTTCTGTCATGACCACGTCATAGTTCGACGGTTGTTCTATTTTACCGTTTTCCCACCAGTCATCATTCCACCACAGCTTTTCCTTGTCTTGCGGGAATTC
>CAJVXY010000015.1 GCA_913009895.1 uncultured Acidiferrobacteraceae bacterium | reverse complement strand
GGGCAAAGGCCGCGGTTTTACCCGTGCCGGTCTGGGCCTGACCAATAATGTCTTTGCCAGCCAGTAATATGGGGATGGTTTGTCCCTGGATGGGGGAAGGGGTTTCATAACCCACATCATCCAACGCCTTGAGAATAGAATCCCCCAGCGCCAGTTGTTTAAACGTGGTGACGGCATCGGTAGTCATGGTTTGCACCTTAAAATTTAGTGGCGTAAGTGGAAAGCCAGGGCGGTTGGTCACTGCCCACCCGCAAGGGCCGCGTAGTGTACCGGTTTGTATGCTATGTTGCACCATTATATAGAGTAATTTAGCTGTGAAAATCTGGGTTGATGCCGATGCCTGCCCCAAGGTGATAAAAGAGATCCTGTACCGGGCGGCTGCGCGGGTACAGTGTCAGCTGATACTGGTGGCCAACCAGCCTTTGACCGTGCCGCGCTCAAAATATATCGAGACCCGGCAAGTTCCTGCAGGTTTTGATGTAGCGGACAATTTTATCGTTCAGCAATGCGAGCCGGGTGATCTGGTTATTACCGCCGATATTCCCCTGGCGGCCGAAGTCATGGAGAAGGGCGCAGATGCCCTTAATCCCCGGGGCGAGCTTTATATTCGTGAGACCATTCGCCAGAAATTGACTATGCGGGATTTTATGGATGAAATGCGCGGTACAGCAGTCATGACTGGTGGCGGCCCACCACCACTAAATCAAACCGATCGGCGTGAGTTTGCCAATGCGCTTGATCGGTTTTTAAATAAATAATCGGTTTTTAATAAATAAAATACCATTACAAGTGCAGAATTCAAGAGCAAAAAAAGCCCGGTACGAAGCCGGGTTTTTTATTAGCCAGATATTGTCTCAGGTGAACTCTGAATTTATCAAGCCCGGAAAATTATAAATACTAATAATAAAAAATTCAGAGTAAACCCTGGGCGGCGATCATAATGACACCTGCAATAATTATATAAATCGTTTCAATTATTATTGCAGGCCCGCTTTTGTTTACGAAGCCACTGGAAGCCGCGATAAATATAGCCACTGCTAATATTGCAAACATTGCCGTGAACAGGGCGTTGCTTGTGGCGGTAATACCAATAACCGTTGCCAGTAACAGGAACGCTGTAAATTGCGCAACCAGGGCAAACACGGGTGGTTTGGAATTACTGTCCATGGTGACACCGGAACCTGCTGCCCATTTTTTGCCAAATACTTTCGGGCTATACCACAACCAGCAGCCAAGGAAAGAAACAACCGCACCTACAATGACTGCCAACCAGTTTACGCTTGTAAAATTCTCCATACCTAAAGACTCCCTTTAATTAAGCGCTTACAGATACAGCAAATATGTTATCAAGTGCATTCAGGATTGAGGTCCAGCCACCTTCGTGATCGGCACGGTACGCTTCATCTTTGAATTTCACATGAATTAACTCAACAGCAGTTCCCTCATTGGTTTCACTAAAGTTGAGCGTGACAATTGACCCATCTATCGACATAGGTGATTCCCAGGTGAAAACAATTTGAGAGTAGGGGCTAAGTTTTTTATACACGCCCCCATGGGGCATTTGTTTATCACCTGCTTGCATGATGATATCGAAACGTCCACCTTCGCGAGCATCGGTTTCGGCTTTGGGTACTGTCATGCCTTCACCGGGGATCATAAATTTAGTCAGCATTTCCGGGTCAAGCCAGGCGTTGTAAACAGACTCGATAGGCGCCTTGATAGTACGAGATAAATTAAGTGAAAGCTCAGACATTATTTTTTCTCCTTGGTGGTTAGCAGGTTCTCGAGTTCGTCCAGTCGCAGGTCCCATATTGATCGAAGGTTCTGAAACCAGTGATCTATCTCTGAAACAGGGCCCATGTCCGCCTCAATAAGGTGAATACGGCCATGGGTTTTTCGTGTTACCAAACCGGCAGATTCCAGCACTTTAATGTGTTTCGAAACCGCGTTGAGACTCATTTCATAGTGCACAGCCAGGTCGGTGACACGGGTCGGACCTTCCTGAACAAGTGCCGTCAAAATAGACCGTCGGGTAGTATCACTGACCGCCTTTAAAATCTCGGAAAGCAGTTGTTCGTGGGAATATTCAACCATATAGTTGAATATAATTACAAGTTATATTTTTGTCAACTATTTTATTGGATATTGTGTTTAAACTTGTTGTTTATGTGGTAAACGCGGGTTTTATGCAGAATAAATTAAATAAACTCGATATTATGATTATATTAATTATAAAATATTCTTGTATAAAATATTTTGGACATGATAATAATTAAAGTGGTGTTCTGGGAAAATTAATGTGGATGTCAATAAAGTAAAAAAATATTGCCTGTCGTTTCCCGGGGCCGGGCAAAAGGAAAATGGCGCACCTTCCAATATTCTGACGTTCTCGGTTAGCGATAAGAAATTTGCCTATTTCAAAACCAGTGAACCGGAAAAATGGCGCTTTAGTATCCGGGTCTCGCCAGACAGGTTTCTTGAGCTAACGGACCAGCCGGGCATTAAACCTGCCAGGTATATGCACCGTTTCCACTGGGTTACCATCGTCAAGGTCAAATCGTTTAAAGAAGATTATTTAAAAGAAGTAATAAAGTGGTCTTATCAAAAGGCCGTCAGTAGTTTGCCAAAGAAAACACAGGCTGAAATTAACAGTATCAATAACCGGTTAACTAAAAAATAAACAGTTGGAGTTCATTATGGCAAAAAGATCAACGTCGACAACTAAAATTATTAGTATTGTCCTGATAGTAACGGGCATAGGTCTGGCTTACTGGGGATATCAACAGTCAGGCTCATATACTTCTCAATTAACCCAGGCATTTACAGGCGCTTATACAGATAAGGTAATGACCCTGTATATTGCAGGCGCCGCCAGTTTTTTTGTTGGTTTGTACCTTTTTTTTAGAAAATGAAACCAGTAATGATCAGGTTAAAAGAATCCCTGGCTGCATGGGGAAGTTCAGACTTCAAGCAAGTATTAAAATATGAGATACAGCGTCTTGATGCAAAGTTACTACCATTACAAGATGGTTTATCGCAAACCAGTTATGTGAGCGAGGACAAAATTGATGCTGTTATTCTTAAAGTGACCGAGGCTGAAAATGTAATTCTTGCAGAAACAAGTATATTTTATTCAGGAATTAATGCTGGTAGTTGTTGTTCTGATGACCCAACAGCGGTAGGTGATCAGTCAGAACATTGCGATATGAAATTTAGAATTGATAAAAAAACTGCTGAGACAAAAGTGAGTATTATCGATGGGTAACATGATAATTGTTTATAAGGCAGGTGATATTACCGAGGCCCATATAGTATCGGGTTTATTAAATGCCAATAATATAGAAACCTATGTTGATGGATATTATTTACAGGGCGGTATTGGTGATCTGGCCGCCATGAATTTTGTTAATATCCAGGTAGACGATAAAGATGTTCCGCTCGCTAAAGATATAATTACTGAATATGAAAGCAATAATACCAAACAAGTAGAAATTTCACCTGGAATAAAGCCGGCATTATTTTCAAGATCATTGGCAGCAATAATTTTATTTATTATTTTTATGTTGATAATATTCATAATTATCTAGATAGAGTCAGGGCAGAGCTTTCGTCAAGCTCACAAGGAAAACCAGGAATTATGAAAACAAGAGTGCTAATTATTTTGGTAATTCTGCCGAATGATGTTGTGTGCTGGCAGAATATAACTCGTTAATTCAGGAAAATGCCAAATAAAATTTGTGTTTATTATGGTGAGGGCTTGAGGCAATATGGTTTTGGGCAGGGCCATCCTTTTGGTCCGGATCGCATAGATGCATTCTGGGATGAAGCGTGTGCCCGTGGCTTAGATAATAAAGTTGAGATTGGTGTGCCGGTTAGTTGCGGTCGGGAAGAATTGCTTATGTTTCATACGACTGAATATATCAATAAATTGCAGTTCCTGTCGCAAACAGGCGAGGGTTACCTGGATTTTGGTGATACACCTGCTTACCCCGGTATTTACGAGGCGTCATGTACTGTGGCGGGTACTGTGCTGGATGCACTTACCAAATTAATAGCTGGAACTTACAGAAATATTTTTATTCCTATTGCTGGTCTCCATCATGCCCATAGAGACCGTGCGGAAGGTTTTTGCGCGGTCAATGATATTGGGATTGCCATTGAGTGGTTGAAAATAAAAGGTTTCAAAAAGATTGCCTATATTGATATTGATGCCCATCATGGCGACGGTGTATTTTACGGTTTTGAAAATGACCCTGACGTATTATTTGCCGATTTACATGAAGATGGCGAGTATCTTTTTCCTGGTACCGGTGCCAAAACAGAAACCGGTACAGGTAAGGCAACAGGCTGCAAGCTAAATATACCCATGCCGCCCGGCGCCGATGACGAACAGTTTTACCTGGCCTGGAAAAAGGTTGAGGAATATTTGGCACTCTATGAGCCTGAGATTTTTATTCTCCAGGCAGGGGCCGACAGTATAACAGGCGATCCGATTACCCATTTAGCTTACAGTCCAAAGGCTCACGCCCACGCTGCCAATCGTTTAATCGAGCTTTCCAGGTCTACTGCCCAGGGCCGCTTGTTGGTACTGGGCGGCGGGGGTTACAACCGGGATAACCTGGCCCAGGCATGGTGTGCGGTGGTCGAGGAGATGTTAGTACATCAGAAATAATATTAGTCATGAACATATCAATATGGTTAATGAGAAAAATTTTTTGGAAAATGCACGAGCATACGATGCCTGGTTTGATAAACATGCGCTTGAATTTAAACTGGAATTGCAGGCAATACGGACACTGTTGCCACAAACAGGCAACGGCATAGAAATCGGTGTGGGCACGGGTCGATTTGCAGCAGCATTTGATATAAAAACTGGCGTTGAACCTGTCACTGCTATGGGCGCGATTGCCACAACCAGGGGTATCAAGGTAATTACGGGAAAAGCTGAAGTGTTGCCTTTCGGGAATAACAAGTATGATTACGCATTAATGGTAACGACTGATTGTTTTCTTGATTCCATGGAAACCGCCCACCGGGAAGTGTTTAGAATATTAAAATCAGGGGGTTGCTTTATTAATGCCTTCATTGATCGCGAAAGCGCATTGGGTAAAAAATATTCTGGCAAAAAAAATGTCAGCAAATATTACCAGGGTGCAAAATTTCACAGGCCGGAAGAAATTTACGATAGTTTTAAAGATGCGGGATTCCAGAACTTTGAATTTTCCCAGGCGCTATTGCCAGCAGACCTGAGTCCCGGAGAACAACCCGTAGTAAAGAAAGGTTACGGAGAAGGTTCTTTTGTTGTAATACGTGCTGTAAAATTTGATAGTAGAAGGCTTGTATGATTACACTTTACGAATTCCCCATTTCTCACTATTGTGAAAAAATTCGCTGGGCACTGGATTACAAAAAACTGGACTGGACTGGCAAAACCTTGCTTGTAGGTCCGCACATGGCCCAGGCCAGAAAAATATCTGGTAAAACTACCGTACCGATACTGGACCACGACGGCAAGATTGTTCGTGATTCAAGTAAAATCATAAGCTACCTGGATAAAACATTTCCCGATAACAGGTTGACACCAGAACAGGACGACTTAAAGCATCAAGCAGCGGAATGGGAATCTTACGTGGACAAGGAGATCGGGTTAAATGTTCGGCGTTATGTTTATTCAGTTTTGCTTAACTATCCTGACATTGTAATTCCTTTTTTTGCTCACAATGGCCCCTGGTATGGAAAAACCCTTTATCGTTTTATTTTTCCAATGCTTCGGAAAAAGATGATTACTTTCCTGGATATTAATAAACAGTCAGCACAATTATCAAAAGAGCAACTGGTGCAGGCCATTAACAAGGTGGCCAACCGCCTTGATGGCCGGGATTTTCTTGTTGGAGAGCAGTTTACCAGGGCTGACCTGGCAGCCGCTTCTCTTTTGGCCCCCCTTATTAAACCAGTGAAATATGGCCTGAACTGGCCAGATAAATTACCAAATGAGCTGGAATCATTTATTGACAGCCAAGAAGACAAGCTGCAATGGGTTAAAGATTGTTATGAACTTTATCGATAAATTTAATATAATGATAAGCGTGAGATTTATCAATTTATTTAAAATTGAAAATCAATAGCTAATCAGTTTTTAATTAAGTATTCTATTTTATTATTTTATAACTTTAATTCTTAAATATTAATTTTTTGGAGAAAAAACAGTGAAATACGTAGTGACGACAGAAAAAAGTGTGGAACAGGCTGTAGCAGATGTACAGGAAGCGGTTAAGAATAATAAATTTGGTGTACTGCATATCCATAACATCAAGGAAACCCTGAACAACAAAGGTGTTCCGTTTGAGCATGAATGCCAGGTGCTGGAAGTTTGCAATCCCCATCAGGCCAAGAAAGTCCTCGACGATGACATGAGCATGAACATGGCCCTGCCTTGCCGAATCTCGGTTTACGAAGAGGGCGGTCAAACCAAAATTGGCATGATTAAACCAAAGGCTATGCTGGAGTTCCTGTCAGATTCTCCTGTACTGATGAAAATTGCCGATGAAGTGGACGAAATTACTACCCGAATTATTGATCAGGCAAAATAATTACCCGGAAGCGGGATTTTCCCATTTTTGCGGCTTGTTAGTTTTTCGGTAAATGCTATTGTTTACTAAAGGAAATCCACATGATTTCACGCTACGGGTTTAGTTTCTATGTTCGGATCTCAAAAAGAAAAACGACGCACGCTTGACGAGCAAATAAAATTCACTACAACCATTGGTGAAGGTTCCGTATTCGAAGGGATTCTTCGCGGCTCCGGGCATCATTCTATTCGTGGCAAAGTGATTGGTGATTGTGATACTGGTGGTGTTTTAAAAGTTGAGGCGACAGGATTCTGGCTCGGCAATATACTTGCCGATGTAGTGATAATTTCCGGCATGGTTGAAGGCAATGTGATGGCCCGTACCAAAATAGAATTATACTCATCGGGCAGGGTTGCCGGTAACCTGGAAGCACCTGCGATTGCGATTGACGAAGGCGCAGAGTTCGATGGCCAGGTAAAAATGGCCAAAGGTAATAAAATCACTCGCTTTAAAGAGCGTCGCAATAATGATTCGCCTGAAACAAATGATTGACCCTGTTCATAATAAAAATCTTAATACTAAATCTTAATACAATATAATTAATTATTATTTCCCTCTATCATTCCACCTTATTTGAAATAACATATGCGATTAGCGGCCATCCTCGAGTATGACGGATCTGCCTTTTGTGGATGGCAATTCCAGGAGGATGTACGTACAGTTCAGGACGAAGTTGAAAAGGCCATTTCCAGTGTTGCCAATGAACCAGTTCGTGTCATTACCGCTGGTCGAACCGATACCGGTGTCCATGCCACGGGGCAGGTCATTCATTTTGATGTTGATGTCAGCCGGACAAATAATTCCTGGTTAAGAGGCATCAATAGCAATTTACCGGATGACGTGGTGGTACATTGGGTAAACCAGGTAGCGGAAGATTTTCATGCGCGTTTTGATGCCACCGGCCGCCATTACCATTATGTGATTCTTAATCGACGGGTGCGACCGACTTTTTTGGCAAAAAAAGTTTCCTGGGATTATCGTGACCTTGATATAAAACGTATGCAGGTCGCAGCCAGTTATCTTGAAGGTGAGCATGACTTTTCATCGTTTCGAGCCGTGGCCTGCCAGGCCAAAAGCCCGGTCAGGGAGTTACGGCATCTCAAGGTCAAGGCCCGTGGTGACTACATCGATATCCATGTTTATGCTAATGCCTTTCTCCACCATATGGTGCGGAACCTGGCCGGGGTGTTAATGACCATCGGTGCCGGCGAACGAGAACCTGAATGGGCTGAATCTGTCCTGGTAGCACGGGACCGAACCCAGGGAGGGCTGACGGCACCCCCTGATGGCCTTTATTTAACGGCTGTCGAGTACCCAAAAAAAAGCGCCATTCCACAACTTTCACCTGAAAGCCCGCTCTGGTAAGCTTTCCCGCTTACTATTATCAGGATGATTTCAACCGGTTTATAAGAGATTCATGCGAACCAGAATTAAAATTTGTGGTATTACCCGCATCGAAGATGCATTGCTGGTTGCTGAGCTGGGCGTTGATGCGGTTGGCCTGGTCTTTAACGCCCAAAGCCCCAGGCGCGTGACAGTGGAACAAGCCGCAGAAATAGCAAAAGTGTTACCTGCTTTTATTACCAAAGTCGGCTTGTTTGTTGATGCCCGGGCCGAGCAAGTCAGTACCGCCCGTGATGAAGTCGGTTTGGATTTGATTCAATTCCATGGTTCGGAAACGCCAAATTTTTGTCGTGGGTTTGATCGTCCCTATATCAAGGCGGTGCGTATGCGCGAAGGCATTGATGTCCATGCCGCAGTGACTGCCCATGGTGCATCAGCAGGTGTTTTACTGGATAGTTATATGGCTGGCCAGGTAGGCGGCACCGGCCACTCGTTTGACTGGTCGCGGATACCTTCCGACTTATCACGGCCACTTATTCTGGCGGGTGGTTTAAATTCGGAGAACGTCACTGAAGCAATCCGGCAAGTGCGGCCCTACGCGGTAGACGTGAGCAGCGGTGTTGAAAAAGATAAAGGTATTAAAGACCCCGACCGTTTGGCTGCTTTTTTTGAGGCGGTCTCAAAGGCGTAATCAATGACGTATCAACTTCCAGATGATCGCGGACATTTTGGTCCATACGGTGGCTTGTTTGTTGCCGAGACCCTGATGCATCCGCTAAAAGAATTAAATGAGGCCTACGAGAAGTATCGTGAGGATGCCGAGTTTCAGGCGGAATTTATGGACGACCTGCGTTTGTATGTGGGTCGCCCCTCACCTTTGTACCCGGCAAAACGTTTAACGAAAAAATGGGGCGGTGCTCGCATTTATTTAAAGCGCGAAGACCTGAACCATACCGGCGCCCATAAAGTGAACAATACCATTGGCCAGGCATTGCTTGCCAAACGCATGGGCAAAACCCGAATTATTGCAGAAACCGGTGCCGGCCAGCATGGTGTCGCCACTGCCACGGTTGCGGCACGACTGGGCGTAGAGTGCGTGGTCTACATGGGTAGCGAAGATATTAAACGCCAGGCGATTAATGTTTATCGCATGAAATTACTGGGCGCCAAAGTTGTGCCAGTTGAATCAGGTTCGAAAACCCTGAAAGATGCACTCAACGAAGCGTTACGTGACTGGGTCACCAATGTTGAAAATACGTTTTATATAATTGGTACCGTTGCCGGTCCCCATCCTTACCCGGCAATGGTGCGAGATTTTCAATCAGTGATTGGCAGGGAAGTGCGTTACCAGCTGTCGGAGTTTGAGCCCCGCGACCCCGATGCGCTTGTTGCCTGTGTGGGTGGCGGCTCCAATGCCATGGGATTGTTTTATCCCTATATTGACGATGAACATGTTGCACTCTATGGCGTCGAGGCAGCAGGTGAGGGTATCGCCACGGGCCATCACGCAGCACCGTTATCGGCAGGCCGTCCCGGCGTGTTACATGGCAATCGAACTTACCTGATGGAGACCGATGACGGACAAATAATTGAAACCCATTCGATATCAGCAGGACTGGATTATCCTGGTGTCGGTCCGGAACACGCATGGTTAAAAGACAACGGTCGCGCCAGGTATGTTGCAATTAAGGACGATGAGGCACTGGCGGCGTTTCACGAGTTAACCAGGATTGAAGGCATATTGCCGGCACTGGAATCCAGTCATGCCATGGCCTATGGCCAAAAGCTGGCCAAAGAATTAGGAAGCGATAAGGTAATCGTGATTAATTTATCGGGTCGGGGCGATAAAGATGTACACACCATTGCAGCACGCGAAGGAATAGAAATCTGATGTCTCGTCTTGACAAGCAATTAACCAGCCTAAAAGAACAAGGGCGCACAGCGTTAATTCCGTTTATAACCGCTGGTGATCCCGATCCCGCCATAACCGTCTCGCTCATGCATGCCATGGTCAGCGCGGGCGCCGACGTCATCGAACTGGGTGTGCCATTTTCCGATCCCATGGCCGAAGGCCCTGTGATCCAGCGCGCCAGTGAGCGGGCTGTGGAGAGAGGCGTAAGCCTGCGTGATTGCATGGATATGGTGCAGGAATTCAGGCAAAGAGATTATGATACGCCTGTGGTGTTAATGGGCTATTTGAACCCGATCGAGGTCATGGGTTACCAGGACTTTGCCAGGATTGCAGCCAAATCAGGTGTTGATGGCGTATTAACAGTAGATATGCCGCCAGAAGAGGCAACAGATCTGCGCGCTGCCCTAAACGCCCATAAACTGGATCCGATTTTTCTGGTCGCACCGACCAGTACCAAGGCACGCATTCAGGCGGTTACTGCCATGGCTAGCGGTTTTATATACTATGTTTCTTTGCGTGGTGTGACTGGCGCAAAACATATGGATATGACCGAAGTGTCTGATAGAATAGGAGAAATTCGAAAATATACCCAGTTGCCGCTGGCAGTTGGTTTTGGCATAAACAATCCGGAAACCGCAGCCAGGGTGGCAGCACTGGCCGACGCCGTTGTTGTTGGCAGCGCCCTTGTAAAACGGATTGAGGAAGTTGCCAATCGAAACCAAAATGATGGGCAGAAAGAGGCTATAATCGAAAGTGTTACAACGTTTGTTTTAAGCCTCAGGGAGGCGATCGATAAAGTCGGAGTTGCTGCATGAGCTGGTTTGATAAATTATTACCACCAAAGATTAAGGGTGATGGCCAAAGAAAATCCGTTCCCGAAGGTCTCTGGAAAAAATGCCCTGCCTGTGGCGCTGTCTTGTACAGCGCTGAAATCGAAACCAATCAGAATGTTTGTCCTAAATGTGAGCACCATATGCGTATTGGTGCCCGTCGACGCCTGGAATTATTCCTCGATCCGGAACCGCGGATTGAGATTGGTGGCAAGCTGACACCGAAAGATATCTTAAAATTTAAAGACAGTAAAAAATACAAAGATCGTATCAGTGATGCCCAGAAAAAAACCGCAGAAAAAGATGCGCTGATTGTAATAGAGGGCGCGGTCAAGGGCCTGCCGTTGGTTGCCGGTGCCTTTGAATTTGCATTTATGGGCGGCTCTATGGGCTCGGTAGTAGGCGAACGATTTGTCCGTGCAGTCAATGTTTGTCTAGAGCGGAAAATTCCCTTCGTTTGTTTTTCTGCCAGTGGCGGCGCACGCATGCAGGAGGCATTATTTTCATTAATGCAAATGGCGAAAACTTCAGCGGCCTTGACGCGGCTGGGCAAAAAAGGAATTCCATTTATTTCAGTATTAACGGACCCAACCATGGGCGGTGTGTCTGCAAGTTTCGCAATGTTGGGCGATGTGATTATTGCCGAACCAAAAGCATTAATCGGGTTTGCTGGTCCCCGCGTCATTGAACAGACGGTAAGGGAAACCTTGCCAGAAGGATTTCAACGATCAGAATTTCTGCTTGATCATGGTGCAATTGATATGATTGTTCCCCGAAAACAAATGCGCGATCGAGTCCTCGGTATCCTGAAAATACTCGGTGCCAGCAAAGACGAGTCTAAAGGTTTGGCCGCCGCATCAGAAAAAATTGAACCGGCTGCTGCTGACGTGGCGGATGAAAAACAGGCGCCAGAAGAGAGCAAAAAACAATCCCAGGCCTGATACCCCTATCCACAAGACACCCACAACACACCCACAAGACTCCCTGGCCGGCTGGTTAAGTTATATAGAAGGCCTGCACCCGAAAAATATTGAGCTGGGCCTGGATCGCGTCAGTAAAGTCTTCCTGAGACTAACCGCAAAACCGAAAGCAACAACGATTATTACGGTTGCCGGTACCAATGGTAAAGGTTCAACCGTAACTTTCCTCGAGAGTATTTTATTATCAGCCGGATATACCGTTGGTGCCTATACCTCACCCCATTTAATAAATTTTAATGAACGTATACGTATTAATAATAAAAACGCCACTGACGACGCATTAATACAGGCATTTAAAAAAGTAGAGCAGGCCCGGGGTGATGATATTACATTGACCTACTTTGAATTTACGACACTTGCTGCTTTTATTCTTTTTTTCGAAAATGAAAAAGAAACTGATTTGGATGTCGTGTTACTTGAGGTGGGTTTGGGCGGCCGGCTTGACGCAACCAATATTCTGGATCCTGATATTTCAATCATTACCACAGTTGATATTGATCACGTGGACTGGTTAGGCGCTGACCGTGAAAGTATTGCGCGAGAAAAGGCAGGCATACTACGACAGCAGGTGCCAATGATTTACGGCGATGTTAATATGCCGAAAGCCATCAAAGACCTGGCAGAAAAAATGCAGTGCCCAACCTATACTTATGAAAATGAGTACGTTTACAGCCACCATGAGAGTGGCTGGAACTGGGTTGGTGATGGCAAAACCCGTTCTGGCCTGCCCTATCCAGTATTGCAGGGAGAGCACCAGTTAAAAAATGCAGCAACTGGCCTGATGGCACTGGCACTGCTTCATTTGAAATTACCCGTGAGCCAGCAGGCGGTTAAATCAGGACTGCTTGCCGCAAATTTGGCCGGTCGTTTCCAGGTATTGAGTGACCATCCACAAATTATTTTTGATGTGGCCCACAATCAGCAGGCAATTAAACAATTAGCTGGCACCGCTATAAAACACAAGCGACCAGGTCGGACGCTGGCCGTAGTAGGCATGTTGAGTAACAAAAACATCGAGCAAAGTTTGTCGCCTATGAAGGAAATAGTCGATGAATGGTTTCTGGCGGACCTGACTGGTGATGATCCTGCCCGGGGCTCAACCGCCCAGTCGTTAATGGCCATATTATCGAATATGGTTAAAGAAAAACCACTGTCAGCATATGAATCTCCTTTATCGGCCTATTCTGCAGCGCGGGAAAAAGTGAAATCCGGGGATCGTATCATCGTGTTTGGTTCGTTTCTCACAGTAGGTGGTATACTGGCCGGAATTCAGCAACATGGCAGGAATGAGATTAATGCCTGAAACCAACAACCCGCGTCCGGAATTCAATCCCAAACACAGGATTGTTGGTGCAATTGTGCTGGTTGTATTGGCAATTATTTTTGTACCAGTCATTCTTAATGAGAAACAACTCACCACCCAGGATGTCGGCAATGGCATCACCTTGTCTGAAAAAGATACCAAGGTTTATGTCAGCAAGGCAGAAGATATACGCAGGGCTCAAAACAAAAAAGACAAGTCTGTCAAAAAAATTCATGCAAGGGATAAGACTAACTTGCAATCAAATAAAAAGGTTGTGGATAAGGATGTTAAGTTGCCAATAACGACCAGTCTACCTTCTGTGAACAAGAAACCTGAATCAAAAAAACCTGATACTCCAGCTCCCAGAATTAAAACGGCAGACAAAACAAAATCATCTCCTAAGGAACCTAAAACAGATAAAACCCTAACCAGGGGTTGGGTGGTGCAAATCGGTACTTTTTCAGATCCTGCCAATGCTAAAAAAGTGCGCGCGACTTTAGTGCGTAAGGGTTATCACGTGCGCATGGAGAAAGTCAGGTTACCAAAAGGTGATGCGACCCGGGTTCGCGTTGGCCCATTTTCTGATCGCGGTAAAGCCATTACAACGCTGAGCCGTATCAGCCGGGATGTAGGCCTGCAAGGTGTTGTCCTGCGTTACCCCTGACCTGGTATGCATGAATAAATCCGTCTGAATTATTTTCCTGAATTACTTACCTGAATTATTTAATACATAAATTATGAATTCCCTGGATATCGGTATAACCGTAATTATTTCTATTTCAACTGGTATCGGAATCTGGCGTGGATTTATTCGCGAGGCACTGTCTCTGGCAACATGGGGCGTGGCAGGTTTTCTTGCCTGGGTCTTTGCCGGGCCAGTTTCAGTAGTATTTGAGAAGGATGTGACACAGCCTAACCTGCAATTGATTGCCTCATTTGTACTGATATTTGTAATTGTTTATGTCCTGGGCAGTATTATTACCTTTCTTATTCATAAGATTCTTACCAAAAAACCGCTGTTCAAGCTTACCAACCAGGTTTTAGGCGCGACCATGGGGGCGATTCGCGGATTTGTGATCATTGTATTTGCATTTATGCTGGCTGGCATGAGCCTGAGCATTCCTAAAACCAGTTGGTGGCAATCCTCGCAATTTGCTGTGTTTTTTGAGTCAGTATCACTAAGTGCCGCCGATATTTTACCTCGGGACATTGCCCGACACATACACTACGACTAAACTACTGACTTTAAGAAAAGGCGATTTTTATGTGTGGCATCATTGGTATTCTTGGCCAAACTCCAGTCAATCAATCCATCTATGAGGGTTTGACCGTACTCCAGCATCGTGGCCAGGACGCAGCGGGAATTATCACCAGCGATGCCAACAAGGTTTATTTGCGAAAAGATAACGGACTGGTTCGTGATGTTTTTCGTACCCATCACATGATTGGCCTTAAGGGTAATATGGGCATAGGCCATGTTCGTTATCCTACCTCTGGTTGTGATAGTGCGGCCGAGGCCCAGCCTTTTTATGTTAACTCCCCGCACGGCCTGGCCCTGGCCCATAATGGTAACCTGACCAATGCCGTTGAATTAAAAGAAGAGCTGTTCCGGGAAGATTTGCGCCACATCAATACCGAGTCCGATTCTGAAATACTGTTGAATGTACTGGCACATGAATTACATGCCGTTGCTGGTTTGAGCCTGAGTGCCGATGATGTTTTCAGGGCAGTGTCGGCAGTCCACAGGCGATGTAGTGGAGCCTACGCGGTTGTAGTCATGATTGTTGGTTTTGGTTTGCTTGCCTTTCGTGATCCGTACGGAATCAGGCCACTGGGATACGGGCGCCGTGAGACAGACAATGGCCCTGAACATATTATTGCTTCGGAGAGTGTGGCAATGGATGTTTTGGGTTTCGACTTTATTAATGACGTGGCTCCCGGTGAGGCGATTTTTATCGGTCTTGATAGTCATGCAACCACTAAACAATGTGCCGATAATTCCCAGTATTCACCCTGTGTTTTCGAATATGTTTACATGGCGCGACCTGACTCAATCCTTGATGGTATTGCAGTACACAAGACCCGGTTGCGCATGGGCGAAAAACTGGCAGCCAAAGTGAAACGTGACTGGAACGGGCTTGATATTGATGTCGTTATACCAATTCCTGATACCAGTAGAACAGCAGCCTTGCAAATGGCCTACGAGCTGAATGTTAAATACCGGGAAGGGTTTATCAAAAACAGGTATATCGGCCGAACATTTATCATGCCTGGCCAGGCAGAACGAAAGAAATCTGTGCGCCAGAAGTTAAATGCGATTGATCTGGAGTTCCGTGGCAAGAATGTTTTACTGGTAGATGATTCGATTGTCCGTGGCACCACTTCCAAACAAATTATCCAGATGGCTCGCGAAGCAGGTGCAGCAAAAGTTTATTTTGCTTCGGCGGCACCACCAGTACGATACCCCAATGTTTATGGCATCGACATGCCCACCAAAAGTGAACTGATTGCAACAGGTCGTAATGACGAACAAATTGCTGAAGCTATTGGGGCAGATCGTTTAATTTACCAGGACCTGGAAGACTTGATTGAATCCGCCCATGAAGGCAACACGCACATTACTCAATTTGATGCATCCTGTTTTAATGGGGAGTATGTTACTGGCGAGGTGAGCCAGGATTACCTGGACAAGATTGAACAACTGCGATCTGACGGGGCAAAAATAGACAAGGGCGGTAGTGAGTTGACCTCAACGGAACTCCATACCTATTCCCAGTAATACCCACAGTGAATATATAATGTTGACAGGCTATCGACCCTCGGTTATTGTTTATTCATTGATTGCGCCGATTTGTTTCAGCTTGCGGGCGCTTAATAAGTACAGCTAAAGTGAAGGAATGACCCACTTTAGTCTGTAGTGGGTTTTTTTATGCCCACTTCCCGCACATCTTCGGTACATGCTTTGTGCCTATATAACTTAGGCTAACCAAGTCAGGAGAACCGGTCATGCCATATGATGATAAAGATAAGTGGGATTTCGCAACCCGCGCTGTTCGTGCCGGGCACAAAAGATCGCCAGAAGGCGAGCAAAGCGAACCCATATTTACAACGTCCAGCTTCGTATTTGATACCGCCGAGCAGGCCGCTGCACGTTTTGCCGGCGACGATCCCGGTAATATTTATTCAAGATTTACCAATCCCACGGTCCGCACATTTGAAGAACGCCTGGCCACCCTGGAAGAAGGGCAACGATGTGTGGCGACCGGGTCGGGCATGGCTGCTATATTTTCGACTTGCCTGGCGACACTGAAGGCTGGCGACCATATTGTTTCTTCACAATCTATTTTTGGAACAATTACGGTTTTATTTAACAATTACCTCACTCGTTTTGGTATCGAGACCACGTTTGTGCCCCTGACAGATTTTGATGCCTGGAAAAATGCCATCAGGGATAATACAAGATTGTTATTTCTGGAGACGCCCTCCAACCCGTTGCTGGAAGTCGCCGACATTAGCGCGCTTGCTGAACTGGCCCATGCCAATAAAAGTATATTGGTAGTCGACAACACAATTTGCACGCCGGTACTGCAACGGCCATTAACATTGGGCGCCGATGTCTCGATTAATTCTACTACCAAGTACATCGACGGCCAGGGTCGTAGTATTGGCGGCGCCATTATCGGCAGTGAAGCGCTGGTGGGCAATGAGGTGTTTGGGGTAATCAGGACATGTGGACCGGCCATGAGTCCATTTAATGCCTGGATAGCGGCCAAGGGCCTGGAGACTTTGTCGTTGCGGTTACAGGCACATTCCGCCAGTGCCCAATTCCTGGCGTTATGGCTGGAACAGCACGAGTTGGTAAAAAAAGTGTATTACACGGGACTGGCCAGTCACCCACAACACGATCTGGCTAATCGCCAGCAACACGGGCTGCACGGTGGTTTGTTATCATTTGAGTTAAAAGGCAGCAGTGGCCAGTCTCCTGATCAGGAGAAAGAACGCGCGTGGCAGTTTTGTAATGCCACCGAGATGGTTTCCATAACGGCAAACCTTGGTGACACAAAAACCATCCTGACTCATCCCGCCTCAACGACCCATGGCCGTGTTGATCCTGAGGTGCGCGCAGCTGCAGGTATCAGTGATGGCTTGTTAAGGATAGCAGTTGGCCTGGAGGCGGTAACGGATATTCAGGGTGACCTGGAACGTGGATTTAATGCCATCTCAAAATGAGGCGCGCCAGGATTTGCTGACCATATACCAGGCCGCATTAAAGGCAGTCAATGGAGCAGACCGTGTCCGGGATTATTTACTGGACAACAAGATAACAGGCCCCTGTTACGTGATTGCAATTGGCAAAGCGGCCTGTGCCATGACAAGAGGTGCCTGTGAAGTGCTGGGTGATCAAGTAGTTGACGCCCTGATTATTACCAAATCAGGTTATTCTGAGAAATTACCCTGGCCTGTTGTGGAAGCAGGTCATCCAGTCCCCGATGAAAAAAGTTTATTCGCTGGTAAACAGCTGCTGGAGTTTATAACCGATATACCGGAATCAGCAGAAGTCTTGTTTTTACTCTCTGGCGGCGCCTCGGCTTTGGTTGAGGTGCTGGCACCGGGCCTGACCATGCAAGATTTACAGGCAGTCAATGCCTGGTTGTTAGGATCTGGCCTTGATATCAATGCCAGCAACACGGTGCGCAAGAACATGTCACAAATTAAACAGGGACGGCTTGCGAAATTATTGGCGCCGCGCCGTGTCACCAACCTGGTTATTTCAGATGTGGCTGCCGATGATTTGTCGGTTATTGGTTCGGGGTTGCTGATTGCTGAAGATGAAAATACAGATCTGCAGCAGTCAATATTGTCCAGCTTGCCTGTGGAGATATCGAATAAATTAAAAACTAACGTGTCGGCACCTGGAGTCGGACATGCTTGTTTTCGGAATATAGATACCAAAGTGGTCGCAAACATTGGCCTGGCATTACGTGCTGCCAGGGTCAGCGCCGAAAAATTGGGATACCGGGTAAAATTATCTGATCACTATTTAAAAAACGAAACCCTTGTGACTGGCCGCAAACTTGCCAGGAAAGTGATAAATGCCAAAAAGAATGAACTGTTTATCTGGGGTGGTGAAACAAATGTCAAATTACCCGACAAAACTGGCAGGGGCGGTCGCTGCCAGGCCATGGCCCTGTCTGCGGCCAGAGAATTAACCGGTCATGATAATATTTTGTTATTATGTGCAGCCACCGATGGTAGTGATGGCCCGAGTACTGATGCCGGTGCGCTTGTTGACGGCGGCACACTGGCGCGGGGCCACGAAACCGGCCTGGATGAAAACAAATATCTAGAGCGCGCTGATGCGGGCAGTTTTCTGGAGGTTTGCGGTGATCTGATCAGTACAGGTCCGACAGGCACTAATGTGGCAGATATTGTATTGGGGCTAAAACTATAATTTATTAAATTAGTGTATGTGGAGTAACAAGATATGATTTTATTTAATTCAATTTTTTCTAAAAAACAAATACAGACTTCGCTGTCATTGATTGTTTTAATATTTATCACGTTAGGATTTTTAAGTTCTTGCACGAAAAATAGCTTAAAAGGAACGGAAGTCACGTTTAGTGAAACAGAAAAAGACACACCTGAACAGGTTACGCGCATGTTAGTGACAGAAAAATATTTGCGTATTGACGAGGGAATAAATAACAACGATTTTTTGTTATATGATCGCGTTAATCGCGTCATTTATTCTACCAATTCAACTGACAAGCGTACCCTGATAGTTCGTGCGCAACCGCTAACCAGGAAATCACCGATCAAGCTTGGCAACAAAGCAAAAATAATTCATACAGATGCGCCGAAAATTGACGGCTATCAGGTTCAGCACTTAAATTTATTGACCAATAAAGAGATCTGTTATGATTTATTTGCTGCCGAGGGTTTATTGCCACAAGTCGTAACAGCGCTCAAAGAATATCGAATAGCACTTTCCGGGGAGCAAGCGGCAATTATTGATGCAATACCGAAGGACATGCTTCTGCCATGTGATTTAGCAAATAATATTTTTATGTCCACTCGCCACCTTGAACATGGTTTTCCGGTACGACTACAGGAGACCAAAGGCAGATTTCGTGAGCTGGTTAACTACAGGCAGGACATCGATATTGATGAAGGGTTGCTAAGGTTACCCGAGGGTTATTCAGAATTTACAGCAGAAGATATGCGCAACAGGTAGGCAGCTGATTTTCAGGGTTGTCAGGACGAGCTGTACTAAAAAAATCTAGCGCAAGTTTTCCAGGCTGCAACCTTGTTCGTTGCATACAAGCATGCTGCCTTGTTCATACCAGTCACCCAGTACAAAGCGGGTGACCTGGTTACCGGCCAGCTCAAATTCATGTTTGTTGGGCCTGTGGGTATGGCCATGAATGAGCGTTTGTACCCCATGTTTACTCATGGTGTCTGCAACTGCTTCCTGGTTGGTATCCATGATCTCAGCCGGTTTCTCATTCATGGCAGTTTTACTCATTTCCCGATAGTTGTTGGCAATGGCGATTCTTTCGTCTATTGATTTACCGAGAAAGTCAGCTTGCCAAACCGGATTCCGTACGAAGCTCCTGAATTTTATGTAGTCCGTGTCATCTGTGCACAGGGTATCACCATGCATTAACAAAACATTTTTGCCGTTGAGCTTGATCACAACCGGATCATTTATTAACTGGCAACCAGTGGCGCTGGCAAATTGTTTACCCAGCAAAAAGTCACGGTTGCCATGCATGATATAAACAGGCACACCGGAATCAGTCAGGCTGCGAAGGGCATCGAGCACAGGTTTTACATGGGGCAATGATCCCACTTCATCACCAATCCAGTATTCAAATAAATCGCCGAGTATATAAAGCGCTTCAGCCTCTTTGGCCTCTGAGCCCAGAAATTTCAGAAAAAGCGCGACTATATTCGGGCGCTGTTCACTCAAGTGAAGGTCAGAAATAAAAAATGTAGACATAAGGCGGGTTAGCGTTGGGTTTAGTCAATATTTACGATATCAATTTGCTGGATCATTACATCCGTAAGTGGTACATCCTTGAAACCGAATCGGCTGGTTGTAGGCACGCCCTTTAACTGGTCCAGTACATTCAGGCCATCAACCACATTACCGAAAACACAATAACCCCAGCCTTCATCAGAAGCAGTGGTAAAATTCAGAAAGTCGTTGTCTGCAATATTGATAAAAAATTGACTGGTCGCCGAGTTTGGGTCATTGGTATGGGCCATGGCTACCGAGCCACGGGCGTTGCGGAGACCATTATTGGCTTCATTCTCAATGGGGTCACGGGTAGCTTTTTGAACCATGCCAGGCTCAAAACCACCGCCCTGAATGACAAAATTATCGATGACCCGGTGGAAGATCGTGCCATTGTAAAAATTTTCTTTGACGTAGCGCAGGAAGTTAGCAACCGTGTTTGGTGCCCTTTCCTGATCCAGTTCAATGACTATTACGCCAAATACTGTTTTTATGTGAACCAATGTCATATCTGGGTTTTCCTGATTATCTCTCTAAATATAGGTGATCTGCCACTACTTTGCCGATTATCCGGGTTGCTTACCTGGCCTCCGGTTGATCTGTTTTTATCCTGGACCAAACCAGAATCAACCCGGAATCGCCTGACTTTTAAATATAGATCAAATACTGGGTCGGCATTCTCCTAAAGAATGGCGCCAGACGCAATAAGGACGTCATATGAGGACGCAATATAAGGTAGTTGGGCAGGGGGGTTTCCGTTAATATGCGCCGCCATGGATGTTAATTCTGTCAAAACCCGCTTCGCACCCAGCCCCACGGGCCTTTTGCACCTGGGTAACGTGCGTACCGCCCTGTTTAATTACCTGCTGGCACAGCGCTTTAATGGCCAGTTCCTGCTGCGACTGGAGGATACCGATGCTGTTCGTAGTGAGGAAAAATTCGAGCAGGCACTACAGGAGGATCTGCTCTGGTTATCACTGACCTGGCAGGAGGGTCCGGAAAAAGATGGCGGTAATGGACCCTATTGGCAAAGCCAACGGGCCACCATTTATAAGGAATACTTCGATAAGCTGCTGGGTCACCAGCAGGCTTACCCCTGTTTTTGCACTGAACAAGAACTGAAACTGTCTCGCAAGGCCCAGTTGGCGGCGGGTAAACCACCCCGTTACGCCGGTAAGTGCCGTGGTCTGAGTCCTGATGAGGTGCAGGCAAAGTTCAGCGCGGGACTACCATCAACCCTGCGTTTCCATGTCCCGGACGACTGCACCATCACATTTGAAGACAAGGTGCGAGGCCAGCAGACATACAAGGGTTTGGATATTGGGGATTTCATAATCCGCCGATCAGACGGTACGCCGGCATTCTTTTTTTGTAATGCGGTTGATGATGCCCTGATGAAAGTATCACTTGTGGTGAGGGGAGAAGACCACCTGACCAATACGCCGCGACAGTTAATGATTTTAAAATCTTTGGGTTTGGCGCCGTTACCAGAATATGCCCATATCTCCCTGGTTGTCGGTTTTGATGGAGCGCCCCTGTCAAAACGCCATGGCAGTAAAACAGTGAAGGAATTGCGCGACAGTGGTTATCTGCCCCTGGCAATTATTAACTACCTTGCCAGGCTTGGTCATACCTATGAGAATAATAATCTGATGTCTTTACAGGAGCTGGCAGCTGAAATTGAAATCAAACATTTGCATAAATCACCTGCCAGGTTTGATCAGACACAACTGGACCATTGGCAAAAAGAAGTGGTGCTATCGGCAACAGATGACGAGCTGCTGGCATGGTTATTGGGCCACGAGTCTGTAAAAAAGAAAATCAATGAATTTGTACCGGCAGAAAAAAAACCGGAATTTATTAATACGATACGTGACAATATGGTTATGCCCGAAGATGCGAGTGTCTGGGCCGAGGTAATTTTTACAAATGAGTTGATGCTCTCTGGCGATGCGCTTTCGGAAATAAAAAAAACGGGCACTGCATTTTTTCAGGACGCCGCCAAAATTTTACCGGATAATGGAGAAGATTTTAAAAAGTTTTCCAGGGCCACCGGGGAGAAGACAAATAAAAAAGGAAAAAATTTATTTATGCCATTACGGGCAGCATTGACTGGCAGGACCCAGGGGCCGGAAATGGCAAAAATGTGGCACTTGCTGGGAACAGAGCGCATACAAACCAGGCTGGTGGCCGCACTTGAGCTGACGAAAGAGAACCAGTAAAAAAATAGACAGGATTTACGTGATTAACAGGATTTTTTTATCTCCAGGGAAAATTCCCCGCCGCTTGCGGCGTAGTGGTCTGTAGGTTGGTGCTGAGGTACGAAGCCCAACATTATTATTGGCAGAGTTACATGACTCAGTTGTTGGGCTTCGTACCTCAGCACCAACCTACAATCAGGAATATCCCGTCCGCTTGCGACGGGGTAATTTATTTTCTTTAAACTGGCCTTAACCAGAAGTTTAATCCAGTAAATCCTGTTAATCTTGTCTGAAGAATTACTTAAGAGTAATCAAAAAATAATTAACGGCGACGATTGATGTTACATATACACAATAATCTGACAGGTAAAAAAGAGTCGTTCAAGCCCATCGATAAAAAAAATGTGCGCATGTACGTGTGCGGCATGACGGTTTATGATTTATGCCATATTGGCCACGGGCGGGTACTCGTGGTTTTTGACGTTATTTACCGTTACTTGTGCCAGATATATGGCAGCGACCACGTGACTTATGTTCGTAACGTGACCGACATAGATGATAAAATTATCCAGCGCGCCAACGAGAACAACGAAGATTTTCGTGTACTTACACAGCGTTTTATACAAACGATGCATGAAGATGCCAAAGCACTGTCTGTATTACAGCCTAGCCAGGAACCCCGCGCGACCGACTACATGGATCAAATTATTTCCATGATCGAGAAATTGATCGAGAATGGTTATGCCTATCGTTCTGGCAAGGGCGACATATATTATGATGTCAGTCGCTTTAAAAATTACGGCAATTTATCGGGCAAACAAACCGAGGACTTGCGAGCCGGTGCTCGTGTCGAGATCGAAGTAGCCAAGGATGACCCGCTTGATTTTGTTTTATGGAAGGCCGCCAAACCAAAAGAGCCCAGCTGGCCATCACCCTGGGGGGACGGTCGTCCCGGTTGGCACATAGAATGTTCAGCCATGTCGACTCATTGCCTGGGCAATCATTTTGATATCCATGGTGGTGGACTCGATTTGCAGTTTCCCCACCATGAAAACGAGATTGCCCAGAGTGAAGGTGCCTCGGGCGAGACCTTTGTCAATACCTGGGTGCATAATGGTTTTGTCCGTATTGACGACGAAAAAATGTCCAAGTCACTGGGTAATTTTTTTACGATCAGGGAAGTATTAAAAAGATATGACCCGGAAGTCATTCGTTATTTTATTTTATCCAGCCATTATCGCAGTCCGTTAAATTATTCTGATCAACACCTGGACAATGCCCGGGCCGCCTTAACCACGTTTTATACCGCGCTGCGTGGACTTGATCTTAAAATTGAGAATAATCCGGTTACGAATAAAGGTGAGTATCACGAACGTTTTTTTGCGGCCATGGATGATGATTTTAATACTGCCGATGCCCTGGCCGTGTTGTTTGACCTGGCCCATGAAATAAACCGTATCAGGACAACTAAAGAAGAACGTGCCAGCCAGTTAGGCCGGGACCTGAAACAGCTGGCCAGTCTTTTGGGGTTGTTGCAACGTGCCCCCACTGAATTTTTACAAGGGACCGGTAATGTCAGCGAGTCGGAATTAAGCAACAATGATATTGAGGCCATGATAAACCGGCGTAATGCGGCCCGGGCCGCCAAAGACTGGTCAGAATCGGATCGCCTGCGGGATGAGCTGGTAGCGCAGGGCATCATTCTAGAGGATGGACCACAAGGCACCACCTGGCGCCGATCCTGAATAGTGGTCAAATCTTAAATCCAGTTTTCTTGCCAACCGCCAATTCCGACCCGTTCCGATTTCCTGCCCGGTCTTCTGACCGGTACGCATCCTGATTTCAGAGCCTGACTTTAGAGAATCAGCCATTTGTTAACCGGGACGAAAAAAAGCATTAAAAAACCCATTGTTATTGGTCTCTCCTATTGACCAGTCCTTGGTTTATAGACCAAAATCAGTCCGTAAGCAGTCTCTAATACTCAAAGTAGTGTGACAGGGCCCAATACGGGCTTTTTTTAATTCAAACGGGTTTTCCGCCTTATATAACGGGGTTTTTGTGACAGAATTGATTGGTGCCGATATTGTATTGCGCAGCCTGGCAGACGAAGGGGTCGACCATATTTTTGGTTATCCCGGCGGCGCGGCTTTGCATATCTATGACGCCATTTATCGTCAGGACAAGGTCAAACATATCCTGGTGCGCCACGAGCAGGGCGCTACCCATGCGGCGGACGGTTATGCCCGTTCTACGGGCAAACCAGGCGTGGTGCTCGTGACCTCGGGGCCGGGCGCCACCAATGCCATTACCGGCATTGCCACTGCTTACATGGACTCTATCCCGCTGGTAGTCATTACTGGCCAGGTATTTTCCAATCTTATTGGTGATGATGCCTTCCAGGAAGTAGACGCGGTGGGTATCTCGCGACCCTGTGTGAAGCACAATTTTCTGGTTAAACGGGCTGAAGATCTGGCAGTCACCATTAAGAAGGCCTTTCATATCGCCACTACCGGTCGGCCCGGGCCTGTTGTCATTGATATCCCCAAGGACATCACTGCCAATAAGGCGAAATATGCTTACCCGGATTCGGTCGATATTCGTTCTTACAAACCCGTGGTTGATGGCCATCCCGGGCAGATCAGGCGGGCAGTACAGTTGTTGCTGGGCGCCAAACGACCCATAATTTATTCCGGCGGCGGGGTAATATTGAGTGACAGTAGCAGTATATTGACCGAGTTTGTGCGGTTGCTTGGATTTCCCATTACCCAGACATTGATGGGCCTGGGCGCTTATCCAGCCAGCGATTCCCAGAATCTGGGTATGCTGGGTATGCACGGTACTTACGAAGCCAATATGGCCATGCATGGTTGCGATGTTTTAATGGCCGTCGGCGCCCGCTTTGATGACCGTGTCACTGGTGATGTTGAAAAATTTTGCCCCGATGCAAAAATTATCCATATCGATATTGACCCGGCTTCGATTTCTAAAATTATTAAAACGGACTATCCGATAGTTGGCACGGTACCGAGTGTGTTGACAGAAATGATTAAACAAATTAAATCGTCAAACAAGTCTGTTAATAAAGAGGCACTGGATACCTGGTGGCAGCAGATCAGTGACTGGCGTGGCCTGAACTGTATGGCCTATGACCGACAGTCCGATTTAATCAAACCCCAGTATGTGGTTGAGACACTCCATAAAATTACCGGTGGCGATGCTTTTGTTACCTCTGATGTTGGCCAGCACCAGATGTGGACAGCACAATTTTATAAATTCGAGAAACCACGACGCTGGATTAATTCCGGTGGTCTCGGCACTATGGGCTTTGGTCTGCCAGCGGCCATGGGCGTCCAGATAGCCCATCCTGATGAGCTGGTTTGTTGTGTCACTGGTGAGGCCAGTATCCAGATGTGTATCCAGGAATTATCAACCTGCAAGCAGTATAATTTACCCTTAAAGGTAATAAACCTGAATAATCGTTACATGGGCATGGTTCGACAGTGGCAGGAATTTTTTTATGACAAGCGCTATTCTAATTCTTATATGGATGCCTTGCCGGATTTTGTCAAGCTGGCAGAGAGTTACGGCCATGTGGGAATGAAAATCGAGAATCCGGGTGATGTCGAAGGCGCGTTGCGGGAATCCCTGAAATTAAAAGACAGGCTGGTGTTCATGGACTTCATTACAGATCAAACTGAAAACGTTTACCCCATGATGGCCGCCGGTAAACCCCATAACGAGATGCATCTCGGACCATGTGTTGAAGTTATTGATACGGATCGAGAGCTGGCCTGACTATGCGCCATATAATTTCAATACTAATGGAAAATGAATCGGGTGCGCTGTCGCGGGTGGCCGGGTTATTTTCTGCCCGTGGTTACAATATTGAATCGTTGACAGTAGCCGCTACTGAAGATCCTTCTTTATCGCGCATGACACTGGTTACCCGTGGCTCTGATCGCGTGATTGAGCAAATTACCAAACAACTGAACAAGTTGATTGATGTGGTCAAACTGGTTGATTTGACCCAGGGCGCTCATATTGAAAGCGAGTTGCTGATGGTCAAAATCAAGGTTGATGAGAACGGCCGGGAACGGTTTGAGCAATATATAAGCGAATACCAGGGTCGGGTTGTTGATACTACAGAATCAAACCTGACTATCGAGGTTACGGGCGATAGTGAAAAGCTTGATAACTTTATCAAGGCCATTGGCGAGAAAAATATCCAGGAACTTGTCCGATCGGGTGTTGCTGGTATCGGCAGGGGCGACCGGATTTTACATTTATAATTTCACACTTAATCATCTTTACTAAATTAAATAGATAGCCAAAACAGAGGACAACATGAAAGTATATTACGACAAAGACGCGGACCAGGCCCTGGTCAAGGGCAAAAAAATTGCCATCATCGGTTACGGATCCCAGGGCCATGCCCATGCAAATAATTTGAAAGACAGTGGTGCCAGTGTCACGGTTGCCCTGCGAGAAGGTTCAGGCTCATGGGAAAAGGCGGAACAAGCAGGCCTGAATGTTAAAAGTATTGCTGACGCGGTGAAAGATGCCGACGTGGTGATGATTTTGGCACCCGACGAAAAACAGGCGGCGATGTATAAAGAACATGTCGAGCCAAACTTGAAAAAGGGCACGGCATTAATGTTTGCCCATGGTTTTAATATCCATTTTGGCTTCATTGAGCCCCGTGCCGACCTGGATGTACTCATGGTTGCACCCAAAGGACCAGGTCACCTGGTTCGCTCAACCTTTGAAGGCGGCGGTGGAGTGCCTTGTTTGATTGCTGTTCACCAGGATCCGTCTGGCACAGCCAAAGACCTGGCCCTGTCTTATGCCTCTGCTATTGGTGGCGGTCGTGCCGGTATTATTGAGACCACGTTTCGTGAAGAAACTGAAACAGATTTATTTGGTGAGCAGGCCGTTTTGTGTGGTGGTGCCACCTCGTTGGTGCAGGCTGGATTTGAAACCCTGGTTGAAGCCGGTTATGCACCGGAAATGGCTTATTTTGAATGCCTGCATGAGCTAAAGCTCATTGTTGATTTAATGTATGAAGGCGGCATCGCCAACATGCGTTACTCAATTTCAAATACGGCTGAGTATGGAGATTTGACCCGTGGCCCAAGAGTGGTGACCGAGCAAACCAAGGCAGAAATGAAAAAAATACTGGGCGAAATTCAATCTGGGGCATTTGCCAAGGAATGGATGGCGGAAGCCAATGCCGGTGGCAAGAACTTGCCTGAATTACGGGCCAAGGCGGTTGAGCACCAGATTGAGGCAGTGGGCACCAAACTCCGTGACATGATGCCCTGGATTAAGGCTAATCGTATTGTCGACAAGGCTAAAAATTAATTTGAATCCCTCGGGGGGTTCTATTCCCCGATGTTTGTGGCGTAAACTGGTGATGCTCTTTTCGTATAAAGATTAACCGCAGACGCCTGCATGGACGCAGGCGGTAGAGCGTAGCAGGAGCCAGAGCCGAGGACGCAGAGGAAACCAAAGTGATTAAAAGGGTGTGTTTCAGGCGCCATGGAGATAAAGCATATTTTCTCTGCGAACCTCTGTGTCCCCTGCGGTTAATAATGATTCCTAAGAGTACAGTGAATGTAAGGGATGATAACAATAACTTGACCGCTTGAGGTGGTGATGTTTATTTAAACTTGGCGGAATTCAGGCCAGGTTAATATTTTAATATGATGACAGACAAACAAGACAAGCCGTTGGAGCAAAAAAACAGGGTGGGCGAAAACGACTCCGCGGTCGTTCGTTATGAGCGCAAAGGCATTTATATTTTGCCGAACCTGTTTACCACTGCCAGTTTATTTGCCGGTTTTTATGCCGTAGTTTCAGCCATGAGCGGCAACTTTGAGATTGCGCCCATCGCCATTTTTATTGCCATGGTGCTCGATGGCCTGGATGGTCGGGTCGCCCGCTGGACCCACACGGAGAGTGATTTTGGCGCCCAGTATGACAGCCTGGTTGATATGGTTTCATTCGGTTTGGCACCGGCATTAATTATGTATGAATGGGCATTGTCTGGTCTCGGTAAACTGGGCTGGCTGGCTGCCTTCATTTACGTGGTTGGCGCTGCCTTGCGTTTGGCTCGCTTTAATACCCAGCTTGGCACTGCCGACAAGCATTCATTTATAGGCTTACCCAGTCCATCTGCCGCTGCTGTGGTGATGGGCCTGATCTGGGCCTTGAACAGTTATGGTGTACCCGGCAAGGAAATAAGCATTATTGCCCTGTTTTTCACCATTACTGCCGGCATCCTGATGGTAAGCAATGTGCCTTATCGCAGTTTTAAAGATATTAATATCAAAGGCCGGGTCTCGTTTATGGCGGTGCTCGCTGTGCCCCTGGTACTGGTATTGGTTCTGCTTGATCCACCCCAGGTCTTGTTTGGTTTGTTCCTGGTTTATGTTTTATCCGGGCCATTTTCCTACCTGTACCACCGGGTTCGTAATAAATCGGATCGTAATCAATCCGGGAAAAGCTGATTCTTTTTTATAACCCCTGGTTATTAGCAAACAGGCTTTGCATTTTAGAAAAATCAGGTTATATTTAAACCATGATTGCTGTTAAACAAAATATTACTAACGCTACAGACATGGCACCTTGCCAGACCGCTCTGTATTTACCACACCTCCTGCGACTGCTGCGCGTTTGCGCATAAATCTCCCTAGCCTGGCGAGGTGAAAATACGTCAAAAAAAACCAGAAACTACTTAATAAAACAAGACGCAGAATTTCTGTGGGTAAAACATGAGGTATTACCATGTCAGATCGATTAATTATTTTTGATACTACTTTGCGCGACGGCGAACAGAGTCCGGGCGCTTCCATGACCCGGGATGAAAAAGTACGTATCGCCAAGCTCCTGGAACGTATGCGGGTAGACGTGATCGAAGCCGGTTTTCCGATTGCCAGTAAGGGTGATTTTGAGTCAGTCAAAGCCGTAGCTGAAGTTATCAAGGATAGTACTGTCTGTGCCCTGGCCCGTGCAACTGATAAAGATATAGATCGTGCGGCTGAGGCCATCAAACCTGCCAACTCTGGCCGCATTCATACTTTTTTAGCAACATCACCCATTCACATGCAGGAAAAATTACGCATGCAGCCGGAGCAGGTGCTGGAGCTTGCAGTAAAAGCAGTCAAGCGCGCCCGGTCATATACGGACAATGTAGAATTTTCACCGGAAGATGCCGGTCGTTCTGAGCCAGAATTTCTCTGCCAGGTGATTGAGGCGGCGATAAACGCTGGCGCCAATACAATCAATATCCCGGACACGGTGGGTTACAACATGCCGCACCAGTTTGGTGATTTGCTTGCTTATTTGCTTAACACTATCCCGAATGTCGACAAAGCCATTTTTTCAGTTCATTGTCACAATGATTTGGGCCTGGCGGTCGCAAATTCTTTGGCTGCCGTTATGAATGGGGCGCGCCAGGTGGAGTGTACGATAAATGGGTTAGGCGAACGGGCGGGCAATGCCTCGTTGGAAGAAATCGTCATGGCTGTGCGTACCCGCCAGGATGTTTTCCCCTGTGACAGCAATATCGATACCATCCAAATTGTCCCGGCCAGCAAACTGGTTTCAAATATCACCGGGTTTCCGGTACAGCCTAATAAAGCCGTCGTGGGCGCCAATGCCTTTGCCCATGAATCCGGCATTCACCAGGATGGTGTCATCAAAAAGCGCGAGACTTACGAAATCATGCGCGCTGAAGATGTGGGCTGGAGCGCCAATCGCATGGTGCTTGGCAAACACTCTGGTAGAAATGCCTTCAAGACCCGGCTGGCCGAATTGGGCATGGAGTTTAAAACTGATAAAGAATTAAATTCTGCCTTTGCCCGATTTAAAGATTTGGCCGATAAAAAACATGAAATCTTTGATGAAGATTTACAAGCACTGGTAACGGAAGAAGGGCTGGAGCATGGCAACGAGATCTACCAGCTTGTAGCAATGCAGTCCAGTACCGAGACCGGCAGCAAACCTGAAGCCAGCGTCAGCCTGACGGTTGATGGAAATGAGAAAAAAGCTACATCAGATGGCGGCGGCCAGGTAGATGCCGCCTTTCGTGCCATTGAAGAAATCGCAAACAGTAAAAGCAAGTTGTTACTGTATTCGGTGAATAACATCACCACGGGTACGGACTCGCAAGGCGAGGTGACAGTCAGGCTGGAAAGAAAGGGCCGTATTGTCAACGGCCAGGGTGCCGACACGGATATTGTCATTGCATCTGCCAAGGCCTACATCAATGCCCTGAACAGGCTGGTGCTGAGTGAGCGTCGCGCCCATCCGCAAAAAACGGATGCGATTTGATCTGAACTTATCGTCACTCCGGCGAAAGCCGGAGTCCAGTTAACTTAAAATTTAAAATACTGGATACCGGCTTTCGCCGGTATGACGTTCAAGCCTGGTTTATATCTCTAAATTCTGAGTCTCAGGACTTTAACCAGTCAATAGCCTGTTCAGGATTGAGAAATATCTTGACGTGAATACCCCGGGTGCCCGCCAGGTAACTTGCCAGCATATTGATATCCTGATCATTTATATTGCTATCATAAATAGCAAGATGAACATTAATTTTTGCTTCTTCAACCTGTTTGAATAAATCTTCAAGCAAACTCAGCATTTCACTAAGGGGAATTTGATTGCTGAAGTTTTCAATATATAAGACTCGATCACATTGCCACTCAACCACTTTTTCAAGGATTGCGGTAAATATCGTAGTAGTGCGTGCCAGGGTTTCTGTGCCAAAACTTTCGGCATGAATGTAACCGTCGCGCAATTCTATGATCGTTCCCTGGTCCATGGGTGTACCCGGTTAAGTTGTTATATTATCGAGGTGAAAACCGTAAAAAGATATTAAATAGTTTTTATTAGTAGAATAAGCCAGGCAATAACAATATGACGGTATAATGTAATTATTTTTGCAAAAAATCAATAAGTTACGTATATTTACTGTTATGGAAAAATATCTGAAATGGCCTATTGAGGCAAGTATGGGGGGGGCCGTCAAAGGTTTTCGCTGGCAACAACCGGGCTCTAATCTGTGTCTTGATTTTCATGGCAACCCGGTAACTGCACAACTGGTTGTGTATTCTGATGGCAATCATCACATGGCACTGGAGGCCTGTTGCCAGGCTTTCGTGCAATCCAATCCGGATGTGCTTAATATTTTTTATGCCACGACACCACCGAATGTTATTTTACAATCGGTATTCCAGGGTGGATTAATGCTTGGTAATTTACAGATTAAAGTTCAGCCAAATGTGTTTATTAGCCCCGGGAATATTGTTGACCAACTAGTCAACAAAGGCTTGATGGCTAAACACACCGCGTTTGCCAGAAGTCGGGGTAATGTGTTGCTGGTGAAAAAAGGCAATCCAAAAAATATAACCGGCATCCCTGATTTATTACGTGCTGATATTACCCTCACGTTATCAAATCCATTGACCGAGAAGGCCAGTTACGAGGTTTATAAACAAACTTTGTTGGACATGGCCGAGGAGCTGGGCATGGATATTACAGCCATGCGTAGCTTAATTAGCAAAGACTCAGACCGGGTAGTATTTGGCGAGTCCATTCATCACCGGGAGGTTCCGCAGACAATTTTTTCCGGTCGAGCTGATGTTGCCATGGTTTATTATCACCTGGCATTACGCTACACACGCATTTTCCCTGATGACTTTGAGCTCATTGAACTGGAATCAAAAACAAATGTCTGTACAGATTATCATATTGGCTTGATAAACGATGGTGGCGAATGGGGTCAAGGTTTTTATGAATTTATGGTAAGCAAAAAAGCCGGTGAGCTTTATGAATTTCATGGCTTAAACCATATTTAAGCTCAGATGTGAATGGCACTGACTTAAGTCTAATATCTGGCTTAAACATGGTTTCCCGCAGGTTGGACTGAGGAACGAAGTCCAACGCAAGTGTTAAATAAAGCGCCACTGTTGGACTTCGTTCCTCAGTCCAACCTACAAAAAAAGACTTATTGGGCCTAAGTCAGCGCCATTAAGCTCAGATGATTATTTGCGATTTGGACCGAGAGAATATCCAGGCCAAAAAAAACGCCACCAAAAGGCGGCGTGGAGAAGTAAGTACAACTACTCTTATTATTTTATTTATTCTACTTAAATTTAATAAACATTGCCGAGGTCCAGACCTTGCCGTCATCTATCTGCCGGCCCGCCAGGTAAACCGGACGATGGCCGTGAGGGCCATTTTTAGCATCAACCTTGAATGAACCGCTTACCTCCCGGGGCATGTCCTTATCACTCAGGCGCTCAAATGCCAGGAATAATTCTGTGCCGCCCAGCTCTTTACGTAAGGCACCGCCGTCGAGCAGTTCCTGACCAGTTATTTCCCATTCAAATGTTGGGCAATGGACGAACGGGTTGCCATCCAGCGGGTTACCTACTTTGACGTAACCATCAATGGTGCCTTTTACCTTGATTGTACAATTCGCCAGGTTGCTCAGGTCGATATCAATGGCATCGGCATCCCCGTAGGTATCGGAACGAAACCGGATTTGGGTGGCACTGGCACGACCACAGGTTTCTTCGTCATGTTCAAATCCATGGGAGTTGAAATTATGGATAATGCCATTGGTGATAGTGATAGTGCCTTTCCAGTCAGCCCAGCGATAACGATCCTTGATGCGCGCACCACCCCAGCGAACCCGGATACGGCGGTCGGAGTAACCGGATTCTTGCTGTAAGTTGCGGGACCAGATTTTGCCCGTATGATCATAGGCGATAATTTCATCCCACCCGGCATCGCCCAGGAAGCGATAATTAATTTCGGCTTTGCCCTTGTGGTCAAATTCATCGCCCTGGATAAAATTACCACAAGTCGTCAAACCCACCAGGCGCTCACCGGTCGTGGCCCAGGTATGACGTGCCCGTACGGCTTCGCCTACTGTTTTACGATCCAGTTTGTTGGCAAGTATTCCCGTGACGCCGCCCTTGGTGCCAAATACTGCTGTACCGGGTACACCGCCACCACAACGCCCACGGTGTTCATCACCATTAGCAGATGCACCAAGTTTATAACCGCGCCGCATGACATCCTCATACAACCAGGGGAAATGACCCCAGGCAGAGCCAATTTCTACCAGGCGTTCCAGCACAGGATGATTCCAGTCCATAATACAACGGCGACCCCCTACGTGTGGCATTAACAGGTGACCTTCAGGGTCATCAATATAGGTTGCCCAAAGTTCTTCCAGTGGCCAGGCGCCAGGCTGGATGGTGTCGCCCACCATGTCCTCGTTCCATTCAAACGAACGGCACACGTTACCGTCTTTATCAAACGGGAACAGGGGTGTTTCGTCACGCAGGAATACCACGTTATGGTCACCACCGGCACAAGAGTTGCCACACCATTCTGTGCCCGGGTAACAAACAAACTCACCCTCTTTATTCAAATCGTTAATCAGGTCAACGGCTTTTTCCCAGCGATCTTTAGTGATCTGGAAGTCGTTAGCGGTATAACCCAGGATATCGAGGCCGGCGATATCGCGGCCATAGGTCAGGTTATAAACTGTTGCGTTGGTGCCTACCGTATCATCGGAGTGGACATGGAGATCACCATAATAGCTGCGAGGATAAGCCAGCTTGTCATCAACCGTAATATAAAATTTCCCGGCCGGGACTTGCGGGTGGTTGGTCATGTGGGCGGTAATTTCCAGCTCACCGGCGGCAGCGGTTGGCAGATCGGTCAGATTCACAACGGCCCACCCGTCACTGCTCAGGTTTACGGTTTTATCGTAAACCTGCTTACCATCAAGGGTTGCAATTACTGCGACCGGTTCATTGTCCAGATTCCAGCAAGTGTTGCCCCAGCTATCTTCCGCCCGAATTTTTAACGGAACCGTTTCGCCTTTTTTTACCAGGCGTGAGCCTGCCATAATCATTTGTGAAGGTGCACCGGGAACAATATCAAAAGCGATGTCGCCGGGTATGTCACAAAAGCGTGACGTGCCTAATGGGTCGACATAACAACGGAAACGAAAACCTTCTTCCACGAAAGTCTGGATACGGGTGCCCGGACCACCGTAACGACGATCACCCATGCGAATAATGATGTGATCACCTGGTTTTAAATAACCATCAACAGTATCGACAATAATTGCTTTTTGAAAAGGCCGCTCGTGACCTTTTTGATCAAAACGAACTTTCAAGGATTGCACGGTCGCCGGTGACTGGCCTTCGGCACAGGGTCCGGCATGGTATTCAGCCGACACATAATTGGCACCCCTGGGATCAGTCGTCTGGAATAATGCCCAATCGGAGTAGAATTTAAAGGTCGCCTTGATCCAGGCCCCATCGGCGATGCCAGATGAGCCAACCTCATAATCCAGGACAATCTCTTGCCAGCTACCCGCCACAAGTTTATCTATATGACAGGTAACCCCGCCCAAAAACCCCATGTCTTTGGTTTTGCCATACAATCCTTTCGGCGCAGTATAATCTCCCAGTTTTTTCTTCAGTTCCGAATCGGACATTTTTTTCATGACGACTACCTTATATTTTTTATATTTAGAAAATTTATAACAGGCATGCTCTAACTTCCTGGGTAATTTTTTATTCCAAACGCCAGACTTCGTAACGTTTTTCAATGGGACGAAACAGTGTGCGTTCGAACAAATATGAAAATAGGCCAATCATGGCAATACCAAGTAACACTAATCTGGAATTGCCTACCTCGCCTGCGGTTTGCACCATGTAACCTAATCCCACCGAGGCACCAATCATTTCTGCCGCTACCAATGCACGCCACGCCTGGCTGAAACCGATGCGTAAGGCAGCGGTAACAAATGGCAAACTGGCTGGTAAATAAACGTATAAAAATAATTGCCATTTTCTGGCACCCAGTACCCGTGCTGCACGTACTTCTTGCCCCTGGATCTGTAACACTCCTTCCATGATAGTCAGGATCATCGGGTTAACAGCGGATATAAATATTACGATTACGATGGTGGTATAACCCAGGCCAAAAATGATCACCATTAAGGGTGCCCAGGCAATGGGCGGGATGGCCATAAACAAGCCGTTCAGGGGCACGATATATTCGCGAAAACCCTTAAAAAACCCTGCCATGAAGCCAAATAACACCGAGAAAATAATGGCCGCGCCAAATCCGCCAACTTCTTCCAGTAAACTCCAGCCGACATGGGGCCAGAGTTCACCACGGAACAAATGTTTGAGGGCGTTATTGGCTTCGCCTTTGGATATAAACTTCCAGAAAGATGGTCTTTCAGACTCAGGGATAATGGTTATTTCGCCATCATCGTCCATCACTTCTGAAACTGTCGGGAACATCATTTCGTTCCAGGCTTCGTCCGCTACCTCCCAGGGTTGCGGAAGAATGTATGATTCAAACGGTATGGCTACCAGCATCCACACCAAAAATAATGAGGGTAGTGATACCCAGGACCACGAGGCCTTATTCCGGATAACATTCACCCAGCCTGTAATCTTTTCTTTATCGCTGTCTAGTTTTTTATCTTGTTCCATTGCAACTGCGGGTGCGCTCACACTCTGACTCCAAAACATTTTTCCATATATAAAAAAAGGGCAGCCCTGTTAAATGTGGGCTGCCCTGGCTACAGTTATTTTAATGCTTCAGCCATCAGGCTGCGATCAATTAAATCATTGGCATTAAGTTTTTTCTTAATGTAACCCAGCCTGTAAGAATAATTCATTAAACGCTGGATGAACTCTACATCCTTATCGGTTAACTCATATTCCCAGCCCAAACGTGTACGGGCCATGGCAATCACCTCTGTGGCTTTATGTATTTTTCCGTTAATGTCTTTGGTATTACCCAGCTTGAAGGCCTTGGCGATAATACCGTTACCTGCAGTTGGCTTGGAATTAAGATAATCAACTGCCTGTTTGTGTGCTTTAAGTACCTTAATCACCGCGCCACGTTTTTTCTTTAAGGTATCGGGCAGCGCCATAATGATATACCAGGGATACTTCGGAACCGCTTTATTCATATCGAAAATAACCTGTGTGTTGCCACGAATAAGGGATTTCGAGGTGAAGGGTTCCCAGATAAATGCCGCATCAACTACTCTATTTTCAACAGCAGCATCCATGTTGGCAGGCGGCATGGATTTAATCTCGACATCTTTATCCGGTTTTACTTTTGCGGCTTCACCCAATACGTAACCACGTAACAAGACATCCATGCCGCTACCTTTACGAACACCGGCCAGTCGTTTACCACGGATGTCTGAAATTTTATTAACACCAGAATCCTTACGACTTATGACTGCTGCCTGTCCGTAGTTTACTTTGGCGATAATCCGGCTTTTCAGGCCCCGGGAGTACCAGTGGTAGACGGGCGGTGAACCAATATATGCCATGTCCAGTTCACCAGCCGAAAGCGCCTGGTGTACTAACGGACCGCTCTTGAATTGCAGGATTTCAACGTCCAGCCCCTGCGCCTTGAAGTAGCCTTTTTCTTTTGCGACTAGAACGGGTGCATTAGCCATTGCAAACACCCAGCCAATTTTAATTTTTTCCCGGGCATGAACGGGAACAGCTAATGCCAATAATAAAAATGCCAAACCTAGTTTACGCATTTGTTTTCTCCTGAATTTGTATTATTAGAGTAGATTGTTGTGATATTTTATTACTAATAAAAAGCTATTTAGCCATTTTTGGCGCCTAATTCTAGTTCGGCTATTTCTGATTCATCTAGTGGCGCTTGCGCTTGTACCTCCTGTATTAAATTGTTTAATTCCTTTTTGTATTCCCAAAACAATTCACTGCTTTTCGTCTCTCTTAAATCCCTTGGTCTGGGTAATTCGTTGATCACCTCTTTATATATACCGCCAGGTGGTCGCGCCAGCACCAGGATGCGATCGGAAAGATAAATCGCTTCTTCGATGCTGTGGGTAATGAATATAATGGTCTGGCCCAATTGGTCCCACAATTGCAACAACTCGTCGTTCATTTTGTCGCGCAGTATCTCGTCGAGTGCGGAAAAGGGCTCATCCATTAGCAGTAAGCGTGGCTCCAGGCAGAGCGCTCGGGCAATAGAGGCGCGTTGGCGCATACCACCGGAAAGTTTGTTGGGCAAAAATTCTTCGAACCCTTTCAGTCCGACCATTTCGAGATTTTTTAACGCAACTTCCCGTCTCTTTTTCGAATCCATGCCGGTCATACGTAAACCGAATTCAACGTTTTCAATGGTGTTTAACCAGGGGAATAAATTAGCTGCCTGGAATATGTAACCCAGGTGCGGGTCTTCCGGTGTGATTGATTTGCCTCTGAGTTGAGAGGTACCGCTATCGGGCTGATAAAATCCCGCAAGCAGGTTAAGAAATGTGGTTTTGCCACAACCCGATGGCCCCAAAACGGCCAGGAATTCTCCGGGTTTGACGTCTATGTTTAAGTTCTGAAATATTTCCAGATTATTGTCATAGGCAAAATTAAGTTCCTCGATAGCAAGATTATCACCGCCTATATGATTTCCTTCTGCCACGGCTTCTCCTAAGTTATTGTATTGATTATATATAATTATTATTACATTTGAGCTGTCATGCTACATTTTCACCAACAGCACTTGCAAGTGAGTATGCATTGATTGCACAATAAATAATGTCGTGTACACGACAAAACAGTCAGCTAACCGCAAATGTTGCATGTAGTTATTTATAATACAGTAATATTCTTATACAGAGTAAGACAGGGAAAAAACAAATGGAACTTGACAACACTGAACTACTATCCCATAAAAAAATTAACAGTTGTATACCAGATTCAAAAATTACCCAATACCAGAAAGGTGACTTCATTTTCCAGGCCGGGGCACCCGGAAAGAATATTTATTTGCTCAATAAAGGCCGCATCAAACTGTATCGACTGGCACCGGCAGGGAAAAAAGTAACACAATGGTTCTGTTTTCCGGGTGAAGTATTTGGCCTGGCCGAATTACCATCAAAAAAAGAACGTACAATTTATGCCCAGTGTTGCGAGAGTTGTGAAGTTTCTGAAATTCCACTTAATCAGTTTAGAGATTTACTTTCGTCATCACCGGATATTGCCTTACAGGTTATTGAGCAGCTTACAATGCGGTTAAAAATTGTAGGTGATACGTTGTTAAATTTTACAGCTGACGATTCACGATCGCGTATCATCAAGTTACTGGTTCGCCTGAATACACGTTTTGGTGTATCTCACAATAACAGGAGATTAATTGATGTTGCCCTGACCCATAAGGAATTGGCGGATATGATTGGTGCGTGTCGGCAAACAGTTACCACGATACTTGGTGACCTGAAGCGAGAAGGAAAGATTGAGTTTATTAACCACCGGATTAGCTTCCGATCCCCTGCTGCCCTGGAAGCGCTCATTGATCAGCGGGGATGACATAACCCGCTGTTAAATAGAAGAGTAATCAGGAGTAGTTTGAGCTATGTTTTGTGTGAGTATCAACGACTCCATTCTTTTTGCACGGGCCTCGTTGCATCATGAATCGTTTCCTTGGCATCATCGACCAGTTCACTGGCTTTTTCCTTGACGTTTTCAGATACCCTGTCAGTTAAATCTGTCTGGCTCAGGGGATTGCTCAGGAGTGGATCGTCGCGACCAAAATTGATTCCCAGCGGGAAAGCCAATATGGCACCAACGATGAGTCCAGCCAGAAAATGTTTAATTTTTGTTTTCATTTTAAATCCCTGATTAAAAAACCGGGCCCATCATAGCTGGCCGACTAAGCGAATGCCAGCGGCGGCATTTTTCGTAACTAAATCAGGTGTTAAGTTGTAAAGCGCCTTGAAAATCAGCCACTTGTAGCTAAAATACGAGTAGTAATTTAAACTGTAACCGACCAGTAACCAGCCTGTAACCAACCTGCAACCCCGGAGAACGAGTATCTGGTTATTTTTCATACATGAATTATACAACCTGGAACCAAGATGGGCCTGAAGACTGAGAACCTTGCCATTGTGTTAACCGACATTGTCGGATTTACCGAGACCACGGCCCAACAGTCTCGTCTGGAGAATGAGCATCTCCTGGATACCCATAACCAGATTCTGTTGCCGATCGTAAAAAAATATAAGGGCAGGTTGGTCAAGAGTATTGGCGACGCCTTGCTGCTCGTTTTTCGGTCACCGACTGATGCCATGCTTTGTTCGATGGCCATGCAGGATGCCTTGTTTGAGTACAATCGCGACATCCCCGATCAAAGACAAATTCATATTCGGGTTGCGGCAAGCCTGGGTGAAGTCAGGATTACACGCAATGATATTTTTGGTGAGCCGGTCAATACTACAAGCCGTATTGAGGGCGTCACACCAAAAGATGAAATCTATTTTAGTGAAGCGATTTATATGGCCATGAACAAGGCCGAGGTGCCGTGCAAGGAAGTTGGCTGGAAAGAGTTGAAAGGTATTTCAGAGCCGATTCGGCTTTTTAATATTCCCCGGTTTTCAACTCCCCGCCTGGTGCCTGAAGATGTGATGTCATCTTCTGATATTAGTGATCTGGTGTACCCTTACGGCGGTGCCCATTTGTCCAGCCAGGGCAGCACCCAGGACTCGTCGCATTTTTCAGGGCTCATTAAAAATTCATCTGTGCAAAAAACAGCACTGGTGGCAGCGCTTATCATTATCCCATTGGTTGCAGTCCTGGCTTATTTTGTGATGGACAGGCGAAATGATGGGGTGCAGCAAATAGTCAAGAACCCGCCGGTGCCGGTCCGTAAAATTGCTCCCAGGGTAGTTCCCAAAATAACACCGAGAGTAATTGAGACACCAAAACCCAAACCAGTTAATAAACCTGAAACCAGGCCAAAACAATCAGTTGTAAAAAAAGCGCCACCGAAACCAAAACCCGTGGTTAAGCGTGCTCCCAAGCCGAAACCTAAGGTGAAACCTGTGGCCAGGCCCAAGCCCGCGCCACGTCCAGTAAAACGCCAGGTTACAGAGTTGTCACCTGAAGACAAGCTGAGTGCAGCTGCAGATGAATTGGTTTACCTGAGTATTCGGCAGGCCAAGAGGGACTATGGTAAAAAAATTATTACCCAAGAAGAGTACAAGCAGTTTGTCAAGGAGATAAAGGACCAAATGGCACTGGAAATAAAGCACTGGAAAACAAAATATAAAGCCAAGGAAATTAATAAAAAAACGTATAAACGTGAATACAGCAAGATTCGAAAAAAGTACAAATAAGTTTTAATATCTAACCTTATTTATTATATTTTCTAATAAAACTATGACATTGACTGAACAAAACAGGAAAAGGTATTTACAGGCGATAGGGTTGCCTCTATGGGTGCCGCGTACCCGGGATGTTCAAATGCAAACGTTATACCCCGAAATGTTAAATACTCAACTACAGAATGATATTAATGAACCAGCAATCAATACAACTGGTATTAGCACTAACTCTTTTGCGAAAATATCCGGTCTTGATTGGCCGGAATTAAGCAGCACTGTCGCGTCTTGTACCGCATGCGATTTATCGGCAACGCGAACCCAAACTGTGTTTGGTGTTGGTAATAAAAATTCTGATTGGTTGTTCATTGGTGAAGCGCCGGGTGCTGAAGAAGACAAGCAAGGTCAGCCCTTCGTTGGTCGCGCCGGGTTATTGCTCAATGCCATGTTGTTTGCCCTGGGTTTAAAGCGTGACGATATTTACATAACCAACGTACTCAAATGCAGGCCACCGAATAACCGTGACCCGAAGCCAGAAGAAGTCTCGCAATGCGAAGGTTTTCTACGTGCCCAGATAAATTTGATAAATCCCAGGGTGATTGTTGCACTAGGTCGCCATGCTGCCCATAATTTATTAAAAACTGATAAAACTCTGGCCAGCCTGCGAGGACGATCACATGATTTTCATGGCACACCGTTGGTCGTGACATATCACCCGGCGTATCTTTTGCGAAGTCCTGCCGATAAAAACAAGTCCTGGCAGGATTTATGTCTCGCCAAAACAGTGGTGCAGCAATAATGGCAGCCGTTATATCGTGTCCGTTTCCCGTTGTCAGGCCCATGCGCATGGAAGACCTCGTCTCAGTCATATCTGTTGAGCGAGCCGCCTACAATTATCCCTGGACTGAAGAGATCCTTCGTGATTGTTTGCGAGTTGGTTATTACTGCGTGGTTTGCGAAATAAACGGGTTGATAGTGGCCCACGGAATTATGTCCTACGGTGTGCGCGAGTGTCATATCCTTAACGTGTGCGTGCATCCTGAATTCCAGAGAAAAAAAGTTGCCACCCAGCTTATTCAATACTTGCTGGAGACAGCGAGATGGAAGGGGGCGGGCGTAGCATTTCTTGAAGTTCGTATATCAAATACGGGTGCTTGCAGTTTGTACAAACGACTAGGTTTTTCGGAAATTGGTGTCAGGAAAGATTATTATCCTGCCCGCTCAGGTCGGGAAGATGCCTTGATACTGACACTTGAACTTGCTGATTATAACCGGCAACAAGGTTAGATCACAAAGTTAGATCAAGAGACACTGAATACAGAACGAGTTTAATCGGCCATGGCCTCAATGCCGGTGTATTGTTCTTTAAGACTGGTTAGTGAGGATTCAATTTCAGTTGCGCGATTTTTTTCCTGCTGGACAATGGCCTCAGGCGCCCGGCTGACAAAATTTTCATTTTTTAATTTCCCCTGCACCGAAACCAGTTCCTTTTCAAGTTTCAGGATTTCTTTTTCCAGGCGTTTGATTTCAGCACCTTTATCAATGAGACCGGCAAGTGGAACCAGGACTTTCATATTACCGACAAGGGCAGTGGCAGATTCAGGCGCAACCTGGCCAGTTTCAAGTACTGTTATAGTTTCCAGTTTTGCCAGTGTCATCAGGTAATCGCTGTGTTCCTTAACCCTTTTTCTGTCTGCCTCGTTTGTATTTTCCAGGATAACCGGAATTTTTTTCGAGGGTTTAATATTCATTTCACCGCGAATATTTCTAATGCCTTCAATAGCTGTCATGAGCCACTGCATATCATTAATCGCGTTGTTATCAATTTTATCTTTGTCCGGGACAGGATAAGGTTGCTTGCTGATTGTGTTTTCATTGGCATTGGTTTTAATGCCGGCAAGCGGGGCAATTTTTAGCCAGATCGTCTCGGTGATAAATGGTGTAATTGGGTGCAAGAGCCGAAGTATTGATTCCAGGACATGAATTAATGTTTGGCGCGTGCCACGTTTGGCGGCCTCTTTGCTTTGATCATTTGTTAATACAACCTTGGAAAGCTCAAGATACCAGGCACAATATTCATCCCAGATAAAACTGTAAAGAAATTGTGCCACATGATCAAATCGGTAGTGACTCATTTCAAAGGCGATTTGGACCTCGACTTCCTGGAGCCTGGAAATAATCCAGCGATCGGCTAGTGACAGAATAACGACACCACCTTTCTGGCCACAGTCGTAAGATTCGGTATTCATTAATACATAACGAGCGGCATTCCATAATTTATTACAAAAATTTCGGTAACCTTCTACACGCCCGAGATCAAAATTCACATCTCGTCCGGTAGAGGCCATTGCTGCAAAGGTAAAGCGCAGGGCATCAGTGCCATAAGCGGCAATGCCATCGGGGAATTCCTTACGCGTGGCCTTTTCGATTTTCGGTGCATCTTTTGGCCGCATCAAATTGCTTGTTCTTTTGTTCACCAGTGTTTCAAGATCAATGCCATCAATCAGGTCAATTGGATCCAGCACATTGCCTTTTGATTTGGACATTTTATGACCATGACTGTCGCGCACCAGGCCATGGATATAAACTTCCCGGAAAGGTACATCTTTCATAAATTTGAGGCCCATCATAATCATGCGGGCAACCCAGAAGAAAATAATATCGAACCCGGTGACCAGTACGTTTGTGGGATAATAACTTTTTAGCTCGGGCGTTTTGTCTGGCCAGCCCAGGGTTGAGAAAGGCCAGAGAGCAGATGAAAACCAGGTATCAAGCACGTCTTCGTCTTGTCTTAATTTAACATCATCACCCAGGTTATTTTTTTCCCGCGCTTCTTTTTCTGAGCGGCCAACATACACTTTGCCATTTTCATCGTACCAGGCCGGAATCTGGTGGCCCCACCAGATTTGGCGAGAGATGCACCAGTCCTGGATATTATTCATCCATTCAAAATAGGTATTTTTCCAGTTATCAGGCACGAACTTGATGTCACCGTTTTTTACCGCGCGAATGGCTGGCTCTGCCAGGGGCGCCACTTTTACATACCATTGATCTGTCAGGTACGGCTCAACCACAGCACCGGAGCGATCGCAGCGGGGCACCATGAGTTTGTGGTCTTCAATTTTTTCAATTAAGTCCAGCGCCTCAAGATCCTGGACAATGATTTTGCGTGCCTTGAATCGATCCAGGCCCTGGTATTTTTCCGGGAGTTTTGTATCCAGGCCCTGATTTTCAACATCAGGCAATATTTCTATTTCAGATTCTTTTAATATGCATGCATTGTGATCGAGTACGTTAATCATGGGCAGTTTGTGGCGCTTGCCCATTTCATAATCGTTAAAATCATGGGCCGGGGTAATCTTGACGCAACCAGTACCAAATTCTGGATCCACGTAGTCATCAGTGATGATCGGAATTTGGCGATTAGTGAGTGGCAGGTTTACGGTTTTACCCACTAAATGTTGGTAGCGCTCATCACCAGGGTGGATGGCAACCGCGGTATCACCGAGCATGGTTTCAGGTCGGGTAGTGGCAACAATTAAAAAACCACTGCCATCGGTCAGGGGATAACGCATATGCCAAAGAAAACCGTTTTCTTCTTCAGATATAACTTCGAGATCAGAGACGGCGGTATGTAATACCGGGTCCCAGTTCACCAGGCGTTTGCCACGGTAAATAAGATTTTCTTCGTAGAGACTGACGAATACTTCGTTGACCGCTTTCGACAAACCTTCGTCCATGGTGAAGCGTTCCCGCGACCAGTCCAGGGATGAACCCATGCGCCGAAGCTGGCCAGTGATGGTATTGCCAGAATGCTCTTTCCAGTCCCAGACCTTTTCGATAAATTTTTTACGACCTAGATCATGTCGGGTTTTACCCTCGGCATTCAGTTGTCGTTCCACCACCATTTGGGTGGCGATACCTGCGTGGTCGGAGCCCGCCTGCCACAAGGTGTTGTTACCTTTCATGCGGTGGTAACGAATCAGTGTGTCCATGATGGTATTGTTAAAACCATGACCCATGTGCAAGCTGCCCGTGACATTGGGCGGGGGAATCATGATGCAGTAGGGTGCACCTTTACCGCTAGGAGTGAAATTACCGTTTTGCTCCCAGCTGGCATAGAGTTTTTGTTCTATGGCACCGGGGTCATAGGTTTTGGCCAGGGTAGTATTATCTGGTGTTGTTTCCTTGGGTGCTGGTTTTTTTTCTTTGCTCATACTTAAAAACTACTTAATTAATAATTGTCTCGGCTCTGGCTCCTGCTTCGCTCTACCGCCTACATCCCTGTAGGCGTAATTTTGCCACCATAAAGAACGGGAAAGGTTTACCTTTCCCGCATCTGTAATGATTTTTTCATTGTTTAAAGTTCGTCATTCTCGCTTTTTGCTGCAGCTTTCGCCAGCTCCTTGACCAATAAATCTCGCAGCCGGTTTATGGTGGCGATATCCAGCCCCTCCAGCCCTTGTTTGCGCATCTCGATATTGAGCCTGGCGGCAACCTGGATGGCAATATTCCGTGCCTGCTGTGGGTCAGGCGACTGGAATTCATCTGTATCCAGGGCACCGGTATCCGGCAGCGCTGTGCCAGAAAAATCTTCAGACAGGTCTTCAGCCACGTCCTCCAGTACCGGGATATCTTCCCAGCGAATATCATTGAGTTCGGGACTTGTTTGGTCTGCTTGATCCGACTGATCTGTTTCGTCTGTTTGATCAACCTGGTTTTCAACAACAATTTGTACGTCTGGTAACAGTTCCAGGCCATCGAATATGTCGCCAGTTTCACCGCTTACCAGTTCGTTTTGGTCAGGGGTTATATCTAACTGAATCGAATCACCTTCCTCTTCTTGCGGTTCTTCAGTTTGTTTTGTTTCAGGCGTGGTTCCCGCTCGCGAATGCAGGTCTATATCAGATAGTTCATTTTTGGTCAGATCCTGCAATGAACTTAACACTTCTTCCAGTGTTCGTTTCGTGGAAGGTTTATGTTTGGCTTTGGCTTTAGCTTTGGGCTTAGCACGAGTCTTGGCCTTTAATATTTTCTTTTTTGTCATGTCAGATTTGGTGCGTTTCCAGTTCGTAACCCCGGTCACGATAAAAACGGTATCGTTCCCGTGCATCCAGTTTTTCAGACTCGCTATTACCGACAATTTCTACCACGCGATCGAAACTGGAAAAGAAATCAGGCGAAGTGCTGGCAAGATTAATTAACACATCATGAATCGTGTCCGGCGGCCCGGCATCACCAATGACAATGGGCTCGGTGGTTTTATTTTCGTTAACACCATGGGGCAGAAAACTACCTGGCTGAAAGGTCCATAATAAATTATCCATTTTGCTGACCAGAGATTGATTATCTGCATAAATGAATATCTTGTAACCTTGAGAGAAAACTTTTTGGGTCAGGCGGCAGGCAAACCTGGATTTGCCTGTGCCGTCGTCAGCAAGCCCATTATCACCAAGTAAGTAAAAATCGATTTTTGTCATTATCTCAAGTCTGGTTTTTAAGTCCGGGTTTTTGCTCTCGTTATGAGGTACTGGGTTAATAGCTGTACGGGTCGTCCGGTTGCGCCTTTTAGCTTGCCTTTTTTCCAGGCCGTACCAGCAATATCCAGATGAGCCCAATTATAATCCTTGGTGTAACGGGATAAAAAGCAGGCAGCAGTGATTGTACCGGCTTCGCGACCACCAATGTTGGCCATATCAGCAAAATTACTATCCAGTTGGCCCTGGTAAGACTCCCATAATGGTAACTGCCAGGCACGATCCCGGGTAATTTGACCCGCTTGCAGCAAGTCCTGGACCAGGGTTTCATCATTACCCAGGAGACCCGTTGCATGACTGCCCAGGGCCACCACCACCGCACCGGTGAGCGTGGCAATATCAATAATTGTGGCGGGCTTGAATTTTGCGGCATAGGTGAGGGCATCACATAAAATTAAGCGTCCTTCCGCATCGGTGTTTAGAATTTCGATGGTCTGGCCAGACATGCTGGTGACCACATCACCCGGCTTGTTGGCATCACCATCGGGCATATTTTCTGAGCTGGGCACAATGCCAACCAGGTTGATTGGGCATTTCATTTCAGCGATGGCTTGGACGGTACCAAAAACGCTGGCACTGCCGCACATATCAAATTTCATTTCATCCATGGCACCGGCGGGCTTGAGGGAAATACCACCGGCATCAAAGGTAAGGCCTTTACCGACAAGCACCACGGGTTGTTCGGATTTTGCGCCGCCTTTGTACTCCATGACAATCAGTTTTGCCGGCTGGCGAGACCCGCGTGAAACAGACAACAAGGCACCCATGCCCAGTTTTTCCATTTCTGCTTCTTCCAGGATCGTGGTGATGATGGGCAATGTTTTGGCCAGCGCCAATGCCTGGTCTGCCAGGTAAGTCGGGTTGCATATATTGCCCGGCATATTGCCCAGTTCTTTGGCCAGTGAAATGCCACGACCAATGGCGACGCCCTGGGTTATCGCTAATTGTGAGAATTTTGTATCAGCTGTTTCGTCGAAAGTGAAATTAATCCGGGCAGGCCGTGACTTATCTTTTTTATTGTCAGTTTTGAGTGCATCAAAACGGTACAGGGAACCGTAGGCAGCAATGGTAGCCTGCTCTATGCGCCAATGCGGGTGATATTTTTTTTGATCATGTTGTTTAGAAAGCGTTAATTCTGGCAGCGTACTGATGACATGTTTGATATTTGACCGGCAGGACTGGCTAATGGCCTTGTTGCACACTTCCTGGTACTCGGCGGGGCCAAATTTGTCCTGTTTGCCACAGCCAACAAGCAGAATGCGTTGTGCCCTGATACCAGAAATTTCTGGTATCAGTAGTGTCGCGCCTTTTTTGCCGTCCAGTTCTCCCTGCTCAATTAATGAAGTCAGTTTGCCGTCACATGCCTTGTCAATTTTTTGGGCCGTGGGGCTTAGTTTGCGTTTATCAAAAACGGCCAGGATTAACAGGTCGCATCGTAGGTCTGTCAACGTGCCAGTGACGAGCTCAATTTCTGTGTTTGGTATTGTCAAAATCTGGGTTTCCGTCTGTGTTATTGTTACCGGGCTGACCGGAATACATTAGGGTTAAAGTAGGTAATATTACAGCAATATTACTATGGTGCCGTGGATTGTCCGATGCTTACCCGGTAATTGTCAAAACGTATATCTATGTAATAGACAGGTGGTTTATTTTGCTGGGTCGAGCACTATTTCGCGAATCTGCATTAACGACAATTTTCATTGCCGGTGTCTTGCTGTTCATGATTATTTTTGCGGGTTTAACCGAGGCCCTGGGCCAGGCAGCACTGGGCAAGCAAACCGGCGAACTTGCCTTGCAGATATTCGGACTCGAGATAATCCGGACCACAGACACATTATTGCCCCTGTCGCTTTTCCTGGGTGTGCTGTTGACAATGAGTCGCTGGTACCGGGACAGTGAAGTGACTGCCCTGGAGGCCTGTGGCCTGAGCCTGTTCAATTTGTGGCTCGCGTTGCTGGTTTTGGCAAGTGTTTTCGCTGTGGTTGTGAGTTTTTTATCATTTTATTTTTCTCCCATGGCGGCCCGCCTGGTAGACATTGTCAAAACAGAGGCGCGCAGCAGTGGTGCGGCAGTGGTTGGCCTGCGCGCAGGGATTTTCCATAGCGGCTTTAATAACAGCGTTTATTACGTAGAAGGCCTGAATAAAACAGCAGACGGCGAGGAAAAGCAATTCTCGGGTGTGTTTGCTCGCGCCGGTATCGGAAAAGGCCAGCTTGTCGCAGAAGGTGGTAAATCTGGCATTGTCGTTGCCAAGACCGGTCGTCGAGGTGTTGATGACAGTTCAGGCGCCAACGTGTTGATTCTGGAAAATGGCCATTATTACGAAATCATGCCGGGCCAGAAGGCGATGCGTGTGTTTGCCTTCGAGCGGTATTCAGCCACGTTAACAAAAGCACCAGCCAGGGTTTCCAGTGGCGTTGACGCCATGCCAACGGCCAGGTTATTCAGCCTAAATAAACCTGCCTATACAGCAGAATGGCATTGGCGACTGGCACGACCCATTGCCCTGTACTTGCTTGTCACCCTGGCCATGGTACTGGCTTATACCAATCCCAGACAAAGCCGGTTTGGCAGTATGTTCCTGGCCTTGTTAGTGTTTTTTCTCTATAGCAATTTACTGGGTCTGTTTGCAGGCATGTTAAACAGTGGAAAAATTCCCGGATATTTCGGCCTTTGGCCAGTTCATGGAATATTTGCCATTTTTGCGGCCTATGCTTTCTGGCGTCGACAAAACCACTTGCCCCTGGTTTCGCTGGTTTGGTTATTACCGAAAAGACCAGGTTTTGTGAAATAAGCAATGCGCTTAATCGATCAATACATAGTTCAAAATGTTGTTTATGGCATCTTGCTGGTGTTATCTGGCTTAAGTTTATTGCTGGCCTTCATGTATTTGATTGATAACCTGGGACAGTTGGGCAAGGCCAATTTCGGTATCCTTGAACTCATCATTTTTATTACGTTCAGCCTGCCAAAGAAACTTTACGAACTGTTTCCGGCCATCATTTTATTGGGAACTACTTTAGGCTTGTCCTACCTCGCTGCTGGATCAGAGCTCACGGCCATGCGGGCAGCCGGGGTGTCTGTTGGCAGAATTGCACTTGCGGCCATGAAGGCAGGATTGGTTTTTATCGTTCTTGCCGTCATGCTGGGTGAGTGGGTTGTGCCCTATAGCGAGGGTATCGCCCAACGGGGCCGCGCCGAAGCCCTGCAAATCAGTTTTCACGATAAGTATAGCGGGCTTTGGTTAAAGGATGGCCAGAGTTTTATCAATATTGGCGAGGTTTTGCCGGACAGGAGCTTGCGCAACATTACGCTTTACAAATTTGATCATAACCGCCAGTTGGTCCAGACGCTGTATGGTGCCAGCGCCAGGTATAAAAACAAGGGTTGGATAATGCAGGATGCACGATTTAGTCTGATAACGGCCAAGGATCACCAGATTAAAAAAATAAAGGTCAAAAAGCAGGCAACTTTGGCCTGGGACACGGTATTGACACCGGAGAATCTAGCCGTGTTCACGGTTCGGCCTGAAGGCATGTCAGCATTTCAACTCTATCAGTATATCGATCATTTGAAGCAGAATTTGCAACGAACGGGACGGTTCGAGCTGACCTTCTGGAACAAGGTGCTGATGCCACTGGCAAGTTTCGTTATGTTACTGCTGGCTATTCCCTTCGTGTTCACTCGTGATCGTGCCAGTGGTATCGGTCAACGCCTGTTTATCGGCATTGTCATTGCCCTGGCATTTAATTTTTTAAATTTAATATCAGGCTATACGGCATTAATAATTGGTATCTCGCCATTTTTTGGGGCGATGACGCCAATTTTGTTGTTTTCAGGTGTTGCTGTCTGGCTGTTTACCCGGGCCGCTTAACGAAGTCAAAATTGATAAGCCTGCCCTGTTTATTTGAGATTTGGAGATTTGATTTTTTTTTAGGAATTTATCAGCCTGGTATGTATCTGTAACAACATAGCTGTTAATCTGCTGATGGACAGTCGTTGATGGGAGTCAAAGGCAGTTATCCAAAAATCAGATATATCAAATATGAGGGAAAATAATGAAAAAAACCAAAATATTAAATATTACAATATTGGCAGCGGCGTTACTGCCCATACCTGTTTTCGCAGCAACTACGATTGGCCTGGAAGTTACCAATTATCAGGCAACGGGCCAAGACACAGTGTTGGGATCAGAGTTTGATACTGCGCCCTTTGATAATCAGGTGCTTGAGTATGACGCTGAAGCCAATTTTACTCTCATGGCGGCCCATAATAATTTGCGTTTTTCGTTTCTGAATTATGTGGCAAAAACCAGCGAAGGTGATCCCAATTCGCTAAATTATCAGTTTGCACTGGATCATCCAGACAGTGATTACGGTGGTTATACTAACATGGACGCTGACGGCAAGCTGGAGTTACAAATAGTCGATTTAGGTTATGCTACGCCGATTAATAATTCATTGTCCTATACATTGGGGGCGCGTTATGTGAATTACACAAATTCAGTAGATGCAAACGTTGACAACGGCGGCTCGATTGTCGCAGTGTCAGCCAAGAGTTCACTGTTTGGGTTTCGTTTTGGTCTTGATCAGAACTTTTCGTATGGTGCTGGTTTCGGGCTCGAAGTTGGGGCTGCACTGTCCTTGCTGATGGGCACCAATGAATACAAGCATACTGATACCGGAAATAATTTTGAACGAAAGTTGAAAAGTGACACAGTTGTACCGGGTTTTGAGGCCGGCATCAAGGGCACCTGGTCATATTTAAAAAATGGCAAAGTCTGGTTAGGTTATGACATTATTCGTTTTCAACGTTTGGCAAGTAATCAAATATTTGTCGATGACGTTAACGAAGCTACCCAGGTTCAGGACGGAATTGATGCCGGTTTTCATGGTTTCAAGCTGGGTACGAGCTGGACTTTCTAAGACAGAAAATACTTTAAGCTGTATCGCACATGGCGGACCGCATTTGGTCCGCCATTTTTATAATACAAGGATATTTTTCTTGTTGTCGTCAATATTTACCATTATAGGATTTACAGTCTGGCTGTTTGCCTGGGCCGCCTAGGGCTAATTGCTTTGGTCCTTACCAGGGTTGTTTTGGGCTTTTTGTTTGCCCATGAGGATGAGATAGGTGCTGCTCAATCGATCATGCCAGCTTAGGCCTTCACGATCCCACAGCATCGAGAGATAACCCAGGCCCAAAAGTAACCATGACAAAATGGCCAGGCAGAAACGGCCTGTGGCGACCGACCAGGTAACTGTTTCATTATTCAGATTTAGCAGCCTGATTTTCCAGGCCCGCATGCCGAGGGTTTGGCCGCCGTGGGTCCAGAACCAGCAAAAGAAAAGGTAGGCAATGACCAGTAAAAGCACCTGGAAAAACAAATGCTCGCCTTGGCCCGTTGGCGGGCGACCCAGCACAGGTATGACAATAAACCCGGCAATCATAAACAGGGCAAACAGGATAAGACTGTCGTAAATAATCGCACCCAATACCCGGCCCAGGCTCGGGTGGCCCGACTTTGAATGTGTTTGTGCCTGTTTCATGACCGCACCGTAATCAGGCGGCACGCTGATGTCAAAAAACAATGGCCATACTTTTGTACCAAGTTGTGCACATTTACTGGAAATACTAAATTGAACAAAAATAATCTGGGTTATATTTGCGATCAATATTAGAGAATCGTTAAGTTATTGTTTTTAAATATGTATTAACTTGCACAATATTTGTTCAATTTAACGGATAGTGTTTTATTTCCAGCATTGAGACAGGCAATGCTGATTTGTACACAAAGTTATCCACAGACATTGTGAACAAAAAAACACCATTAATCGCAAATGATCTGGGAATTTAACCCGGGAAAGTCGAATAAGTTGACCCGCTAGTGACTGAATTCGAATGGGTAACTATGGGCTGCGCTCGTGTGTGCGACCTTGTCTTGAATGGTTGTCACTAACCGGTATTTTCAGCCAACCAGCTGCCGGCAAAATCAGCCGAATGCGACAAGACAGTCTGCGCTGTTAAATTTTCGTGCCCTGAGTGAGTGCCTGCTATCGCCTTTGACGGACACCTGCATGACAGGGCAAATGACGTATATGTAGCCGCAGACAAGCTTCTGGGGGATGTAGTAACGGTTTTAAAGCGTGCCAGGGTGTTCTTGAGGTCGGCGGGTATCTACGTGCTTGAGGACTAAATTCCCGCTTCTAATTCTTTGATTAAAGGTATTATCGTGACCCTGAGATCCTGCACCCCGATCGGACCAATGTGTTTGTATTTGATGATGCCTTTACTGTCCACCAGGAAGGTTTCAGGTACGCCATAAACACCCAAATTAATGCCAATCCGGCCATCCAGGTCACCGAGGCTCATTTCGTAAGGGTCGCCCATGGTGCCCAGGAATTTGACCGCATCTGTGCGTTTGTCTTTGTAGTTTAATCCGATGAGTCGAACCTGGCCCAGGCGGGACAATTCCATGAGCAAAGGATGTTCCTGGCGACAGGCAACGCACCATGAAGCCCAGATATTGAGCAGGTAAGGGCGACCCAGCAGGTCTTTGGTGCTAATTGTTTTTTCCGGGACATGGACCCGTGGGGCACTAAAGTCAGGCATGGCTTTGCCAACCAGGGGCGAAGGAATTTTCCGGGGGTCCAGTGACAGGCCGCGCCATAGAAAAAACCCCAGCACGAGAACTAAAACAATCGGTATTAGAAATAATTTATTCTTCATAAGTTCGGCACGTATTTGGACTAAATCTGGCGTTGATTTGGCATGGACTGGAATAAACTGGCAGGTTTAGCTATTTGCCGTGGCCTCTGTTTTGACACGCTACATTTTTGATTTGTTTGCTTTTTCCTTGGCCCGTTTCATGGCGTCGGCGACTTCCGGGGGCATGTAATTTTCATCATGTTTTGCCAGTACTTCACTTGCGGTGAACATATTATTCTCATTCAATTTGCCCTGGGTAATCACACCCTGACCCTCGCGGAACAAATCAGGCAATATACCTTCGTAGGTAACCGGGATTTTTTTATTGTTATCGGTAACTATGAATTCTACTTTCAGGTTTTTGGTGCTTTTTTTGATACTACCTTTCTCAACCATACCGCCAAGCCGGAAGGTTTTGTTGGTAGGGGATTTGCCTGCAAAAACATCCGTAGGTGAATAGAAAAAAACCATGTTGTCCTTAAATGCGTCCATGATAAACAGGGCCGCAACGGACAGGCCGATTACCGCGGTTAAAATAATGGCAAATTTCTTGTGACGTCGTTTCAATTTATTCACGCTCCTTCATTTTCAGTAACTCTCGTAACATATGCAGTACTTTTTTATGTCTGCGCATGGGCAAGACAACATTAAGAATAATAATAAATGCCGCTGCACCGTAAGCTGACCAGATGAATTTACCATAACCCCCCATGGTAAAAAACTCAGCCCAGTTCATGGTTTAACCCCGACTATATCCGCAATCCAGCTTTTATGGCGTTCCCGAATTAACACCTCGGTGCGCATACGCATGAGTACAGTCGTGGCAAAGAATAAATGAAAACCAACCGCATTAATCAGCAAAGGCCACAACATTGACGGGTGTATTGAGGGGGCGGATATTTTCGAGACGGAAGCAGGCTGGTGCAAGGTATTCCACCATTCCACAGAAAAATGAATTATCGGGATGTTGATCACCCCAACCAGCGCCAAAATTGCCGCTGCCCTGGCGGCCCGGCGCGGATCATCGATACTGGCCTGTAAGGCCATAAATCCCAGGTAAAGAAACAGTAAAACAAGCTCTGAGGTTAAGCGCGCATCCCAAACCCAGTAAGCACCCCACATGGGTTTGCCCCAGATGGCGCCCGTGATTAAGGCAATCAGGGTAAAGGAAGCACCAATAGGCGCGCAGGCCGTCGCCAGCATCTCTGAGAGGCGGGTTTTCCAGGCCAGGGCCACAGCGCCAGCGGTTGCCATTACCACGTAAACCAGCATGGACATCCAGGCCGAAGGCACGTGGATAAACATAATGCGATAACTTTCACCTTGCTGGTAATCCGTGGGGGCAATGAATAAACCCATGATCAAACCAATGGTCAGGGTAATACCCGTGGCCCAGGCAAACCAGGGGATCAGTTTTCCAGCTAATGGGTAAAAAACAACCGGTGCCGCGTATTTAGTAATATTCATTCAGGCTTACATTCATCTTGGGGTTTTATTTACTTCAGTCCAGGTATTAATTAAGGCCGGTTAATCTCCAATTCAAGCACTAATTTAATCCCCAATTTAATCCAGGGAAACCCGTACCGCAGCGGCCGCCGCAAGGGGGGCAAAAGTCAAAGACAAGGCAAGGAATGCGCCCAATAACGACAAATGTGCATCAGGGGAAAAGCCCTGGGCACTGGCGCTAATTGCACCTGCCCCGAAAATCAGTACCGGAGTATACAGGGGCAAAACAAGCAGTGAAACCAGTACACCCCCACCACGGAGACCAATGGTCAGGGCGGCACCAATGGCGCCAATCAGGCTTAATATCGGTGTGCCAATGATTAAGGTCAGAAAACTGATGTAAATCATATCCGTAGTCATATTCATTTGCATGGCCACCAGTGGCATCAGGATCACCAATGGCAGGCCGGTCAGTGTCCAGTGAGCCGCTATTTTGGCGAATATAATCAGGGTTAACGGTTGCGGCGCAAGGACGATTTGTTCCAGGGAGCCAGTTTCAAAATCATGGCTAAACAATCGATCCAGGGAGATCATGGTTGCCAATAGGGCGGCGACCCAGATCACGCCGGGTGCCATCAACTGTAGTTGATTGGGTTCGGGGCCCACACCCAGGGGAAACAGGCTGACTACAATGACGAAAAATACCAGCGGATTAAACACATCCGTGCTGCGCCGGGCCGCCAAACGTATATCACGGACAAACAAGGCCGTGGCAACGGAGAATAAACCGGTTTTTTGTTCGGCCTTGTCCATTTTATCCGCGATCAATATTAAGTTGACGACTCTGCGTCAGGTTCAGGGCGTGGTGGGAAGTGAGAATGGCCAAACCGCCATTTTTAATATGGTCTGAGACAATGCCTTCAAGCAAAGTGGTGCTTTCGGTGTCGAGGGCGACAAAGGGCTCATCCATAATCCAGAGTTTTCTTTCCTGGACCAGCAGTCTTGCCAGTGCCAAACGTCTTTGTTGTCCCTGGGAAAGAAATTTAGTGGGCAGCAGGCGACTATTATACAGGCCAAGTTTTTTAAGTGTGTCGGTCACCGTGATCTCGGTATGTGCGCCCCCCAATGCCCGGGCAAAATCAAGATTTTCGACTGCAGTAAGCTCGCCCTGGTGGCCGTTTAAATGGCCGACATAAGCCATCTGGGCGTGGTAGGCATCCTTGTTGGTATCGATATTTTGCCCTAACCAGCTGATCTGGCCAGCTGCCGGTGACGATAAGCCGCACAAGCAGCGTAACAACGTGGTTTTACCGGCACCATTGCGGCCGGTAATGTGCAGTAATTGCCCCTCAGACACGTCAAATGACAGACCCTCGATGAGGGGCTTGTCACCGCGGACACAACTTAAATTGGTAATTTCCAGCAAGATAAATATGATGTTAATTAATCAATCGGGAAGGTGCATTATAAGGTTAAAATGGCGTATTCAGCTAATTTCCTGTTATAAATATAAAATCCTTGTCTGTGACTATAATTATAATATGGTCAGGTAATATGGTCAGGCTGAGACCGTCTTGTAAAATGGCGCCCCGGAGACGATTCGAACGTCCGACCTGCCGCTTAGGAGGCGGCTGCTCTATCCAGCTGAGCTACCGGGGCCAAGGCGAAATTTTACTTGAGTTTTGCATGATTCTACTAGTAATAAATTTGCAGGATAGAATTTTTGATTCATTGATACTTCATTCACTCCAACCAGACCAGTAAGATTTGATGAAAGATTTGATGAAAAAAAGTTCAGTATTGGTTTATATAAGAAGGTTCTGGCTGGCAATCTTTGTAATTGCGGGTATGTCATATGCAATCTATTTTATCAGCCAGCATACAGTACAACTCAACACAATTTCTGATATTCCACCATCATTTCTCGTAATACTTTTAATTTTGCAATGTATTATGTGGTTGCTGATCTCGTTTACGTGGATGATTATTAATCAGGCCCAGTCAGGAAAAAAAATTCCTTTATATGATTGTTTTTCTTATATGGCACTAATTGTTCTTGGGAAATACATTCCGGGCAAGATATGGGGGCTCGTGGCACGTGGTGCCGATATGTATGTGAGGCATGGTATTAGTAAGACACAATCGCTGGCAGCCACTTATGTGGAACAATTCTTTTTATTGTACATTGGTATCGCTATGGGCAGTGTAATCTTTCTGAATCAGATACTTGAGATTCCTTATTTTTTTGGAGTACTGATGGGGTTGCTATTAATTTTTCTGTCCGCTCCTATATATAATTCATCACTCGAATTCATGATCAATATATACATAAAAATAAATTCTAAAATAACTGGCAAAGAACCTGTCACTGGTAGTGAGAAAAAACTGGGAGAAAGAGTTACCAGGCTCTATTCTATAAAGCTTTCTGTATATTTTTTATCAATTTGGGTGATATCAGGAACCATACTATTTTTCTTGTATATCAGCCTATTTGAGTCAACCTCCTCATTACAATTATATCTTGTTGTTCTCGCGGCCAATTCGCTGTCGGTTATAATAGGATTTTTCGCATTTTTTGCGCCGGGTGGGATTGGAGTTAGAGAGGGTGTGAGTAGTGCAATTCTGTCGGCCTTTATGTCTCCAGAAGAGGCAATAACTCTCGTAATAATTTTCCGTATTTGGGTTGTAATTACTGAAATTTCATCTGGGGCGATTGCGTTGGGTATTCGTTCACGATTAGTTACGAATAGAAATCTGGTAAAATGATATCAATCGTATTAGGTACCAGGGCGCAGCTCGTAAAAATGGCGCCAGTCATAAAGGAATTCGAATCAAGAAATATTCAGACAAATTTAATTTTTACAGGCCAACACAGAGAAAGTATTGATGACCTGTTGTCAGACTTTAAAATCGATTCATCCTTTAACTCTGTAGCTAACAGAGGTGAAGCGACAGGTATTTTTGGGTTGATTGCCTGGTTTATATCGTGTTTCTGGCAACTGATCCGGCACAGGAAAAATTTCTTTGGTTCAGCAAAAAAACAAATCGTCGTTGTTCATGGCGACACACTTTCTGCTTTGATCGGTGCGGTCGTTGGAAGAATAAATGGATTCAAAGTGGCCCACGTGGAGTCTGGTCTGCGTTCATTTAATATTTTTCACCCATTCCCGGAAGAAATCACAAGACTAATAGTATTCAGGTTTACTGATATTGCTTTTTGTCCTGGACCATGGGCCTGCAAAAATCTGGAAAAATATAATCTTGAGGTGGTTGATACGGGCAGTAACACAATAGTAGATGCCCTGTATTTGGCGCTTCATGCCGAACAAAAAAAAATTGCGCCTGCTGTCCAGTCGACACGCTTCGCAATTGCTTCAATTCACCGGTTTGAGAACATTTTTTTTAGAAAACGATTTGTATTGATTTTGGATCTGATAGAGAGGGCAGCCGAGCACACCCCGATAATTTTTGTTTTACATCCTGCAACAAAGAGCAGGTTAAAAAAATTTGGACTAATGAAAAAATTACAGGAAAGTGAACGGATCACGCTAGTCAGCAGGATGGGATACATCGCTTTCTGTCAATTGCTAGATCAAACCGAATTTGTCATAACTGATGGCGGTAGCAATCAAGAAGAACTATATTATCTAGGTAAACCAACGCTACTAATGAGAAAACACACTGAGAGAATAGAAGGAAAGGGAAGTACGATGATGATTGGAAATTATGATCTGGAATCATTGCAAACCTTTCTGGATAATTTAGACGATTTAAGGAGAAAACGAAAAATAATGGGTAATAATTCTCCATCCAGATTAATAGTTTCTGATCTTGAAAGAAGAGATTCTTTGGCTTCTCATATTTCTGAGTGAGGTAAATTATTTATGTCATTTGATGGCTCACAATATTGGCGTAACAGGAATGATGGTCGGACAGATTTAACTGCCGTTGGCCAAAAATCATTCGGTTCTGCTTATAACCAAATTATATATTTAAGAAGACTGGAAGTTCTCGATGAGCTTCTTTCGGAGAATTGTGCAAACCTTGAGCATAACCGAATTGCGGATATAGGGTGTGGGAATGGATTCTATACCAGGTATTTTCATAAAAAGAGAGCAAATAAGTATACCGGGCTGGACATCTCCGAAACTACTATTAACAAGCTGAAAAAAGAGTATCCAGAGCTTGAGTTCATTAAGTGTGATATTACTTTAAAGGATTTTGTACACGGAGAAAAGTTTGATTTGATCTGTTTTTTCGATGTCTTGTATCACATTGTAGACGACGGCAGGGCTTTACAGGCGCTAGTTAATATATCTGGCATGATGAGAAATGATGATTCCAGGTTAATCATTTTCGACCAGCTGGCATCTTCAGAAGTCCGGCTCTCCAGACACGTAATTTTCAGGAGCAGAAAGAATTTTTTGGACATGGTAGATCAAGCCGGTCTTGAGGTTACCGACAAAAGGAAACTTTTTATTTTTTTGGTGCCACCAGTATTTGGATACTCAATTGTTGATTTTATTATTGCTGGTTTCTATAAAATTTTAGGAATAATTATTTTCAAGAGAGCTGTGGTTGGAAAATTATTTGCCAAATGGATACTAAAATTGGACAGTGTCCTCATTAAAATGGGCGTCTTAATTCCAAACCATGAAGCTATTGTTTTAAAAAAGAAAGAGACAACAAAAATTAGTGGGGGCTAAATATTGAAATTACATTCGGGAATTCCAGATATCAGAATTTATGAAGACCTGGTTAAATCAGACTCGTTCCTGGAAATTGAGAAATATGCCGATGCTTTTCTGAAAAAATTTGATTTCCTGAAAGATCATTACAGCTGGGTCAAAGACCCGTTTCACCAATGGAGTAGGCAATGGGAATACCCGTTTATATACAATCGTATAAACGGATATTTAGCTAATAATAAAAGTAAAATGTCACGTGTGCTTGATGCAGGTGCCGGCATTACCTTTTTCCCCTATTTGCTTTCTGAGCTAAATGCAGTAGATCAGGTTGTTTGTCAGGATATTGATCAACAGCTTTCAGGACTTTATCGCCGAGTAAATACTGAATACCAGTATACTGGCCCGGTGTTATCAGTAGGTGAACTGCAAAGATTGCAGTTCAGGAGTAACTCATTTGATATTGTATATTCCATATCCGTACTGGAACACACTGACAATTACCTGGAAATTGTTAAAGAGTTCCACAGGGTATTAAAAAAAAATGGGATGCTAATACTTACTTTTGATATAGGGATCGATGGTGTATCAGATATATCACCGGAAGGTGCCCAGGATCTGCTGGACTCCATGAATCAGTATTTCCAGTGTGAAGATCAGTCTGCTGGCACAATTTCCAGCATAATAGATAAAACAAGGAATAATATTGTTACATCATGCAAGCTAGGGAAAACTCAAAGTAAGTTATTGCCCTGGAAGTATCCGTTTATTTCGTTAATCAAGTCAGCATTGAAAGCCACTGCGATTCCTGTGAGGTTTTCGAAAAATCTGACATTTTATTGCGGCGCTTTTAAAAAAATATAGCTATATATTTCCAGGTTCAGTACTAGAGATTCATATCGTTTGCCCCATTACAATAAGTGGCTAGATCCTCTGGGTCGGTTATTAATGAAAGTAAAGGCAGTGAAAAAATAATTTGGGAGCAAGCTATTTATTGTAATCAAGTTTAAAGATTATTGGTCATTATTTTTATAAATCAATGTTGTAATTTGTTCAGACACCAGTCCTATCAGAAAAATCAGTATGGCGGCGATAAACAATAGCGCGCTCATGTTGGTAAATCTCCCAAAAGTTACATAAGTATAGGCATAGTAGGAAATACCAAGTACAAAATGTGCAAATGAAATTGGCAAGAATATTTTTAGTGGCGAATAAAGTGTTCCAACTTTAAATATAATAATAAAGAATCGTGCGCCATCATGGAGCAGTCTTATGTGACTTTTTCCAAGTCGTTTCTTTACTTTTATCGGGACATAAGCAAGCGTATAACCTGCACGAAAAAAAGACATGGTAATGGTGGTGGGATAAGAAAAACCATTCGGTAGTAAGTATAAAAATTGTCGGAATTTTTTCGTATTGACTGCTCTGAACCCGGAAGTCAGATCCTGAATTCTTGAATTTACTATCCAGCTGGAAAGCTGGTTGTAGATTGTGTTAGCAAGCAATCTGCCAAAACTCGCTTGTGACTTTCTCGACCTTGCGCCAACCGCCATATCAAAGCCTTCATCCAGTTTGGCAATTAATTTTTCAATATCTTCAGGATCATGCTGACCATCTGCATCCATGAAGACGAGCCTTTCTCCTCTCGCCTTTCGTGCGCCGGCCTTTATAGAACCGCCATTACCCAGGTGACGTAAATTATTGACGCGATCTACTTTGAATTTCTGGCACACAGCCTCAGTTGAGTCTGCAGACTTGTCATCTACCACGATGATCTGGGCATCAGGATATAACGATTTTAATTTAGGCAATAAAACTTCCAGCGACCTGGCTTCGTTTCTGGCCGGGAGAATGATAGAAATTTTATTTTGATTGATCTCGGTCATTTCCAGATTTTCTTTGATATATATTGTTTTGAAGAAGTTTAGCACCTAGCCTGTCCATTTTCTTCTTTTCTGCTGTTGTGGGGTTTGCCTCAAGTTTTTTGCCATTTGTAAAATAGTTCAGGGCCTCTTTTTTGTTTCCAAGCTTGAGAGAAATTTCAGCTAGATAAAGAAAAGTCATCAATTTAGGCTGTTTTTTATTGGCAAAAATGAAGTGGTCTCGTGCCTGTTTATATCTACCCAGATTAAAGCTATGAACGCCAGCTATTTCCCGTGATTTTACTTGCCACGCCTCACCCAGGATATCCGGGTTGCGACGCAGCATTTTTTCATAAATATTAAATAATCTTTCATATTCGACTGCATGTTTGCTGGTTTGGGCCAGTAATGCTTCGAATATCCAGACCGTGATTTGGGAATATGGATAATGATCTATTCTGTATTCCAGCTCATCTAACAGGTCGTTTTCAATCGCACTATCAATGGTTATTGTATGTTGCATGAGTCGTAGCAACTGATTCGGGCTTTCATTGTCCAGCATGGCAGAGATGGAGAAATGATATTTTGCCTTGTCGTAGATTCTATTATCGTGCATCAGGATGCCGAGCATTGAATGTGCCCGGGGGGAATTGGGATGATTGGCCACTTCTGAATTATAAAGATTCCATTCGCTGGACCAGTTAATTGCCCGACCAAAAGTCCCGAGAGCGTAAAGCATAATAAGAATTACTGGCAGTACATATCGAAGCGAATTTCCTTTCGAAAAAAACTTGTAAGGGAATGTGATATAGAAAATCAGGGCAAATAATAATCCAAACTGGGGAAGGTAATTGCGGTGTTCAAATATCAACTCCAGCGGTATTACTGTCGACTCAAGAATATGTCCAATGAAAAACCAGAATATGCCAAAGCTAAGTACGGTTAAAAATTTGATTCTTATGCCAATAAACGCGAGTGTTAAAAGTGCAAGAATTCCAATTATCGAGAATAATGTAGTGAGCGGTTCAATAATTGTTCGGGAAAGAGTAAAATCGTCATGAAATAAGCCCATGCTGTTAATATCGGGCACCATTGAGAGGCTTATGTAAAACCAAATGGCTCTTGATTCAGTTAATACTCGCTCATAAAGCGTAAAGATCCTGGCGTCATAAGCATTGAGTCGAATCGTTTGATCTGGAAAAAATATTACTGCCAAAACAGCCATGGCTATTGGCAGTAAAAACAATGTCGCCCAGAATATCCTGAATCGTCTTTTTTCCTGTACTGGCACGGCGAACCGAAATACCAGAATTTCAATTAGAATAATGAAAACGGGCAGTAACGCACCATTTTCCTTGCTTAAAATGGATAACAATCCAAAAAATATATAACCAAAACCAATTATCCAGTAACCCTGTTTGTTATTTTTTTCAATTTTTGTCCTTCCCCATATATAGGACAGGAGGGCCGCAATTAAAAATAGTGCAGAAAGTTGATTCATGCGCTGTACGATATAGAGTACGGAGGTAAGATTTAGCGGGTGAACCAACCATAAGATGCTTGCTAAGCCTGCGAGAAAATTTATTTGATTAAAAGAAACAGGTTTATTGTTTTGTAAATAAAACCGGGTAAACAAGAATCTGGCAAGTAAAAACAAACCAAAGCCTGATGTTATGTGAAAAACAAGGTTGGTGAGTTTCATCCAGAAGGTATCAGTACCCGTGGTATAAATATTTAATGCTATTGTCAGCAGGGCAATCGGACGCTGTAGTACGCCTGATGTTTGGGAAAATGCCGCAGATTTTAAAGATGTGAAATCGAGATCCTGGAGAAGAACTTTTTTGTTATAAGCAATGTGGGGGATATCATCAAAAACCGGTGGTCCATACAGACCATTCCAGTAGACCGTCACAGTAAAAATGGAGGCAATAAATAGAAATGTTATATATGTATATATTTCTTTTTTCATAACTCTCCCTAAAAAAAAGCCCCCCATGAAATTGGGGGGCTTTTATTGCTAAGTTGGTTCTTAGCCTTTATTTCTTGGGAAGATGCTTGCGTTTAACGTTTGATATAGGGTACGCAAGAGTGGTAGCGGCCATGGTTGGCACCCAGCGAATGTTGCCGGCTGATTGTACAGAGACCAAATTTAGATAGGTGGGTACGAGAGCAGCCCCCGTGTATGTCGGTATATTATTTTGGTACAAACATGCAATGCCGGCACCTAAGGGGAAAACCCCACCTACTGCTACAGGCTCAACAAACGATGCAATGGCAATCCGGGAAATATTTTCACTGACATAAGAAGCCATCCCTAGAATACCAATTGTTTGGTTGCCTAGTGCAGCAGTATTCAACGCAAACGCTATGCCGCCCGATTCCCGTTCAAGGTTACCGTCCTGAATCGCAAGGGCGATATTGGTTTTGACTGCTGCAGTAGCAGCTGCGCATTCAGAAATACGAGTCTTGGCGATGTAATCCTGATAGGCCGGAATGGCGATGGCCGCCAGAATACCAATAATCGCGACCACGATCATCAGTTCGATTAATGTAAAACCTTTTTGCAATTTTTTCATGTTATGGATTCTCCAAATTAAATACTTAAGTTACGTAT
>CAJVXY010000014.1 GCA_913009895.1 uncultured Acidiferrobacteraceae bacterium | reverse complement strand
GCGTCTCAGGCTATACCCCGGTGAGTGGTGATCTTGGCGCCGCAGCCATCACTTACAATCACGAAATCTCCGTACACCTGCAAGACTGGCCCAATGCCAGGTACCTGGTCGAGGCCTGTAATGCCAGTGGTTGTACGGCATCGAATGAGCTGAATGCGACGAGTAGTAGTGCAAACGCAATTGGTTATTTCAAAGCTTCAAATTCTGATGCTGGTGATGCATTCGGAAGGGCTGTAGCTATTAGTGGTGATGGCAAAACTCTGGTAAGTGGGGCCCACGGAGAAGCAAGTACTTCAAAAGTGATAGATGGCGATCAAACCAATAATGATTCCACAAACGGTGCCGTTTACGTGTACGCAAAATTGAACACTGGCACATGGGAACAGCAAGCATACGTAAAAGGGTCAAGTCTAACAAAAAATAAATGGTTTGGTTGGGATGTAGCATTAAGCAATGACGGGGATACACTAGTAGTATCTGCACTGGGAGATGGAAAATCAGTTTCGGGTTCAGGTGTAGTGTACATCTATGGTCGTGATGGAACAGGCGCATGGTCAGAAAGAGCAATAATCGAGCCCTCGAATCCAGAAAATGGTGATAAGTTCGGTAACTCCATCGCATTATCTGCAAATGGGAATGAGCTCATAGTCGGGTCACCGATGGAAGACAGTGACGCGATTGGTATTGACGGTAATAACTTAAATAATAATCTTATAAATTCTGGTGCGGCTTACCTTTATACAAGGGACGGAGCAGGAACCTGGTTACCTAGCACTTTTTTTAAGGCATCAAATCCTGATAATGAGGTTGGGACATTTGGTGCGATTTTGGGAGATCATTTTGGCTGGGATGTAGATATTAATTCAAATGGCGAAGTAATAGTTATCGGTGCACCAAACGAAGACAGCGTTGCAAATACTGTTGATGGCGATCAAGTAGATAACTCCTTAAAACAATCTGGCGCCGCTTATATTTTCAAAAAAGAAGTCAGTGGCTGGAAACAAAAAGCTTACCTTAAGGCTGCTAACTCAGGAGGAGGATGGTCTGCATTTTGCGGGATAGTTGCTTGTATCGATGGCGATCAATTCGGTTACTCTGTTGCAATAAGCGGGAATGGTAAAACAGTGACAATTGGCGCGATTAATGAAGAAAGTACCTCATCAGATCCTAATGACAATACGCTTCTGTCAGCTGGTGCAGTATATCTTTTCACCGAGAATACCGATCAAGCCTGGCAGCAAGCTGCCTATATTAAAGCTTCAGATGCCATTGGGTTTAATGACTCTGCCAATACAAACGCTCAAGGTGATCAATTTGGGTCTTCAATTGATTTAGATTTCACAGGTTCACTGCTAGCAGTGGGTGCCCGTGATGAAGATGGAAATTCACTCGGCATTAACGGTGACGCCACAACAAATACTATAGCTCAATCAGGAGCAGCATACTTGTTTCAAAAGACTGGACCAGGTAATTGGACTCAAACAAAATACATAAAATCCAGCAATCCTAATGGCAGAATAGGGCCCTACATCGGTGATGTTTTTGGCGCATCAATATCTTTGAGCAGTAATGGCTCTGTCATTGCAGTCGGGGCGCCCGGTGAAGCTAGCGATGCCGACACAATCAATGGCGATTTAGCAGACAACAGCGCAGGCGGTGCTGGGGCGGTTTACGTGTACTAAGGTTTGAGTTAACTAATTTATTTACCCATACCGCCCATCCACCCGTTGCCGGGTGAGCATGGGAAAATATATAAACAGAAATATTGAAAAAGAAATAATCCATAAGACCTGGGATAAAACAATCCAGGTCGTATAGTGGGATTGATCAAACAAGGGAAAGAATACCCTGACCACGGCGCCCGAAATTAAAATTAAAAACGCCCAGGTCATTTGCCGCGGTGGCTCGGTTATACTCCTGCCCGTATGACCGAGTGAGACCCGTGACATCATGCCCAGGGTCATTAAACCAATGCCACCAAAGGCAAAGGCATGGACTGCCAGGAAAGGGGAGACATCAAAGGCAAAAACCGCTGCCTTGAGCAAAAAACCGATGACCATGAATCCATAGGCGAGGTAGAGCACCCAGAGTAATGGTTTTCGCCAAATCCCTTTTGTATACCAGCCAAACATTCTTAACCCGTGTAACACGTATAAAATCACTGCCAACAAGGCTACCAGTAACGAGTCCGGCGTCAGGATATCCGTGATCCAGAACAACAGGAAAAAAACCAGGCTGGAGATATCCAGCCATTTCCAGTTTTTAACTTGCACCGGGTAACCCACACCCTTTTCGATAAAAAATGGCACCACCCGCCTGGCCATGGTAAAAATCAGGGCCAGAATAAGATAAAGTCCTGAATATAATCCCCAGCGAATGCCGTCTGCCAATACACCCAACAGGCCAAGATAAAACACCACGTTACTAGCCAACATCAATAACAGTTTCGATAATATGGCAACGTTGTGCCATTGTTTTGTTTTGATAATCGGCAGGGCAACACTGATAAAAAGCAAAACCAGGAACAAATTATCCAGTATCGCGATCACCTCAATCGGAACTGACTGGCCAAAAAAAGGTGCGACCCGGGCGATGACCCAGAGCAGGAATAAAAGAAATAACGGGAAACCCTGGGGCGTTTGTATATTAGTCCAGTTTTTTACTGCCGCCAGTAAAAACCCGGTAATCACCGCCATGGCATAACCAAAAATCATTTCATGGGCATGCCATGTGACAGGCGCTAACCCGTAAACCTGCGTTTTCCAGCCAGACACGAACATGGTCATCCAGATAGCGATGGCAATAATTGCGAAAATAGCTGCGCCCAGGAAAAATGGTCGAAAGCCCAGGTTAAACAACGGGAACCTGCTCGTGACTTGCGGATCTTCTATATTCAGCATTGGTTAAACATTATTTTGTTATCCAATTTTGGCCAGGATTGGAAAGGCCTTCAGCAGCCACCAGGAAAAATCAGTCAGGTACCCTGTAATCATGGCAATGCCCATAATAATCATTAGCACACCTGCGCCGATCTGGATTTTGCGTGCGTGTCTTTGCAAACGACGGGCGTGGCGTAAAAAATGATTAGTGAACAAGGCCGCTGCTATAAATGGCAGACCGAGTCCCAAAGAATAAATGGATAACAGGATAATACCGCTGCCAACCGTGCTCGTACTGGCGCCCACCATTAAAATAGAACCAAGAATAGGGCCAATACAAGGTGTCCAGCCAAAAGCAAAGGCAAGCCCCAGTACATAGGCCGCCACGGGCCGACCACTACCTGCATTGCTTGAGTCGTGTTGTATTCGAAATTCCCGGTGTAACCAGTCTACACGCAGCAGACCTGTCAGGAACAGGCCAAACAAAATGACAATGCTGCCACCAACGATATTCACTTCATATCGGTAGGCCATGAGCAAGCGACCAATGGCAGTGGCGCTGGCGCCGAAGGCAATAAAAACGGTGGTAAAACCCAACACAAAACTCAGGCTTAACATCAACACTGCCATTTTTTCACGCACCCGGGTTTGGGTTTGTAAATCTTCCATGGACTGGCCACTAACGTAGGAAAGGTAACCGGGAACCAGTGGTAAAACACAAGGGGATAAAAAAGAAATAATGCCCGCAGCAAATACGGTAAGCACAGCTAATTCTGATATCTCAAACATTGTATGGCATTACTAGTATAATTGTTTCTGGTATGGTCATCCTGGTCAGCTTTAATAAAAACAATTATTTAATCATTTTAATCATTTAGATTTTTTTAAGTCCCACTTTTAATTTCTATTTCCGGATCTTTATCGTCAGGTGCGTTCTTTAATTTTTCAATAAGGGGCAATAAAGTTTCATTCAGAATTTTTTCATTGATTGCACCGATATGTTTGTAAGCAATTTTCCCTTCTTTATCGATGACAAAAGTCTCAGGCACACCGTAAACTCCCCAATCGATGCCGACAAGTCCCTTGATATCTGCGCCAGTTCGTTTATAGGGATCACCATACTTGTCAAGCCAGTTGGCGGCGTCGTCAGGCTTGTCTTTGTAGTTAAGACCATGAAGCTTCACAGTATTTGATGCCCCAAGACGCATTAAAAATGGATGCTCCTCAAGACAGGCAACACACCAGGAGGCAAAAACATTCACTATCGATACTTCACCTTTCCGGAGATCGGCACTTTCAAGGCCCAGTGTGCGACCCTTGACTGGTGGCAATTTAAATTCAGGGACTGCCTTGCCGATAAGGGGTGACGGTATCAGGCTCGGATCCAGAAATAACCCGATGCCCAAAAAGACCCCGACAACCAAAAAAAATACTAACGGTAACACAGGGACAAAAATCCTGTTTTTACCTGAATGTCTATCAGTCTGTTCTGTCATGGTTCTACACTCCCGACCAGGAATATTATTCCTTTATTTTATCCAGTTCTAAATTAAATAACCTGTTTATTTTATTTCTCCATATAGCCTGGAAGTAAGTCACAGGGAAAATGACTGGAAAAATAATATCAGTTTTTGTTTTTTACAGGAATTTTTCTGGTGGCCGGGTGACGGGCGCCAGATCCGGATCCTCTAATTCTGAAGGAGCTATGTTAGTGAATATATCCAGTTCAGGCTGCGCGGATATAACATGTTTAGGAACATTATAGTTCGCCTGGGTGCAAGTGGCACATTCTTTGGCTGTACTTTCCTGACAATTTTCTGTACCGGGCTGGCCCTGGCTTGATGATTGCGGGCCGCTGGATAGGCAAGATTGGGTCTCGGCACTGATGGCATGGTTGAACACACCATTTGCATTATCATGGACGGCCGACATAACTAACCCGCCTGGCGCCACAGTTGATAAAATATACACTATGGCAATGCCAAGACTCAGTGAGACAGTTTTTGTTTTGAAAGAGGTCAATTTTAATTAGATATTTTTTACTAATAAGCGCCAATTCAGTTATTTCAGTTCAGATCCAGCGCTTCGCGCCTTTTTTTGACTAATGTCAAAAATGTTCAAGGTTAATTATAGCAAAAATAACAGGGAGGGACATTAATGAATCGGGCATGATTCTGAATTGATGCAGGAATAACAAGATTTGTTGTCAAATCAATCAGCTAACTGGCTTTTTTAACTCAATTCGTTTTCGAAATACTTCATAGGAGATAGGTGTCGTGTTTTTATAACCAATACGTTTACGACGACTTTCGTCCAGCAAGTGATATTTAACAATGGCCTCTACGGCGACCGCCTTGTCAGGTTTCGTTATATCAAGTGTGTATTTTTTTGGTTGCCAACGACGCAGGCGCGTATCCCATAGATCAATAATAAATGGTCGCCACATGACAACGCGTTTCAATTTATCTTTCGTTTCCTTGATGGTGCTGCCCTGTTCGTCAAGCACCCGAAACTGTATCGATAGATAACGATCCGGCGTACCCGTAGGCAGGTAATGTGCCGCCCCTACGTTGACTAATGTCAAATTAAATACCCGCTTTCCGTCGTCGCTGGTACCAGCTTCAATCAAATCTGCATACAGGGCCCGTTTTACCATTTCGGGATCATGGCCACCGCGCCACAAATGTTGTCGCGCCTTGCGAACCGGGAATCCCTCCACCAGCGGCCTGTTAATCAGTGGCATGTGACAATTCACACAACCCAGGGAGTTTTCGGGGATAATGACTTCACCACTTTTTCCGATGTTTGCCAGTGAAGATTGACTCGAGAATTTTTCTTTTGGCGCGTCGGCAGACCGGGTCTGTTCAATTTCTGCCACCGTACCGCAAGGTGGAAAACGGACGAATACACCCCATTTCTCAGGTTTTACCAGGTGACAGCGAACACATACCTGGTTGGGGTCATCCATTTTCTTAACGGGGTGCGGTGCATTGGTATTACCATAAACGCCTAAAATTTTGCCCTCTCGTAAGTGGCAAACAGCACAGGTCACGCCTTCGTGTTGCAGCTCAGCATCATAATCAGGATTGTCTTCAAGAATAGGATCCCACCTGTTTTCGTCACGATAACCCAATACCTTGTGCGGCTGCTGACGATCAAGCGGTGTGTGGCAGAGTATGCAAATATGTTGTTTATTATCGAACTGCCAATCTGCCTGGAAGTAGGGATCAGTCCAGGCCTGGCTATGTATTGTGGTACGCCATTCATTATAAAAATCCTTATGACAAGCCCCGCACTCTTTTGCGCTCAATGTTTTTAGTATAGGCGGCGCCTGTGATGTATCGATTGGCCAGGCAAACTTTTCCTCGACAATAAAAATATTCATGGGGCGCATAAATCGCCATGCGAAAAAGACGACAATAAGAATAATAAAAATAATTGTTATACTTGTTTTTAATTTCATTTTTATTATAAAAATTTTTATACTCTACAAATAACCATTAACCTTGACATCCTGTTTTTTGTGCCTCGGTTTCCAGCTCATCGACACTACACGCGGGAATTTCCGCGTTACCCTTAAGCATTTCGATATATGGTTTAAGATATAATTCGGTTTGTTCCTGGGCTGATTGCAATACCTGGGGACCATTGTTAGTTACTGGCCAGGCCAGCGGTGGCAGCTCTGGTTCGATAACAATCACAAATGCATTGCAACCACAGGGACAGCGCCGCACTGCCACCGGTTTATCGGACAGGTACCAGGGTCGTTGCCGGAACAACAGGTTATTCAGAATTTCAATCAAGGTCCAGCGAGAATTCATGGGATCATTTAATTTAGATGTTGACGTACTTCGTTGCGTGGCATGGTGAACAATTAATATATCCAGGTTGTGCTTACAACATATGGTATCCGTCGGCGCCAGGTCAATAACGCCGCCGTCACTATAATAATCTCCGTCTATTTCTACTGGTTGATACAAAACCGGGATGGCGGCACTTGCTACCATACTCCGGGCCAGGTTTCCTTCTGAGAATATCTTTTTTTTACCCGTGGTGATATTGATAGCCAGGGCATGAAATGGAATTTGGCATTGTTCAAACGTTTGCACCCGCAGTTGCTCAGTACAAAATTCAATAGCTGAGTCAGCTGATGAAAACCCGGAATAGCCTCTGCCCTTGCGCGCCAAAAGAGACCATAGGAGTCGAAACCAGGATGGACGCCAGAACCGACCGGGTTTGATAGTACTTAATACATTCGCCCAGCGTTGGACAGGTGTACCACTTGCAAAAATTCCCCCCACGACCGCACCAGCACTGCAGCCAGTCGCTGCCTGTAACTCAATTTGCATTTTTTCCAGTGCCAGCAGAAAACCGGTATGGGCATAAACTCCACGGACACCGCCTGAGCTAAGAACGATTCCAATACGCGGCTGTGTTATTTTTTTTTGATTAGACACATTATTTATTATTCAGGTTGCTCCTCCGCAACGACACCAGACACAAGTACAATTCACGTGATGACAGTTTTTGTCTTTACGCCGGCTTTTGAAATATAACAATGCCAGGGGTGCGAACAAAAGCTTGAACCAGGAAGGCTGGTACTGTTTGCGCAATGAAGCACGAATATTTTTTGATTTAACAAGCATGCGCATAAGTGCCCGATAGCCCGGGTTTCCAAGCAAACTGTACAAACCGCGGTTAACGATCGCTGTCTTCATATTGACATCAATCTGATCTCGCCTCAATTCGTCATAATCAGTACCTTCAAGCAAACTATTCGCAGCCAGGGCCCCTGAACGTATCGCGTAACGCATACCAAAACCCCAAAGTGTATCCTGGAACCCGGCTTGCTCGCCGACGACAGGATGAATACCGCTCATCGCCCACTTGGGGATACGAAAATTACCGACACCACCATGGGGTTTTTGATTCTCCATGCGCAGGTCAACCAGGCGCTCGAAGGCCGCCACGGTACGTGCTACGTAAATTTTTTCCTTCTTGAAGTTTGTGAACATGCAAGTCTTGATTGTGCCCCTGCCATTCATTACCAGTAAATAGGCATAACCTTGCGGGGCCAGATTATTATCACAAATCGCCCAAAAGCCATTTTCCATGTCTGTGTCAAAATGATAACCCACGGCAATTGCATCCGCCGCTTTGGGGCCTGTGGCAAGAATACCGGCCCCCTCCAGATGTTTGACGCGACTATTAAATCGAACCTCCGCGCCCAGGTCACGGGCCTGGTTAAGCAGTGCAGTGTCAAGGCTATGTTGACCCGGGCCCCGCTCGACTAAATAAAACAGCGGCTCTTTATCTTTAATTTCATAAACACGGTCTTTGGAGTCAAAAAGTATACCGCTACGACACGCCAGTTTTTCAAAATCAGTTGTAAGACCAAGATCAGTGAGCGCTTCAAGTACATTTTGCTCGGTGGTCCAGTTCTCCAGGCCTTGCAGGTCACGCCCAAAACGATAACCCACTTCCTTGTGCAGTTCGTGTACCAGCACCTTGCGGCCGGCACGGGCAAGTATAATGGCTGCCGTCAAACCCGACGGGCCGGCGCCGGCAATTTCAATCACTTCATCCTCGCCCGGTATTCTGGTTTGAGTGTTAGCTGGTGCTTTAGTCATAGAGGTTTTCTCGTTCACTGTCTCGTAAAAGAAATGGATTATTGATATTTATAGTACAACAGCTACGTCTATAATATATACCAGATAGGGCCCGGGGCCATACTTCAATATCACCTGAATCCAGACCACTCAAAAATTTTCCTGTTCCAGTTCACGGTAAACGAAATTGGCGTTGGCGCGCTGGTTCAGTCCGTATAACCTTATATTTCGCCAGTCTTTAAAATCTGCCTGGTCTACCGCGTCCAAAAGATCAAGACCATCGGCCATGGCCCGATTTAAGGTGGATCTTAAGCGTTTCATATAATCCTGCGTTTTTCGGACCATTGGAAATGGGGGGGTCTGGGCACTGCCATGGCCGGGAACCATAAGTTTCGCATCAGAGAATTTTGCCAGTAACCAGTCCTGGGCCTTTATGGCCTGCCTGGTATTACCATCACCCATAAAAGTAGTGCGTTGATTAAAAGCCAAATCTGAAATCCAGACAATTTTTTCATTAGTCTGAAAAACGACCAGGTCTCCAAAAGAATGGTGTTCACCGGTATTATAAATTTCAAAGGTTTTGTCGCCCACACTTAGCTTGTAGCTGGAGAACCGTTTGCCAGCGATTGGAATATCAGGCGCTACGGCAGAAAATCCTGCCATATCCGCCTTGATAATACTGCGGCGAAAGTCAACGGAGATATCAATTTTATTCGAATTAATGTAATCCAATGTACCCGCGTGACTAATAACTTTGACGCCGCCCAGATCACGAAACGCGATCGCCCCATATGAATGATCCGGGTGGTTGTGGGTAATGATTAGATACTTGATCGGCTTATCAGTAATAGACCGAATGGTGGCAATCATGCGCCTGCCCAGTCTCGGTGTACCCAGGGAATCAATAACCACCACACCTTTTGAAGTCACCACGAAACCGGCGTTGCCGTTCCAGCCGCGGTTATACGGGTCTATCTGGGCTATGTTGCCAAAAAATAAATAGGTGTTAGCCCCAATCTTATAATAGGGCAGCGGGTCAGTATCTTTATCAGATGATTTCAGGGCAATATTGGGTACCTCTGTTGTATCGATTGCTGTCTTAGGTAAAAAATAACGGCCAGGGTCAGTGCCATATTTTTTTGCCTCTGACAAACTGTCTAGCTGCGATTTATTTTTTTCGGCATAGACCAGACTAATGCCAGGTATAACAACGAGGCCAAATACCGCCAGCAGCACATTTACTATGATAGTCCTTTTCATAAGTCATCATGCTCCATGTTATTGAGGATTTACCAACACCCGGCTGTGATATGAGATACCTTCTTTTCACGTACTCACTTCGTGCCAGATCGAGCTGCTACGAAGTTGTAAATCGGTACCCAAATCAAGGCTGCATACCAGCCATAACCGTAACTTTCCAGTAACCCAAGGAAAAAGCTGGGCCAGCTGAGCCAGCTGAGCCAGTCAAATCCTGGCAAAAAATCACGCCAGGCCTTAAACATAGCTTGTTCGGGAAATATTAAGTCAAAAATGACGCAAAGTGTGAAACTGATTGCCAGTAAAGCACTACTGGCATGCCCTACCGCTAAAAACGATATTCTTGCACTCACGAGACGCCTCCTTTGATTTCCTGTGTTTGAGTAAATTTTTCTGGTTCTGACTCAAACGTGTCCATACATTTACGCGAACAAAAACGATAAAGGGTTTTATTATGCATCATGCCATAACCCTCATAAATGCCCACTTCCATACCACATACCGGGTCAACATTATTGCTGTCTTCAGTTTTATCCTGACCAGCATGACGGCCACCACTAACCATGTGGGCACCGCAGCCAAAACGCATCATCACATAAAACAAACCTGCAAAAATTAATAATGTTATGAAACCTTCCACGATATCTCCCTGTCCTTAATAGCGACCAAGCGCCAGGACTTTATGGCCGGGCCCACTCAAATGTTGTGCGGATGGTTCTCTTCACACCGGGCAGCGTTATCTCCAGTATAATCAGGTGTTGTGGTATTTGCCCTAACATTTTGAAGTAGTTCCCGTAGGAACGAGCGCCCGCTATCGACATGGGCTCTAAAGGTTTGGTTATTTCAACAGCAGCTGTTCCCACAACTTTGGCTGAAACCTTGGCTTCATTAATTCTATCGCCTGACTTGGCATCAAACAGCGCCAATATTACATGATAACGACTTCCTGCAGGCACACCACCATGCATGCGACTCTCAGGATGTTTTTTGGGGTGACCACGAACTATTTCTGCCGGCAGCACCCCAAGATAGATATCAACCCCGCTAATAGTTTTATGTAATTGAGACTTTGCAGCTAAGGATTGCGACATATTGAACGTCAATAAACCAATTATTAACACCGGGATACTGTAATAAACAAAATATTTTGTTTTCATAATTTTCTCCTCCATTGGCGTTCATTAAAATTCGGGCACACATCTCATTTTAATTTTTTCCACCACGGGGCGATAAGATGAAGTCTGATCACTTGTTCAGCAGTCACATTCGTTCAGTCCTCGAGTTTCTTGCGTCGCTGATTAAACTCCTGTTCGTCTATTTCACCTCGTGCATAACGTTTTTTTAAAATCTCCAATGGCGTGTCTTCTGGCTGAGATGTTTTTCCCGAGCTGTTACCGGCAGCCATTTTAATGACGGCAATCACCACGACAACAATTACAATTAACAGTATCCACATCCATGGCCCGCCAAAAAAAAATCCACTGCCAGACATACCGCCACTACCCATCATTTTTATTTCTCCCGTTATTTATAGACGTGCCCGGGTTAAGCGCAGGGCATTGGTAATTACCGATACGGAACTAAAGCTCATGGCCGCTGCCGCAATCATGGGCGAGAGTAATATGCCAAAGAATGGATACAATATACCTGCTGCAACCGGAACACCGACGGAATTATAAATAAATGCAAAAAACAGGTTTTGTCGTATGTTACGCATGGTGGCGCGTGACAAACGCCGTGCTCGAACAATGCCGCGTAAATCGCCCTTCACCAGGGTGACACCGGCGCTTTCCATAGCCACGTCAGTACCAGTTCCCATGGCAATCCCTACCTGCGCCTGGGCCAGTGCCGGGGCATCATTAATACCGTCTCCAGCCATAGCCACAATCCGTCCCTTGGCCTGTAATTGTTTGACAACTTCCGCCTTTTGGTCTGGTAACACTTCCGCCTGGATCTCGTCTATCCCCAGTTTGCCAGCAACGGCTTCGGCTGTTTTTAGACTGTCACCGGTCAACATGACGATTTTGAGGCCTTCTTTATGTAAATCGCGAATCGCCTCAGGTGTGGTTTCTTTAACCGGGTCGGCCACACCGATCAGACCGGCGGCCTTGTTGTCTATGGCCAGTAACATAACTGTTTGGCCATCGGCACGCAGGGTATCGGCTTGTTGTGGCAGATCACCAAGATCAATACCCAAATCAGTGAGCAGTTTGAGATTGCCAAGCGCCACCGTATGGCCTTCAACCGTGCCGGTTACACCTTTTCCTGTGACGGACTGAAAGTTTTCGGTTTTGACCAGTTCACTATTGCGTTTTTCTGCGCCCCGGACGATGGCCTCGGCCAACGGGTGTTCACTGGCGCGCTCCAGGCTAGCTGCCAGCCGCAAGGCATCGTGCTCATGAAAACCGTTTATTGCTACCACGGAAACAAGCTTCGGTTTACCTTCAGTCAGGGTGCCAGTTTTGTCTACCACCAGGGTATCTACCTTTCTTAAGACTTCCAAAGCTTCGGCATTCTTGAACAATACCCCCATCATCGCGCCTTTGCCGGTACCAACCATAATCGACATGGGTGTCGCCAGTCCCAGGGCACAAGGACAGGCAATGATTAACACTGCCACTGCGTTAATAATCGCATAGGCCAGGGCTGGTTCAGGTCCCCAAAAGAACCATACAACCATGGTAATCACTGCAATAAGTACAACAACAGGAACAAAATATCCGGAAACCCTGTCGACCAATTTCTGAATAGGCGCCCGTGATCGTTGCGCTTCGGCGACCATTTGCACAATTTGTGCTAACAAAGTATCGGCACCAACTTTTTCTGCCTTCATCATCAAACTGCCGGTACCATTCACAGTTGCGCCAATAAGCCGTTCCCCCTTGCTTTTTTCAACTGGTATGGGTTCACCGGTCACCATGGATTCGTCAACATTACTGTTGCCGTCGACCACCTTGCCATCCACTGGAATTTTTTCACCGGGACGCACACGCAGTGTATCGCCCACTTGCACATGTTCCATGGGGATATCTTCTTCGGTGCCATCATCACGGACAATACGGGCAGTCTTGGGCGCAAGTCCCAATAATAGTTTAATGGCGGCGTTGGTCTTGCTACGTGCCCGTAGCTCAAGCACCTGGCCGAGTAATATCAGCGCAGTAATTACCGCTGCCGCCTCGAAGTAAACCGGCACGACGCCGACCTCGTTAAATACATCTGCCGGGAAAATACCGGGGAAGACGGTGGCAATAACGCTATAAGTAAAGGCCACCGAGACGCCAATTCCAATAAGGGTAAACATATTCAGGTTACGCGTAATTAGCGATTGCACGGCCCGCACGTAGAATATCCAGCCTCCCCATATCACCACCGGGGCTGACACCACCATTTCAACCCACTGACGCAGATTGGGGTCGATCAATTTCGCCATTGCTTCGGGCCAAAACTCGGCCGCCATGGCGCTGAATAACACCGGGATGGCGAGCAACGAGCTGATCCAGAAACGCTTCGACATATAATCCAACTCACTGGTATCTTCTTCAACTTCCACTGAGACTGACTCCAGGGCCATGCCGCACTTCGGGCAGCTACCCGGATGATCCTGGACCACTTCCGGGTGCATCGGACAAGTATATTCAGTCCGGGTTGTCACTGCGGCGATGTCTTTAGGCTCCAGCGCCATGCCACAGCTCGGGCAGGTCCCGGGACCAATATTGCTTACCTCCGGACACATGGGGCAAAAATATTCGGCATCCTGTGATGCTGCTCCAGCAGGAGCTTTTGCACTATGTTCATGATGACAACAACCTGAGCTTGCAGATTTTTTTGCCTCATCAAGGAAATTCTCTGGCGCAGCTTTGAATTTTGTCAAACAACCATTGCAACAAAAGTAAAAAGTTTTATCGCCATGTTTGAACTGATGTTTTGAGTCAGTGGTCACATCCATGCCGCAGACCGGATCTTTGAGTTTTTCTTTCTGAAGATAAGTGCCAGGTGCGGCCTTAAATTTTGTCAGGCAACCAGCGCTACAAAAATAATAATTCTCGTTATCATGTTGATGGTGATGTTTTGAATCAGTGGTCACGTCCATTCCACAGACCGGATCCTTCAATTGAATTGCGTCCTGGCTTTTGGTGCTTACAGGCGGTGTCATGTTATTTCCTCTTATTAATTATTTTTTGAGTTTGTTTCTTTACCAAAGGATTCAATCAAATGGCAGACAGAATGGCCATCCGGTATGCCATCCGGCATATCATTCCATTTGCCAAGCGCCTGCTCCATACGGGTTTGCAGGGCCATTGATTCTTCAAGCTTTTGACGGTTTTCCTTGATCCGCTTTTGCAATATTTCACGCACTCTCGGGCAAGGTGACTGGCCCTGGTCAGAATCATGCATAATTTCACGAATTTCACCCAGGGTATAACCCAGGTGTTTGGCCTGCTGGACAAATCGCAACCACCCTACTTCCCGTGGCTGGTAGAGACGGTAGCCATTGTCCGGATTTCGTTCAGGTCGTAATATCCCCAGGCGTGTGTAATAACGAACAGCGTGAATGGTTGTATCACTTCTTTTGGCCAACTCGGTTACTGTAAACATAATAGTTCTCCAATGACTGATAACGACGAATTTACAACATATACCTTGGACATAGGTCAAGGTTTAAATGTAGCAAATCTGTCCTATTTTTCAAATTTGAACTAATTTTACGGCTAATCCCCGCACCAAAGCCCATCCATTGGCGCCTCACACGGGTCTAGCTGAGCTTATTATTGCGTTTCAACATAGACTGTTTCCATAATTTATGGAAAACCAGCGGTAAAATAGCCAGGATGCCAAGCAACGAAATGGTAAACAGGATGCGGTCACTGTTTCCAGTACCCAGTTCTGACCCAAAATGGGCCAAAATAAAACTGGCGGGTAATATGCCCAATAGGGTAGCAATAAAAAAGCGCCACATTTTGAGGCTTGTCAGGCCTGCCGCATAACTAATTAAATCAAAAGACAAAAATGGCATTAACCGGGATGCGAAAACGATCAACATGATTGTATTCTGGGAGCCTATCCAGCCCCGTTCGAGCTGGACGCCAAACCAGTGCCGCAAAACCGAATAACCGAGTAGTCGCGACAGCATAAACGCAATTAATGCGCCGACTTCTGCTCCTATCAGCGTATAAAGTGTGCCCCATCCGTGGCCATATACGGCGCCAGCCACCAGGGCGATGGGTGCGCTGGGTAATGGGCTGATGACAATTGCAACCGTCATTAACCCTATAATAACCAGTGGTCCAGCTGCCCCGAAATTCCTGACCCAGTTCAATAATGCTTCTCGTTGATCCAATAGTGACAAAATGTCGTTACTGTCAAGAAATATGTACACAATAGAGATAAGGACCAGGAGTATTAGCCCAATTGCCAGGTGATGAACTATTTGTCTCTTAATTAGCCACATTAAACTTATGTCTATATAAAAATAATAATACGCAATTAATTTAATGACAAAAAACTAGTTTACACTCTAAATTAGTTAATGATTAAATATGAATATTGACGTAGGTCAAAGATGTATTACTTCATCCTGATTAACCTCGTGCCGGAGTTCTGCAACGACAATGAATTATTTAAGGGAAAAATATATGAGAGCCCTCAGTCACCTAACTATAATAATGGTAATGGCACTTATTGCCAGTCCTGTCTTTGCTGGCAAGACTGTCTACATCCCGCTGGGATCTGCCAATGTCGTGATCGCTGTAGATGCTAATACCGACAAAATCACGGCAACCTATACAGGCGTCAAAAATCCCCACGGCCTGGTAATCACGCCAGACGGGGAATACCTGATTGCTGGCAGTCTTTCCGAAAAATTACCGCCTAAAAATAACCCCAAGGCACCAACAAGTGAATTATTTTTCATTCATCCGGCACACGGTCATGTTATGTCCACCATTCCGGTCATGGGCTGGACACACCACCAGGCTATTACCCCTGATGGTCGCTATGTATTCTCTACCCACGGGGCCAAGGGAAACGTGAGTGTTGTTGATCTTCAAAGCAATAGTGTTCTCAAGTACATTGCTACCGGACCATCCCCGAATTTTACCATAATCTCCCGCAAGGGTGACCGCGCATATGTGAGCAATACGGGCAATAACTCAATATCCGAAATTGACCTCAAGAACTGGAAAGTTATCCGTAAACTTGAAGCCGGGCCGGCACCGGAGCATATGGCCATTTCGGCTGATGAAAAATTTCTTTATGTTACCAATCCCAGGGCTGGCACCGTATCCGAAGTTTCGATCAAAACAGGCAAAATAATTAAAAAATATAAACTGGGGAACGAGCTGCACGGACTTGATATCAGCGATGACGGTAAAAAACTGTTCGCAAGCAGTAAAAAAGACAACAAGTTTTTTACCGTCAATTTGAAGACCGGCAAACAGAATTCCATAACACTAAATCCAGCGCCCTATCATCTTAATACCATACGGGGAACCAACAAGGTTTATGTTTCCAGCAGGAAACAACCAAAAATCTGGGTTATTAACCAGGAAACAATGAAGGTATCAGGCGAAATCAAATTACCCGGCGGTGAAGGTCATCAAATGGCCATTACCAAATAATTTTTTAACCATAAGACTTCAATTGAGAGAGTAATCATGAAATTTAATAAAATGTTTCGTTATCTTTTATATACATTAAGCCTGGCGGTGTTATTTTTGCCCGCTATTAGTGCGAGTGCAGCTGAAACAGTTGCACAGAGTAATAAATCACTACAGCAACAAATTGATGAGCTAAATCGAAAAATTGATGAAGCCAAGGAGAGTTCTGCAAAACCGGTGCACAAACATGAGAGTTCAGATAGCTTGATTCATTTGGCGGGTTATGCCGATGTCGGTTATGTCAATGGTGAATCGAATGACGGTTCTTTTGGAGTAGGATCTTTTTCACCTATTTTTCATTACCAGTACAAGGATCTGGTCATGCTGGAATCAGAGCTGGAATTTGAGATTAACGAGACCGGGGAAACCGAGGTCGCAATTGAATATCTTACAGTTGATATTTTTCTGAATGATTATGTCACCCTGGTAATGGGCAAGTTCCTCAGTCCGATTGGCCAGTTTCGTCAAAACCTCCATCCCTCCTGGATTAACAAACAACCCACTGCGCCAGTTGGCTTCGGCCACGACCAGGCTGCCCCAGTTTCAGAGGTGGGCATACAATTTCGGGGTGGTGTACCTGCCGGACCGGTAAAAATCAACTATGCGGTCTATGGTGGAAATGGACCGGCGCTGGAGGAAAACGGGGGTGAAATAGAAGCAATTGAAACACCAGGCCTGAATGTGGATGGCGACGGCAAAAAAGTTTACGGTGGACGTCTTGGCGTATATATTCCTGCCCTCAGACTGGACCTGGGCGCTTCTGGCGCAGCAGGCAGGGCTGCAGTATGGGATCCAAGTGTAGATCCAGTCACTTACGAAAGATCGCGGGATTATCAAGCTGCGGGTGTGGATTTTGGAACAAAGTTTTTTGGCATTGATTTACGCGGAGAATACATTAAACAAACGGTCGGTAAACAGGCAGCAAGCGTGGCCCCCGAAAAAGCTGAATGGAGCGCCTGGTATTCACAAGTCGCTTACGTGATTTCTCCTATTAATACCGAGATTGCACTACGATACGGCGCCTATAACACACCCGAAAGAACCACAAACCGTACCCAAACGGCGATTAGTGTTAACTATCTGTTCGCCAATAATGTCATAGGCAAGGTGGGTTACGAGAACAATGAAATCCCCAACGAGTTAAATCCCAAACAAAGAGTTGATAACCGAATGCTGGTCCAATTGGCTTACGGTTTCTAAACAGAGGTGTTGAAAATGAAAAATTCAAAATCAAAAAACTTTATCAAAATATTAGTAACAGTGGTTACATTAATGTTCTTAATGCCTTTAGCTAATGCGGAGGATACCTGGCCTGTCAAAGGTAACTTTGCCAATGGCGCTAAGGCCTGGGCTGAGAATTGCACACGATGTCATAATACGCGCGATCCCAGGGAATTACGTGATGATCAGTGGATTACTGCAGTATACCACATGCGTCTCAGGGCTGGTTTGACCGGGCAGGAAACCAGGGACATTGTGACCTTTATGCAGATGAGTAATTAAATAGTAAGTGACGAATAATTTACGACCGGGTCAGCACCTGTGACAAATCTAGTTATTATATAGTTTATCGCAGGTGCTGACCCGGGCTCGTAACTTACAAACTAGCCCCTGATTCATTAATCACCAAATAATTTATTTAAACAATTTAACTGAAAGAAATTATTTTCTATTTACAAACCATATGGTCTGGTCCCTGGCACTTTAGTGAGCGTTCTGGCCAGAGGCTTTTAACATAGTCACGCACGTCCTTTGCCTGATTAACTGTCAACGTTCCCTTCCAGCTTGGCATGGTATTGGGTCTGGGCGACCCCTCCAGTATTGTTTTTAATAAATCTTTATCAGTATGGTGCCAGGTATGCCCGGAACCATTTAGCGTCGGTGGTGTAATATAACCTGGGCCACGCAAAAAGGGTGGCGGTGCTATCCCGCCGATTCCTTTTTTACCATGACACGCGACGCAATATTTCTCAAAAGTTACAGCGCCTCTTTTGGCGGCCTTGGCATCAGGTGCTTTGCCGGTTTCGGCCATACCTATTACAGGTATTAGTGTGAAAAATATTACGAATATTGAAACTCTATTTTTAATCAATTTAATAGTCATTTTTTGGGATAATTACCTTGCCATGTTTTAAGAATTTTTTCTGGCCAGTGACTCTGGAACCAGGCAATAATTGAGCTGATGTCTTTATCGGATAATTTATTTTCAAACGCCGGCATTACCCCGCCCATTGGTTTACCGCCTTTTTTAATCACCATTGTTAATACTTTTTTACTATGATGCCAGGTGTGGCCACTACCATCGAGGGGGGGAGGGGGATAATTCCCGTTTGCATCAGGCTCGTGCCAATTTGGTGTGCCCTGTGCTATTTTTCCATGACAGACGGCGCAATTTTTAGCATATTTTACCGCACCATGCATAATAAATTTCGAGTCCTGAATATTATTGCTAGCAAAAGCAATTTGATCATTAAATAAAATACCTGAAAGTAAAATACTTATACTTAATAATAATTGGATTAATTTTTTAGCGACCATCCTCGTACACTACATCCTGATAGTAAAATATATCTGTTATCTACGCTTTTCAAGTCTGTTTGCGTTTTCCCACTTCTTAAAAATATCATCAGGCCAGCGGGACTGCAGCCAGGCTATAATTGCATCTATCTCTGGAAGTTTTAATTTATCTCTAAAGGGAGGCATACTGCCGCCGGTAGGGATACCACCATAAAGAACACGCTGCCTTAATATTGGCAGGGTATGATGCCAGGCATGTCCTGATCCATTTAATGGTGGTGGTAATAGTTTCCCATCGGAACCTCTTGTACGCCACCCTGGATTGCCCTGGCCATGATGTCCGTGACATACAGAACAATTCTCTTTAAATATTTTTGCCCCTTGCATCACAGTCGAAAAATCTCGCTTAATATCTTCTGCGAAAACCTGGGTAGCCGCAAGCAAGCCTAAAATAATTGAAAATCTGATTAAAATAATTTTCATGCTTTAAATAAACCTCTTAAAAAAAATCCCCACCAGCAAAAAGAGCAGGGAGTTTTTGGTATTCAATACTCACAGCAATGACCACTTTTATTCCAAAATCCGGGCTAGGGCCATTATAAACATCGTTTCCATGCCCGCAGTCAGTAATTTACATGATATGTGGTACAGACTGGACTTAATTTGAATCTGCCTGATTATTAATGAACATAGTCACGTAACGGGTGCAAGCCAGAATCAGGCGTAATTTTAGACAGCTCCGTGAGATTTGCAAGTATGAATACCTTAAATTCCGATTTAATGTATGATTTACAACACTGACAAAAGAGCAAATAACTATAAAATACCATTGCCCCTTGACATTCCGCACACATTAATGAAAACAGGACATAACAAAAATCACTTGCTGATAATATTATTCGCGGCCTTTTTTTTAATCCTGGCCGTGGTCTTTATTTTATTCCCGGGTATTGATTTGGCTTTTAGCGCAATGTTCTATAATGAGCAAGATGGTTTCTTTTTAAGAGAAAATCCGTTAGTTCAATTTTCTTATCGAAAAAATAACTACCTTGTTGCCACCACCACCCTATCCCTAATCGCTATTGCAATATTAGCAGCCAAAAATAAACGGAAATACCTTGGGCTGGATAAGAAAGCCAGTATTTTTTTATTGCTCGTAATGGTTCTGGGGCCCGGCCTTATTGTCAATAATGTTTTCAAAAACCAGTGGGACAGGGCAAGGCCAGACAAGATACAGGAATTTGGTGGTCAGAATAAATTTTCCCCTGCATTTATTATTTCAGATCAATGTGAAAAGAATTGTTCATTTGTATCCGGTCACGCTGCTGCCATCTTTTTTTTCTCGGCAATTTTTCTGCTCGTAAATAACAGGCGCAGGTGGTGGGTATTAGGCTCTTCGATTATCGCAGGCTCACTTGTTGGATTTGGTCGCATTGTTCAAGGTGATCACTTTCTAAGCGACGTTATATTTTCATTTTTTATTGTTATGAGCGTCGCTATTATACTGTATTGGTTTATGTACAGCCGAGGAAACACACAAAAAACTGGGCAAATTTCTGAAACCGAATCTGATTCCTGATTTTAATTTAAACTCTGAAAATAAAAAACCCGCTGCAAGCTGACGAGGGGTTGGTGCTGAGTTACAAAGCCCAACATTATTATTTGGCGGAGTTACATAACTCAGTTGTTGGGCTTCGTACCTCAGCACCAACCTACAGATCACTACGCCACAAGCAGCGGAGAATAGGACCCCAAGGGATTTAAATCCTGATATGATTTACTATTTACTGCCGCCTGGCTGATAATTTGTGGCTAACACGGCACGATAAGTTTTTACAATCTTGCCATTTCTCCTGCCAGTAAGCGTTGCAATGTATTTTACATCATCGAAATACGGTTTGAACTTATTTAAATCATAGGCTTTATCGATAATAATAAGATCCCGGCCAACCAATCCCCGGTTATCCAGTAAAGTATATTGATTCGGCCTGCCCCCAATGTTCAGGGCTGGCACCGTATAAACACCCAGCCCATATGCAACCTGTGAGTGAAACTGATAATTGTTACCCACAATTATTGCTTCTGGGTAGTCGGCTGCTACAACTTTCGCCTGCTGAATGATCTCTGGCCATCCATAATAGCTTTTGGTGCGATCTGCCCTTCCTAAATTCAAAATATTAAAATGCGTATGGGCGATGATTAGTATTGCGAATAGAAATAAATATCCATAACTAAAGTAAACAGTAATTTTTTGCCATTTTTTTCTAACCAGCGCAAACCAGTGGGCGACCAAAATAAAACCCGTAAAATAGGCAAAGGCCGGCCAGTTGGCTGAAACCGGCGCCTTGGTGGCGGCATAAATAAAAAATGAAAAAGGAACAAAACTTGTTGCAACCAGAAATTTTACCGGTAATTCCAGGTTTGACCAATGCTTACCACGTTTGATCCAGATTGATAATAAAATAATAAATATGGCCGGTGTGATTAGACCTGCCTGGCTGGCAAAATAATTCAACACTGCACTTTCTTTATTTCCCGGTAGACCGTGATTTAGCTGGAAAGCGAACGAAACCCAGTCATGCTGATAATTCCAGATTAATACGGGAGAAAAAACCACAATCGAAATAATCACTGCTATCCAGGGCCCTGACCGTTTCAGGTGTTTTCTTGCTTCAGGCACTACCAATATAAAGAGTAATAATGTTAACCCCCAGACAATGGCGATATATTTTGACAATAAAGCTAATCCAAAGAATAACCCGACCCCGTACCAGGCACGCCTGGAATTTTCCATGACCGCTTTATAAAAGTACCAAAGTGTTAGCGCTGTAAACATTGCCATCGGCGCATCGGGTGTCATGCCACCCGCCGTACCAATAAAAAGTATAGAGCCCAGAGATATGGCGACGTAGTGGACACTTGTGCTGTTATCTTTAAAAACTTTTTGAGTTAATAACAACCCGACAATACTCATCACCAGGACACTTATCGCCGCAGGCAGGCGTATTGCCGCAGGATGATTTCCAAAAATAGATGTAGAAAGTGAAATTAACCAGGCAACCATGGGCGGGTGGTCAAAATATGAGAGCGCCAGGTTCTGGCTCCATACCCAGTAATAGGCCTCATCATTCAGGAGATACAACGGCGCGGACAGAAGGTGTCGAATTACTGCGGCTACTAGCAATACCAGCAAGAGCTTTTGCAAAAGCGTAGTACTTCTGTAAGCCTCAAGTATGTTGAATATCATGGTAATGATAATTAGTTAAATTTTGAGCGTTAAAATTTATTTCTCATAAAAATGGGCGACCCCGAGAATAACAGGGCCGCCCACATTTAATAAATATTAAATCTACTATTTAATAGTCGGATCCAGATCACCACTTTCATATTTCTGGAACATTTTTTCCAGAGATATCGGCTTGATTTTGGAGGCCTGGCCAGCACTGCCAAATGTTTCATAACGTGCTTTACAAATTTCCATCATGCCCTTCGTGGCTTCCTTGAGGAATTTACGTGGATCAAAGTTGGATTTGTTTTCTTCAAGATGGCGTCGGATAGAGCCAGTTGAAGCCATACGTAAATCGGTATCAATATTAACCTTGCGGACACCATTCTTGATGCCTTCGGCAATTTCTTCTACCGGTACGCCATAAGTCTGGCCCATGTCGCCGCCATAGTCGTTAATTATTTTCAGCCATTCCTGTGGTACCGAGCTGGACCCATGCATCACCAGATGCGTATCAGGGATGCGGGCATGGATTTCCTTGATACGATCAATACGCAGGATATCGCCAGTCGGCTCCTTGGTAAACTTGTAGGCGCCATGACTGGTACCAATGGCGATCGCCAGTGCATCAACCTTGGTTTTCTTGACAAAGTCAGCGGCTTCGTCCGGGTCAGTTAACAATTGGTCCATGTCCAGCTTGCCTTCAGCACCGGAACCATCTTCTTCGCCAGCCATACCGGTTTCCAGTGAACCCAGACAACCCAACTCACCTTCTACAGAAACACCTGCGGCATGGGCAAATTTGACCACTTCACTGGTCACATCAACATTGTATTCATAGGATGAAGGTGTTTTGGCATCGGCCTCAAGAGAGCCGTCCATCATCACTGATGAAAAACCTGACTGGATTGAACGCTGACAAACAGCTGGGGCGGCCCCATGATCCTGATGCATCACCACTGGAATGTGTGGGTACATTTCTATGGCAGCCATAATCAGGTGACGCAGGAAAGGCTCACCCGCATAGGCGCGTGCACCGGCAGAACCTTGCATGATAACCGGGCTATCAGTTGCATCGGCGGCTTGCATAATGGCGTGCACTTGCTCCATGTTATTCACGTTAAATGCTGGCAGGCCATAAGCATTCTCGGCTGCATGATCTAAAAGTTGTCGCATTGAAACCAGGGCCATTTCGACCTCCTGTTAATTGATTAATTAAAAAACTATTTAAAAAAATGCTGCTTTACAGCACAGATATTAACTAAGTGAAATTTTTCGTTGTCATGTTAGCGCCCGTCCCCAACAGTGATAATTTTCATGGTATTGGTTCCGCCTGGTTTTGCCAGGGGCTCACCAATGGTCAGGACGACCACATCACCATCACGCACTGCTCCTCTACGCCTGAGCTCATCAACTGCTTCACTCATTACTCTGGCAGAATCGTCCGAGGTCAGCATAAAGGTAACCGGGTAGACGCCTCGATAAAGTGTCACCCTTCTACGTGTCTCCTCATGGGGAGTCAAGGCATAAACGGGTACGCCGGAGCTGATTCGTGACATCCAGAGTGCCGTTGAACCAGACTCCGTTAGTGAAGCAATTGCACGAACAGGCAAGTGATTGGCACTGTACATGGTCGCCATGGCAATGGCTTCATCAATACGTTTGAATTCGATATCCATTCGGTGATCTGAATGTAATACATCACGAGTTTGCTCTGCCACTTTGCAAACTCGATCCATTGCGGATACAGCGGCCACTGGATGTTTACCCGCCGCAGTTTCAGCCGATAACATAATGGCATCGGTACCATCTATCACGGCATTGGCGACATCGGATACTTCTGCCCGGGTCGGAATAGCATTTTCAATCATCGATTCCATCATTTGAGTTGCTGTGATGACTACCTTGTTCATGGTGCGAGCCATTTTAATCAGCTTCTTCTGGATAGGCGGCAAGGCAGCGTCGCCCATTTCCACACCTAAATCGCCGCGCGCAATCATAATGACATCAGCGGCCTCAATTATTTCAACAATATTATCAACTGCTTCTGTACGTTCAATCTTGGCTACAACTCCGCCATGGCCGCCAGCCGCCCGAAGCAGCTCCCTGGCCTCGTTCACGTCAGCTGCATCACGGGGGAAAGAAATCGCAATATAATCTGCCTTGAGTTTGGCGGCTGATTTGATGTCTCTACGATCTTTATCGGTTAATGCCTTGGCAGAAAGACCGCCGCCCTGGCGGTTAATGCCTTTATTGTTAGAAAGTGCACCACCTATCACGACACGGCAACGAATTTCGTTTGCCTCGACTTCATTTACCCAAAGAACAATTTTTCCGTCATCAAGTAAAAGTGTATCGCCACGGTTCACATCCTGCGCTAAATCAGCATAGGTAATGCCGACACGCTCCTGATTACCTTTATTCTGGTCGTGGGCAATATCAAGAACGAAATCTTCCCCCTCTTTGAGGAAAATTTTTCCAGATATTTTATTTTTTTTATCTTCAAATCTGCCAATGCGAATTTTTGGTCCCTGCATGTCAGCCAGGACACCTACTTCACGGCCATGGGCCTTGGCTCTATCACGGGCTTCTTCGGCACGACGAATATGCACTTCGGGTTCATCGTGGGAGAAATTAAGACGTACAACGTCTACCCCCGCCTCGATTAATTTATCAAGCACCTTGGGATCATCTGTAGCAGGCCCTAATGTAGCAACGATTTTAGTCCGTCTGAGCATAATTTAAGTTTCTTGTATCGAGTAACTAGGTTTTTAATTATAAACCGGCTGACAATAATTTGTTTGCCGATTCACTCATTCCTCGTAACTAGTCGCTAGTTACCTGGCCCTTTCTTCCAGCATGGCAACAGCAGGCAATGTTTTTCCTTCCAGGTACTCAAGGAATGCACCACCGGCAGTAGATATATAAGATACCTTGTCATAGATATCATACTTCTGGATGGCCGCAATCGTATCACCGCCACCCGCCAGACTAAAACCATTGGCATTGGCAATCGCCAATGAAACTGTTTTAGTGCCTTCGCCAAACTGGTCGAACTCAAAAACGCCAACCGGGCCGTTCCATATAATAGTACCGGCGCCGGTTATGATATCAGCCAGCTCCTTTGCGCTTTCAGGCCCAATATCAAAAATCATATCGTCGTCCAGGACTTCGTCTGCTTTTTTTAATACCGCTGGCTCGTTCTCATCGAATTTCTTGCCGCAAACGACATCGACAGCAATGGGAATACTGGCACCCCGTTTTTTCATTTTTTCAGCCAGTGCCCTGGCCGTATCGACCAAATCATCTTCGCACAGTGACTTGCCAACATTATGACCCATAGCCTTCAGAAAAGTATTGGCAATACCGCCGCCAACCACCAGTTGATCTACTTTTTCAGACAATGCTTCCAGCACGGTAAGCTTCGTTGAAACCTTTGAGCCACCGACAATAGCGACCATGGGACGAGCTGGGTTAGCCAGGGCCTTGGCCAGGCATTCCAGCTCACTGGCCAGGAGAATACCGGCACAGGCAGTTGCTGCAAATTTGCCGACACCATGGGTAGAGGCCTGGGCCCGGTGCGAGGTACCAAAGGCGTCCATAACAAATACATCACAAAGTGCCGCGTATTTTTTAGCCAATGTTTCGTCATCTTTTTTCTCGCCGGCATTAAAGCGTACATTCTCCAAAAGCACCACTTCACCAGGGGCAACCTGTGGTATTTTATCAAGATAGTCTTTAACCAGTTTTACATCCTTGCCCAGTTTGGCAGACATATTTTCTGCAATAGGTAACATGGAGTTTTCATCATCAACCTTGCCCTCTTCAGGACGGCCACGATGAGACATCACCATGACAGAAGCACCTGCCTTCATGCAGTGTTCTACGGTCGGCATGGATGCAGTAATACGCGCATCTGAAGTTACCTTGCCATCCTTAACAGGCACATTTAAATCGGCACGAATTAAAACGCGCTTGCCAGATAGATCAAGATCGGTCAACTTGATAAAAGACATTCAAAACTCCTAAAAAAACTAAAAATTGTTTGGTAAATTTTTTATTTAATTTAACAAACAACTTTTAAAAAACTAACCAGCCCGGCAAACCCAGGCTGGTTAATTAAAAATTAATACTAAGCGAGAGATTTTGTTCGCTGGGTAGGCGCGGTATAGTTTCTAAAGCGGAGCGTACAATAGTACGTGAGCATTTAGAAACTGTGCCGCAACACCCCCAGCGGACAAAAGATCCGCTTAGTTAGCGGCAACGTGTTCTACGAACCGCATCATATTACAGGTATAACCATACTCATTGTCATACCATGAAACGACTTTAACGAAAGTACTGTCCAGCGCAATACCGGCACCAGCATCAAAAATTGACGAGAATCCAACACCACGAAAGTCTGTAGAAACGACTTTCTCATCAGTGTAGGCAAGGGTTTTACTCATGTCGCCAGACTCGGAAGCGGCTTTCATGGCTTTACAGATGTCGTCGTAGGACGCTTCCTTGTTCAGCTCAACAGTCAGGTCCACAACAGATACATCTGATGTTGGTATACGGAAAGCCATGCCAGTCAGTTTGCCATTGAGTTCAGGCAATACCACGCCCACGGCCTTGGCGGCACCCGTTGATGAAGGAATAATATTTTCTAAAATACCACGACCACCGCGCCAGTCTTTTTGCGAAGGCCCGTCAACTGTTTTCTGGGTAGCCGTTGCGGCATGAACGGTGGTCATCAAACCACGTTTGATGCCCCATTTGTCGTTCAGAATCTTGGCAACAGGTGCCAGGCAGTTTGTGGTGCAAGATGCTGCAGATACAATTGCCTGGCCAGCATATTCAGTGTGGTTAACACCATAAACAAACATGGGTGTACCGTCTTTAGAAGGCGCAGACTGGACAACTTTTTTGGCGCCAGCATCAATATGTTTTTGGCAGCTTTCTTCGGTCAGGAAAAAACCGGTTGAATCAATTACGATTTCGGCTTTAACATCGCCCCATTTCAGGTCAGCAGGATCGCGTTCAGCTGTCAGGCGAATTTTCTTGCCATCAACAATAATTGCACCAGGCTCAGATGAAACTTCACCTTTGAATCGACCGTGTACAGAATCATATTTAAGCATGTAGGCCAGGTAATCAGCGTCTAACAAATCATTGATACCGACAATCTCGATATCTTTGAATTCATTGTAAACTGCCCGGAATACCATACGACCAATGCGGCCGAAACCATTAATACCGACTCTTATAGCCATTATTACTTCTCCCCAAGATTAAAAAATAGAAAACGTTTAATGAATACCGGCTGCTGCAAGCGACAACCGGCATACTATTTTTACATGACGTTTTTAACTGTCTTGACTACGTTATCGACAGTAAAACCAAACTCCTTGAATAACTCACTTGCTGGTGCAGACTCGCCAAAACGGTCAATACCAACAACCGCGCCATTCAAACCCACATACTTGTACCAGCCTTGCGTCACAGCAGCTTCAACTGCAACACGTGCCGTAACTGCTGCCGGTAGCACTGATTCCTTGTAGGTTTCGTCCTGGGCATCAAATACGTTGGTTGAAGGCATTGAGACAACCCGAATTTTCTTGTCGCTTAGTTTCTCAGCCGCACCCATTGCCAGCGCAACCTCGGAACCCGTGGCAATAATGATGGCATCAGGCGACCCGTCACAATCCTTCAGGACGTAACCACCTTTGCGAATGTTGGCAACTTGCTCAGCTGAACGAGTTTGAAAATCCAGATTTTGGCGGGAGAAAATCAGGCACGACGGGCCGTCTTTTCTTTCCAGTGCTGCCCGCCAGCTCACCGCACTTTCAACCGTGTCACAGGCACGCCAGACTTCCATATTCGGAATCATGCGCAAGGTCGGGATTTGTTCCACCGCCTGGTGAGTTGGGCCATCTTCGCCGAGACCAATAGAATCATGGCTATAGACAAATATGCTTCTGATTTTCATTAATGCCGCCATGCGCAGGGCATTTCGTGCGTATTCAGAAAACATCAGGAAGGTTGCGCCAAATGGAATCACGCCGCCATGTAATGTCAGACCATTCATTATGGCCGACATGCCAAATTCACGGACACCATAATTTATATAATTGGCATCCGGTTTATCAGCACGCATGGGTTTGTAATTAGACCATTCGGTCATATTGGAACAACCGAGATCGGCAGAACCACCGAATATTTCTGGTAATATTTTGGTAAAACCCTCAATCGATGCCAGTGAAGCATGGCGTGTGGCAGTGGTTTTTGCTTCGGCCACGACAGACTGGATAAAATCATCCGCCTTGGCAGACCAGTCAGCAGGCAATTCACCCGCCATGCGCCGCTTAAATTCCGCAGCCTGTTCCGGGAAAGCAGATTGATAAGCAGCAAACTTTTTATCCCAGGCCGCTTCTTCTTTTTTGCCGTTGGCCTTGGCATCCCAACCAGCATAAACATTCGCCGGTACTTCAAAAGCACCATGGTCCCAGCCCAGGGCGGCCTTGGTCAGGTTAATTTCTTCATCACCTAAAGGTGCGCCATGACAGGCATGACTGCCAGCCTTGTTGGGTGAACCAAAACCAATGGTGGTCTTGCAGCAGATCAGGGTCGGTTTATCCGCCATTGCCTTGGCCATATCAATAGCTTTAGTAAGCGCTGCTGGATCATGGCCGTCGACATTGGCAATCACGTGCCAGCCGTAAGCTTCAAAACGTCCGGGTGTATCGTCGGTAAACCAGCCATCAACCTGGCCATCAATGGAAATCCCGTTATCGTCCCAGAAGGCAACGAGTTTACCCAGGCCCAGGGTACCGGCCAGTGAACAGGCCTCATGGGAAATGCCTTCCATCAGGCAACCATCACCCAAAAAGACATAGGTATTGTGGTCAACAATATCGTGGCCTTTTTCATTAAATTCAGCTGCCAGTGTTTTTTCAGCGATGGCCATACCCACGGCATTGGTAATGCCCTGGCCCAGGGGCCCTGTGGTGGTTTCGACACCCGGCGCGTAACCATATTCGGGGTGTCCAGGTGTCCTGGAATGAAGCTGGCGGAAATTCTTCAGGTCGTCGATACCAAGATCGTAACCCGTCAGGTGTAACAGCGAGTAAATCAGCATGGAGCCATGGCCATTAGACAGTACGAAACGATCGCGATCAGCCCAGTCCGGGTTAGCCGGGTTATGCTTCAGGTAATCATTCCACAGGACTTCGGCGATATCGGCCATGCCCATGGGCGCACCGGGGTGGCCCGAGTTGGCTTTTTGTACCGCGTCCATGCTGAGCGCGCGCACGGCATTGGCAAGTACACGCCGACCAGGAACTGCATCTTCAGGTTTTGCTGACATTGAATTACCCTCACAAAGTTAAAATTCTGTCTTTCAGGCACGGCAACCGCCAAGGCCTGAATTGATTCATGATCTGTTTGACCGGGATATCGGAAAAATAACACCCCCGGCCGCCCCAGCTTTTAAAATGGCCGCGTATCCTAATGCCCTAAGCCTGACAAATCCAGACAAATCCAGACAAATAAAGAAACCGACATTGCACAAAAACTGCCCCAAACAAGGCCGGTTAAAAAGTAGGCGCGTATTCTCCCAGATGGGCATAGGTTGGGGCAATAGACAGGCTTAAAAACTCCTGAATAGGGTTATAAATTTACGGCATCACCCTGTATGTAAGCAAAAAATACCCCATATCCATTTATAATATATGGTAAAAATCACGGCCAATTCCGTTTCTCAGACCATGTATAATTCTTTTTTTAGTCCGCAGACAACCAAAACAGGCAAATCACACAATTTAAAAAACCATGAATAATGACCAATTGAGCCGCCGGGATCTTGATGTGCTCTGGCACCCCTGCACCCAGATGAAGGATCATGAGTCCTGGCCGCCTATACCTATTAAGAGGGGCCAGGGCGTCTGGCTCGAGGATTTTGATGGCAATCGATACATTGATGCCATCAGTTCATGGTGGGTGAACCTGTTCGGGCACGCCAATCCGCGCATTGCCAGGGCCATTAGCAACCAGGCCCAGACGCTGGAACATGTCTTGCTCGCCGGTTTTACCCATGAACCCATTATTGAGTTGTCAGAAAGACTGGTGGCACTGACACCACCGGGACTGACAAGATGTAACTATGCTGACAACGGATCGGCTGCCGTCGAAATCGCGTTAAAAATGAGTTACCAGTACTGGCGCAATACCGGTGAATCCAAAAAAAAGAAATTTATCAGCCTTGGCAATAGTTACCACGGCGAAACCCTGGGTGCCTTGTCTGTGGGTCAGGTCAAACTTTATAAATCTATTTATGACTCCCTGTTGCTGGACGTAATAGAAGTAGCTTCACCTGATTGTTTTAATCGTGAACCTGGGGAATCGTGCCGGGAATATTCTGAACGTTTGTTTGCGCACATGACCCAGGCCCTTGAAGAGCATGCCGATGAAGTTTGTGCGGTTATTGTTGAGCCACTTGTTCAATGTGCCGGCAATATGCGTATGTATGACGCAGTGTATCTGAAATTATTACGTGCGGCATGTGACCAATATAATGTCCATCTAATCGCAGATGAGGTGGCAGTGGGTTTTGGTCGCACCGGCACCCTGTTTGCGTGTGAACAGGCGGGTATTACGCCGGACATGTTATGCCTTGGCAAAGGCATTACCGGTGGTTTTTTGCCATTGTCTGTTTGCCTGACCACAGAAAAAATCTACCAGGCTTTTTATGATGATTACGACACTCTAAAAGGGTTCCTGCACTCCCACAGTTATACAGGCAATGCATTGGCCTGCGCGGCAGCATTGACGACCCTGGATATATTTTCCGAAGACAATGTTATTGAGAAAAATAAAAAACTGGCTGAAAATATTTACGGCCAGGTGGCGCAACTTCAAGACCACCCCCATGTTGCCGAGATCAGACAAACAGGCATGATACTGGCAATTGAACTAATAAAAGATAAACAAAAGAAAATTCCTTATCCCTGGCAACAACGACTGGGCCAGCAGGTTTATCAATATGGACTCAAACAGGGAGTTTTATTAAGACCGTTAGACAGCGTCGTTTACCTGATGCCACCTTACGTAATTAATGAAGATGAAATAAAAAAAATGACTGCCACAGCAATTTCCGGCATTAATTTCGCATGCCATAGCAGTTAAACCAAAACAATTAAACCAACCAGTTAATTCTTAGTCGGTTAACTGGCAGCGATTACCTGGCGGGGTACAGCGTTTCTTTTAACCACTCCAGGTCAGGGATGATTGCGACGACACCTTCCAGGTTCAGGGCTGAGGCAGCAATTGGCAGGTTCGGCGTTTTCACCACCATACCCTTGGTATCAGAGATATTATTAGGCTGAGGTTCAGTTAATGACTGGATGGCAAAAAACTGGGATTCATGACACCCTGGAAGGGGGAAAAATACAACAAACTTTGACCTGGGACCAGACGGCACATATGGCCTGCCTGTTAACACCTCTATGGAAATTACGGGCAAGGCCCGGTTTCGCCAGGCAACCAAACCTGAACACCAGTCCGGTCCGGCAGGTAATGGCACCAGGTTTGATACCGTGACCACTTCGGCGACCACCGCACTCGGTATTAATAAAGCCTCAGCCGTTGTTGGCACCAGCAGCGTATGGACTGATTGGCTGACAACCTGGCTGCTACTCACGAACCACCCCCAACAACCGTTAAATAAGCAGCCAGGGCACTCGGTTCAAACGTTAATACAGGTGTATTACCGTCGATCCATGACGATGAAAACACGTGCTTGCCACTTTTAGGGGCGGGGCCTACAGGTAAAAAAGGTTTCACCTGAACATCATCCCGATTCATTATCTGTATGTTTTCGGCGGCCAGACCAACGACACGCCCTCCATCTTGCAGATAAACAACTCGCTCCCAGGCATTACCACCGGTTAGTTTCAGGTTCTCATCCAGCGCATAAGCGGGCCACTTGTTCGCACCCACTACCTTCCAGGCAACTGCATTACTGCCTGTTCCAGAATTAATTTCCAGCGTTTCCCGTTGCTCTATGCCCAAACTGGCATTGGCCGGGAGTAGATATGAAGTATTCCTGATTCGGATACTTATGAATTGGTTATCATCAGCCAAGCTTGTTCCTTCCTGTAATCATTAAAATCTAAACTCAGGGTGTCCTGCCTTCTTTTATCAGCCGTTCAATATTTTCAAATAATTGATCCTGCTGATAGGGTTTACTCATATAATCATCGACGCCCAGGCCAAAAGCCTTGTCTTTGTGTTTTTTACCGGCTCGAGATGTAATCATGATAATCGGGATGTCTTTAAGATCCCGGGTCGCGCGAATTCTTGATGTCAGCTCGTAACCATCCATGCGTGGCATTTCAATATCAACCAACATGACATCCGGCCTGTGATCACGCAATTTTTCGAGTGCGTCCAGGCCATCTTTGGCGGTGATACATTCCATGCCCTTCTTAAGCAAATGCCGACTGGTAATTTTTCGTACAGTTAATGAATCATCCACGACCATGACTAGCGGTACTGCTCGTTCAACTGCCACCTCTACTGCAGGCGCCTTAACATGAGCGACATGCATTAAATCGTCAGACACCCAAAGATCCGGTACGTCCAGAATCAGGACCACGGTACCATCACCAAGTATAGTCGCACCAGAAATGCCCCGCACTTCACCCACCAGGGGACCCACATTTTTGATTACAATTTCTTTCGTGCCACCCAGGCCATCAACCTGGATTGCCACCGTCCGCGAACCGCTCTTGACCAGCAATACCGGTACTTTTTTCGGGTTACGTGGAACTGATGGTACTTCCAGGCGGGCGCCCAGGTGCATGAACGGATAGTCGTGTTCACCGAAATTAAAAACGGGCTCGTCACCGCCAAGAGAGATTTTATCCATCTCATTAATCGGAACTTCCAGAATGTTGACGATACCTGATAGTGGTGTTGCGTAAAGTTGCTCACCGATATAAACCATCAGGGCTTGTGTAATAGACAAGGTTAAAGGCAATCGAATAACAAAAGTCGTCCCTTTATCGGGCTCTGTTTCTACCGACATAGCGCCGCCAAGCTGGCGCACCTCATTGTGTACGACATCCATGCCGACACCTCGACCGGAAATAGCCGTGATCTTCTCGGCAGTCGAGAATCCAGACATCAGGATGAACTGGGTAATTTCCTCATTGGACAATTTACTTTCTGCGGATATAAGGCCGCGTTCAATCGCCTTATTGCGAATCGCCTCAATATTCAACCCTGAACCATCATCAGAAAATAATATTACAATTTCGCTACCTTGCTGGGCTGTCTCAATCTTAATCTTGCCACTGGCGGGCTTGCCTTTTTTGCGCCTTACATCAGCCGACTCAATACCATGATCCAGGCTATTCCTGATCATGTGCTCAAACGGGCCAATCATTCGTTCCAGTACGTTCCTGTCCAGCTCAACTTCGGCACCGATAATTTCAAACTGCGCTTGCTTGTCTACCTCCCTGGAAGTTTGCCTGACAATATGGCGCAGGCGGGTAGCCTGGGTCGAGAAACTAACCAGGCGGGTGCGCATTAAACCTTCTTGCAGGTCCGTATTTACACGTGCCTGTTGGTGTAATACGGTTTCCGCTTCACTGGCAAAGTTACCAAGACTGCCCTGGATACTTGCCAAATCGTGCAAACTCTCGGTTAAACTTCGGGATAATTGTTGTAACCTGCTAAATCGGTCAAACTCGAGCGGATCAAAATCCTCGATATTATCAATACCTTCAGCCTCCGCCTTGGCCAGGATTTGAGATTCAGACTGAATTTCCAGGTCACGTAATTGCTCGCGGAATCGGACAACGTTACGATCCAGCTCACCCAGGTTTTCACGAAATCCGAAAATTTGTTGTTCCATTCGTGCCCGGGAAATACTGACTTCACCGGCATAGTTTGCAAGGGTATCCAGCAAATCAGTCCGGACTCGAATCTGTTCCCGTTTTCCAGATGCGGCTTCAGGTGTGGTCGCTGGCGCGGCAACCTGTCCAACTTGCCCTAACGGTGCGGCAGTTTCGAATTGTGGTGCCGCTTGTTCTGGGGTCGTGGAAACTTCTTCAACCTCGATACCGGTCAGTTCTTCATTAAGAGGTGTTTCCTGGAACGTGTCGGTTTCAATACCGGTTCCAGTATCAGTTTCAATATCTGTGAGATTTATTTCTTCATCTATTGCCAGGCCTTCGATCTCAATTTCCGGCTCGGCCACAGGCTCAAGTTGAATATCATTCTCGATACTTGTGTTCAAAACATCAGCACTATCAGTAACACTGGCTGCGTCCATGTCGCCGCCCGCAAGCAAGGCATCAAGACGTGCTGCGACCGTTGCCAGTTCTGTAACCGGTTTACCCTCGTTTAGCTGCGCGATCCCGAAGGCAAGGGAGTCGTGGATCTCGTCGAGTAAATCAAGTAACTCAATAGACGGCTCTATTGATCCCTGTTCAATTTGGCCAATCAGTGTCTCGGTATTATGTGCCACTGCCCCCAGTGACATAGCGCCAGCCATGCGGGCACCACCCTTGAATGTGTGCAGGGCTCTCTTTAATTCAGCGACAACGGTGGTGTCGCCGAGATTGCTACGCCAGCGCCCTTGGGAGTCATTGATATTTTGTAATATATCTGTGGCTTCTTCACAAAAAATATCCAGCAGTTCAGGATCAATCTCATCGTCGGGTATCCCGGTTTCAAATGCTTCGGCCGTAAAACTTTCGCCAACAATATCGGCCTCAGCTTGTCCTGCGTTAAGCTGGGCAACATTGTCAAAGTTCAGGCTGCCTGCTGCATTTATAGCTGCCACAGTGGGCATCAGGTCATCACCCTCCTCTGGCTGGGGCAACGATGCAATAATGGCGACAAGGGAAACTTGTAAATCAGCAAATTTATTAATCAGGGCATCATCTACTGTCCCGTTACTTTCCATACTTTCAATTAAATTGTTGATGGCCTGTGAAACTGCATCGAATAAATCAAGGGTGTCGGTTTCCAGCAATAGCTGTTGTTGCTCCAGTCGCAAGAGCAGATTTTCCATTTCTTTACAGGTGCTCGACATAAAATTCAGGCCCACCGAGCGGGCGGTACCCGCAAGCGTATGGGCAGAACGAATAATTATTTCTCCAGCAAAACAACCACCCTTTTCACGGCAATCCGCGACTTCTTTTTCAATAGCCTGTGTATGTTCTCTCGCCTCACCAGTAAATATTTCCAGCAAAGCTGAATCAAGCTCGGGCACACTTTTATCTATCTCAGGAATTCCTACTGGTACAGATGGGCTAACTGACTGGACACGGACTGTGGCTGAATCTACTTGCCCGCCATCTGCCAGCTGCGCTGCCATTGACCGAAGTGCCCCTATATCATCTGTTGGGCCGGCACCGCCTTCCAGTTGCACCACCATATCCGGCATAACGTTTCTAACGTGCTCAATCAACTCGAGGACTGTTTCACTTCGCTCAATTTTTTCATCACGAATTTTATTTAACAGGTCTTCCACGGACCATGCCAGTTCTGCAATCTCGGTCGCACCAACCATGCGACCACTACCCTTGATTGTGTGAAAACCTCTGCGAACTTCTACCAGGGCTTCGCGGTTTCCGGGATCCTTGCGCCATACCGGGAAATTTTTATCGATAGTGGCAAGCGAATCCCGCGCGTCTTCAATAAAGATCTCCATAATTTCATCGTCAAGATCTTCATCATCAAGAATCCCCGGATCAGGCAGTGCGTGATCGCTGGCAATACCCGCATCTGATAAACCTGTATCACTGGATGCCACCATTTCACGGGCATGGGTGCCGTCACTAATTTCAATACCGGCCTCTTCCGAGACTGCATTCATTTCACCCAGCGCCAGGGCCAACAGATCTTCAAGATTGGAGCGGTTGTTCTGGACACCGTCGATATAGGCGCCGATTGTTCCGATACAAACAGCCAGTGCATCCAGTACTTTTTCACCCGGTGAAAGTGACTTATTAAGGATACTGCCGACATAACCTGAGGTTTTATCAACCAGGTCTGCGGCCGGCACCTGGCCAATAATTTGCAGCGCCCCATGAATCTGGCTAAGCAGTTTAATAATGCTTTCCAGGTGTTGATGCTGTGAAGTGTCACTGGCAAAAGTTTCAAATTCATCCTCAATCCTGGCAAGACCAGTGTTGATTTCACCGGCAACAACACCAAACAGTTGCTTAAAGTCACTGTCGGTTAACTCACCATCCGATACTTCCAGACCCTCGGAACTTGGCAGTGCTTCTCCGCCACCTTCGGCGACGGCTTTCAGGACTGTCCTGATATCGTTGATTTGCTGTTTCCAGTCAGTAGCAGACCGCACCAGGTCTTGTGAGCTGCTCTCTACCAGTAACAATGCCCGGGCCATAGTCATGGATATGGCCTCCGAAGCTTCGATCTCACCACTATCAATTTTGCCAGCAACTTTCGCCAGTTCATCTACCATGTTTTTCAACATGGGTGCACCTAACATGCCCATGGTGCTGGACATTTTGGTCAATAACTCAACAAGCAACCTTAGCGATTTTTCACCAGGCTCATCGGGATCAAAATAAGTTGCCAACGAATCCTGTGCTTCCAGAATCTCAATGGCCAACGCACTGGCAACGGAATCCAGCACTTCCGGTGTTGGCAGCGCTTCCATATCCAGATCCGAATCCGCTGCAACGCGGCCAAGCAACAGATCGAGATCAAATGCCTGCCGCAATTGTTTAACGCGGGGGCTACCTGCTGAAGATTTACCAACCTGAAAAAGGATGCTCTTAACCAGTGCCTCAGAGGTGTTCCTGATTTCAGATTTACCGGCACCATCAATTAGTTTACGAATTTGCTGATCCAGTCGAGCCAATAATTTTTTTCGATCATTGGTCGCGTCCAGATCTTTATTCATCATTGCTTCAAGCAAACCACTTGCAACCCAGAACAATTGTTGCACCACGCCCAGGTGGGCATCGCGCCCAAGCTGATCGAGTACCACCACCATATTATTGATAGCGTTCTCGCTACCTGTATCGCGCAGCCATTCCAAAAGCGCAACCTGAAACCTGGGCCGCAATTCTTTGGCCAGATCTTTGACCTCATCTTCATTTAGTTTGCGCGCCTCGGGATCTTCTCGAGGTGGTCGAACACTCAAGTCAGGTTTAAAAAAATCTATTTCCGGTAACTCTGCTTCATTACGCGCCAGGCGTAATTCATTAACCGCAGGCACTAATTTGATTGGCGCATCCGGCTCGCCAAACTGCAAACGAGACAGGTAATCGGGCAGGGTTAACATGCCACGGGTAAGTGCTTCGTAGGTAGTTTTGTCAGGTGTTATCTTGTCGTACAGAATTGCGTCAGCAAGCTCTTCATTTTCTTTGGCCAGCAAAGCAGCGCCATCGAGCTCGACCATCTCCAGCGTGCCAGTCACCTGGTGGAGATGGGTGATACAAAATCTTAGCTGGGTATCATCCGAGGAATCATCGACATAACTTTCCAGTGCCTGACGCGCCTGTTTGAGGCTCTCGTCAATCTCTGTTTTTACCCAGCCGAGGGTACTATGATCTACTGAGCTTGTGACTGCCATAGATACATTTCCCTGCCCAATTTATTTTCGAGCAGTTTGTCCGGATATAAAATATTGGCCAGCAATAACATCCAGGTTAAGCCGGTAGTTTAAAACCTGCCACTGAAGCCTGTAATTCCCGAGCCAGATCTGACAACTTACCAATAGACTCGGCGGTTTGACGTGATCCGCTTGAGGTCAGGTTGGTTGTTTCCTGGATCTGTAACATACTGCCTGACATCACAGTCGCATTTTCCGATTGTGACTGGGCGTCCGTTGCAATCCCGCCTACCAGGCTTGATAGCTGTTCAGATACCGATTCAATTTCACCCAGGGCCTGGCCCGCTGCATCCGCCAGTCGTGTGGTTGCAACCACACCATTTGTTGCTTCTTCCATTGATGCCACCGCTTCATTGGTATCCGCCTGAATGGTTTTAACAAGATCAGCAATCTGTTTGGTTGCCTCGGCAGATCGTTCCGCCAGTCGTTGTACTTCGTCCGCAACCACCGCAAAACCACGACCGGCATCACCAGCCATGGCCGCCTGAATCGCAGCGTTCAATGACAGGATGTTTGTTTGCTCGGCAATATCGTTAATCAGTTCCACAATTTCACCAATCTGTTGCGAGCTCTCGCCCAATCGTTTGATTCGTTTCGCTGTTTCCTGAATTTGCTCACGCATTTGGTCCATACCATGGATCGTATCCTGCACCGCGTCGGCACCACGTTTCGCCGTTGTCACAGAACCTTGTGCCACCTCGGCTGATTTCTCAGCACTCTTGGACATGTCTTCCATTGATCGCGCCATGGTACGCATACGTTCCGTGGTGTCGGTAATCTGGGCCGCCTGTCTTAAGGCTGCCTCGGTTAGTTCTGTCGCTGTTTGTCGTGAAGATTCAGACGCCACCGCCACTTGTTGGGCAGCGTTTTTGATTCTGATAACCAGGCTACGCATTTCCTTGACAGCAAAGTTAATGGAATCAGCGATCGCACCCGTGATTTGTTCAGTTACCTCGGGTTCGACAGTCAGGTCACCATCAGCCAGGTTACCCATTTCATCGAGCAACTTCAGAATAGCGTCCTGTGTTTCCTGGTTTTGTGCCAGTGTTTCACGACCACGGTTTTTTTCGTCCTGCACCAGTCGCCAACCCATCAGCACTACCAGCGCAATAAGCAGTAGTGATCCTGCGGCCGCTGCGATCTGGTAAATTGTCCGGCCACTGGAAAGGCTTGTATAACTGGCGACCAGGACGCGTACCTTCTCCAGCAACTTGTCACTTTCTTCAAAGATTTGCTGACTGGCCCGTTGCGATACAAATAACTCAGCGGCATTACCAAGAATGCCTTCAACGTGAGCATTCATTTCTGCAAACACTTCCTTGGCTTCACGCATTTTCTCGCGCAAGTCGGCCGGGGCATTTCGTGGTATCGCACGCCGCAGCCGGGCATCAGTATCTTTAAATAATTTTGAATCCTTACCAAACTGGGCAGCGGCTACCGCGGCCTCATTACCACCCTGGGCAAATAAATTTACGTCCTTGGCAATACGTTGACTTAACATGCCCTGACGACTCGCCCAGTACAGATGTTGCTGGCTCATCCCTGAACGGACACCAATCTCAACAATCTCATCCGAAATGGCGAGCAATAACGGGCTTAACTGGTTAATTGCCAATACATGGTCACGCAATGAAAACAGGGCTTTTTCCTGTTTCAGAATCTGGTCAACCTGGCCTCGCACACCTTCCTCATCCTTTGGCGCCCACATTTGATCAAGCGCCAGCAAGGTTGGTCGAACCTGTGACGGTGTTGGCTCAATGCCCATGGCGCTGTTGCCGCGTTTGAGTGCACTTACGGTTTGTTCGAATGTATCGCGAGATACTTTAAGCGATTGAAATGATGATTTTTGTCCCTGGACTGCCTCGCGCGCATCCTTGGCAATACGTTGCGATAACATCAACAGGTTACTTGATCGTTCAATGTAGCGCGTATCTCTCTCTGCCTGGGTTATATTTAAAAACAAGACATAACCTACGAGAACAAGTATGCCGACAAAGCCAGCTCCAATATTCCTGATGCTAAAGATTTTTTCGACGATGCTGCTGCCAACACTGATACTGCTTGCAACAGTCTCCGCGCCAATTTCATCTGCTGAAAGATCAATCAAATCTTCCGACAATTCATCAATTTCTGTTTTGCCTTTACCAAATATTTTAAATGCCATTTTTGTGCACCTCTATGCCAAATTCCGATACATTATTTATTAACCAAAAATTTCAGCCTGTATAAATTATGCATGAAAAACCCATTTACCAAATCCTGTAAGTATAAAATCCTATGTACTGATATTTCTAAATCCTTCGTTTCCGAGCAAAGCCTTCATGTCGAAAATAAACCACAGTATGTCGTCTCGAAGAAAGCCGCCCGAAGAATAGACAAGAATGTTATCGTTCTTGCCTGAAATTGGTTGGCGCTCCACTTCTTCATCAAAGTGGCGCAATCCAAAAACTTCATTGACCAGTAACCCAACCCCAAAGCCCTGGTAATCAATAACCATCACACGCGCGCGATCACTAAATTTAATCGGTTCTTTATCAAAGTACTCGGCAACATCAATTACCGGCACAAGACTTCCGCGAATATTCGATAAACCTCTCACCCATTTTTTTGTTTTCGGGACTGGCGTCATCATGGGTATTGGAATAACTTCAGTCACTTGATCCAGTTGTGACACTAAATGCATATCACCAATACGGAAACCAACGCCCGACCAGTACCTGATAGCCTCAGCTTCTTCAGGCAGGCCTGGTGAGTTGGCCAGACTGGCCTGCTGCATTTGCTGTAACAGTATCAGTGGATCTTGTGTTTGCATGGCCAGGTCTCTTTAAAATTAAATAACTTTCTTACAGGCTATTAATTTTTTCCATCAAGGCTTTTTCAGATATTGGCTTGACCAGGTAATCTCTCGCCCCCTGGCGCAGGCCCCATGCCTTGTCGGTCTCCTGTCCCTTCGATGAACAAATAATAACCGGGATTGATTCTGTCTCCGGGTCGCGAGTGATGGCACGCGTAGCCTCAAAGCCACTCATACCCGGCATCACCACATCCATTAATATCAGGTCTGGTTTTTCAGCTTTTGATTTCGCCATTGCCTCTTCACCACTGGATGCCGTGGAAACAGTGAAACCATGTTTGTTAAGAATATCTGAAATCACATGTGCGTCAGTGGGAGAATCATCTACCACCATAACGTTCTTAATCGCCATTACTGCGCTCCATATTTAATAGTAGTTGTGCCAAAAAAAATCATCTCAAAAAAAGAATTAATATTGTTAATTAATTATTTGCCTAACATATAAAAATAATCCAAAAAAACTGACACTTGTCAGTGTTTCAAATCAGTGAACATATCTGTTGATCACATCAATTAGCTCTTCCTGGGTAAATGGTTTGTTAACATGCTCCTGGGAGCCGGCTATTCTGCCCCGGGCACGATCAAAAAGGCCGTCTTTGCTGGATAACATGATTACCGGGGTTTCACGAAATTTTTTGTTATTCTTGATTAGCTGGCAAGTCTGGTAACCATCTAGCCTTGGCATCATGATATCGACAAAAATGATGTCCGGTTCATTGTCCGTAATCATCGACATAGCCTCAAAACCATCTGACGCAGTATAGACCTCATAACCGGCCTTTTTCAGTAATGCCTCGGCAGTACGTCGAATGGTGTTGCTGTCATCTATAATCATCACCTTCACGTCAACTCAATCCTCTCTGTACCTTTCCCGGTTAATTATTTGTAACATGTATCCCGCTTTGACACAGATAATGCGCCATCACAGTCGGCAACCGGACAAAACCGTGTGCCGAAAACTAAGCGTAGCAAACTAAAAGTAATTTCTACGATTTTTGCTCTATCATAATGATTTGTTAGCACAAATTATACCCTAGCGCAAAATATAGTGCCTGTTCACCGTAAAATATAACTGTTTTTGCCTGTATCAGTATCCTGCATCAGTACTCTAAAGAGTAGTAGAACTTCCTGCTTCCCGATATGGTAATGCGTACTTTTATTGATTGCGCTTTTTATTAAGCACAAAATATGCCAATAATACGTTAACGCGTAAAAATTTTTCTTTTACAACTCCTTGATATATATAAGGTATTGACGCATGCTCGCCATGTCGATTTATACGGGGTCAGAATATTATGGGTATTAACCATTTACATGCCGTACCACACCTCACCACGGCCCTAACCGGGCCGCTGCAAGAGCTGGAAGCGCATATGTTGGTCAACCAGAATGAGATCGAACGCTGGTTCCGGTATCAATGGCTGCAAACTCCTGCCCCATTTTATACCTCGGTCGACCTCAGGAATGCCGGTTTTAAGCTGGCCCCTGTTGACACCAACCTGTTTCCAGCCGGATTTAACAACCTAAACGTGGCTTTTGAGGCGCTGTGCGTCCAGGCCATACAAACTGCGGCAGAAAGGGTCTGTCCCAAGGCCTGTAACGTATTGTTTGTCCCTGAAAGTCATACCCGGAACATGTTTTACCTTGAGTCTGTGGCTGCCCTGATTCATATCATGACACAAGCTGGTTTTGAGACACGAATAGGCAGTTTGTCAGAAGAAATAAAAGCACCGCAAACCATAGACTTGCCTTCTGGCCGCAGCATTACCCTGGAACCATTAATTCGAGACCAGGACAGGATCACGGTTGCCGATTTTGACCCTTGTTTTGTTTTATTAAACAATGACTTATCCGGTGGTCGCCCAGAGATACTGGAAAATCTTGATCAACCCGTCATCCCCCCCACCGCCATCGGCTGGTCAGATCGCCTAAAATCGGACCATTTTGCCCATTACAGCCGCATAACCAAAGAATTCAGTAAAATGGTCGATATTGATCCCTGGTTAATTGACCCGATTTTCCGAAAATGCGGAAAAATTGATTTTCAAAAACGCGCCGGTGAAAACTGTTTGGTTGAGAATGTTGAAGCCGTTTTGGCTGATATACAAAAAAAATATGATGAATTTGGCATCAACCAAAAGCCTTACGTCCTGGTCAAGGCAGATGCGGGCACTTATGGCATGGGCATTATGACGGTTCATAATCTCGATGAGGTCAGAGAATTGAATCGAAAACAACGCAACAAAATGGCGCGCATCAAGGAAGGGCAGGCAGTCACGGATGTGCTGGTACAGGAAGGGGTGTACACATTCGAGACCTGGGGTGAAAACCTGGCGGTTGCCGAACCCGTCGTTTACATGATTGATCACTTTGTTGTCGGGGGTTTTTATCGTGTCCACAAGGGACGATCAACAGACGAAAATCTAAACGCCCCGGGCATGCATTTTGAGCCCCTGGCCTTTGCCGAGTCCTGTGCCACCCCTGACAAAAACAAGGCACCGGATGCCAACCCAAATCGTTTTTATGCCTATGGGGTCATTGCCCGCCTGGCATCTTTGGCGGCGGCGCGCGAGCTGGAGTCATTAAAATAAGATTTAAATTACCCAAACCCGGACCTGACAAACTCATCGCGCCCTTGTTATGAAAATCAAACTCGGCGTTGTCATGGATGCTATTGAATCCATCAACGTAAAAAAAGACACCACCTTTGCCATGCTGCTTGAAGCCCAGTCCCGGGACTGGTCAATCAGCTACATGCAACAACAGGATCTTTTCCTGGAAAATGGCCAGGCATGGGCAACAATGCGGCAGTTACAAGTTCAGGATAACCCTGAAAACTGGTACCAGCTCGCCAGTGAAAAAACCGCCAACCTGGCGTCCCTGGATGTCATCCTCATGCGCAAGGATCCACCTTTTGACCTGGAGTACATATACAGCACTTACCTGCTGGAACTGGCAGAGGCCGCCGGCGTAAGGGTGATCAACAAACCCCAAAGCCTGCGTGATGCCAATGAAAAATTTTTTATTGCCAATTTCCCCCAGTGCATCACGCCAACCATTGTCACCCGCCAGGCCCAACGCCTGCGACAATTTGCCGATGAACAGGGTGAAGTGATATTTAAACCCCTGGATGGCATGGGCGGCGCATCAGTTTTCCGTACCCATAATAGTGATCCAAACTTGAATGTCATTATTGAGAGCCTGACAAATATGGGCAAGCAATCAATCATGGGTCAGCGCTATTTACCCGAAATTAGTGCTGGCGACAAAAGAATACTGGTGATAAATGGAGAACCAATCCCATACGCGCTGGCACGAATCCCGGCGGCAGGAGAAACCCGTGGCAACCTGGCGGCTGGTGGTACCGGCAAAGGCCTGGAATTAACAGAACGGGATAAATGGATTTGCGCGCAAGTGGGGCCGACGTTAAAAAAGAAAGGTTTGATGTTTGTGGGTATCGACGTCATCGGTGATTACCTGACTGAAATCAATGTCACCAGCCCAACATGTGTTCGCGAACTCGATACTATTTTTGACCTTAATATAAGCGCAACATTTCTCGATAGCATTGAAGAAACAATCAGTGCGAGCCAGCAGAAATAAACCATAACCGGGTCACTCAAAATTCTATTATCTAAAAAATATTTTTTTCTGATATTTATCCTGCTAACAGCTTCAAGCTGCAGCAAGCCCGTGGTTACAAAATTTGAACGCTGCAATATTTTTGATGCCTGTATCAATATTGAGTTTGAATCAAAAACCAGCGGTGCCGAGATAGTCGCAACAATCGAAAACGATCTTGATTATTTGGTCTCGATACTGAATCCAGTCGATTCCAGACCCATGTTACGTTTAAACAGCCTGTTGCGTTCTGGTGAATGGGCCAGCGTCAATCCATCTGTTTTCACACTAGTAACAAAATCCAAAGAATATTATAAATCCAGTCTCGGCTATTTTAACCCCGCAAGAAACGGGCTCTTGATGAGGCTCTGGAATATCACAGCCAATAGTGAAACAGGCGCACCAGCCTTGCCGCCATCAAAAAAGGCTTATGAGTCTGTTGCCCGATCGGCAGCGACCATGGACGATATTGAACTGCAAGGCATCAGGGTCAGGAGCACCAATACCAACATCGCACTGGACTTCGGGACTTTGCTGCATGGTTATACAGTTGACATGGTATTTGATTACCTCAAGACAACAGGCGCAAAAAATATCAGGGTTGCACTGGGCAATACTATTCGTGTCAGTACAAAAGAAAATACACCCCACATTGAAAATGTAAAATCATTAAGCGGCAAGACAGGGGCCACCGCAGTCGCCATGAAAGATGGCGAGGCATTATGTGTAAGCCGTCTTGACGGTGACAATGAAACCCTGGGTGGCCCGCGTTATACAACCGTTTTTAATCCAAAAACGGGTAAACCGACGGCAGACACCGGGGCAGTAATTGTCATTCACCAAAATGCCATGATTGCCAATGCCGCCTGCCAGGCACTATTTAATGCCGGCCCCACTGGCTGGCAAAAAGTTGATAAATCAATGCAAACAATTGCCAGCTTGTATCTATCGACTACGGGTAAGCTTCAAATGAAAATGCCTATGCTGCAAAGAATAGAGTTAAATAGTCAAAAAAATCGTAACAAAGCTTCGCAAGGCGAGAGAAAGTAACTATACTCGATAGAACTTACTACGAAAATTCGTCATGACAGAAACTGCAACCATAGAATCATATCGAGCAGGGTTAATTTCTGACGCCGCTGGTAATAATTCCCTTGACAATAATTCAAGTAATAATTCAATCCCTGATAAATCTGGCTACCCCAGGTCAGTTGACAAAAAAACTGGCCACCCCGGCTCAAACCAAATAAAGTCTGGTAAAACAAATGAAGCTGGTGAGTTTGATAACAATGACCGGGCCGGTCTCAGTTTTTTTGTTTCAATCCTCGCCCACATGATCATTATTCTTGGTGTAACCTTCGCGTTGCCGAAACTACAGGAAATCGATGGTTTACCGTCAATGGAAATTACCCTGGTTCAAACCCATACTGACAAGGCACCGGATAAAGCGGACTACCTGGCACAAGCCAACCAGCAGGGCGGCGGCAATACGCCCAAACCTGAAACAGTAAAAAGTCCATTACCCATCACTGAAATTGGCGAAAGTGAGGCCACCATCCCGGTCCAGCAAGCCATGCCACGTCCACGTATCAGATCAGCAAAAGAAAAAACCGAGCTCCTGACCACGCCAAAATCAAGCAACAAAATCTGGCAGAGCAGTACCCAGCCTGACAAACAAGACCGCCAGGTATTACCTGCCAATCCCGGCCTGTTAAAGAGCCAGCAATATTTACTGGAACGCTCTCGACTCAATGCCCAGTTGAGCAGGCAGTGGAATGAATACCAACAATTACCCCGGCGCAAATACATCAATGCCAGGACAAAAGAATTTAAATACGCCGGTTACATGGTGGCCTGGCAAGCCAAGGTAGAACGGGTTGGCAATATCAATTACCCGGAAGAGGCTCGGCGTCGTGGTCTCTCTGGTGACCTGGTGCTGGATGTGGTGCTGGCAAAAGACGGCAGCCTTGACGAAGTCAGTATTATTCGATCCTCAGGATATAAATTACTTGATGATGCCGCCATGCGTATCGTGGCCTTATCCGCACCCTTCTCGGCATTCCCAAAAAAAATAAGTCAGGAAACAGACTTGCTGCATATCACCCGCACCTGGAAATTTAATGAACAGGGCTGGCGTGGAAAATGATATTTTTGAAAAAATTATTCAATTCAAATGCTGCAGACTTGAAAGATTCCAAAGACTGCCTGATACTCCGCCCTGTATGTCTGACTTCTCAAGTCTGAGCAATCAATTCCTCATCGCCATGCCGGCGCTGAATGATCCCAATTTTTCCCGAACTGTCACCCTGGTTTGCGAACACAGCCCGGAAGGTGCCATGGGCGTAACAATCAATCGCCAACTTGAACTATCGATTAATGACATTCTTAAACAACTGGATATTGAATCAAATAATACCGCCCTGCCCGGCTCATTTGTTTACCAGGGTGGGCCAGTACAGGAAAACCGGGGGTTTGTATTACACGAACCACTGGGAAACTGGGAATCAACATTAACCATCAGTGAGAATCTCGGCTTATCGACCTCGCAGGATATTTTACAGGCGATTGCCACTGGTCAGGGCCCTGAAAAATGTTTACTGGCCCTTGGTTATGCGGGCTGGGGTCCGGGCCAACTTGAATACGAGATTCGTGAAAATACCTGGCTTTCGGGCCCGGCAGATCGAAAAGTAATTTTTGAGACGGCCCTGGAATCACGCTGGCAGGCAGCAGCCCAGTCCATGGGTGTTGATTTGAACGCCCTCTCCGGAGAGGCGGGGCACGCTTGAGACCGCGGGTGTATCTTGGATTTGATTACGGAGAACGAACAATAGGCGTGGCAGTCGGCAGTAAAGAATCCGGACTGGCACAACCACTGACAACCATTCATGTTGGCAAAAAAGGGCCTGACTGGATGAGCATTGGCAAACTGGTTGCTGAGTGGCGTCCTGCTGCATTGATTGTCGGTCTGCCCTTAAAAATGGATGACAGCGATAATCCCGTGACTGATCTGGCTCGAAAATTTGGTAATCAGTTAAAGGGTCGATACAATCTGACCATTCATATGGTGGACGAACGCTTGACGACGGTTGAAGCAAAACATCGCCTGCAGGTGGCTGGCGTGGCGATCAGACCGGGTACCAAACCAAAAATTGATGAAATGGCCGCGCAAACAATTTTACAGGCGTTCCTTGATGAAGACTGTGATTCATAAGAACTATGAAATACAAAGAACATGAGCTGCCAAGGCTGATCCTGAACATCCCTGTACGTCACACAGAGGATGTGCGAGAAAGGCCATTGTTTTAATTTAAGGCAAGAACAAAACATCTTGACAGGATTTACGGGATTAACAGGATGATTTGACTTTACAGGCTGGGTTCAGATTTAAGGTGTAATCCAGTAAATCTTGTTAATCTTGTCTAAAGTATTTTATTTAGTATTTTATTTTTTTAAGAATAACTGCATTCTTGGCGTTCTTTGTGGTTTAAATACGCAACCAGATATTAAATTAGATTATATAAAAACTTGAACAATAAAACAGACATCCAGATAAACATAAATGCCACGCTGGCAAACATGGCAGCTGCATTAAAACCCAAACTGGATCTCGATCCTGTTTTTATTGGCATCCATACTGGCGGTGCCTGGATTGCTGAACTTCTCCATCGTGACCTGGATATTAAACCAGCACTGGGAACACTGAACATTTCGTTTTACCGGGATGACTTCACCCGTATTGGCCTCAATCCCAAAGTAAAGGCATCAGACCTGCCGGTAGATGTTGAAGACCGGCACATCATACTCATTGATGACGTATTGCAATCCGGCCGCACTATCCGGGCCGCCATGAATGAAATTTTTGATTACGGCAGGCCAGCCTCTATTACCCTGGTTGTTTTGATCGAACGTGGCTCAAGAGAATTGCCTATCCGGGCCGACATAGTGGGTGAAACCATCACGTTACCTAAAGGCGAACAAATTAAATTATCACGCGATGAGAATACCGGGCTACTGGCCTTAACCGTACAAAAATCAGGTGACGACGATAATCTTACATGAAGGGTGAGAGGCAAATATGAGTGGTGATCTGCAATTTGACAGTAATAAAAGATTGCGTCACCTGTTAAGTATTGACGGGCTGGATCAAAAAACAATCCTGGAAATACTTGATACAGCCGAAACATTTATTTCAGTTGGCGAAAGACAAATCAGAAAAGTCCCGTTATTGCGCGGTAAAACCGTGGTTAACCTTTTTTTTGAAGCCAGTACCCGCACCCGAACAACTTTTGAAATTGCCGCCAAACGACTGTCTGCGGATGTCATTAACTTTAATATTGGCGACTCGTCTACGAACAAGGGTGAAACCTTGCTGGACACCATTAATAACCTGGAGGCCATGCATACCGATCTTTTTATTGTCAGGCACATTGATGCCGGTGCTGCTCACCTGGTAGCCAAACATGCACCGTCCCACGTACGCATTATTAATGCCGGTGATGGTCGTCACGCCCACCCCACACAAGCACTGCTGGATGCGTACACCATGCGCCAGTACGGTAAAGATTTTAAAAAAATCAAGGTTGCCATTGTCGGCGACATTATGCATTCCCGTGTTGCACGTTCATTGATACATATACTCAATATCCTCGGCGTACCTGAAGTACGGGTCATTGCGCCCAAGACATTATTACCAGTCGCAATTGAACGTTTAGGCACTCATCCCTACTTTGATATGTACGAAGGACTTGAAGGGGTGGACGTGATTGTCATGCTCCGGATCCAGCGTGAGCGCATGCAAGGTGCCCTGATCCCCAGCGAGCAGGAGTACTTTAATTTGTATGGTCTTACTGAAGAAAAATTAGTTGTTGCCCAGGACGATGCTATTGTCATGCATCCCGGCCCCATGAACCGCGGCCTGGAAATAGACTCATCTGTTGCCGACAGTGACCGGGCCACAATCCTGCCCCAGGTCAGTAATGGCATCGCAGTTCGCATGGCGGTGATGGCCTTGATAATGGGTGGCAGCAAAAAAAATAAGGAGGCTGGAAGTTAATGGGTTACCTGATTAAAAATGGTCACCTGATTGACCCTGGCAACGATATCAGTAAAAAAACTGATATTTATATTGACGATGAAGGCTTTATCCAGGCAATCGGTAAGGCGCCTGAAAAATTTAAAACAATAGGAGAAATTGATGCCAGGGGAAAATTAATTTGTCCGGGCCTGGTTGATTTGCGCGCCCGTCCCCGCGAACCAGGACTGGAATACAAAGCAACAATTGAAAGTGAAACCCTGGCAGCCGTTTCTGCGGGCATCACAACCTTTTGTTGTCCACCTGACACGCAACCGGTGATTGACACACCCGCTATGGCGCAAATGATCCAGCACCGGGCCTGGCGATTTGGCATGTCATTCATCCACCCCATGGGGGCGTTAACAAAAAACCTGGAAGGTAAACAACTATCAGACATGGAAGCCCTTGATGAGTCAGGCTGTGTTGGCATTACCAATGGTCTCAACCCGGTTACCAATACCCTGGTCATGCGCCGGGCCATGGAATATGCAGTCAGCTTTGATTTGACCGTGTTTCTTCATTCAGAAGATCCCTGGTTGCATGGTGATGGATGTGTTCACGAAGGTGAAGTGGGCACCCGCCTCGGTTTGCCCGGCATACCTGAGGCCGCTGAAACCGTCGGTATAGCCCGGGACCTGGCCTTGATAGAACATACGGGTGTACGGGCACATTTTTGCGGACTCTCGAGCGCACGTGCAGTTGAGATGATAACCGAAGCCCAGTCCCGGGGGCTTAATGTTTCAGCCGATGTGACAGCCCATCACTTGCACCTGACTGAACACGATATTGGCTATTACAATACCCAGTGCCACGTCATGCCACCGCTCAGAAGTACCCGGGATCGTGATGCACTGCGACTTGGATTACAGTCTGGTGTCATCACGGCCATATGCTCCGACCACCAACCCCACGAACCGGATGCCAAATTAGCACCTTTTGCCATTGCCGCTCCAGGTATCTCCGGGCTCGAAACCTTATTACCCCTGACACTGAAGCTGGTGGATAAAAAACTGCTAACAATCGAAAAAGCAATTGCGCTACTTACCACCAATCCGGCAAAAATTATTGGTGTTGATACTGGCAACCTTGGGATTGGTGCAACTGCGGATATTTGTGTTATCGATCCTGAGCAGCGCTGGATTTTAACTGAAGAAAATTTCGTTAGCCGGGGTACGAACTCTCCGTTCATAGGCTGGGAATTTACTGGTAAAGTGACGCACACATTTGTTGGTGGGGAACTTGTCTACACGGCAAGTGACAATGATTAAAAAAATTGTTTACAGGATTTGTGATTCGTAGCCACCAACGTCCTGGAGATTCATTTGGGCATTTTTCCCCATCAGTAATGCCAGGTAATGCAAGTCTTCATGACGCAGACCTCGTGCCACCCAGACTGAGTAGGTCATTTCGTCAATTGATCCTTCTATCAACAATCCCCGCTTTTCATCAATACTGATACCCTGAATTTGCCTGACGGCAACCTCGCCTACCTTTTTTGCAGGTCCTGACGGCCTGATGCGCGTGAACATCATGGTCAACGGTGTCATATCAATGCGTACCTGTGCTGTCCTGGCAATGGAAACAATAATGCCGATTGCGCTCACATAAACAACGATTGGTACGACATAACCAAAATACCAGATTGCCTGCTGGCCAATACTGAGCAATGCCATATCAGGATAAAAATAATAGGCAATAAAATATTCGGCGAGGAGCAGGGCAACAAAACCCGTGAATAATAAAAACCAGAAAATACGTTTGTGTCGATAAGGTAAAATCACCTCATAACCCGTACTGCGCTTCCATACGCCCATTTTGGTTTCCGTTGGCAATCTCATGGGCAGTTCATTGCCCATTAATTCTTCTATGTCAAAATACTGCATTTCTCGTAAATAGTTTGGTCTGATTATTGTTTTAGGTTTTTTTTAAGCAAACCATATCGCTATTGGTAATACAATAAATACTTACGTGTAAGTAATGTCATTCATGGAATCGCCCAGGTCCCGGCTCTTGGCGCCCTTGCCTTCCAGTTTGATTCGTAAGCGCAAGTCATTAACGGAATCTGCATTCCTCAATGCTTCATCATAAGAAATTAAATCAGCCTCTAGCAAGTTAAAAAGTGACTGATCAAATGTCTGCATACCTGCTTCTTCTGATTTGGCCATTAGGCTCTTGAGCTCGTGAATACTGCCTTCCATGATCAAATCAGCAATCAACGGCGAATTAATCATTACCTCTACTGCTGGTACACGCCCTTTACCTGTTTTTAAGGGTATCAGTCGTTGAGAAATCACCGCTTTCAGGTTCAAAGACAAATCCATCAGCAACTGTGCCCTTCGGTCTTCCGGAAAAAAGTTAATGATTCTATCCAGGGCCTGGTTGGCACTGTTGGCATGCAATGTCGATAAACATAAGTGGCCAGTCTCGGCGAACTGCACGGCATATTCCATGGTTTCCCGTGCCCGTATTTCACCAATAAGAATCACATCGGGGGCCTGGCGCAGGGTATTTTTTAATGCAGTACCAAATGATTCAGTATCCACGCCCACCTCGCGCTGGGTAATAATGCAGTTTTTATGCTCATGGACATATTCGATCGGGTCTTCAATGGTAATAATATGTCCATAACTGTATTCGTTGCGATAACCGATCATGGCAGCCAGCGAGGTTGATTTACCAGAGCCGGTACCACCAACAAAAATAACCAGGCCACGTTTTGTCAGGGAAATATCCGCCAGGACTTTGGGCAGGTTCAGATCATCAAATCTTGGAATGTCCGTTTCAATGGTGCGCAGCACCATACCTACCTGTCCTTGCTGGATAAATACATTGACACGATAGCGACCAATTTCTTTGGGTGCGATTGCAAAGTTACACTCGTTCGCTTCCTCAAAATCTCGTCGCTGCTGCTCATTCATGATGCCATAAGCCATGGCCCGCGATTGTTCCGGGGTCAGCGCCTGTTTGGTGACCGGCATAATTTTGCCGTCTACCTTGATTGAAGGTGCAACACCTGCAGTAATAAACAAATCGGAAGCATTTTTATGCTTCATTAATTTTAATAGGTCACTAAATACCATGCGGGCTATCCTTCAAGCTTTTATTTAGATCCAAACTGAGCCTTGCCTTCACCGCCACCTGCGTTAACACTCGCTGTGAAACTTTCTTTGTTGGCCGCCTTGATGCGCGCCTCTTCCATGGTGACCTGGCGAGCCTGTACCAATCCCAGTAGATTTTGATCAAGCGTGGTCATGCCTTCTTTCTGGCCGGTTTGAATGGCTGAATACATTTGGGCAATTTTGCCTTCTCGAATCAGGTTACGAATGGCGGGTGTGCCTATCATTATTTCGTGAGCTGCTACCCGGCCGCCGCCAATTTTTTTACAAAGGGTCTGCGATATGACTGCGCGCAAGGATTCAGACAACATGGCACGCACCATGTCTTTCTCTGCTGCCGGGAATACATCGACAATACGGTCAATAGTCTTGGCAGCTGAACTGGTATGCAGGGTACCAAATACCAGGTGGCCGGTTTCTGCAGCCGTTAATGCCAGGCTAATAGTTTCCAGGTCACGCATTTCACCTACCAGGATTATATCCGGATCCTCTCGCAGTGCTGACCGCAACGCTTCCGAGAATCCAAGCGTATCCCGATGCACCTCGCGCTGGTTGACCAGGCAGTTTTTACTTTGGTGAACAAACTCAATCGGATCTTCGATGGTCAGGATATGCTCATGTTTTGTCTCGTTCACATGATCCATCATGGCTGCCAGGGTAGTGGATTTACCCGAGCCAGTAGGCCCGGTCACCAGTACGATGCCCCGCGGCTGCTCGGCAATTTTCTTGAACATTTCCGGCGCGTTTAACTGTTCCAGGGTCAGGATTTTTGACGGGATAATCCGGAAAACTGAGGCCGGGCCACGATTCTGGTTAAAGGCATTAACACGGAATCGCGCGATATTGGGTAACTCGAACGAAAAATCACACTCCAGGAATTCCTCAAAATCCTTTTGTTGTTTATCATTCATGATGTCGTAGACCATATTATGTACGGTACGGTCATCCAGTGGATCAACATTAATTCGTTTGATTTCACCGTCGACACGAATCATTGGCGGTAATCCCGAAGATAGGTGAATATCTGAGGCGTTTTGTTTATAGGCAAAGGCTAGTAGTTCGGCAACGTCCATAGGCTCTCCAGGTAGAATCTACTCCTGATTTCGCACTTAATGTGCTGATTGAAATTATAATTATATAATACTGTTTTTTTAGTATAACTGCCCAAGGCTTACACACAAGGTCGAAAACAACCTGCTTGCGAAATAACCCATTTTTGGGCAGGCTGGCCGACAAACGAAGCAAAACAGAAGGAAATTGAGACTTAATCCATGACAACGTCTATATCCAAACTAAAGATTGGTTTTATCGGAGCCGGTAATATGGCCCGAAGCATGGCCGGTGGCCTGATAGCCAATGACTGGCCAAAAAAAAATATTCTTTTGTCAGACCCTGATCAGGCGCAAAGACAGGGTGCCGAACAGGCATTAGGCGTCGAGATAGTCGTTGATAATGCGGCGGTTGTAGACCGCGCGGATATTCTTGTGTTGGCCGTAAAACCGCAAATGCTGGCCGAGGTAGTGCTGGAAATTGCTGGTCCACTGGCCGAAAAAAATCCACTGATCATATCCATTGCTGCCGGCATTCGCACAAGCGACCTTGTCCGCTGGATAGGCAAAGAGGCGTCCATTGTTCGCGTCATGCCAAACACCCCCGCACTCATTGGTTCAGGCGCATGTGGTTTATTCGCAAATGAATACACGAGCAAGGAACAACGGGAGCAGGCCGAAACAATCATGCGCGCCACCGGCGTGGCAGTCTGGGTCGAGGATGAAGCACTACTGGATGTGATTACCGCTCTTTCCGGCAGCGGACCGGCTTATTTCCTGCTGGTCATGGAAGTCATGGAATCAGCCGCCATCAAGGCGGGCCTTGATCAAAAATCAGCCCGGCTACTGACCCTTGAAACCGCCCTGGGGGCCGCCAGAATGGCCTTGGAAAGTAGCGAAGAACCAGCCAAACTACGGCATCGAGTCACCTCACCGGGTGGTACTACCGAGGCCGCTATTAACGTTCTGGAGCAAGGGAATATCGACCAGCTATTTACCCGTGCAATTAATGCAGCAACAGCAAGATCAAATGAATTGGCCGAGATATTTGGTAAAAAGTAATTGATCTAAATCCGATATTAATATTGTCACAGCCACAACCACACTCACAAAAAAAATACTTCCGGGGTTAAACAAATGAACGGGTACATGAGCCAGGCTTTTATCTATTTGATACAGATTGTTTTTGATTTATACATCCTGGTCATCATGTTGCGCTTTTTACTGCAAGTAGTGCGGGCAGATTTTTATAATCCTGTTTCACAATTCCTGGTGCGGATCACGAACCCGCCCGTTTTATTATTTCGTAAATTTGTACCGGGGCTCTGGGGAATTGACCTGGCCTCAGTGGTGGTGTTGTTAATACTTCAAAGTACTGAAATTTTTCTGATTGGAAAACCGGGCCTGGGGCTCAAATTTATCCCGGGTTTGATCCACGGAGAATTTTTGTCACCAGCCGGTCTGGGCATATTAGCGCTGGCTGATTTGATCAACATGGTGTTATACGTTTTCCTGGTGACCATATTTGTTCGTATTATTATTAGCTGGATTAACCCCCATGGCGGACACAATCCGGCAATTGGCCTGATGGTAAGCCTCTCGGAACCCGTCCTGGCTCCGGCTCGGCGACTGATTCCGCCAATTTCGGGTATTGATCTGTCACCGATTGCTGTGCTGGTTGTACTGCAATTGCTTTTAATCCTGCTGGTACAACCCTTGCGGGATTTTGCCCTGTTGTTTCTATAATCTCACGAATTAGCAGGGGTATTAAATAAATATCCTGAAATTATCTACAAGCTATTAAATCTATAATAAAACGTTAAGCATTTGCGACTTTTTGTAAAATAGCCAGTTTACGTGCCTGCGGGGTCCAAACGGCAGTGAAAATGGGCCGTTTATACTGAAATTATGGTAATTTGCTTGACGCCCCCCTGCCATAGAGCTAATTATAAAGGAAAGTGCCCGTATTGCCTGCAACGATATCGTTAATGGCGGCCGTTGGTGGCAGCTTGGATATCAGAAATAGCTGCTATAGTTTTCTGACATGGACACTCAATTATCACCACATTACCTGAGAACTCCAGACGTTTACGGGAGTATGGTTAAAGATTTGGCTGATAATTGGCCTGTGTGGGCACTAAATAAAATAAAACGAATATTCAAAGACAAGGGTAAATTCGATGGCATCACAAGGCAGTACAGTCGTTCGTCAAGGTCAGCCGATGGCACAAAAAAACGTTAAGTCTTTTGGTGGCCGCCCAGCCGGTAAATTTCCATTTAAAACTCCTTTGCCAAAAATTGGTGGAACCGCCCTCATAAGCGCATTGAGCAGTCAATTGGACGACTATAACGTCTGGCGACAAGGGCTGTTAACCGCTATGCAGGATTACATGCAGTTTGTTGAGCACCATGAGCAAAGCAAAGGCCTGGCTGATTTACCAATTTATGAGTTAATTGAAGACCTTAAGTCAGACAAGCTGACCATTGCCATTGTCGGTGAATTTTCCCGCGGCAAAACAGAATTAATCAATGCCATTTTTTTCGCCGATCATAAAGAACGACTGCTGCCGACTGATGCCGGCCGCACCACCATGTGCCCTACCGAGTTACTCTATGACGAGAAACAACCTCCCTGCATTATGTTGCTACCAATAGAGACAAGAGAAAATGAAAAATCGGTTGCCGAGTACAAACGGGCTCCCGCCCAGTGGAGCAAACTACCGTTAACCTTAAATGACTCCACCAAAATGGCAGAGGTTTTCCAGGAACTGGTCAAAAACAAGCGAGTCTCAGTCCAGGAAGCCAGCAAGTTAGGGCTGTATGATCCAAATCTTGAGGGTAGCGAGTCTGGCATTGCCCGTGACGGCATGGTCGACATCCCGGTCTGGCGCCATGCCATTATCAATTACCCGCACCCACTCCTGAGAAAAGGCCTGGTGGTGGTTGACACCCCCGGACTTAATTCACTGGGTTCGGAGCCGGAACTGACCCTGGACATGTTGCCTAATGCCCATGCGGTTTTGTTCGTTTTGTCTGCCGATACCGGTGTCACCCGATCAGACCTGGATGTCTGGAATAAATACGTTAGACCTGCCACCGAGGGCTCTGAGGGACGACGGGTAGCGGTACTGAATAAGGTCGATACCTTGTGGGATGAGTTGCGTGGGGAAGAGGCAATCGCTGCCAGTATTTCACGCCAAACCCAGGAAACTGCCTATGCCCTGAATATCACCAAGACCCAGGTTTACCCTGTGTCTGCCTTAAAGGGCCTGATTGGCAAAATCCAGAATGATAGTGTCTTGCTTGATCGTAGCGGCCTGCCGGCACTCGAAACCAAGCTTTCCAAAGAGGTCATTCCTTTCAAGCAACAACTGGTCCATGACAAACTGGTCAACCAGGTTGGCTCCATGGTCGACAACACCGATGCACTGGTTGAAGTCAAACTAAAAAGCGTGGTCAAACAACTGGAAGAATTAAAGGGATTGCGCGGCAAAAATCAAAGTGTCATCCAGGACATCATCGAACGTGTCAACCAGGAACAGGAGACCTATGATAAAAAGCTTGAGACGTTTAACACCTGTCGGGCAAAACTCTCCGAGCAGGCCCATATCCTGCAAACTTACCTGAGCCTTAAGAGCTTTGATAAATTAATTTCTCATACACGTAGAGACATGCATGAGGCATGGACAACCACAGGACTTAAAGTCGGCATGCGCACTTTCTTCGATGGCGCGATTGAGACCATGCAGGAAGTTAACAAACAGGCGCACGTGCTCAAAGACATGGTGGAATCCACTTATAAGGAATTTCAGCTTGAATATGGATTAGTTAAAATTAAATCCAGCAGTTTTTCCATGCGCCCTTACATGAACAGCCTGTCACGCCTGCACCGGGATGCTGAACGTTTCAGGAACAGCACAATCCTGGTTGTGACGGAGCAGCATTTTGTTATTAAACGTTTTTTCATCACCATGGTCAGCCACGCACGTAATACTTTCAGCCAGTGTAACGATGATGTTCGTGCCTGGGGAAAAGCGATCATGGGTCCGGTTATATTACAAATCCAGGAACATAAAGATTCCATTGATCGTCGCGCCGAAAACTTACGTAAAATATCCGAGCAACAAAGCAGCATCGGCGATCGTATCAATGAACTGGAAGGCATCAAGGAAGAGCTCAAGAAACAACTCAAGACAACCCGCTATATCAGGGACCGTATTGAGCAGCATATGTTTTTTGACCGTCCCGATGACCCTTTCGCCAGCGAAGCAGATACTCGACTCAAATAACCCTGCCAGGCAGTCCCGAAAATAATACTGGCTACCCGGCCGGCCGGTCTCTTGTTTATGGCCTGATTTTTATTTACGAGACCTGCAGCACTGTATAGACTCAATCAGTCATTTTTATTTATATAGAGACTGATTCGCATGCCTGACAAAATCCCGTCCGACTCTGTTGGACTGGTTACCCCGCAGACGCACCACTTTGACCAGCCTCTTAATTTGGTCAGCGGCGCCGTCATCCAGGAATACGACCTTGCCTATGAAACCTACGGCAAACTGAATCATGCAAAATCGAATGCCATCCTGATTTGTCACGCCCTTTCAAGCAATCATCATGTTGCCGGTTACAATACGCCAGACGATAAAAAACCTGGCTGGTGGGAAAATTTTATTGGGCCCGGCAAGCCTATAGATACAAACAAATTTTATGTTGTTGGCTCGAATAACCTGGGGGGTTGTTTTGGATCAACCGGTCCATCAAGCATTAACCCGGCTTCGGGCAAACCCTTTGGCCCCGACTTCCCGATTGTCACCGTAAAAGACTGGGTCCAGAGCCAGGCACGTTTAAGTGACGTGCTTGGTATCAAACAATGGGCGGCAGTGATTGGCGGTAGCCTTGGGGGCATGCAGGTATTGCAATGGTCAATCGATTATCCTGATCGGCTACGCCATGCCATTACCATTGCCGCGGCAGCAAAATTGACAGCCCAGAATATTGGTTTTAATGAGGTGGCAAGACAGGCGATTGTCACTGACACTGACTTTCACAAAGGCCGGTTTTATGACCACAACACTGAGCCTAGCCGTGGTTTACGAATTGCCCGCATGTTAGGTCATATCACCTATCTCTCTGATGACAGTATGCGGGAAAAATTTGGCAGGCAATTACGCGACGAAAGAATTGATTTTGGTTACGAAGTTGAATTCGAGATCGAAAGTTACTTGCGTTACCAGGCCGACAGTTTTGTTGGTAAATTTGATGCCAATACCTATTTGCTCATGACCAAGGCACTGGATTATTTTGATCCTGCCAGTGATTATGACAATGATTTGACGAAAGCCGTCAGTCATGCCAAAGCCGATTTTTTAGTCGTCTCTTTTACCAGTGACTGGCGATTCGCGCCTTCACGTGCCCGTGAAATTGTCAAAGCCCTCCATGACAATGACCTGAATGTTAGTTATGCCGAAATCAAGGCCACCCACGGACATGATGCCTTTCTCATGAAAATTCCACATTATATGGAAATATTTGGCGCTTATATGGAACGGGTGGCATCTGAGTTATGAGCATCAACAATCAACTAAACCGTCCTGATCTGGCACTGATCGCTGACTGGATTAAACCAGGGAGCCACGTACTCGATCTTGGCTGCGGCGATGGCGCATTACTGGCTAATTTACAAAAACAAAAAAATGTTACCGGTTATGGGCTGGAAATAAATGATGATTACATTGCCAAGTGTATTCGTTCTGGTGTCAATGTTATTCATGTGAACCTGAATGAGGGCCTGTCTGACTTTGATAAAAATGCCTTCGACTATGTCATCCTGTCAATGACATTACAGGCAATGCGTCGACCGGATCTTTTACTAGAGGAAATGTTACGAGTCGGCACGGAAGGCATTGTAACCTTCCCTAATTTTGGTCACTGGAACGCCAGGATGCAATTAACATTCAAAGGCCGAATGCCCGTGACCCGCTGCTTGCCAGAACAATGGTATGACACGCCCAACATCCATCTTTGTACCATCAGGGATTTTGAAGACTTGTGTAAAAAAATGGGCTTTAAGATTCTGCAAAGACAGGCCGTAGATCAAGTCCATCGTACCAGTTTGGGGTTGCGGTTGTTTCCTAATCTTTTGGGGAAGATTGTGTTGTATCGGTTTCGGCGGGTTTAGTTTGTTCGCCTGCGGCGGGCTTTAAGGGCTATTAATCGGGGCTGGTCCCGATAGCCCAGTTACTTTCTCTTGCTTGTCCAAGAGAAAGTAACCAAAGAGAAGGACACCCGGGGACTTGTCCCTACGGGATTCCCTCCCCAGATTCAAAAAATCCCCAAAGCGAGCCGAACTCGGAATATCACTAACGTGATATTTGCCTCGAACAAACGTCTCGCTTTCCGAATTTTTCTTCATCTGCGTCGGCTGCGTCCACGGTGAAGTTAAATCTAGAGACAAATTGACTATTCTCGCCCAATTGCGGTCATTAAAGTAAACTGCACCAGTGTACGCTTTGCAGCGAAAGCTGCCATTCAGCAATGGTGTATTATGTGTTCTTTGATCAACCTAGGCAATATTAATAACTGCTAATACACGAGCAGTGAAATTAGTTGTCAGGTCTCAGCGATGGAAGAAAGTTAATGATTCTTGATTATTTAAATCGGATAGCAGTATCTGGCATAGATGCTAATTCAGATGAGAGCCAGCTGGTAGATTGATTATATCTAAGCTCGACTAGACAATTATTAGAGATCATCATGCAGGAATTAACACTAAATTCATGGGAAGAGTTTGTAGATGCATTACTTCAGCTTGATGGTTGTAGTGAGAATCTAACCAAAGGAAGCGGGTCAGGCGTCACTGAATACTATTATCGTGGCCAATCAGATAGCAAGTGGGAGCTCGATACGACTCTGGAAAGGTTTATAAATAATAAAGTATCACTAAATAAATATTACAAATTTGCTCGTAGCGTAAAATCAAGAGTTGAAACATTCACAGAGAAGTTATGGGATATTCCTGAACCTTATGAATTTAGAGAGGAACTTAAAAACAAAACATTTATAACATTTCTTGGCATGCCTGTTTATCAATACTTTGCATATCTAAGACATCATGGATTTCCGTCACCACTTCTAGATTGGACAGAATCTCCATATGTCGCATTATTTTTTGCATTTAGAAATATTAAGCCTTCTGCGCGTTATGTATCTGTATATGTTTACCAGGAATTTGTCGCAGGCGCTAAAGTTACATCAAGCAATAAACCACATATCATTACATTTGGGCCAACAGCGACAATTCATCGGCGCCACTTTCTACAGCAGAGCGTGTATACCATGTGCATGATAAAAGAAGACGATACCTATTATCTGGCAAATCACGAGGATGTGAATGTTGATAACGCAAAGAAACATGAGGCAGCAAGACAAGATCTAATATGGAAATTTAATTTACCAAGCACAGAGCAAAATAAAGTATTTCAAGAGTTAAATAAAATGAACATAAATGCTTATTCATTATTTACAACAGTTGATAGTTTAATGGAGACAGCTGCTAGGGAAGCAAAGATACACAGGTTTTTTGAGAATTGATCTTTAATATGATTCCATTTGATTAGCGTAAAAAAACCGCCTGACCCTTAATTCTAACGTTAGGCATACGACAAAGATAACAATGATACCATTTATAATAACCTGGTCCTTTTGGTGACTGAACCACAAAATGCTGTTCGATAACAGTGTTTCTGAGCTAGATAGAATTCCGTATGACATAATGGTCGGCCTTAGTACTGGAGGGCCACAAATTGACTGAAGTCATATTATCTATCAGCTCTTACTTTTTGGAGGATCTGCTCAGAGTTTTGTATTTTCTCGGCGGGAGTGGCGGAGTTGTATTCTGGTGGAAGCTTTATAGAGATAGACCTCGATTGAAGATACGCCTACTTGATCAAACGATTAGAACGATAGACCAATCAACTTTGGAAATAAACACTCAGTTCGAAATCGAAAATATAGGTGGCACTAAAACTTCCTTGGAGTCAGAAGTAGTTTACACCGGATACACTCCGAAAAATGAGCGTTCAAAAAACGCGCAAAATGTTATTGAAATCGACCGTTCTCTCCCATCGTTCACACCAAAAATATTTACCTTGAACGTAATACATAATCACGAATACCCTTTCTTGTTGTTCCGAACCTATCAATTCCGTCTCACTCGTGGTAGCAAGAAACAAATTCATATACGTTCGGAGAGTATGGTCCAGTTAGGGCATATTCGGCATTTTGTTGAGCTTTCTTTGTTCCGGTTGGGCCTTTATTTCCATAGGCCGGACAGATCTAGCTAGTGCTTTGAGACGATTGCATTTATATGGCGTACTGATTCCTGTTGAGATTGTGACCCGCGTCATTCAAGTTGTCGTTACAGAACATCTGCTTTCAGTATTGAGCAGCCTGGAGTAGACGTTCAAATTATAAGCTAGGATGACAAAGAGGCAGCGAAAGCGGACGTTCTGAATGACCCACACTTTGAAATAGCTGAATCGAAAAAACACTAGTAAGATAGATTTATTTTAACGAATCCGGTGAATATGTAAGATGGAAAATGTTTCATGTTAGTGAGATGCGAAACATATCATTACCCTAAGGCCAGATTGAAGGTTTACGTCAAAAATACAAATGCATTGATAGCGGATTCAGTTATATACGTTGTCAGCTAGAAACGCTGAGAGTGAAGTGAAAAAAGAAAATAGAATCATTTATCTTAGTGCATCTGATCTCGTAGGGCATTTGAACTGCGGTCATCTGAGTGCGCTTGATCTCCAGGTTGCTACCGGATCATTGGCGAAGCCTGATTATTACGATCCCTTGCTGGAGATTCTTCGAGAGCGTGGATTCCGGCATGAACAGGACTTTATCAACTATTTAAAATCACAAGGGCATGAAATTTGTTTCATTGAAGGAGAGGGAATAAACGATAAGACCGTACAGGCCACGTTAAATGCAATGAGAGAAGGTAAGGACATTATCTTCCAGGCTGCTCTGCGCCAGGGATGTTGGACAGGACGTGCCGACATATTAAAGCGTGTTCCTGTACCCTCATCTCTCGGCGACTGGTCATACGAAGTTATTGATACGAAACTCGCACGAGAAACCAAAGGTGGTAGTGTGTTACAGCTTTGTCTCTACGCTGATCTGCTCTCCCACATACAGGGCATCGATCCTGAAAATCTATATATTGTCTCTCCATGGACAGATTATGAACCGCAGAAATTTCGTTATCCTGAGTATGCTGCGTACTTCAGGCAGGTTAAAAGATCGGCGGAATTAGCGGCTGATGAAACCCAGAATTTTGTAACATACCCTGATCCCAAAGCACATTGTGATATATGCCGGTGGAAACAGAATTGTGATAAGAAACGGAGAGCGGATGACCATCTTTGTCTTGTAGCCAATATTTCAAAAGCCCAAATCACCGAACTACAAACGAATGGTATCGCTACGCTGCATGCTCTAGGTGAGCTATCTTCAATTGCTTTTAAGCCTCGTAAAGGTTCGCCCATCGCACTTGAGAAGGTAAGGGCACAAGCCGCCATTCAACTGAAATCGCTGGAAACTGGTAAGAACGAGATTGAGTTTCTTGACGTGATTGAAGAAACCGGATTTGCAGCGTTACCGGAACCTTCCGACGGCGATATCTTTTTTGATATTGAAAGTGATCAGTTCGTCGGAGAAGAAGGCATTGAGTATCTATTTGGCTTTGCCTTCAATGATGAAAATGGTCAAGTTCAGTATGTTGCCGAATGGGCTTTCGATAGAGCAGCAGAAAAAGCTGTATTTGAACGGTTTGTCGATTTTGTAACAGCAAGACTAGAGCAGTATCCTGATCTTCATGTTTATCATTACGCTTCTTATGAACCTGGAGCGCTGAAGCGGTTAATGGGGCGCTATGCAACGAAGGAACAGGAGATTGATAATTTCTTGCGAGGCAAGATCTTTGTTGATCTTTTGAGTGTTGTAAGGAATGCTCTCAGGGCCAGTGTGGAGAGTTATTCCCTAAAAAAATTGGAACCTTTCTTTAGTTTCAATCGTAAAGTTCCCTTGCATGATGCCAACGTTGCCTTGACAGTACTATCAGCAGGACTGGAATTGAACGATATTCCCTCTATTGATGATAAAACCAAGGAAACCGTTCAGGGCTATAACGCCGATGATTGTATCTCAACGTTACATTTAAGAGATTGGCTTGAAAGTCTGAGGGCTACACGAATTGCAGAGGGTTCTGATATTCAGCGTCCAGCGCCAGGACAGGAAGGACCAAGCGAAGAGCTTGATGAAAAGGCGCGAATAGTCCGGGCAGATCGGAAGAGCACACGTCTGAACTCCAGTCACACTGATATATCTCGTATGCCGTCTTCTGCTTGAAAAAAAAAAAAAGAAA
>CAJVXY010000013.1 GCA_913009895.1 uncultured Acidiferrobacteraceae bacterium | reverse complement strand
GGCCGGTTACCGGGGGTTGGGTCAGTTCCCCCTTTGGCGTACGTGCTGACCCGTTTACCGGCCGTCGGGGCTACCATGAAGGGGTCGATATTGCCTCTCGTTTTGGCACCATTATCAAGGCCATGGGCGATGGCGTCGTGGCCTATGCCGCGCCTAAATCCGGTTATGGCCGGTTAATCGAATTAACCCATGGTCAGGGGTATGCCACCCGTTATGCCCATGCCTCTGAGTTGCTGGTCAAGGTCGGCGACCGGGTCATCAAGGGTCAACCGATTGGCAAGGTTGGCTCCTCAGGCCGATCAACCGGCCCCCACCTGCACTTTGAGGTCTATCGTCGGGGCAAGGCTGTGGATCCAAGGGCTTATTTGGCGCGGCGATAAAGAACTACGTGGTAACACTTCTCTACTTTTTATATCTTTAGTACCTGCTTGTACCGGCAAACTCGACCACCCCTAGTGGCTGGTGTTATATATCCCCCATGGTAACAACCCCAACAATCCCGGCATCCCCGGCTATCATTACTGACAACATCCTGCGTGTACGAGCGCAAATCAGTGAGGCGGCTGCCAGATCCGGCAGGTTAGCCCGGGACATTCGCTTGATTGCTGTCTCCAAGACCCAGCCCCTTGCAGCCGTCCAGGCGGCCTTGTCTGCGAACCAGGAAGATTTTGGCGAAAATACCATTCAGGATGCCCGCAACAAAATTGATCACCTGCAAAATAAAACAGCTGTCTGGCACTTTATTGGCCACTTGCAAAACAACAAGGCCAAATATTTACCCGGGAGATTTCAATGGTTGCACACCCTTGACTCCCTGGAACTTGCTAAAAAAATTAACCAATCTATGAGCAGCGCCAATCAAAGCTTGTCGACACTCATACAAGTGAATGTCAGCAACGATCCCGACAAATACGGTGTTGATAAAAATGATTTACCGGAATTAATTGAAACCATCCTCAATGAAGATCTTAAACAAATTCAAATAAAAGGATTAATGACAATTGGCAAACTGGGCGCAAGCCAATCTGAACAAAAAACCGCCTTTGATTTGTTGCGCGAATTGCGAAATAAAATGGCAGAAAGTTTTGAGCTGCCTCTATTTACTGAATTATCAATGGGCATGAGCGGAGATTACCTGTTGGCCATAGAATCTGGCAGCACCATGGTGCGTGTTGGCAGTAGTATTTTTGTTGCGCGAAATAAACGAACCAATTAGCTATTGTGATTTATTCTTAAAATACTTTTAATTTTTATTTTATACAGAATCAAAAAAATAAATACAGCAGGTATCCAGACCCAGATAATTTCACTCTTGAGTACGTTGATGCCATGGGATGATATAAAACGAGACAAGTTTATAGTAGAGACCTCCAGTGGCCTGAACGGAAAAAAGTATCTTTCATTGTTAAACGGTGCAAAAAAAGCGATTCCTTTACCGCCATTTGTTAATGCATCAAGCAGACCGTGTGAGACCATGTTAAGAAAAAAATAAGCCCACACCAGTAAAAATTTTCGGTCCAGGGTGCGCATAAAAAACACAGTCGCTAAGAAACTTGTCAAAACTGAAAAGAATATCGAATGGGTAATACCGCGATGCCCCAAAACATGTTCGTAGGGTATGCCCAGTCGAAAACCAATCACATCAATGTCCGGCAATATGGTTAGTAGCGCACCAGTGAACAGGATTAATTTCCAGTTGGGTAAACTACGAATGGCCGGGCTTAGGGCAATCGCTACGATGGGATGGGTGATAATGGTGGCCATCGGTAAAGATACGGTTAATCAGTACGTGTACTTTTGTTGGATTGAGCTTTAAAACTGGATTCATTATTGAACTGGAAGGTCGATAAGTAAGCGGCCAGTATTATTAATACACCACCGCCCCATTCCCGCAGGGTCATCATCTCATCGGTCAACAACTGTTGTGATATGGCACCGACCACAATCTCAAACAATAAAATGACGGCAGACTGATGTACTGGCATATGGGTTACGCCGTACTGGACCAGTGTGGTCATGACCAAAATTCCAAATATCCCGGTTGCTGCTGCCCCACTTACCACTGGCATACTCATTGCCGGTACCGGTTGTTGAAATATCACGATTAAAATACCTGCCATTACAACTACGCCCAGCCAACTGACCCCCAGTTTGGCGGCTAGGCTGACCGACTGCCCTTTGCGAACAAACAAATTGGAAATGGCGAAGGCCATGCCAGAGGTAATTGCCATCCAGTCAGATGTATCGCTTGGCCAGGGCCAGCCCATTTCTGGCGACCAGAGCATGATCAATGCCCCGGCCATTGCCAGAACCAGCACAAGCCAGCTGCGCCTGGTTAAACGTTCTCCTAAAAAATAATACCCAAGCAAAGTGGCCCAGACCGGTGCCAGGTAAAAGAGTAATAAGACTCTCAGAATATTGCCATCCAGAATGGCCAGGACAAATGCAATATTGGTCCAGCCCGCCGCCAGCAAGATGGGCAATAAAATAGCCGGGGACTGGATGACTTCACCAAACTTCCGGCCCGTTACAGGTAAACTGACAACCAGCGTGAAGCTATATATGAGCAGGGTGAGCCACAGGCCGGTTAACCCGGTCTCTTCAAGCAGGCGCATGGGATACCACACCAGGCCCCAGAGCGCGGCCCCGGCCAACAGCGCCAGGACTGATACTAATTTTCGATCGTGACTAGACCCAATCATTGGTTGTCGTATAATCCGCTTCAATTTTTAAAGTTAGCAATACTTTTAGTCCAACATGACTTCCATCATAAGCCCCGGTATGAATAACAGGATCGCGAGCCCGTTCCAGAAGCTGGCAAATTTGTTTGCGAACGTTACCCCACCTGCTGACAAAACAAAAATACTGCTTTCCCTGGGCGAACCAAAACACCAGCCGCCACAGTTTGTATTAAATAAACTCGCAGACTCGCTGGCACGTTATCCTGTAACACACGGTTTAAGTGAATATTGTCTTTTACAGTCTTTCCAGGCGATCAAATTTACCCGGTTTACGATCCGGGTTTGTGGCTGGCGATGCGAATATTTTGAAAAAATATTTCCAGTGCCGAACCTACCATGGAGCCGCCCTGCCAGTACCGACCCAGATAGCGAGTATTGGTGCGTGGCAAGATGAAACACAGGTTATTAAAAACAGGGAAATGTACCGGGAGAAGTTTGCAGCAGTTTTGGATATCCTTGGCCAGACACTTTAAGGTGCAACAACCGGAGGCCGGCTTTTATCTCTGGGCTGAAACACCAATCAATGACGAGGATTTTGCCCAGCAATTGTATGCAAATGAGAATATAGTCGTGTTACCTGGCAGTTACCTGTCTCGTGATACGGAAAACGGCAATCCCGGTGAAAATCGCATTCGCTTGGCGTTGGTCGCCCATGTCGAAGAAAGTATCGATGCAGCTAAACGCATTAAACATTTTGTTGAAACTATCTAGCTGTATTTTTAGTCAATCAATAATTTCTAAGAATTTTATAATTTTTTTTGGAGTAAGTAATGAGCACTATCAAGCAAACTATTGAAGATGCCTTTGGACAACGAGCAGAAATCACACCACGCAAAGTAGACACCCATGTTAAGGATGCCGTACTGGAGGCCATTGAGTTGCTGGATACCGGCCAGGCCCGGGTGGCCGAGAAAGTCGACGGCAACTGGGTCGTCAATGAATGGCTGAAAAAAGCCGTATTATTATTTTTTCGTATTGAAGACAATGTTTTTATCAAGGGCGGTTTTACAAATTACTTTGATAAAGTGCCGGCCAAATTCGCTGATTACAATTCACGCAGCTTTCGGGATGGCGGTTTTCGTGTGGTACCGCCGGCCTCGGTACGTAAGGGCTCGTACATCGCCCCAAGCGTGGTGCTTATGCCAAGTTACGTCAACATTGGCGCTTACGTGGACACCGGCACCATGGTGGATACCTGGGCCACGGTCGGTTCCTGCGCCCAGATAGGTAAAAATGTTCACTTGTCAGGCGGTGTTGGTATTGGTGGCGTATTGGAGCCCCTGCAGGCAGCCCCGACAATTATCGAAGACAACTGCTTCATCGGTGCCCGCTCTGAAGTCGTGGAAGGGGTCATTGTTGAAGAGGGTTCGGTGATTTCCATGGGTGTATTCATTGGCCAAAGCACCAAAATACTTGATCGCAGTACTGGCGAAGTGAGTTACGGCCGGGTACCAGCCGGTTCCGTGGTTGTTTCAGGGTCAATGCCCGCCAAAGATGGCAGTCATAGTTTGTATTGCGCCGTGATTGTTAAAAAAGTCGATGAAAAGACCCGTGGCAAAGTGGGTATCAACGAGTTATTACGCGATATTTAATGTCAAAATATTTAATTTTATAGCTATTCATTTACACGCCAACACTTTTATGTCTGACCCTACACTTGATCTAACCCGGGCCCTGATCGAACGGCCTTCGGTGACACCTGATGATCATGGCTGCCAGGATTTAATGATTTCCCGGCTTGAAGCCATGGGTTTCCAGGTAAAGCGCTTGCGTTTTGGTCAGGTGGATAATTTCTGGGCCTGGCGCGGTAGTGGCAAACCCCTGGTTTGTTTCGCTGGCCATACGGACGTGGTGCCCACGGGCCCGGTTAAAAACTGGACCTCGGACCCCTTTTCACCGGAGATCAGGGACGGCCATCTTTATGGCCGTGGCGCTGCCGATATGAAGGCGTCCCTGGCGGCGTTCATCACGTCTATTGAGTCCTTTGTGACCGAACATGACAATTATGCCGGCACCATCGCCCTGCTCATTACCGCTGACGAAGAAGGTCCCTCCGTCGAGGGCACGGTTAAGGTTGTGGATTGGCTGCAGAAAAATGATATAAAAATTGATTACTGCCTGGTGGGCGAACCTTCCTCTGAACAAGAATTTGGTGACGTCATAAAAAACGGTCGCCGTGGTTCTCTCAATGGCAAACTGGTGATCGAGGGAAAACAGGGCCATATTGCCTATCCACACCTGGCCGAAAATCCGATTCATATTGCTGTGCCGGCCTTATCCGAGTTAATCAACACTATCTGGGATAACGGCAACGAATACTTCCCAAAAACCAGTTTCCAGATATCCAATATCCAGGGCGGCACCGGTGCCGAAAATGTCATTCCCGGGACGGTTGAAATTGATTTTAACTTTCGATTTTCCACTGCCGTCACAGATACCGAGTTAAAGCAGAAAGTTGAGGCAGTGCTTGCCAAAAACAAGCTCAAGTACCAGCTTGATTGGCGCTTGTCCGGCCAGCCATTTTTGACCCCCGAGGGCGCCCTGGTCGACGCTGTTCGCGGGGCAATTAAAACCGTTTTAAAGCGCGATACCCGATTATCAACCGGTGGTGGTACATCCGACGGCCGATTTATTGCGCCCACAGGGGCCCAGGTAGTGGAAATTGGCCCTTTAAATGCCACAATCCATCAAATTGACGAATGTATAAGCGCGGATATCCCTAAAATCTTGTCTGAAATCTACCGCCAAACCCTGGTAAATCTACTCATCTAAACTTAAATTTAATTGTAAAGACAAGCACTTAACTCTTTGCTACAGTAGAGTTATTAGCCAATCGGGCCCTGGTCGCCTGCGCTTACAAGTCCCCGGCTTTGAGCTACCCTTAAAACTGTAATAAATACAATAAGTGCATAAGAGGATGCAGCATGTCTAAAGGAGGGTTTTTCAGCCGTGACTGGTTATGGGCATTAATCATTGGCCTTGTATTCAGCGCCCTGGTTTATAGACAGGCCCCGATTCTTGAGATAGTTGAAAATGTTGCTTATGACTCCGGCGTCCGCTTAACCTACCGCAACCCCAACGCCACAGACAAAATCGCCATTATCGCCATTGATGATCAATCCATAGAAAAAATTGGCCGCTGGCCCTGGCCGCGAAACGTGTTGGCCAACATGATTGAAAAACTGGCAGCAGTGAAGGCTAAAGTTATAGGTTTGCAAATATTTCTGACAGAACCGCAAACAGACCCTGGCCTGGAATATATTGGCAAACTCCAGCAATACCTTAATGCCGCAAAATTTCCAAAAAAGGCCGCCAAACAAGTCAACACCATGCGCCAGTTTTTAAGACAGGCCGAATCAGATCTTGATGCCGATGGCAAACTGGCCCGCACCATTCCCAAGGTAAAAAATATATTAATGCCCATGTTTTTTACACTGGGTGAGGCGCTGGGCAATCCGGATGCAGCGCTACCTGATTTTGTCCGGCGCAATCGACTCAAAAGAATCAGTCAACAGGCCGCAATTGGTGCCGGCCCTTTTACTGCCAATACGGTTCGTTATCCACTGAAAGTGTTTGGTCGTCGTACCGCTGGTATTGGCCATCTTAATTTTATTCCAGATGCGGATGGCGGCATTCGCACCGAACCATTACTGCTGGAATATTATGGTGAATACTATCCTTCAATGGCGCTACTCATCGCTGCCCGCAGTCTTAATTTGCGCATCAAAAATATCAAGGTTGACCTGGGGAGAGGCCTGAATCTTGGCAAGTTGTATATAAAAACCGATCCCAGCATGTTGATGTACTCCGGGTTTTATCCTGGTGAAAATGGCAAGAGCGCTTTTGCAACTTATTCTTTTTACGATGTCCAGGAAGGCAAAATTCCTAATTCAATTTTTCGCAATAAAATAATTCTGATCGGCTCGACTGCAGTTGGTGTCGGTAACACGTATGCAACGCCAATCTCATCCAGCATGAATGGCCCCGAGTTAACCGCTAATATTGTCACGAGCATTCTCAACCAGGACTTTTATACCAGGCCCGACTGGTCCACTAAGGTAGAGTACGGTCTGCTGGGACTGGTTTTGCTTTATCTTATGCTGGCATTACCAAATATCGGCGCAGGCGTTGCTGCATTCCTGTCATTTATATTGTTAATTTCACTTGTGGGTGGCGGCCAATACCTGATGATTAGTGAAAAACTCTGGATTAAAACCACCGCCCCTGCCCTGCTCCTGTTCGTTGGTCATTTGCTCATCACGACCAAACGATTTTTTGCCACTGAAAGGCTTAAACAACTTGTCGAAACCGATTCGGCACAATCGAACCGTATGCTGGGTCTGGCACTACAGTCTCAGGGCCAGCTGGATATGGCCCTGGACAAGTTCCGCAAGTTACCAGTCGATGATTCCGTGCTTGATTTGATTTACAACCTGGCACTGGATTTTGAGCGTAAACGCCAGTTTGGCAAGGCGGGTGCGGCCTACGGTTATATCCTGGACAACAATAAAAATTTCCGTGACGTACGGCAACGAAAACAACGGGTCGATCATGTTGATGGCACGGTGATGATGGGCAAAGCCGGGCCCAGTGGCACCATGGTGCTAAATGCGGTTGACCAAAAACCGACACTGGGTCGTTACGAAGTTGAAAAAGAACTGGGCAAGGGTGCCATGGGCGTTGTTTACCTTGGTAAGGATCCGAAAATTAACCGGACTGTGGCGATTAAAACTTTGGCGTTGTCAGACGAGTTTGAAGGCGATGAACTGGTCGCGGTAAAAGAGCGATTTTTCAGGGAAGCAGAAACTGCCGGCCGTTTGAGTCATCCTAATATTGTCACTATTTATGATGCTGGAGACGAGCACGACCTGGCCTATATTGCGATGGAATTTCTGCATGGCGCAGACCTGACGACCTTCATCCGTAAAGACAAGAAATTGCCTGTAAAATGGGTATTAAAAATTATTCAGGATGTGGCCAATGCCCTGGATTTTGCCCACAAACAGGATGTTGTACACCGCGACATTAAACCGGCAAATATCATGTACAGTGAAGAAAAAAATCTGGTCAAGGTGACCGATTTTGGTATTGCCAGGATAACCGCTTCCAGCAAAACCAAAACAGGTGTCGTCCTGGGCACGCCCTCCTATATGTCACCTGAACAACTGGCAGGCAAACATGTTGATGGCCGCTCTGATCTCTTTTCCCTGGGTGTAATGATGTATGAAATGCTGAGTGGCGAACAGCCTTTTACCGGGGACTCCATGGCGGCCCTCATGTACCAGATCACCAATTCGAAACAAAAAGATATTACAAAAATACGGTCTGATCTGCCAACATGCATCAAAACCATTGTTGATAAAGCCTTGCAGAAAGACGCGACAAAAAGGTATCAAACTGGCGAAGAATTTTCCAAGTCTATCGAGCGCTGTTTAGCTAAAATTTAGCAATTTTTTCAATTATCGGATTATAATTAGCAATATGAGCCAATCAATAGAAGTCGCATCAATTACCGATACCGGCAAAAGCCGCGATAACAATGAAGACAGTATCGCTACTATTGCTGATTTGGGGCTGGTGGTACTGGCCGATGGCATGGGCGGTCATCGTGCTGGTGAAGTTGCCAGTGGTCTCGCTGTTGAAATTATTAGTCGCCATATGGAAGATAAGCTGGCTCGTGATAATAAAGAAGTGCAATCAGATGAGCTCTCTTTTGAGGCAGAATCAATCAAGCAGGCCGTCGAGCTGGCCAACGCAACAGTCCATGAAACTGCCCAGGCCAAGGTCGAATGTGCAGGCATGGGATCAACAGTGGTTGCTGCCATGTTTCATGCCAACAAGATATCTGTCGCACACGTAGGTGATTCGAGATTATATCGATTGCGAGACAAGAAACTGGAACAAATAACCGAAGACCATTCGGTCGTACAGGAACTTTTAAGTCGCGGACTCATATCTGAAGAAGAGGCAACAACTGCATTTAATAAAAACCTGGTCACACGGGCCCTTGGCGTTGAGGCAACAGTAGTGGTTGATGTGGTAGAAGAAGATACCAGACAAGATGACGTTTATTTGCTTTGTTCAGATGGACTGAGTGACGTGTTGCCCGATAAAGAGATCGAAAATCACCTGTTAAATGGTGCTGGTGACCTGGAAGTGATTGCGATGAAAATGGTCAATGATGTCAATTCGAAAGGCGGCCCTGATAATATATCAATCATACTGGTAAGAACCTGATAAACACTTTTAAAAAACGAATTATTATAAAGAATTGTTACAGTTATTCACGAACTGACTTTGTTAAATTTGATTTTGTTAAATTTAAAGATAAAGCAATATCACACTGCGCATTAACGGGAAAATAAAATGGCTAAATTAATCTTAAAATTCAATGAAGAAGTCATTGATCATATCGAAATAAAACAGGGCGATATGAAAATCGGCAGGAAAGCCAGCACTGAAATTTTTCTGGATAACCTGGCCGTTAGTGGAGAACATGCAAATATCTTTACAATTGGTGATGATTCATTTATCCAGGATTTGGGCAGCACCAATGGCTCCTTTGTAAATAATAAGCGCATTACCAAGCATCATCTTAAAAGCGGTGATGTAATTGCTATTGGCAAACACACCATGATTTATTATGCGGACTCACAGAAAAATGAGGAGCTTACTGAAGACTTTGCCAAAACAGTTATCATTAATCCGGATGTCAGTCCGACGCCTCAGCCTCAGCCCCAGCCCCAGCCTGAACCTGAACCGGAGCCAGCAAAAGATTTTGCCAAGGAAACCATGGCGCCTGTTACTGCCAGGAAAAAGGAAACCGAGCGGCAAGGCGCTATCTTTGTGCTCAATGGTGCCAATAGTGGCCGCAGACTTAATTTGAACAAGTCGGTAACAAACCTGGGTAAAGCAGGTAAAGTTTCGGGCACCATCACCCGTATTCCCGATGGTTACCGTATTGCCGGCACCGCCGGTAACGAACCTGGGCCAAAACTAAATGGACGTGATGTGCCCCCTGGCAATGGCGCCGTATTAAAAAACGGGGATATTATTGAAGTTGCCGGCACGCGCTTGCAGTTTTATTTGAAGTAATTAACTAAATAAATATTCCAGCGCTTCCTCCAGCGTGGAGACGGGTATTACTTCTACTTTTGCGCTTGATTTATGATCTCTATTTTTGGCCTTGTTTGCCTTGGGTATCAGTATTTTACTAAAACCGAGCTTGGAACATTCCTGAATTCTCTCCTGTCCCCGCTGCACCGGCCGTATTTCGCCACCTAGTCCTATTTCGCCAAAGATTACCAAACCCTCGTCGACAGGTTTGTCCCGCAGGCTGGACACGAGCGCCGCCAGGACAGCCAGGTCCGAGGCTGTTTCGGTTACTCTGATTCCGCCTGCCACATTGATAAAAACATCCTGATCACCTGCAGCAATGCCTGCATGCCGGTGCAGGACGGCCAGCAACATGGCCAGGCGATTGCCATCCAGACCCACACAGACCCTTCTCGGGTTGCCCAGTTGACTGGTATCAACCAGCGCCTGCACTTCAACCAGTAGCGGTCTCGTGCCCTCCTGGGTCGCCAGGATTGTGCTACCAGGCAAGTTTTTGGTCTGGTTGCCAATAAACATGGCCGAAGGATTGCTTACCTCCCGCAGACCGGATTCTGTCATGGCAAAAACACCAATTTCGTTTACCGCGCCAAACCTGTTTTTGAATGCCCGTACTATGCGAAACCGGCTTGACTGATCACCCTCGAAATAGAGCACGGCATCAACAATATGCTCAAGCACCCTGGGGCCCGCGATGGATCCATCTTTCGTGACATGGCCAATAAGAAACAGGGCAATATCATTATGCTTGGCAAAACGCACAAGCTGTGCAGCCGTTTCCCTGACCTGTGAAACACTGCCGGGCGCCGACTGAAGAATGTCAGAAAATATGGTCTGGATTGAATCAATCACCACTACCTGGGGTTGCTCCTTGATTAATGTAGCCAGAATTTTTTCGACACGTGTTTCAGCCAACAACAGGACATCGGCGCTTTCATTTAATAAACGGCGAGCCCGCAGGGCAACCTGTTGGCTGGATTCTTCACCGGTTACGTATAAAACTTTTGCATCCTCAGCAATTTTTGCAACGGCCTGTAACAATAAAGTTGATTTGCCAATACCGGGGTCACCGCCCAGTAATACGGCCGATCCCAGTACCAGCCCGCCGCCCAATACCCTGTCCATTTCCTGGATACCTGTCGAGAGCCGAATAAGCTGTTCCGGTGCAATTGCACGTAACGACTCTACGTTCGACGCCGGTGCGATGGTCTTATTATTTGATGTTCTCTGGGATGCCCTCGGGCCAATGATTACGGACGAAATGGAAGGTATCTCCGTCATGGTATTCCAGGCACCGCAACCCGTACACTGACCGGCCCATTGTGGCGCCTGGGCACCACAATCATTACAGGAAAATAATGCTTTTACTTTTGCCATAGAAAATTTGTCCGGGTTTTAGTTTTACCTGCTTATTCGCGGCACCCGGGGCGTAACCTGGCACATAAGTTCATAAGCAATGGTATTGCATAAGGTGGCGATTTCGTCGATAGGGATATTCTGGCCCCATAACTCGACGGGGTCACCAATGCGAGCATTCTCGATCCCCCTGAGATCAACCGTGATCATATCCATTGACACTCTACCAAGCACCTGGCTACGTTTGCCATTAATGGCTACCGGTGTACCGGTAGTGGCAGACCTTGGGTAACCATCGCCGTAACCAATGGCAACCACAGCCACCGACATGTCCTCGGGACACGTCCAGTCACCGCCATAACCGATTGTTTCATGCTTGCTCAATTTTTTGATGTTGATAATTTCACTCTCCAGGGTCATGACGGGGAGTAAATCCAGGTCAACGGCTGACTTGTCCAGCAAGGGAGATGAGCCGAAGAGCATGATGCCGGGACGTAACCAGTCAAAATGACTTTCTGGCCAGGCCACAATACCGGCTGAATTAGCCAGGCTCTTTGCCAGTGATTTTGATTTTATACATTTCTTAAATAATGAGATTTGCTGATCAGTTTTATTGTCCAGTACATTATCCGCGTTCGCCAGGTGGGACATGATTCCCGACAGGTTTAAATTCTGAACACCCGTTATTTTTTTTTGTACAATTGCAATCTCGCCAGGATCAAAACCAACCCGGTGCATGCCCGTATCGAGCTTGCACCAAATGTTTAATACCTCGTCGGCGTCTGTTGTTTTTTTCCAGTCGGCCAGTATCGAGAGCTGTTCATGGTTATGAATCACCGGGGTTAAGTTGTGTTTCTGGATATCACTTAACTCATCACCGTGATGAAATCCAGTAAGCAAAAAAACCGGCTTGTTAATCCCGGCATTCCTTAAGATCAGGGCTTCTTCAGTACTTGCTACTGCAAATGCATCGGCCTTGTTTAAGCTTTTTGCGACACGCAACATGCCATGACCATAACCATCGGCCTTGATGACAGCCATTATTTTCAGGTGTGGTGCAAAATCACTGACGCGCTTGAAGTTATGTTGCAGTGCAACCAAATCCACGAATGCTCGAACCGGCCTAGCCATGGTTTACGCTGCGTGGTTTGGGGTTGATAATTCGGAAAATAAAATAAGCGCTTTGCCCGGGCTTAACCATAAACTTCATCAAAGTCAGCGCTACTTGTAAAATTTTCAAATCTTGTATATTCACCGAGAAAAGTTAAGCGAGTTGTTCCCGTGGGTCCGTTCCGCTGTTTACCAATAATAATTTCCGCGGTACCTTTCTCGGGACTATCCTCGTTATAAACTTCATCGCGATAAATAAAAATAATGACATCGGCATCCTGCTCAATGGCGCCTGATTCACGCAAGTCTGACATGACGGGTCGCTTGTTGGGTCTTTGTTCAAGACTTCGATTAAGTTGCGACAACACCACAACTGGAATATTTAATTCTTTGGCCAGGCCTTTTAATGACCGGGTAATATTTGAAATCTCGGTGGCCCTGTTTTCTGTGCTCTCACCGGTTTGCATAAGTTGTAAGTAATCAATAACAATCATACCCAGGTTGTTCTCTTTGTGCAGGCGCCTGGCACGGGCACGTAAGTCCATGGGCGTTAAGCCGGGGCTGTCATCCACATATATCGGTGTTTCGCCCAGTATTGAGACAGCCGAGGTTAATCTTGGCCAGTCATCATCGTCCAGTTTGCCAGTACGGATACGGTGGGCATTGATACGGCCCAGTGATGACATCATGCGCATGGCCAGTTGTTCACCCGGCATTTCCATGCTGAATACTGCTACCGGTATTTTGTGGCCAACACTGGCATTTTCAGCAATATTCATGGCTAACGAGGTTTTGCCCATGGAGGGTCGACCGGCAATCACCACCAGGTCTGCGCGCTGAAAGCCCGATGTCATATCATCGAGATCGGAATAACCGGTGGGGACACCGGTCACGGTGCTGTCAGATCGAAATAACTCATCAATACGATCAATTGCCGGCGCCAGCAGGCTCTTCATGGACCTGAAGCCGCCTTTACGCTTGCCCTGCTCGCTAATATCCAGAATGTTTTTTTCAGCGTTATCCAGGATTTGGATAGCCGACAAGCCCTCGGGACGATAAGCGCTAGTGGCAATGCCCCCGCTAACAGTAATTAGTTTCCGCAATATGGCCCGCTCATGGACAATATCTGCGTAGGCGTGAATATTGGCCGCGCTCGGGGTATTGGCGGCTAACCAGCCCAGGTATTCCATGCCACCTGCGGTGTCCAGTTCTTCCAGTTTCGACAACCACTCGGAAATCGTTACAACATCGGCAGGCTTATCGTCTTCCAGCAGGTGACTGATAGCGCGGAAAATTACCCGGTGTTCCTTGCGATAAAAATCGCTTTCGGTGATCTTGTCGGCAATGATTTCCCAGCGCTGGTTGTCCAGCATCAGGCCGCCAAGCACGGATTGTTCTGCTTCTATGGATTGTGGAGGGACTTTGAGTGACTGGGCACTCTTTTCAGAAACAGAATAGGCGTGTTCTTCCAACGAAACTCCTCAACACCACATAATTTTTTATGATCTGGAAGCGTCATTATGACCGTTTAACACTGAGGATGCCATGCCAGATGAAACTTAATGGAAACTTTCTTTTTTTACCGTAAAACTGTCGACTAGTTGTAGTGAAGTTCGGCGAAACTGGTCTTTACTACAGCAAATATTAAATTCGACTGCACCAGGCTCCAGACTTTGCGGTCTTAATTATTCTGCAGAGACATTAACCGCAATAGTAACTGATACTTCAGGGTGTAATGCAATAAGTACTTTAAAATCACCCAATTCCTTGATTGGTCCGTCAGGAAATTGCACTTCGGCACGACTCACTTCAGTTCCAGCGTTTGAGACCGCCTCTGCAATCTCTTTTGAGCCAACTGAGCCAAAAAGTTTACCCTCTTCACTGGCACGACTCTTAAGTTCAAGGCTCATATTCTCTAGTTTGGCCTGACGCGACTCTGCTTTAGCAAGTTGATCTGACTGTGCTGCTTCCAGCTCTTCTCTGCGTGCTTCAAATTGCTCCTTGTTTACCTTGTTGGCCACCACTGCCTTGCCGGTTGGTAACAAGAAATTCCTGGCATAACCATTTTTTACCCGGACCTGTTCGCCAAGACTGCCCAAATTTCTAATTTTTTCTAATAGAATGACTTCCATAATACTTGCCTTGTATAAAAATATTTAACGAGTTAAACGAAACACTGCCTAATTTTTTAATGGCTATCGCAGTAAGGTAACAAGGCCAGATAACGAGCATATTTTACTGCCGATGTGAGCTGTCTCTGGTAACGTGCTTTGGTACCTGTATTCCGGCTTGGAATGATTTTGCCAGTTTCAGTAATGTACTGCTTCAACAAAGCAATATCTTTGTAATCAATTTCCTTGATGCCTTCTGAAGTGAAACGGCAGTATTTTTTTCGTCGAAAAAAACGTGAGCCGCCGCCATCACGAGGTTTTTTTGCGCCATATGCCATATCAGTTACTCCCCGTTCTCAATTTTTGTTTCGGATTCACCATCAGCTTCCGTTGCCACTGCTTCTGATGCAGTTTTAGCCTCAGGTTTAGCCTCTGGCGTAGCGTCAGGTGTTTTGTCCTGACCGCTAACGTCGTCGGCGCCGGGTTTACTGGCACTAACTGCAGCCTTTTCGTTCTCAGCACCAGCAGGCGTTGTGGAGTCCTGCTGCTCCTGATTTTCCTTGGCCATGGGAGATGCTGCTGTTACGGCTTCTTTTCGTGCCAGTACCATGGACCTGATCACGGCATCGTTAAATTTAAATCCTGATTCCAGCTCACGCAGGGTTTCCAGGCTGCATTCGATATTGAGCAACACGTAATGGGCTTTATGAATTTTGTTAATTGGGTATGCCAGCTGCCGTCGCCCCCAGTCTTCGAGTCGATGGATTTTTCCATCCTGGGCTTCGATCGCAGTTCGATAGCGATCAATCATCGCCGGGACTTGTTCGCTCTGGTCCGGGTGAACCAGGAATACAATTTCGTAGTGCCGCATAGTTATATGCTCCTTCAGGATTACGCCTCCCGCAAATGAAACAAACCACTTCGGTGAGGCAAGGAGTCACAGGAATTTCCTGTGTCTGTGTGATTTAACAGGGGCGCATTCTAATACAGGTTAAGGGACAAACCAAGTCGCTTGATTGAAATAATTTGCTGTTTATAAACCAATTATTTTGTATATATTACAACTAGTTACAAATGTTATATAGAAATTACATTAATATAGAATTATTGCCGGCTCTTTTTAACCACACTTCGTTGCCTGTTTGCTTCATAGAGACAGACGGCCGTGGCCACTGAAACGTTCAAACTTGCGACACTTCCTGCCATGGGAATACGGACCAGATGATCACATTCAGCCCCCGTCAAACGCCGCAAACCCTTATCCTCGCTGCCCATGATTATGGCAATGGGGCCGCTTAAATCCGTGTCATAGAGCGTCGAATCAGCTTTATCGGTAGTACCAATAATCCATACCCCTTTTTGTTTTAGCTGGTTTAACGTACGGGCAAGATTGCTAACCTCAAATATTGCGACATTTTCAGCGGCGCCTGAGGCTACTTTGCGGACAGTGGCATTGACCGGTACACCCCTGCTTTTGGGCAATATTACCCCGTGGACGCCGGCCGCATCGGCGGTCCGTAAACAGGCACCTAAATTATGTGGATCCAAAACACCGTCAAGTACCAGCAAAAGTGGTATATCCACCAATTGCTCCAGGCGCGCCAACAAGTCATTGTCTGTGCCTACCGGCAAGCCGTGAATGCTAGCCACCACGCCTTGATGGATAACATCCCGACCAACCATTTTGTCCAGTTCAAACCTGGCCACCCAGTTTGACCGAATGCCTGCCAATTCCGATGCTTTGATTATATCCTGGTGTTTTTTATTTTTCTGGCCCTTTTGCAGCCAGATTTGATCTACTGAGCTGGAATTTTTTTTAATGGCAGCAAGTACTGTATGGATACCAAATATTTTCTCTAGTGCCATGGGTAGAATATTTTACTTATAATCTGATTTGTTATCTGAATGACTAATGGCGACTACGTTTATTGCCAGTTTTTTTTCCGGTTCGTTTTTTACTTTTCTTTTTATTCGTTTTGCCTTTCCTGTTTTTTCCTTTATTTTCATGTTTCGGTGCTGAGCGCTTTTCCCGACGAACATTTTTTCCGCTTTTACTATTTTTTTTCTGGACACCTTTTAACTCAAAATCGATACGCGCTTCGTCCAGATCGACCCTTACTACCTGTACGGTGATCACGTCACCTAAACTAAATGTCTGCCCGGTACGTTCGCCTGTTAGTCGATGTTTTACCGGATCAAAGTGGTAGTAATCATTACCCAATGACGTGATATGCACCAGTCCTTCAACATATACATCCTTCAATTCAACAAACAATCCGAAATTGGTGACACCTGATACAATGCCTTCGTATTCCTCGCCAACCTTGTCCATCATGTATTCGGTTTTTAGCCAACGCACAACATCCCTGGTTGCTTCATCAGCCCGTCGTTCTGCCATTGAACAATGCTCGGACCTGATAATGACACGCTCCATACGATCGCGGTGCTCACTCTTGTCGATTTTTTTCTTTTTATTATTTACTATTTCTTTTAAACGGCGGTGCACCATTAAATCAGGGTAACGCCTGATAGGTGAAGTAAAATGGGCATAATGGGTAAAAGCAAGCCCGAAATGTCCGATATTTTCCGGGCTGTAAATCGCCTGGCTTAAACTGCGCAACATGACGGTCTGTACCAGCCTTGCCTCTGGCTTGCCTTTTACTTTATCCAGCACCCGCGCATAATCCTGTGCTTGCGGTTTTTCGCCACCTGCCAGAGACAGGCCTAATTCAAACAGGAATTCACGTAATGCCGATAGTTTATCAGCGGTCGGCCCGGCATGGACCCGGTAGGGTGCGGGCATGCTGGCGTTTTCCAGGCAGTCTGCTGCACAAATATTTGCCAGCAACATGCATTCTTCTATCAGTCGATGGGCGTGGTTACGTTCTGTTGCGGCAATTTCACTAATTCGCCCGCTGTCATCATAAATGATCCGTGTCTCGGGTAAATCGAAGTCAATGGCACCACGCTTGAATCGTGCCTTGAATAATATTTTGTATAAACTAAATAAATTTTCCAGATCAGGCACTAGCCGGTTGTATTTTTTGCGTAAGTTAACATCACCATCCACCAGCATGGCTGCAACCTCGTTATAGGTTAAACGGGCATGGCTGCGTATCACTGCTTCAAAAAATTTATAATTTTTAATCTTGCCTGCGGCGTTGATGTTAATTTCGCAGACCATGGATAACCGATCGACATCCGGTTTTAATGAGCATAAACCATTCGATAAAACTTCAGGCAACATGGGTATGACACGATTGGGAAAATACACAGACGTGCCACGATTATACGCCTCCTTGTCCAGCTGGCTGCCGCGTTTTACATAACTGGACACATCTGCAATCGCAACCAGCAGGCGCCAGTCTTTGCCATCTTTTTCGCAAAAGACTGCGTCATCAAAATCCCTGGCATCTTCACCATCTATGGTGACAAGTGGTAAACTGGTCAGATCGATTCTGCCTGTCTTGGCACTATCAGGAACATTTTCTGAAAACTGACTGGCTTCTTGATCAGCAGATGCTGGCCATGAAAATGGCAGCTCATACTTGCGAACCGCCATTTCGATTTCCATGCCGGGCGCCATTTGATCACCGAGCACTTCAACAATTTCACCAACAGCTTGCGAACGAACATCTGGTTGTTTTGTTATTTTGGCATTGACGATTTGATCCGGGCGGGCCGCACCCGCTTTGCCGGGCGGGATAATAATGTCCTGACTCAGGCGCTTGTCATCTGGAATGACGAACCCTACGTTGGCCTCAGAAATATATTTACCAACAATAAATTGATGGCGACGTTCCAAAATTTCAACAATATTGCCTTCGCGCCGCCCTCTTTTATCGATGCCTGTGACGATACCGATAACGCGATCGCCATGAAAAACCTTGCGCATTTGTTTGGGTGATAAAAAAAGATCCTCCCCGCCCTCATCCGGGATCAGGAATCCAAAACCATCTGCATGGCCGGTTATGGTGCCACTAATCATATCCATCCTGCTGACAAGGCCATATCGGCCACGGCGATTTTTTAGAATCTGGCCATCGCGCTCCATTGCCCGCAAACGCCTGGACATGGACTCAATGTCATTTTCCGACGATACGCCCAGTGCGGACAGTAGTTCTTCGCTACTGATTGGCTCATCTCGATCACTTAATACCTCAATCACTGCTTCCCGACTGGGAACCGGTTGGGCATATTTTTGGGCTTCTCGTACTGCCTTTGGGTCTTTATATTTTTTTCGCGTTGACATGGTTTTTGTGTCTCGGTAGAGTCCGCGGCCTGCATCTTATGCCGAGGTGGCGGAATTGGTAGACGCGCTAGCTTCAGGTGCTAGTGGGGGTAACCCCGTGGAGGTTCAAGTCCTCTTCTCGGTACCAAATTTATTATTAGAATTTATACGTCTTTTATATCTTAATTTACTTGCTATTTTCTTGTTATAGTTCTGGATACATTTTTTGATATCTGGTGCCCAGGCTACAGACAGCATGATCAAAAACAGCCATTATCAAGACAAGAAAGGATGTCCAGGAAAGATTACCGGAGAAAGTCTGGCAAGTGTTTTGTGATAGCTCGATACAGCTAAAAACCCGTTAAATGACTCAAGTCAACACCCTTAAACATACTTGTCGTTGCGGTATTATCTCAAATTTCTTCCCGGAATCATACAGTCAGCACAAAATCACATGATTGTCCTGCCAGGCCGGTAAATTGTTCGTCGGATGATTCGTTTTCTCAGGATAATGTATTTGAAGAAATTCAGGTTACGCATGTTGTCGTTGCTTATGGGTCTGGGGATTTTTCTGCAGCCAGTTAATGAAATCAATTTCGGGCAATGGATGACACAGCAAAAATCCCTGAAATGATTCACAGCCCAGGTTGATCAGAATATTTCTCTGTTCTTCGGTCTCTACACCTTCTGCAACCACTTCAAGATTCATGTGCTGACCCATAGAAATAATGGTTTCGACCAGAGGGTGTGTATTATTGGTAGACAATTCACTGATAAAGGCCTGGTCAATCTTCAAGATATCCATTGTCATATCTTTTAGATAAGCGAGGGAGGAATATCCAGTGCCGAAATCATCCAGCGCAATTTTAATACCTATGCTGCGTAATTTAACTAACTTGCTTTTTGTTTCTTCTAAGTCATGAAGTAATGCCGTTTCAGTCAACTCAAGTACAATTTGTTGTGGCTGCAGATTATATTCTGCTATCGAGTTAATTATTTCTGTAACAAATTCCGGGTTGGAAAATTGCCAGGCACTGACATTAATAGCAAGATGACCATTAAATAATATTTTTTTCTGCTGCCATTCTTGTAAATGACGGCACGCCTCATTAATTACCCACTCGCCTATGGAATGGATGAGACCCGTTTCTTCTGCTACGGGGATAAACCGATCCGTTGATATTTCTCCCAGCTCTGAATGAGACCAGCGCAATAGTGCTTCTGCTCCAATAACTTCACCACTAACATTAAATTGTGGTTGGTAATGTAATTTCAGCTCTTTTTTTGCGATCGCATGACGCAGTCCTCTTTCTATCTGTAATCGATCGTCCACTACTTCCTGTAGTGACGACTCATAAAATTGTATATTGCCCCGTCCCAGGTTTTTGGCACGGTAAAGTGCCATATCAGCACGGCGCATAATATCCAGTTCGTTTTTCCCCTGCTCTGGAAATGACACAATGCCGATGCTGGCGCCAATACTTAGAATACGATCATCAAGATGTAATGGTTTGCTTATTTTAGTAACAATATTTTGAGCAAACTTTCGGGTGTGCCTTTCAAATTCATCTTGAGACATATCTTTTTCATTGTTCAGGATGGCAACGAATTCATCGCCACCGACTCGGGCCAGGTAAACCTGTTCATCACATATATCCTGTAAACGCTGGCCCACCATTTTAAGTACGTGATCTCCTACGTCATGACTCAAGGCGTCGTTTATTGTCTTAAAATGATCCAGGTCGATTAATATCATTGCACCAGATTGGGACTTTATGGCTGAATGTTTAAGAATAATCGACATGTGTTCATGCAAGGCGGCACGGTTTGCGAGTCCGGTCAAATAATCTTCAAATGCCATGCGACGTATATGTTTTTCGGCTTGCACTCGCTCGAGTTCAGCACCAGCACGTGACGCAAATATTTCCAGAATAGGTTTTACCTGGTCCAGTTCCGCCATCGGTTTATTATCCATTATCACGACCAGTCCAATAGGTTCATTAATATTATTATATAATGGAGTGCCGATATAACTTTCTGCACCTAATTCCTGTAACAACTTATCTTGAGGATACAGTTTCTGTACGTTGCGAGGGTAAGTGCAAGTTTTTTGACCAACTACGTGTTCACAGGGCGTTTGTTCGAGCGGGTAGCTTAGATTTTCTAAAATAATGCCGTCTGTGCTAACTGCAAGCGTGTTTATTATATTTGGGTTGTCCTCGTCCAGTAGACCAATGAATGAATGTCTCGCTGCAAATAGTTTACTCAGGCTCAGTACCATGTTTTTAAAAAAGGCATCTCCGCTCTGACCAGAAACACCGGCAGCAATATCCCGTAGCGCCGCTTCACTGCGTCGGCGTGCGCTCACGTCACGGACTATCGCCTGCAGGCAAGGCTTGCCATCCAGTTCAATACGGTTGAGGCTGATTTCAGCATCAAACAGTGTGCCGTCAAGTCGCGCATGTAGCCATTCAAAGTGTTGCGGTTTTCCATCGAGGGCCTTGGTTATTTTCTCCTTTGCCTTCTCCCCTGAATCACGCCCGTCATACTGGGTAGGGGGCGAGAAAACCCTGGGCGAGTTACCAATAATATCTTTGCGTTTACAACCAAACAACTGATGTGTTCTTGGGTTGCAGTCAATAAATTTTTCGTCTCTTATAAGAAAAATGGCATCACTGGCTGTTTCGAACAGGGTGCGAAACTTGGATTCACTTTGCAGGGTGCTTGCCTGTTCGTGTTTACGCTCGGTTATATCGAACATGTAACCCTGTAAACATGCTGGTTTGTTGTTTTTATAAATTATCATCACAAAGTCTTGCAGCCAGACGATTCGCCCATCAGCAGTTTTCATCCGGTATTCAAACTCATAATTTTCGCCGTGCAAAGACGCATTCTTGCAAAAATTAACAGCGTACTCCCTGTCCTTTTCATAGATGTGTTCAGTCCAAAAGTCTTTTTCGTACCACTGTTCAACGGGATAACCCAGCACTTCTTCAGCTTGTTGTCCGACGTAGGTAAAACACCATGTTTCCAGATCCATTTCCCAGGGTATGGCCGCCGTCGACTCGACAAGACTGCGATAGCGCATCTGGGCTTCGGATACGGCAACATCTTTCTGTTTGCTGTCAGTTATGTCCGTGGAGATTCCACAGACCGCATAAGGTTCGCCATTCTCATCAATGAGCGGGAATTTTATGGAATGGTATGTGTGTAATAGACCATCAGCCTGCCTGGCTTTCTCCTCAAACTCAACGGGGTGTTTTTTAGTTAATATTTTTTTATCATTTTCAGAAAAACTGTTGGCCAGTGCTTTATCATGGATATCGAAATCTGTTTTGCCGATCACATTATCACTTTTGACATTAAAAAGTGTTTCATATTTTCGGTTTATCAATGAATATTTTCCATCACGATCTTTCATGTAGATTACAGCGGGAACGTTGTTGAATACGGTCGTGATGCGTTTTATGTATGCACGTGTCTCATGGTGCAAGGCAAGCCCCATAATCAGGATAAAAGAGGGGAAGCCAAAGGGGGCAAGAAAAATAAAATCTATCAGCCCTGAGCGAACCAGAAAATTTTCTATGAAAAATGCGCCAAATACTGTCATGGCTGATGCCAGCATTATGGCCTGGCGTTGTTGACCTTTTTTATATTGACGGTAAGCAGCAAAAAAAGTGTAGCCAATTATCGCAAGTATTCCTGACCAGATTAAGTAAGCGATAGAATTCAATTTCTTAATTTCATGGAATGTGATCGATTCACCCCATGAAAAACTACGGCTGGCTATCACTGGCAGCTCATCAAAGTATGCGCCATAAGGTTGTATGATTATGGGGATTAATAGTATTACCAGATAGAAACTAATGCCAAGCGCCAGTACCCGGGGCCTGACTGCTGTATAACTGTAAATAAACCAGGGCCACACGGCTAAAAAAAGTAACGCAAATATTGATCGCCATTGAAACGCCTTAACGTAACTGGCAGCATCCTTTGTGTAATAGGCTGACAATTCGGCCCCCATAAATCCAATTATGAGGAGACTCATTAGCGAGAAAAACAAGTACTGTAATTTTGGTGAGCGATCCTGCCAGCCATTGATAAAATGCAACAGGAAGTACAGGCCAGCAACGAAGCTAATGCCCATAAGGGCGGCATAAGATAGGCTTAAATAGGGTAATTTCTCCATTCTGCTCGATATACTCCCTTATATCTCTATCATATTAGCAGTTAATTGGCTGTTTTAAAGTTTACACTTACTGTGCAAATAACCCGGAATACCGCTCGCTAACAGCATCAATCATACTTTATTACTGTTTGCACGTCGCGATACTGTCTGATTTAGTTAGTTGAAACTTTTATTAAGAATTGGAGGATTACGTCCTGGAGTTTGATTCCTTGCAATCAGTACGGGTAATTTTAAATATCATAGGCGAAATCAGAGTACTTATTTCGCAATAATCTGCTCATAATTTTGTGACTTGGCGAGAAGTGGTGGGTGAATTACGAGGACAACCTGGCTAACGGTATCAAGCTTGATGAAAAAACCTGTCGTCAGTTATTAGCACTATCAGAACCACACGGTATTAAGTCACCTTGGGGCAGACCGTGATGATGGCTCAGCATTAAAAGTACCCAGGATTTACTTGTGCTTAACAACTGAACGGGTGATTCTTGATTATAGTTTCCTTGCGATCAGGGCCGGTTGAGATAATATCCACAGGTGCCCCGGTTAATTCCTGGATACGCGTTATATAATTCAAGGCGTTTTTTGGTAATTTCTTTTCATCTTGTACACCAACCGTTGACTCCTGCCAGCCAGGTAGTTCCTCGTACACCGGCTCAACTTTCTCAAGCAGCTCTGCCCCTGCGGGAGGTGTTGTATGGTCTTTCCCGTCATAACGATATGCGGTGCATATTTTAATGATGTCCAGACCATCCAGCACGTCCAGCTTGGTAAGACACAAACCGGAGATACTGTTTATCTGGCAGCTTCGGCGCATGGCGACTGCATCAAACCAGCCGCACCGTCGTTGACGGCCCGTGGTTGCCCCAAACTCGTGACCCTTCTCGCCTAAATGTTTACCAATATCATCAAAAAGTTCTGTCGGAAATGGGCCGCTGCCAACGCGGGTCGTGTAGGCCTTGGTAATACCTAAGATATAATCCAGTTCCCTGGGGCCTACGCCTGTGCCTGTTGCCGCAGCACCGGCACTACAGTTTGACGAGGTCACGTAAGGATAGGTGCCATGATCAATATCCAGCAAGGTCCCCTGGGCACCTTCAAATAAAATTGATTTCCCCTGCACCTTAAATTCTGCCAAATGTTTTGCCACATCCGTGACCATGGGCCGAATTTTATCTGCAAATGCCAAATTGGTTTCTAGTGTTTGGTTAAAATCGACTGGCTCGCATTTAAAATAATTAACCAGTGCAAAGTTATGATATTCAAGCACGCTCTCCAGTTTTTCCCGAAAACGTGACTCATCCATTAAATCGGCAACGCGCAATCCGCGCCGGGCAACTTTATCTTCGTAACAAGGACCAATACCACGACCGGTGGTGCCAATGGCTGCCTTGCCTCTGGCTTTTTCCCTTGCCGCATCCAGTGCGACATGATGTTCCAGCAACAATGGGCAGGATTCACTTATTCGTAATCGTTCGGATACAGGTATATTGCGCGCCTCCAGTTCACTGACTTCTTCCAATAGTGCCTGGGGCGATAAGACAACGCCGTTACCTATAAAACAAGAGACATTGGAACGTAAAATGCCTGAGGGAATTAAGTGAAGAATTGTGGTCTCGCCATCAATCACAAGCGTATGACCGGCATTATGGCCGCCCTGGAAACGTACCACGGCAGCAGCGCGATCTGTTAACAGGTCGACCACCTTGCCCTTTCCTTCGTCGCCCCATTGGGTTCCAATTACGACTACATTATTTGCCATTTTAGATCCGGTTTATCATGCATGATTAATTTACTTTTTTTATTTAACAACCCACTTGCCATTTTTTTGTACCAACTCTCTATCGCATCCCATCTCACCTGTAGTGTACTTATAACCAGGCAATTGCATGACAATACGCTCGCCATTTTTTCGAAGCGTGTAAATTTTTTCTTTCAGCGATTTATCGTCATTCTCTGGCGCAAGGATTGCTGATTTTTTTTCTCCATTCTCTGGAGTCAGGTTAATTAATTCACGCATGTCGGCACCGAAGCCTGTGGCCGGCCTGTCTCTGCCAAAGGCCTGGCCAATACCATCATAACGACCACCCTTGGCGATGGCGCGACCGTGACCCGGAATAAAAGCTGAATAGACAATCCCGGTGTAATAACCGTAACCACTGAGCTCTGCAAGATCAAATAACACCGGTATATCCTTACCTGAATTATTTTTAAATACATCATAAACTGACTGCACATTATCAAGGCAGGACATAATCTCTCTATTCTTACCAAAAGCCTTGCGTGCAATCTCCAGTACTTGCTCGTCTCCGCTTAGCTCTACCATTAAACTCAAATTATTTTTTAGTTTTTCAGGTAAATCCCATGAATCCAGCATTTTATTCATGTCGGGTCCGGCTTTACGTTGTAAGGCACCAAATAAAGCAGATTCCTGTTCCGGATTTAATTTCGCTTCCGCAGCTAATGATCTAAAAATACCCACATGACCAAGTTCCACATGTACCTGGTCGATACCAATCCGGCCCAACATGGTTACCATTAGCTCAAGCACTTCCAGTTCACTCGCAAGGCCATCATGGCCAAATAACTCGGCACCAAGCTGAAAGGGTTCTCGAGATCCGGCAAATTTATCGGGCCGGGTTCGTAATACAGGCCCCGCATAACAAAGACGGACTGGCGATTCTTTTTTCAGGTAGTGGGCATCAATGCGAGCGGCCTGGGGGGTAATATCCGGTCGTATGCCCATCATACGACCACTAATTTGATCCGTAACCTTGAAGGTTTGTAAATCCATATCCTCACCAACACCGGTGAGCAGTGAATCGAGAAATTCTGCCAGGGGCGGCATGACAAGTTCATAACCCCAGGCATCAAACAAATCCAGGATGGATCTGCGCAACCTTTCCAGGCGTCGCGCTTTTTCAGGCAACACCTCTTCGATGCCGTCAGGCAATAACCATGGATCATTTTTATTCATAACTGTTTAGTGTATGACGTAGAGTAATACGGTGCCGATAAGCATACTGGTGAGACCCGCAAATCGTAGTTGGCTATCAGTCATTTCGCTTATTACTAACAGCGTTCTCCGCATGCCTGCCGGATTTAAAAAAGGCAGTATGCCCTCCAATACCAGTAATAAAGCGAGGGCAACTAAAAGATCGCGCCACATCATAAGAAGTAATTACTTATGTTATTTACCGCTAGATTTTTTTAAATATCTGAAAAACTCGGAACTGGGATCAATAATCAGAATATCGTTTTTACTGTTAAAGCTTTTATTGTAAGCACTCAAACTTCTGTAAAACCGGTAAAATTCAGGATTTTTATTGTAAGCCCTGGCATAAGTTGCAGTTGCTTTAGCATCGCCACTACCCCGAATTTTTTCTGCGTCGCGATAGGCCTCGGCCTTTAAGATATCACTTTTGCGTTCAGCCTCTGCCGTGAGTTTTTCCGCTGCTTCTGCACCACGCGCACGCAAGTCTTTGGCTATTCTGGTACGTTCTGCTTCCATTCTTTGATAAACAGACTGGCTGACTGCAAGTGGCAAGTCCACCCGTTGCAAACGAACATCAATAACTTCAATACCCTGTGCTCGTGCCGACTTATCTGTGCTCTCACGCACCCTGTCCATAATTTCCTGTCGTTGACCGGAAATGACATCACGCAGTGCCCGCGAACCAAATTGATCACGGAGACCACTATTGACCCACTGTTGCAATAATGCTCTTGCCTGCAATTCTCGGCCACCTACTGTCAGGTAGTATTTTAATGTGTCTCTAATTCGCCATTTCACGAACGAATCTACTACTAGCGATTTCTTTTCCTTTGTCAGGTATCGCTGTGGCGCTGCGTCAAGGGTCAAAATACGCGAATCAAAAAATATAACTTTTTGGATGATTGGTATCTTCCATTGCAAACCAGGCTCATCATCAGCCCGCACTACCTGGCCCAACTGAATAACAATTGCCCTTTCAGTTTCAGTGACAATATACAGACTAGATCGTACGCCCATCACAACAAGGAAAAGAACACCGGCAATCACTAATAATTTATTTTGATTCATTGCCCGGCCCCCCTTGATCTCAAATCACTTCTCGAACGTCCGCGGCTACTCCTGGTAACAGGATCACCTATGGATTTGGCACTGTTTAATCCATCAAGGATTTCCTGTTTAGTCAAAGTGCCGGCCTGGGGGACCAGTTTATCGAGTGGTAAATACATCAGATTATTTCCATTTTTTTGGTCGACCAGTATTTTGGTGCTATTGCTCATGACTTTTTCCATTGATTCAATATAAAGCCGGTCACGGGTAACCCGTGGCGCCTTGGCGTACTCCTTAAGAATTTGATTAAAACGCCTGGCATCACCTTCGGCGCGTGCAATAACACTCTGCTTGTAACCTTCCGCCTCCTCTAACATTCTTGCCGATCTGCCCCTGGCCCTTGGGATAATGTCGTTTGAGTAGGCTTCTGCTTCATTCTTGAAACGTACTTCATCTTCTCTGGCTTTCACGGCATCATCAAATGCGGCTCGCACTTCTTCAGGCGGCTGCGCTTCCTGCATATCGACTTTCGTGATAAGAATGCCCGTTTTATAAACATCAAGAATATTCTGTAACAAGACTTCCGTCTTTTGACCCACTTCATCACGGCCTTCAGTGAGAATAAAATCCATTGTACTTTTGCCTGCTATCTCCCGAACCGCTGCTTCGGTTGCCTGGACAATCGTTTTTTCTACATCACGCACATGAAATAAATAATCCGCGGCATTTTTTATCCGGTACTGGACGGCAAATTCGATATCAATAATATTTTCATCTTCGGTCAGCATTAACGCCTCACGGGGCACCTTGGTTTTGCTGCCCGTTCTCGCGGTTGATCGATAGCCGATCTCGACCGGAATAATTTGCGCAATATTAACTGTGGTTACCGTTTCTATGGGCCAGGGAAGGTGCCAACGCAAACCTGCACCAGTTTGTTCTGATAATGCACCGAACTGCTGAACAACGCCCTCCTCTCCCTGTTCGACAATGTAGAAGCCGGACAAAAGCCACAAGCCAACAGCAACGATAACTACGAACGCAGCACCCATACCCGATGCTTTACCCGAAATTGGACTGCCACCCTTGCCATTTTTACCACCACCACCAAAAAGACCACCTAATTTCTTTTGCAGGTTACGAACTATTTCGTCAAGGTCTGGTGGACCATTGTCGCTATTCTTTTTTTGGCCCCAGGGGTCTTTGCCACCTGAGCCCGGTTGATTCCACGCCACGATTTACTCCTTACAGTAAAAAATTTTTATTGATTCCAGAATAGGGATTCTAGGGTTATGAACCAGTTGGGGCAAGGCCGTTGATAATATCAGTCTTTAGATAGTTTGAGCGGTAAGTTTCCTGCTGCTCTAGCCACGCCATTTGCCTGTCATCCAGCGAGACAACCAATTCCCATCCGCCCTCTTTTATGGGAGTTTCGCTGATAATCTCCAGGTTTTCGTATATTTGCGCCCGCAACTGGCCAGCTTTTGCAGGAATATCCAGTTTGACCACTTTTCTCATTTTTCTAAAGTGGTCGGCCAGGGCATCCATCAACAAGGGCAATCCTGCTTCTGTTTTTGCAGATAACCAAACTCGGGTTAAACGCCCGTCCTGGGAATATTCAACTTTTGGTGGACGGCCTGACAGGTCAATTTTATTGAACACCAGTATCTGCGGGATGTGTTCGGCCCCCAATTCAAGCAAAACTTCATTGACACGGTTAGTCTGATCAAGCGCTTCTTCATTGCTATCATCGACCACGTGAATAAGCAGCTCTGCCTGCTCAACTTCCTCAAGGGTAGACTTGAATGCCTCAATTAAATCGTGGGGCAAGTGGCGAATAAAACCAACAGTATCGGCCAGGATAATCCTGGTGTTGCCCGCCAGTTCGAGGCGCCGCATGGTTGGGTCCAGGGTTGCGAATAACTGGTCCGCTGCATATACATCAGAGGCTGTCATTTTGTTGAAAATGGATGATTTACCAGTATTGGTGTATCCCACGAAAGATACCGTCGGGATAGGGACTTTTTTTCTGGTGGCGCGACGATTTTGTCGTTGTTTGCTGACTTTTCCCAGTCGACGATGCAGGGTCTTAATGCGATCTCTGAGCAGTCGCCTGTCGGTTTCCAGCTGGGTTTCGCCAGGACCCCTTAAGCCAATGCCCCCTTTTTGCCGCTCAAGGTGAGTCCAGCCTCGTACCAGCCTGGTCGATAAATGCTCAAGCTGTGCCAGTTCAACTTGTAATTTGCCTTCGTGACTACGGGCGCGTTGGGCAAATATATCGAGTATCAGGCCAGTCCTGTCCAGTACCCGACATTTTGTCATTTGTTCCAGGGTGCGCTCCTGGCCTGGTGATAAATCATGATTAAACAGGAGTAGCGCGATATGGTTTTCCTGTACCAATTGCGCCAGCTCTTCTGCCTTGCCACTACCAATAAAGGTAGCTGCAACTGGCTTTAGGCGTTTGCAGACAATTGAATCAATTACCAGGGCACCAGCTGATTCAGCCAGCAGTGCCAGTTCCTGCAAATCTTCCGCCTCATAACTGCCCGGGAGATTTTGATGAACCAGAAGGGTTCGCTCACCACCGGGAGCAGCTGAACGGTTGGAGGCCTGCTTAGTCTTCGTCGCCTGGATGGTCAATCTCGAATTTTACCTGACGGCTGGGTACCACGGTGGAAATGGCATGTTTATATATCATTTGACTAACAGAGTTTTTAAGTAAAACAACAAATTGATCAAATGATTCAATTTGGCCCTGTAGCTTTATTCCATTTACAAGAAAAATAGAAACGGCAACCCGCTCTTTTCTGAGAGCGTTCAGGTAAGGGTCTTGTAGCGCTTGCCCTTTTTGGCTCATGACAGTGCTCCTGTTCTTATGTGTGTTTTATTATTGTGGTATCTTTGCGTGCATCCATTTAGACCTAAAAGTTGGCCCTCATTTCTGAGCCTGTATTTCCAGGTGTTTCTGCAAATAACTCAAGCATTTTTCCGCTACATTTACATCCAAACAGTCAAAACTCTCGATACCCTCGTAATGGCGGATCCAGGTCAATTGTCGTTTTGCCAACTGGCGCGTCGCCGCAATTGCCCGCTCCTTCATGTCACTATAGCTGATTTCACCTGTCAAGTATTCTCTGGCCTGGCGATAACCAACCATACGCATAGCTGGTAAACTGGGGTCAATTCCCTCTAATTTCAAGATTTTTTCGACTTCTTTCACCAGGCCCTGGGCCAGCATGGATCCAAAACGTTGCTCAATTCGCTGATGTAACTGTTTGCGGTCAGAAGGCACTAATGCCAGTTTAATTGGGTTATATTTAAACGCTGCCGGATTCGTCATGATTTTACTTGGTGCATCGCCTGAAATTATCAATACTTCAAGTGCCCGCTGAATTCTCTGGCCATCATTGGGATCAATTTTGGAGGCCGTCACGGGGTCTGCAGCTGCCAGTTTCTCATGCATAACGGGCCAACCCAGGTCATGAGCTTCTGAGCTGATCTGTGACCGTATCTCTGGGTTGGCTTCGGGCAGGTCAGAAAGGCCGTATTCAAGTGCCTTAAAATAAAACATGGTGCCACCAACCAGCAGTGGGGTTCGACCCCTGGCGAGAATCTGGCCTATTTCCTGGTTGGCATCATTACAAAAATCTGCAGCCGAATAAGGTGTCGTGGGTTCCCGTATACTGATCAATTTATGGGGCGTTATTTTAAGTTCAGCCTGGCTGGGCTTGGCTGTACCGATGTCCATGCCCCTGTAAACAAGGGATGAATCGACACTGATTAAATCCAGGGGTAGTTGTTGTGATAAAAAAATTGCAGTACTGGTTTTACCGGCGGCAGTTGGCCCCATGAGAAAAACCACATTTGGCTTGGCGTTGTGCTTCATTATTGATGGCATAACCCAGTCAGGTCGGGTTTAGAACAAGTGGGTCTCAGCGCCAGAACCTGAACCAGCGCCAACACCAAACCTGAAAGACTAAAAAAATTAAAACCCGACACCAATCATTAGATTAATGTCATATGCGCGATCAATCACATCTGATTGATAGATTCGTCCCGTTAAACCAATACCCAGACCGATTTCAGAAGTATCGATAATTCCCAGGACAATTGTCTGGGCCCTGTTATCACTCAAATCCTTTTCAAGCTTGTCGCAAACAATACTATCCACGCACTTGCTCGTTTTTGTGGTCATTTTCAATGACTCAACACCAATATAGAACAAGACTTTTGAATCCGAAGGGTTCCTTCTTATCATGCTAAAGACTATGCCAGGACCCTGAAGGTTATTTTCCATCCTTACACCACTGACTTCATCTTTAACTGAATGGGTACTGGTAGTGTAGGTCAGGCCGAGACCATAGTCTTCGGTTCCAAAAGCCCCCACGAGGTCCAGGCCAGTATTGCTGGTCCGATCATTTGTAAGCTTGATGTCATTGAGCGTGTCGTAAAAGGTATAACCCGCGTGGCCACCGGCAAATACAAAATATTCTGCACGGACAGTTCCTGCAAACGAAAAAGCGAGGACAATAAAAATGGCTACCTTAACCGGGCCGACAGACCATAATTGTGATCTGGAATTATCAATAAATTTAAAACGCATTATTCTTCTCCTGATAACTGCTCGGGTTTCATGTGCGGGAATAACAATACATCCCGAATTGAGGCTGAATTTGTAAACAGCATCACCAATCGATCGATACCAATGCCTTCACCTGCAGTTGGCGGCAACCCATGTTCCAGCGCTCTGATATAGTCACTGTCAAAATGCATGGCTTCTTCGTCACCCGCTTCTTTTTCCTGAACCTGTTTCTGGAAGCGCTCGGCCTGGTCTTCGGCATCATTAAGCTCGGAAAACCCGTTGGCAATTTCGCGTCCACCGACAAAAAACTCAAACCGATCAGCCACAAATGGATCCTCATCATTTCTTCGTGCTAATGGTGATACTTCTGTTGGGTAGGCAGTAATAAACGTAGGATTTTTAAGCAGATGTTCTACAGTTTTTTCAAATATTTCAATTTGCACCTTACCCAGGCCCCAGGATTGTTTTATCGGAATTTCCAGCCGTTGGGCAATTTTTGTCGCTTGTCCCAGGTCATCCAGCTCGTCCCCGCTAATAGTTTCGTTAAACTTCAGGATTGATTCTTTAACAGTCATACGCTCAAAAGGACTGCCAAAATCATAACTTTCCCCCTGGTATTCAATTTCTGTGCTGCCCAATAAATTAGTGGCAAGACTGCGTAGCATTTCTTCTGTCAGATTCATTAAATCTTTATAGTCAGCGTATGCCTGATAAAATTCTACCATGGTAAATTCAGGATTATGGCGGGTTGATAAACCTTCATTCCTGAAACTTCGATTAATTTCATAAACTCGTTCGAAACCACCAACTACCAGGCGCTTGAGATATAATTCTGGCGCTATCCTGAGATACAGCTCCAGGTCGAGCGCATTATGAAAAGTGGTAAAGGGTTTTGCTGCTGCACCGCCCGGCACTGCCTGCATCATCGGTGTTTCAACTTCCAGGTATTTACGTTCATCGAGAAAATTCCGAATAAAACGTATAATTTCGGTGCGCGCCAGGAATGTTTTACGTGTCGCATTATTCATAATCAGGTCAAGATAACGCTGACGATATTTTGTCTCCTGGTCTTGCAGGCCGTGAAACTTTTCAGGTAATGGTCGCAGTGATTTTGTCAGTAGCCGAATTCGGTCAACCCTCACAGATAACTCACCTGTTTTGGTTTTGAATAAATAACCCTCAGCACCGAGAATGTCGCCAATATCCCACTTTTTAAAATTTTCGTTGTAAAAACCATCGGCAAGCTCATCTCTTTGTACGTAGAGCTGAATCTGGCCTGACATATCCTGGATATGGGCAAAACTGGCCTTGCCCATAATACGGCGGGTCATTAATCGGCCGGCAACTTTGCAGCGTACCCGCCTGGTTTCAATTTCAGCCGGCTCCATCTCCCCATACTCTGCGTGCAGCTCGCCGGCCACGATGTTTCTTCGGAAATCATTAGGAAAAGCGGGGCCTTCACCCTCACGTAGTGACGCAAGTTTTGTCCGACGCTGGCTTATTTGTTCGTTTTCACTGTTTTTGTCAGCGCTGGTATCTGCTTTATTATCTGGCATTATTATCTATATATTTCTGTTAGTTATAGCTGATATTTAATGTAATTAATTAGATGACTGCATGCCCATTTTCAAGCTTGCTTCGATAAATTGATCCAGGTCTCCATCGAGTACCGCCTGAGTATTGCCTGTTTCTACGTTGGTCCGCAAATCCTTGATCCGTGATTGGTCCAGTACATAGGATCTTATTTGCGAGCCCCAGCTAATGTCAGCTTTATTATCTTCCACCTGCTGCTGCACGTCTTTTCTTTTATTTAACTCATGCTCGTAGAGGCGTGATTTTAACACAGCCATGGCCGACGCCTTGTTTTTATGCTGGGAGCGATCATTCTGGCATTGCACGACAATACCCGTAGGCTCATGGGTGATACGGACTGCGGAATCTGTCCGGTTTACATGCTGTCCCCCGGCACCACTGGCACGGTAAGTATCAATTCTGAGGTCGGCAGGATTAATATCAATCTCAATGCTTTCATCTATTTCCGGTGAGACAAAAACAGAGGCAAATGATGTGTGGCGCCTGTTACCAGAATCAAATGGTGATTTCCTCACCAGTCGATGTACGCCCGTTTCGGTACGTAAGTAACCAAAACAATAATCACCGGAAAATTTGACCGTCGCACTCTTGATTCCCGCCACCTCACCACCAGAGAGCGAAATTATTTCAGTTTTAAAATTGTGTGCCTCACCCCATCGCAAGTACATACGGAGCAACATATTTGCCCAGTCCTGGGCTTCAGTACCGCCAGAACCGGCCTGGATATCGATGTAGGCGTTGGCAGAGTCCATTTCACCGCTAAACATCCTGCGAAATTCTAATTCTGCAAACTTGGACTCAAGATCGTCCAGGTCTTTTTGTACCTCAGTTACCGTGGCCGAGTCTGATTCCTCACGGGCCAATTCAAGTAGTTCGCTGGCATCTTTTAATCCGGATTCCAGTGCGTCAAATACCGAAACTTCATGTTCCAGACGGGCGCGCTCTTTTCCAAGTAGCTGGGCTTCGCCAGGCTTATCCCAAATATCGGGCTGTTCCAGTTCGCGCTGAACTTCTACCAGGCGCTCGCGTTTTTGATCGAGGTCAAAGATACCCCCTGAGAACAACAGATCGCTCAGTGAGTTCTTTTATTTGGGCAAATAATGAATTGAGGTCTTCCATGGGCGGCGAAGCATACCGGAATTGGCACTTTATGGGTATACGCTGGGGACTAAAAATATTACCCGGCCTTCGCTGTCTTAATCAACGTTAAACTTTAATTCCCAGGGCACCGGCTACGACTCCTTTAAGCGTTTTCAGCGCCTCGGGTATCTCGATTTCCAATACATGCTCATGGGCCCATTTGTTGCTCAAATCTCCATCCTTACTGAGGAGCTCTGAAATATGTTGCGCAAGCACCATCTTGAAACCATAACCTGGCTCACCATTTTCATAACTACAGTGGGAATATTCCTGTGCTCGTTCGTTAAGGAGATCAATAAAATGCGAAGCATAGTCACCAGGTCCCAGTAATTCCTCACGGTTGGTCTGTAAATTACGGGCCAGGTTACTTGCTACTTCGTTAATGAATAAGGGGCGCTCTGCTTCAGGCACCTGGCCATAAACCATGCGATCCACCACTTGCAGCATAAATGCCAGAAACTCAAGCAAGGTGCCCATGCCCTGCTCTTCTGTGGCATAACGAAACCCTTCTCCGCGCAGGTTGTTATAGTGATATTGGGAAACCTTCCAGATATTAAATGCGATAACGCCAGCACGATCCAGTAAAGTCTTTTCCCGTGAACGATTAGACTTGCCCTTATGGACGCGCTTGCTTTCATGCCATTTTGTTTTAATTCTCAGGGCCATTGCTATCTTCAATCTTGGGGTGTAAGCGGTGATTATACTCGCTTGAAATATAAATTGGGACGACAGGAACTGGTATCGCGAAAACATCTGGCGTGAAAATATCAGACCAAGAATAATACTGCCAGTACCTGAATGTACAAATGAAAAAACAGGCCTGGCAAGCTTCAAAACCCGCCAGGCCTGGTTGATCGCTTGTATAGATTATTTTTTGCGGCCAAGCACCAGAACTTCAACCCTGCGATTCTGGGCGCGACCTTCTTTGGTCTGATTGCTGGCGATTGGTTCACTGGCACCAACACCCACGGTCATGATTTTGTATGGATCGACACCAGCTTTAATCAGGGCATCACTCACTGCCCATGCACGTAACTGGGAAAGATTCTGGTTTTCCTTTTTATTGCCAACATCGTCCGTATGGCCGACAATTTCAATGTACACGGCACGGGATAGTTTAGACTTTGCCTCATCAACATTTTTACTCAGAAGCTGCATACCTTCTAATGTCATTTTACTGCCCTTACGTGAAAATAATGCGACACTTGGAAAACGCATGACATCCAGTCCTCGTGCTTCGCCGTATACCACAACCTCAACCCTGCGATTTTCAGCACGGCCACCTTCGGTATCGTTAGAAGCGATTGGATCTTTTGAGCCCCAACCAACCACGCGTAAAATACCGGGCGATACACCGCCATCAATCAAGTAATCGCGCACGGCCTCAGCACGATGTTTTGACAATTTAATGTTATAGGCCTCATTGCCCTTACTATCGGTATGGCCAATAATTACTGCAGCAACTGCCTGAGCCAACTCTGGTTTAATCTTGGCCCGATAGGCCTCCAGGTCCTCTTTGCCCTGCTCTGTCAGCTCGGCACTATTAAACGCAAACAGGGACGCCGATGGGATTAGAAAGGTCGCACCGACACCCGTAGAACCGCCTTTGTAATTTTCCGTTGGTGCTTTCAGGACAACGCCATCACAACCCACTACGACAGCCTTTGCCGGTGTCCAGTTTTCTGTACGTATACAATTACCAGCGCCATCGTGCATTATTGTGCCGTTACTATCGGTGGAATAACCCGGTACATTTTCACGTTCGGCAAAGGCCGTGCCCGTGGCAAGTACGGCAGACACTAAAACGACGGCCATCTTGAATAGAATAGCTGATTTCTTATTTAACATTTGTTGGCTCTCCTTAAATAATGTTGTTTCGAAAAATCTTTCTTATAAAAAGTCAGAACAGGCCAAAGACTAAAACGACTTTTCCCAAAAGTCCACGTTTAATAAACTGTCAATATAACTATCAATGGCAGCCTGATCCTGTTCTCGAATCTACTCATATTCGATAACGCTCGCCCAATGGGCGCGCCTGTTATTTAAATGCTACACATTACCGCCCGTCAGCCGGTATGCCCAATATAACAATGGTTAGAGACCGGTAAGTCAGGCAAAAATAACCCAGGTCGTGGCGATGTATTTTATTCCCGATTCCAGCGTTACGCCACGATGCTCATGGGTCCAAAAAGGCGGGAACAACACCAATTTTCCCTGTTCAGGTTTAATTTTTACATGCTGGAATTTAAATTCTGTTTCACCCCCCGGGCCCGGTACGTCATTTAAATACCAAACTGCGACTAACTGACGCTGGCTAAACTCGTGACTGCCGCCATCAATATGCCAATGATAAAATTCACCCGGACTGGTGCGTTGAATGGCATAACCCATATCCTTGAAGGGGCCTTTGAAATAGGGAAATGTTTCCCGGAACTGGTGAATTACCGCTCCCAGGGACTGGAATAAGGCCCGATCGAGATCCCGCCAGTGTTCTTTGCCGCTAATAACCAGGTCTGTTGAGCGTTTGATGTCGTTATGCTCTTCAGCTGTCTGACCAATTCGCCCCGCATATTGCTCATTTTTGTATTTGTCAAAACGACGAATCATTTCCTGGCAGATATCCCCGGGAAGGGCCCTGTTTATTTCATAAATAAATGAATTCGGTTCGACTTCTTTGATATTTCGTCTTGTGTGCATTTGATAAATAAGGGATAAATGACGGTGATTACACATTATGTGTTTGTGGTACTTGCGGGTCAAATGACAAATGACATGCCGGCCCTGACACCTGTCGGACATAAAACGACAAAGAATTACCCTGTCTTTCGTGATTTGGCACTAAAGACAAGTCATGCTAAAAAGCATATCAATGGTATAAAATTATTGGGATAGTCATGCTATGAAAAATCCTTTAAGTCCTGGGTTAATTGAACGGGTACAGCAAAACTGTGATTTATCAGATGCCCAGTATGCGGGTAATTACTCCATGTGTACTTACCTGTTAAAAATGCGTGAATACTACCGTTGGGAAAACAGGTTGAATTTCAGTGCTAACATGTCCCAGCATGATATCGGCGATTGGCTGGCAAAGCGCGAACACCACTGGGCCGAAATTGCCAATAAAGACTATCAGCCGATTAAACTCTCCCGGGAATATGGGCCCTTTGAGACCGATAAAATAAACAAAGAATTAATATCACAAGGCCATGTCTATAGCAGTGGTGTTGGAATTTTTGGCAAACCACATTTTTTTATCGGTAAACTTTCTGAAACCAGGCAACAAGATAATTTAAATATTTATATTTCCACCGCTGAGTTCGCCAGGGACCTGGTGGCCCCGCCAGCTATGAGTATTGATAATGATATTTTTATCAGACAAGAGTCCATGCGGCGTTTTATCTGGGAAAGAATTGAAGAATGGCGCCTGAACAAAAATAAAACAGGCCCAATGAAAAACGTACTGGCAGAATGGAAAAACCTGGATAATATTGAACCGATTCTGGATATGCTGGTTGAAACTGAAACAGAAACAATGATATTGCATGAGCTTGGCGAAATTAAGGCTGGTTACCAACTTGATACCAACTGGCACATGCTTATGAATGATATGTCTGGCTCCAGGGCCGAGTTCTTTTTAAGAGCGGTGCGAGATATTCTGGCTGACTGCCTGGTCACATTACCCTCCTTGCTTGAAAAAGAAAAAAATTTATCCATGCATTTTTATTTTGCAAATTATTCCGGTTTACGCAAACATTTGTTCCCGGAGCTAAGGCACGCCTATGAACAGTGGGTAGAAACTAAAAAAACAGGCGCAATGTCGTCATTAATTTGCAGCGGTATTGATCGTTGGCAAAAAATTGCGGCACAGGCCATGGAGACATACAAAACAAAAGGCGCAAAAGCCCGGGGCGATATTGAGGCTCAAATGCATGCCTTGCTTCCTGCCGCGTGATCGTAATTGTATTTATAGCCGATGCACACGTTTAATTAGTCCGGATAAATTTTGATGAAACTAAAAATAACAATTGAAGACAAAACCAGGGAACTTGAAATTCCTGAAGACATATTCACAAATGGTGAGCCTTTTTTTGAAAAAATGGATCGGGACATGGATCGAGGCTGGCAAATGGGGCCAGAATTTATTGAACAACCCACGCTGATCAACCGCTGTCAAATTGCTTCTGAAAAAATTCTCCAGGCCGTTGATACACAGAATGAAAATTTATTAATGCTAATGGCAGGTTATATTTTGACACGCATGCCAAATGTGACAGGTGTAAATATTGACACGTCTGGTGAACCCCTCGGAACTGAATTTACACAAACAGAATTTACGCAAACCGAATCGAAGAAATAATTAATAGAATGTATATTATAATACCCAATATTCTTGATCAGGGAAAACTAAAAAATATTTCTAAAGTCTTGTCACAAGCCAGTTTTGTAGATGGCAAATTATCAGCTGGCAGTGCCGCTAAAAAAGTCAAAACAAATCTTGAGCTTGATCAAAATTCCCAACAAGCTGCTTATCTCGATGATTTGGTGGTGAGCTCGTTAAGTCAGAACATTATATTCCGTAATGCTACCTTACCTCATAAAGTTTCCCAGCCATTCTTTGCCAAGTATGAAAAAGGTATGTCTTATGGTGACCATATCGATGATCCGGTAACCGGAAACTGGCCGGAACGTTATCGAACGGATGTTGCAGTCACGATCTTTCTCTCTGAACCTGATGACTATGAAGGTGGCGAGCTGGTTGTCAATACAAGCTTTGGTCAAACCAGCACTAAACTATCTGCTGGTGATGCAGTTTGTTATCCAGCTTCCAGTCTGCACCATGTCAGCGAAGTAACCAAAGGACAGCGGCTTGTTGCGGTCTTGTGGATACAAAGCCTGGTACGTGATCCGGCTAAAAGAGAACTCTTGTATGAGCTGAGTCTCGCCCGTGAAAAAATGCTGGCCCAGGCACCAGGCGCAGAAGAAACGGCACAAATTGATCATACCTATACCAATCTTGTTCGCATGTGGAGCGAGGTTTAGCTTTGTCGGCAAAAAAAACAAAACCAGCCATATTCAAAACGGACGACGAGTGGCGATCACAGCTAAGCCCCGATGACTATACTATTACTCGTTGCCATGGCACAGAAAGAGCTTTTACGGGCGAATATTGGGACCAGAAAGATGAAGGCACCTACACCTGTAAATGCTGCGGTCAGGCGCTATTTTTATCTGACAATAAATTTGACTCTGAAACAGGCTGGCCAAGTTACTGGCAACCTGCTAAAACTGAGAGTGTCTCCGAAGTAATAGATGAGAGCCACGGAATGATGCGAAAAGAAGTGATCTGTTCGTTATGTCACGGTCATTTGGGCCATGTATTTGAAGATGGGCCTGAGCCTACGGGCCTTCGATATTGTATTAACTCGGCATCACTGGATTTTATTGCAAAAGAATAAGGAATATTGTGCCCAAATGAGTTTCAAGCACTTTTTACCACTGCTATTTTTACTCACCATTCCTGTCGCAATTTCTGCGACAGAAAGTCCTGTTGCATCGCAACAAAGTAAAACTGACCTGGAGGAAAAGCTTGGCCCTACCATGGACAAGGACGAGTCATTGCCATTAGTTGATGAGGGAACAATAAATTTCGTTGGTGGCAGAGTCATTGAATATTACAAACGCCGGCAACTGCACGAAAAACCACTGGATGCTTACCGCAAACAAGAGCCAATCTATTATAGGGAAAACGTTGTAAAAATTAATAAATGGCAAAGAGTTGCTGTTATTAAATTTATGTCCTTTTTCGAAGGCAGCCGTAGTGAAATTCGTATTTACGACTACAGCGGTATTCTTATAAATAAAGAAACGGAATTCAGGGGCGAAGTAATTATTGCTACGCCGAGTGATCGAATATTGCTTGGCCAGCGCGCCAAAAATTACAACCTGGATAAAAGTATTTTACTGGATAAAAATGGCAGGCTGGTAGCTGAACTGCCCCACGCACCAAATGCTTTCAAATTTGGCTCATCGGACGATGGCATAGTATTCTGGATTCTTTCTTCGCTGGTCCGTGACGGCCAACCTCGCACCCAAATAACCGTATTCGATAAAGCGGGCTTGCTTTTACATACATGGGAAACTGATAAAGCACAACCAGTTGGATTTAAATATAAAGATAAACAATACAAGTTCGATGTTCCGAAACCAAAGTAGTCGCTGCCGTCTGGTTAATCCGGTTACTGGTTGTTAGCTACTGTAATTTTTTTCTATTCCCTGGTCATTCCCCTGCCGTTATCTTGCGGTCCGGGTCAGTGATCCACTGACTCCAGCTGCCCACATATAATCTCGTGCCTTTAATACCAATATGTTCCATTGCCAGAATGTTATGACATGCGGTCACGCCTGAACCGCACATATGTATAATTTGAGCGGGATTTTTGATCGTCAGGAAAGGGGAAAATTCTTCCTTTAGTTCTGCAATCGGCAGAAAGTCTCCACCAATATTCAGGTTATCGTCAAATGGGCGATTGGTGGCCCCCGGTATATGGCCAGCTACTTTATCAATTGGCTCGACCTCTCCTGAAAAACGAACATCCGGCCTGGCATCAACCAGGGGGCCTGATTCATTTGCCAGATGGGTAATTACAGCATCAGCATCAACTACCATATCAGCTTGTACATTGGCCACGAACTTCCTGGCGACGGGTTTTTCAGGCAGGTTATCCGTTGGTCTTTTTTCCCGGCACCACTTGGGATAGACGCCGTCCAGTAACGCTACGTGGTCATGACCCAACCATCGCAACAACCACCACATCCTGCAGGCCATGGCGCCAAACGCGTCATCATAAACAACAATTTGCGTATTCTTGTCCACACCCCATGTGCCCAGCTTGGCAGATAAAACATCTGCATCCGGCAAGGGATGACGGCCACTGATTGCATTAACTGGTGCGGCAAGATCATCATCCAGGTGCGCATAAATCGCGCCTGGAATATGACCTTCATGGTATGCCTTTCTGCCCACAGTCGCGTCTGTCAGGGTAAAGCGACAATCAAAAATTACCCAATCAGGATCATCAAGATGTGCCGCGACTTCGGCAGTGGTCACCAGGGTAGTAAACGACATCGAGAAAAGTACCGGTCTTAGTATCCGCCCTTTCTTCGTGATTCAGGCAGGCCGCCTATTCTGCCAGCTTGTTTGGAAGGATCACGAGGGAATAATTCATAGAGTTTTTTTGTGTCGATGCTTTCGCCCCATTTTTGGCCCATCGCTTTGACAATTTTTCTGGTATTTGGCTGGTTGCCATTATTGTTAACAAACTCATCACGCAAGTACTTAATCAAGTCCCAGTGTTTTTCTGTCAATTCAACACCTTCATCATCGGATATAACTTTTGCCAGATCTTCACTCCAGTCATCGATATTGACCAAAAAACCACTTGCTGTTGTTTCAATTTCTTTACCGTCTACTTCAAAAGCCATGATGTATTCCCCATAGGTTAAATAATTAATTGTCGGTCATAACACCAGCATCACTCTGGTGTTTTGCCGATCTCTTCAATATCCTTGTGTGGTATAAAAATGCCACAACCTAAATGATGGTGCATACCAAGCCCTTTTTGCTGTAATTTAAAGGACTCCTCCGCGGATATGCCTGCAATCATCAAGCTGCGAGTTTTTATCATTTTCCCGGGTTTTTGGATAGTCTTTTCCAGTCCGGGTAACAATTTTTTTGGGATGACATTTATCTCTTGCAGGGCCTGCATGGCCTTATCGAGAAATATATTTTCTGCTTCCTGCTGCTCGGAAAAAACAAGATAACGACAGAATAAGGTTGTTATTTTACTTAATGGCCGCTGTTCTACAGACTCTATGATCATTTTATTGCCGGCAATATCCAGGGTCTCATCAACCAGGGACAATGCCGATTCCAGGCGATTTTTTGGCACCCTCAGAATCAGTTTTGTGCGTCTTGAAAGATGTAATAGTTCATCGGGATTTTCAGGCCGCATCCAGCCGTTGCCTGAATCCGCCACATGAATTGAATGAATACCGGCCCCTGTTTCCGTGGCCATCCAGGGCAAGAAAGAAATAATTTCTTCGGCTAACGCAAAGGCATGATCAACTGGTAACGAGGTGCACCTGATCTTGTAAACCAGGTCCTGGACCTCATCAGATATTGCAACATCCCTTTTGTTTTCTTCTTGCCAGTACATATCAATAAGATTAGATAAGTTAATTTAACGGTAATCGTTCGCGCAGTGCATCGCGATCAAACCACCAGTTCTCCTGGACCAGCACATCAACCACATTTCGCAACCTAATCAGAAATTTATCTGGATCATTCAATTCCAGTTTTTCGATCCATGCCTGGAAGTCAGCCTGGTTTTCAATATTGCTATGGCGTCGTGCCACAGTGCCCAGTAGATTGTTCGCAAAAAAAACAAGGTTGTCCTTTTGCTTGCCCTCGGCACGCATATCAACAATATATCGCGCTGTGGCAGCAGCCAATGCCCCGCCATCAGAATCATCCGGTGTTTCGTCAATGACATGCTGTAAAATGGCAACCGTTAACTCCGGGTCAACAGGATAAGTGACCGCCAGCCAAATACCCTGGCCCAATGCTGCAAGGGAATCCTCCTGGTCCGCATTGAACATGACGTCACAGGCCTGGGCTGCCAGCTCCCAGTCTTCTGTTTGTAAAAAAACATCAAGACAAGCCCTGGCCTTGGCAAAACCTTCCGCTGATCGATCAAGATCCACCAGGGTGGCTGCGATATTGAGTTCCAGGTCGGCACGTTCTACCGGACCACTATCTGCAGGTAATTCACGGAGTCTGTCTTCTAGTGCCTCCATTTGTTGTTCCAGGCGAACAGTTGATATTGCAGCGTCATCAATACTGTCAGCGTCATTCATGCCCACATCTTCTTTTAAATATTTCATCTTGAATTCTCTTAATTAATACTGTGTCGTTATCTTTTGATTTTAAAAGTTACCTGGTAACGGAATTGACACCAGAAAATGCCCCCTCCAGCTGGTCCTCCCAGTTGGCAGGTGTGTCTGGATAGGTTGGCTTAATATCAATGCGAAAGAACATGTCTTGCCCGGCTTTGCTTTTTACAGTTTCAATGAGCGCTTCAAATGTTTCGAGCTCATGATGCTCCATCATTATTTCACTTAAATTAAGCATACCTAACTCCCGTCTTTCAATTCGTCTGATTCTTTCATTTATCAGTGCCACTGTTTATGCGGTCATAGTACCTTGCCCGGTAAATCAGTCTTTGGGTTGCAGTTGATTCACCATTTTTAAAGCTGGTCCTGTTGTGGAGCACATTGTTGCAAATAATACCCTGTCCTGCCTCGAGACGGTGATGAAATATGTACTTACAATCACTGTCTAAAATATTTGCCAGGGCTTCAACGGCTGATTTAGTGGCAATATTGTCCTTCCAGATTATGCTGCGAACTCGGGTCGTATAACGCATACTTAATGAGCCCTGTTCATTGGTACTGAATACTGGCCCCGATTGGGCAGGACGCTCAACTTCACCAGCCTCAAGATTGGCGGGGATAGTCATGGCCTCAGGATCCATTAACGCCTTGATATACATTGGATCCTGTTCGCGTAACAATAAATAGACCATTTCGTGATCAAGCAGGCTGTTTTCACCACCTGAAAGTGCCGGACGCACACAATGTAACAACATGGCCGCAATTCGATGGCTGGAATCGTTGTAGTACCCATCCGTATGCCACAATAACCGCCTGTTTGAATAAGGGATATAGCCCCGCTCATGTTTGGCCGGCATCAATTCGAGGGAAGTAATTCCGTCCTCATCGGCCAGCATGTTAGGATCAAGATTAGTCAGGCCCATTTGCCTGCCCAGTAACCTGGGTACATCCTTGTCCGCATCCTTCACCTCTGACTGGTAAATAGCCATATTGGTCTTTTGACATAACTCGGTAATTTTCTGCTTTTCTGCTCGGGAGAGGGCCCTGGGGTCCCTTACCTCTACAATGAGCTGGCCTGCCAATTCAGGATAAGCGGCCAGCTTCTGCTCTTGCCAGCGCAAATAAACCTCCTGATTGCCCAAGGCAAAGGGATTCTGGCTTGGCTCAGGGTTAATATTGGCTTTAGTCATGTATAGTTTCTATCTAACTTAGTGCAATTAAATGTGATACAACTTGAAGTTCAAGATCGACACTTTTTCAAAGATAAGTGAAGATTTATTCTGTGGCGGCAATGTAGAACAATCCTGCGCTTAAAAAAAGACTATTAACACACCATTCTCCATTCAAAATTTATGTTCTTATCGATTAAAAATATACCTAGATAAAACATTATAAAGAGTACATTACTTACTGTTTTTAAAGAAAAATTGTTATATTTTCTTTTAAAATTATACAAATACTCAACATTTCTTATATCCACTTTGGGGGGGGATAAGTTAATTTTACCTCCCCCCAAAGACCGGTTTTTCGATACCTGCTCAAGACATAGAATTCGTTCCGGAACTTTACTGGTGCGTTTGTTTATTTTTGAAATAGCCATTGCAAGTATGTGGAGAAATCTGAATAATGAGCGCCCCTAGATTTGGTATACGGAGTCAAACGGAACCCAATCGTTAATGCATAAAGCATTAATGGCACGTTTAGGAGACATATTAATGGCAGACAAAAAGCCCAAGAATCCAAAAGTACATAGCACCTATCTTCCGCTTGATCAGAAGAATTCTGACAAGCCATTTCACGATACACCGATGCTGGATCAACTCGAAAGTGGTCCATGGCCAAGTTTTGTCACCGGCCTGAAACGATTGGCGCTGGAAAGCGACATGATGGTCGATCTCCTTGGTCAGCTTGAGCACTCTTACAAGACAAGACTGGGCTACTGGAAAGGTGGCACTGTTTCTGTTTTCGGTTATGGCGGCGGCATCATCCCCCGTTTTACCGAACTGATGGATTCAAAGGGCTCACCTATGTTTCCAGCGGCAAAAGAATTTCATACCTTGCGTGTACAACCTCCACCCGCTAACCACTACACAACTGATATGTTGCGTAAATTATCAAGCAGCTGGGATAAATACGGTTCAGGCTTGATTGCTTTCCATGGCCAGACAGGCAACATCATGTTTATTGGCACCACATCTGAAAATACGCAGCATTTCTTTGATGAAATCAATGAATACGGCTGGGATCTTGGTGGTGCCGGACCTTGTGTTCGAACCGGCATGTCCTGTATTGGCGCCGCCCGATGCGAACAGTCTTGTGCGAACGAGCACAAGATTCACCGTTTGTTGGTGAACAACTTTATGGATGACATGCATCGCCCTGCACTGCCATACAAGTTCAAATTCAAGGTTTCTGGTTGTCCCAATGACTGCATGAACTCTATCCATCGTTCAGACTTTGCGGTCATTGGCACCTGGCGCGATGATATGAAAGTTGATCAGGATGAAGTGAAAAAATTTGTTGAAGCCAAAGGGCAGAAATACATGGTTGATAATGTCATCAGTCGTTGCCCCACCAACGCCCTTTCACTTAATGATGACAACACACTCGCAGTTGATAACCGTAACTGTGTTCGTTGTATGCATTGCATCAACGTCATGACCAAAGCGTTATCACCGGGCGATGACCATGGCATAACATTATTAATCGGCGGCAAACGTACGCTGAAAATTGGTGACACCATGGGTACTGTCATTATTCCTTTCATGAAGCTTGAAACCGACGAAGAATATGATCGCCTGGTAGGAATTGCTGAAGATACCATCGATTTCTTTGCCGAAAATGCCCTGGAACATGAACGAACCGGTGAAATGATTGAACGTATCGGTCTTGTGAATTTCCTGGAAGGCATTGGTATTGATGTCGATCCAAACATGATCACCGCCCCTCGTGCCGGTTCTTATGTGCGCATGGATGACTGGGATCTCGAAGCCGAAAAGTGGAACAAGCGTAAAGCCGAAGCCGCTGCAGGATAAAATAGATATGGCCCGCACTGTGATAAAGCAGCGCGGGTCTTTTAATAAGAATTTAACCAAATACTAAACTTCTTTGGAGGTTACAAATGGCCGATAAACCACGCCAACCAATAGAAACCGGTTGTCCAGACGGGTTCCAATACATGCATCCAACATTCATCAAGAATTTTGGCAGCTGGAAATATCATGAACGTCCCCGTCCTGGCGTTTTACATCACGTCGCTAAAAGCGGTGATGAAGTCTGGACCGTACGTGTTGGCACCCAGCGTCAGCTTGGCCCATACGAAATCAATCTGCTTTGCGACATTATCGACAAGCATGCAGACGGTTATGTGCGTTTCACGATTCGCTCAAACATGGAAATCATGGTGACCGAAGAGTCAAAAGTTGAACCACTGATTCAGGCCTTTGAGGATGCAGGATATCCCGTTGGCGGCACCGGTCCTTCTGTAACCATGATCTCCCACACACAGGGCTGGTTACATTGCGATATTCCAGGTACTGACGCCTCTGGTGTGGTTAAGGCCTTAATGGACGAGCTCTATGACGAATTCAAAAGCGAAGAAATGCCTAACCGCGTCCATATCACCACTTCTTGTTGCCAGATTAACTGCGGCGGCCAGGGCGATATTGCGATCAACATACAGCATACAAAACCACCCAAGATTAATCACGACCTGGTAGCAAATGCCTGTGAACGCCCTTCTGTTGTGGCGCGTTGTCCGGTTGCTGCAATCAGACCGGCCATTGTTAATGGCAAACCTTCTCTTGAAGTGGACGAGAAAAAATGTATTTGTTGTGGCGCCTGTTTCCCGCCTTGCCCGCCCATGCAAATCAACGATCCAGAGCATTCAAAACTTGCCATCTGGGTTGGCGGTAAACATTCTAATGCACGTAGCAAACCAAGTTTCCATAAACTCGTTGCTGCTGGTATCCCGAATAACCCGCCTCGTTGGCCTGAAGTTGGCGCAATCGTTAAAAATATTCTTAAAATTTATAAAGAAGATGCCACTGACTGGGAACGTGTTGGAGACTGGATTGACCGTATTGGCTGGCCACGTTTTTTCGAGCTGACTGACTTACCATTCACCAAGTACCACATTGATGACTGGACTGGTTCTCGAAGAAATTTGAACGCATCAACTCACATTCGCTTCTAAAAAGAAGCTGATAATTAATAGCTAGCTCAGGGGGACAACAATCCAATGAAGTTTGGGATTCTCGTTAGTGAAGGGCCTTATACACACCAGGCCGCTGATAGTGCTTATTTGTTTACCAAGGCGGCACTGGAAAAAGGACACGAAATTTATCGTATTTTCTTCTACCACGATGGCGTAAACAATGGCACACGATTAACAACGCCGCCACAAGATGAACGCCACATTGTAAATCGCTGGTCTGAGCTGGCTGAAAAACACAAACTTGATCTCGTGGTTTGTGTGGCAGCGGCTCAACGTCGCGGCATTGCAGATGCCGAAGAGGCCAAACGTAACGGAAAAGATGGCGACAATCTTGCGCCCGGTTTTCGTATTTCTGGTTTAGGCCAATTAGTTGAAGCAGGCATTCAGTGCGAACGCCTGGTTACATTTGGCGATTAAGGGGACACAGTAATGTCAGAAGAAATGATGGAAGAAGGTGGTGGTGGCGTAATCAAGAAATTCTGTTACATAAACAGAAAAGCACCTTATGGAACAATTTACGCATTGGAGTCTCTGGAAGTTGTCCTGATTGGCGCGGCATTTGAACAGGATGTCAGTGTTGTTTTTGCCGATGATGGTATTTATCAGCTAACAAAAGGCCAGGATACCGCAGGTATAGAAATGAAAAATTTCTCACCAACTTACAGGGCACTTGAAATGTACGATGTTGAGAAATTGTACGTTGAAAAAGAGTCACTGGAAGAACGTGGTATGACGGCTGATGATCTTATTGTTCCTGTAGAAGTACTTAGTTCCGCGCAACTACAGGACTTGATGGAAGATCAGGATGTTGTTTTAAGTTTTTAGGAGAGCTAAATGTTACTACACACAGTAAACAAATCCCCTTTTCAACATGCTGCGTTGGGAAGTTGCTTGCGATTATCAAAAGACGGTAGCGCAATCTTGTTAATAGAAGACGGTGTTTATGGCGCCCTCAAAGGTACTAAAATATCTTCTGATATAGAAAATGCCATGAAAACCAAAAAAGTCTACGCGCTTGAACCGGACATTAAGGCGCGAGGCGTTCAGGACAGAGTCCTGGATGGTATTACTTTGATCGATTACGCAGGTTTTGTTGATTTGGCAGCAGAAAATAAAGCTGTTGAGGCCTGGCTGTAAGATTTATATTTAATTTATATCCCAATATACTTTACTTTATACTTTACTTTTAATTTTTTTTAATACCGACTGATAGGAGAATACAAAATGGCTACGATTGATGTTGCTGGAAATGCCGTTGAAGTAGATGAAGAAGGTTATCTGGCTGACCGTGGTGATTGGAACGAAGAAATTGCTACCGAAATGGCTAAGATTGATGACTGTGAACTGTCCGATAATCACTGGGAAGTTATTAAGTTCCTGCGTGAATATTATGAAGAATACCAGATTGCACCTGCAGTACGTGTTCTGACCAAAGCCATTGGCAAAAAATTGGGTCCAGACAAGGGCAACAGTAAATACCTGTACGAACTTTTCCCATATGGCCCAGCCAAACAAGCATGTAAGTATGCTGGTTTGCCCAAGCCTACTGGTTGCGTATAAAGGCATAAATTTGATTAACGGGGCGGTGTTTGACCGCCCTGTTTTCAGATTGTTGATTCCGGAGTTTTATCCATGTCATCTGTAACGATGCTCTATGCGGTTCTGTTATATGTTGCTTTTGCGGTGCTGTTAATTGGTGTCGTACGCAAAATTGTCATTTATGCACGCACACCACAGCCGTTAAAAATTCCCACGACACCTGCTCCGGTAACCAAGGCAGGGGTCGCCTGGCGCATTGCCAAGGAAGTGACTGTCTTTGAAAGCCTGTTCAAGTCCAGTAAATGGACCTGGATTTTCGGCTGGATGTTCCATTTATCCCTGTTATTGGCATTTTTCAGACACCTTCGCTACGCCCTTTCCCCAGAATCATTTATATGGCCAATCATTAACCTGGAACTGGTGCAGGCCTTAGGTAAATATGCCGGTTTTGCCATGGTAGTCGGCTTGCTCGGATTGATTGGGCGTCGCATTTTTGTTGATCGCGTGCGTTACATCACAAGCCCCTCCGACCACCTGATGCTCCTGTTAATCATAGGTATTGCCACTACCGGCTTGCTCATGACGTTTGTCGAACGTATCGATGTCATCATGCTCAAGTCTTTCTTGTTGAGCCTGGTCTATTTTGACTGGAATAATATCCAGGCCATGCCAACTGATACTATATTAATGATTCATTTGGGACTGGTAATTACCCTGATGTTTATTTTTCCCATTAGCAAGTTATTACACGCTCCGGGTGTGTTTTTCAGCCCGACACGAAATCAGGTTGATAATCCTCGTGAGCATAGACACATTCAAGGCTGGACTGCTGATGATTCAGCTACCAGTAAACCGGTATAGTTTTAGGGAGTTTTTTGAGTGGCGGATTTTGATGTACCAGTACTGAAAGAATACCCGGTTATTCCGGTTATTCAGCCAGGCTCGATGGCCCACCTCAGTCCATTCAAGTCCAAACCTGATCACAACACGGGTATCGGATTTCCTGGTGAGTTGGTTGACGACTGGCATGACAAGGCCATCGCCAAAATTGGAGACATGGTTAAAAATTCCAGGGCACTCCAGGTGTTTTTGGATATTTGCGTCAAGTGTGGTGCCTGTACTGACAAGTGCCACTACTACCTGGGCACCAGTGACCCGAAAAATATGCCTGTTGCAAGACAGGACTTGTTGCGCAAGGTTTATCGTCGTCATTACACGTTTGCTGGCAAATTTTTCGGCGCCCTTGGCATTCCTGGATTTGTTGGTGCAGCAGATCTCACCAAAGAAGTACTGGACGACTGGTATACCTACTTCCATCAGTGTTCTCAATGCCGACGTTGTTCAGTTTTTTGCCCCTACGGAATTGATACTGCCGAAATCTCCATGGCCGCCCGCGAGATCATGGATACAATCGGTATCGGTTCAAAATACAATAACGAAATTATTGTCAAGGCCCACAAGATTGGTAACAATCTGGGACTACCCGAACCAGCACTTGTGAACACAATGGAAGGCCTTGAAGAAGATGTTAAAGATGAAACAGGCATAGATGTAAAGTTTCCAGTAGACGTAAAAGGTGCCGATGTCCTTCTTATTACGCCATCAGCCGATTTTTTTGCCGAACCGCATATCGATGGCTTGATTGGTTATGCCAAGGTATTTCATCAAGCTGGTATCAGCTGGACCTTAAGCTCGTACGCCTCTGAAGCTGCCAATTTCTCAATGTTCATTGGCAGTGGCGACAATCTTAAAAAACAGGCCATGCGTATTCGTGATGCTGCAATTGATCTTGGCGTCAAACGTATCGTGGCTGGTGAATGCGGACACGCTTGGCGTGTTGCCTACAATTTCTGGAATACCCTGATTGGGCCGTTTGATTTTCTGGACCCAAATTACCCGATCCCCCAGCACATTTGCGAGCTTACGCATGACCTGATAGCACGTGGCGCACTAAAAATTGATAAAGAAGCAAACGATCATCGTATTATTACGTTTCATGATTCCTGTAATGTTTCACGAGCATCGCGAATGGGCAATATTCCAGGCGGTCAATTCTCGATACCAAGAGATATTATTAAATCAGTGGCCAATAATTTCCACGACATGGCGCCTGAAACTATCCATGAAAACACGTTCTGTTGCGGTGGCGGTGGCGGCCTGTTAACAGATGACCTGGTAGAACTGCGTGTTAAGGGCGCAATGCCAAGAATGGAAGCACTCAAACATGTCATAGATGACCATGGCGTAAATTACCTGACTGCGATTTGTGCAATTTGTAAGAGTCAATTTTCAAAAGTATTACCCTATTACGACTTTCCAATGGATATGATTGGCAGTCTTCACCAACTGGTTAGCACGGCTATCCAGCTTGGCGAAAAAGATTAATTTTTTTAACCTGAATATAAACTCTTAAAAGAGTTTTTATAAACATAGAATTTTATAAGGAGACAAACTGATGGCGACTCCGGCAGACAAAGCAAATAAAGACAGCATGGAACATACCTTTCGCAGGTATGAAGATGGTGATTACAAACATCTTCCCTGGCAACAAGAAATTTTTGATGCTGATACTACCTATAAATGTCCTACTTATATTCACAAAACACCTCCATGCCAGGGCAGCTGCCCCTCAGGTGAGGACATCCGGGGCTGGTTGAACATCGTTCGCGGGATAGAAAAACCTGCGGAAGGCCTTGATTGGCAGGAATACGCATTTCGTCGTTCAACTGACGCCAACCCATTTCCATCAGTAATGGGTCGAGTTTGCCCCGCGCCCTGTGAAGACGGTTGTAACCGTAATGAAGTCGAAGACTTTGTTGGCATAAACTCTGTCGAACAATTTATTGGCGATTGGGCCCTGACCAATAAACTCGCATTTACTGCTGGTAAAGAATCAGGAAAAAAAGTTGCTGTAATTGGTGGTGGTCCTGCAGGACTAGCCGCAGCATATCAACTCCGTCGCATGGGCCATGGAGTTACCTTGTTTGATGACCACAAAGACCTGGGCGGCATGATGCGTTATGGCATTCCGGGCTACCGTACTCCTCGAGACGTGCTCGACGGTGAAATGGATCGCATCATTAATATGGGTGTTGAGAAACGCATGAATACCCGTGTCGGTAAGGATATTTCAATTGACCAGCTGGAAAAAGATTTTGATGCCGTGTTATTTGCAATCGGTGCACAGGCCGGTCGCGCATTACCTATTCCCAATGCAGACAAAGTTACAAACTGCGTGTCTGGTGTCGCATTCCTGTCGGCATTTAACGAAGGACGACTCAAGACCGTCGCCGGAAAAATCGTGGTTGTAGGTGGTGGCGATACTTCTATTGACGTCGTATCTGTTGCTCGTCGACTCGGCCGTATCACCAATATCCATGATAAAGACCGTCCCGAAAATATTGTTCTCGGACATACTGCCCATGATGTAGCTGAAATTGCATCACGTGAAGGCGCTGATGTAATGCTGATTTCTCGCCAGCCAATTGAAGGCATGACCGCTGCTAAACACGAAATTGATGATGCAACACGAGAAGGTGTTGAAATCCAGGGATCACTTAGCCCGATTGAAGTAATCACAAGCGATGACGGCCGTGCAACTGCGCTCCGTGTTGCTAAAATGGATTACTCATCAGGCAAAGGCGTTGTAATCGAAGGGTCTGAATTTGACATTGAGTGCGACCTGATTGTATCTGCAATCGGTCAAACAGGTGACATGGAAGGCCTGGAAGGTTTTGGTAATGAACGCGGCCTTATGGATGCCGATAAACATTATCAAATGCCTGACAAACCGGGATTTTTTGCCTGCGGCGATATTATCCGCCCACACCTTTTAACAACCGTAATCGGCCAGGCATCAATTGCAGCAACCAGTATTGATCATTACCTGAAACATGAAGAAATGGTCAAACGTCCCAAGGTGGATGTGCACCATTTTGATTTGCTCGATAAATTACGTGAGACGAATCATACGCCTGATGAATATAAACCGGCCGGACCTGATGACGAGCGTGCAATAGATCGTGGTTTGCGTGGCACAATAGACGATAATTATGCTGTCCATAACTACGAAGATCGTGGAAATGCCGAAATTGTCGCTTCAACAGAACTGTTCCTGGGCCATTTTGAACATGAGGATCGTAACAAACGTGTTGAAACTGTCCCGGATTCAAACCAGGTCCTGGGTCATTTTGAAGAGCGCATTGCCGGACTTAGCGAAGAAGCCACAATCGCTGAAGCCAAACGATGCATGAGTTGTGGCATGTGTTTTGAGTGTGATAACTGTGTTATCTACTGTCCTCAGGAAGCTGTAAAACGTACGCCAAAAGAACATTCGACCATGGGTCGTTATGTTTATACGGATTATGACCGTTGTATTGGCTGTCATATTTGCGCAGACGTCTGCCCTACTGGTTATATTAAAATGGGCCTGGGCGACCATTAGGCGCGATCATTAAGGATGATCACTAAAGGAAATTAAAATCTTATGATAACAAGATTTCTAATACTTTTCGTACTACTGTTTGGCTTCGCTGCGACAGGTGTAGCTGATGCAGACAAATCGGACGATATTCGTACGCCATTACCTGTCATAAAGATTACCAAGCCCGGTAAGTGCGTAGATGATACAGATGAGATGCGCCGCAATCACATGGATAAAATTCTGCATCAACGTGATATAACCATGTATGACGGCATAAGAACCAAGCAATACAGTTTAAGCAATTGCGTCGATTGTCATGCCGATGAAAAAACAAACAGTGTGCTTGGGAAAGAAGGTTTTTGCGAAAGCTGTCACACCTATACTGCGGTAACGATTGATTGCTTTAGTTGTCACAGCGATAAACGTGAAGTCAAAACTTCAGACAATATCAAAGGGAAACCCGAACAATGAGTATCAGTCGTCGCAAGTTCATGCAAGCTGGTGCAGCAGCTGTAACGGGCGCTGCAATTGCACCTGGTATTCACCTGGTTGAACTTGCGCAAGCTCGCAGCCCTGAAGAAGCCGCATCAACAGCCAAGAGATGGGGCTTGCTAATCGATAGCGAAAAATGTACTGCTGGCTGTTCATTCTGTGTTGATGCATGTCATACAGAACACAATATAACCAGCAATAACCGGCCTGAAACAGATGCCCAGTGGATTCGCAAGGTCACAGCCAAAGACCCCGATACCGGGTATACACACTACTTGCCCGTAATGTGCCAGCACTGTGAAAAACCTCCTTGTGTCGATGTCTGCCCAACTGGCGCTTCATTTAAAAGAGCAGATGGCATCGTCCTGGTGGATAAACATATTTGCATTGGCTGCCGTTATTGCATGATGGCCTGCCCTTACAAGGCACGATCGTTTATTCATGAAGAAATAACAAATCAAAAATCCTATGTCCCGAGAGGCAAAGGTACAGTTGAGTCATGCACATTGTGTGTTCATAAGATCGATCGCGGAGATAACAATACTGCCTGCGCAGAGGCTTGTACCGAATTCGGGAATGACGCTATCTTGTTTGGTGATCTCAGCGATTTAAAAACAGAAATCGCAAAACGGCGGAAGACTGAACCTAGCAGGCAACTGCGTAGTGATTTAAATTTAAATACTGGCGTACGTTACCAGGGTTTGTAGTGGCCTTTAGGCCGCATCAGCCAAATAGTAAATACCAAGTTACAGGATACGCAATAATATGAAGCAATTAACTTACGACATGATTAAAGGCACCAGTTTTGGTTACTGGACATTGCTGGGAATCTTTGGCGTCTTAATTGCTGCTGGGTTGGGCTCTGCCTATTATATGGAGACCAACGGACATTATGTAACCGGAATGAATAACCAGATCGTTTGGGGTATGCCTCACGTATTCGCCGTATTCCTGATCGTGGCCGCCTCTGGCGCATTAAATGTTGCCTCAATTGGATCAGTGTTTGGAAAAACGATGTATAAGCCACTTGCACGACTGTCTGCATTGTTGGCAATCGCATTGTTGGTTGGTGGTTTGGCAATACTCGTACTTGATCTTGGCAGGCCTGACAGGCTGATTATCTCAATGACAATTTATAATTTTAAATCCATATTCGCCTGGAATATGATTTTGTACTCAGGTTTTATTGCAGTAGTCGGCATCTATATCTGGACTATGATGCAGCATAATTTGAAAAAATATAATCGCGCGGCTGGTATGGGTGCATTCATATGGCGACTGACCTTAACAACTGGTACCGGTTCTATTTTCGGTTTTCTTGTTGCTCGATCCGCTTATGATGCAGCAATTATGGCGCCCATGTTTATTATCATGTCATTTTCATTTGGCCTGGCAATCTTTTTAATATACTTAATTGCCACGTATCACCTGACTGGCAGACCCCTTGGCGATGTAATTGTAAACAGACTTAGAAAATTATTGGGCATATTCGTTATCTCGGTACTTTATTTTGTACTGGTCTATCATTTAACAAACCTCTATCTCGCCGAACATAGTGGTATCGAACGATTTATTCTGCTTGATGGCGGAATCTATACAAAAGTATTCTGGATCGATCAGATTATTATCGGTAGTCTTATTCCCTTGCTCATATTTTATGTGCCGGTGTTTTACAAATCGCGACTTATGCTTTCGTTTGGCGCCCTTCTTGTTGTATTCGGCGGATTAGCACAATTATATGTAATTATAATTGGCGGTCAGGCATACCCGTTACAAATCTTCCCAGGTATGGAAGTGAGCAGCAGTTTTGGCGATGGCCAGACCGGTAATTACACGGCGACACCCGCTGAAATACTACTCGGTATTGGTGGTGTGGGCATTGCCCTGGCAGCAGCAACTTTTGCGATTAAGATTCTGCCCTTCTTGCCTCAAAGCCTTGCCAACGAGGTAGTTGATCCACATTCAACACCAACGACCTGATAACCATAAGGTTTATATTTGGCAGAGCCTGTTATTCTTGACAAATATAGGTTACTTCAATAATAACCGCCCTACTCTCGGTCTACTCCAGGGACGCAGGAATTTGAACAAAGCCCAGAACCAGACTCGAGAGGATAAAACAAACTGATGAGTCTCGAAGAGACTCCAGGGGAAAACTCGAAGAGGTTCTATATTGACTCCTGAACACCCATTCGCACAATATGTCCGAATCCTTGGCAAAGGAAGAAAGGGCTCGCGTAATTTCTCTATGGCTGAAGCTGAAACAGTCATGTCCATGATTATGGCCAAAGAAGTCACGCCCGAACAGCTCGGCGCAATATTGACACTCATGCGCGTAAAAGAAGAAACACCAGAAGAAGTTGCAGGTTTTGTAAATGCAATTCGAAAAACACTCCGCGACACTAAAAATTTTCCAAAGACTCATCCTGTTATTCATATCGACTGGTCGTCTTATGCCGGCAAGAGGAGACATTTGCCCTGGTATATTTTGGCCGCGCTGCTGCTAGCTGAAAATAATATTAATATTTTTATGCATGGTGCCAGTGGTCATACTGAAGGCCGTATCTATACCCGGGATGTATTGAAACAGCTTGGTATTGGCGTCGCTACTTCACTAAAAGAAGCAGCCGAACAAATAAAAACTTCCGGTTTTGCTTATCTTGATATGGAAAATATGTCCCCAAGACTTCAGGAAATCATAGACCTCAGACCTGTCATTGGTCTCCGTTCTCCTGTCCACACCGTGGCAAGACTGCTCAATCCGTTTGATGCCGAATACGTGATTACTGGCATTCACCACCCTGCTTACCACCCCATGCATCAAAAAGCCTCACTTTTGCTAAAACATAAACATGCTGCGGTAGTCAAAGGTGAAGGCGGAGAAATTGAAAGAAATCCTGATATGGACTGCCTGGTAAAAACATTACATGGCGAAAACCTTGCTGATGAAACCTGGCCGGCCATGTTCCCCCGCAGACACGTGAAACCAGCCACACTAGACCCTACTGAACTAACTACTGTCTGGCGTGGCGAAAGCAATAATGAATATGGCGAAGCGGCCATTACCGGGACTGTGGCTATTGTCCTGAAAATGCTCGGCCAGGCCGATAGCTTTAAAGATGCAGAAGCTCTGGCCAACAAATTATGGGCAAACAGGAACCGGGATCGTCTTTCAACAGCTGCTTAATGTATGGCACGTTTATTAATTTCTGCAGCCCATAAATCCTCTGGTAAAACCACGGTCACACTTGGTTTATGTGCAGCGCTTCATAAGAAAAATTTCAAGGTTCAGCCCTTTAAAAAGGGTCCCGACTATATAGACCCAATGTGGCTGGCCCTGGCATCAGGCAGGCCCTGTTATAATCTTGATTTTTTTACCCAGACCCATGATGAAATAACAAACTTATTCGACTCTAAAAGTAATAACGCCAATATAAGCATTATTGAAGGCAACAAGGGTTTGTCTGACGGACTTGATCTTGATGGCAGCAACAGTAGTGCAGCCCTGGCAAAGTTACTTAAGACCCCGGTAATTATGGTGATTGATACCCAGGGTATTACACGAAGTGTTGCCCCACTCTTGCTTGGTTTTCAGAAATTCGAACCTGACGTAAATATAGCCGGCGTGATACTTAACAAGGTTGGCGGTAACCGCCACGAAGAAAAACTGCGGCGCGTTTTACAAGAGTACACGGATATTCCCGTATTGGGCGCCATCCAACGTGACCCATCACTTGAGATTGTTGAGAGACACCTTGGCCTGATACCCAGCAATGAAACCGCCAGTGCTCACTTATTAATAAAAAATATATCCGAAAATATCTCAAAACAAATCGATATTGAACAATTAAAAAATATTGCTGCCACTGTTGATAAACACGATATCGCACCCGGTATGGATACAAAAAAAACATCCGGGCTTACCATAGGCATATTGCGTGACGAGGCATTTGGTTTTTATTACCAGGATGATCTGGAAGCATTTGAACAAGCTGGCGCTAAACTGGTCTTTATTGATGCCATCAATGATAAACAGATTGCACCGATAGATGGCTTGTTTATTGGCGGCGGTTTTCCAGAAAGCCGAATGAAGCAACTGGAAGACAATACTGAATTGAGAGCCCTGCTTAAAGACAAAATTAATAAAGGCCTGCCAGTGTATGCCGAATGTGGTGGCCTGATGTACTTAAGTAATGGTATCCACTGGCATGGGGAGTATTCTGAAATGCTTGGCGTAATCGATGCAAGCTCCGTTATGCACGACAGGCCGGTAGGCAGAGGTTACGTTTACCTTAAAAAAAATGAAAAACACCCCTGGATTAATGATAATATCAAGCAAGACCTACAACAGCCTGCCCATGAATTTCATTATTCTGAACTAAAGTTTAATTCCAACAAATATAACTTTGGTTTTGATGTCATTCGAGGAAAAGGCATTACCAACAGGCAGGATGGTTTTATAAAAAATAATATAATCGCAACTTACGCACACCAGAGAAATACGTTATCAAATCCCTGGATCAACGAATTTCTTGAATTTGTTTCACGCGTTAAAAAACAGGACTAGTTCTATGATAAAGATATCAAAAAAAGCCGCCGACCAGATTTTAGCCTCGGCAAAAGAAGGTGGTATGGAGGGCATGAGCCTGAGACTGGCGGTGAAAAAAGATGACAATAATGCTTTTGAATACGGCATGGGATTTGACGAGGCTACGGACGATGATGTTCAGGTTCAGGAAAATGGCGTAACAGTTGTTTTTTCGCCTGCCATCCTGGATCTTTTGAAAGATATGACAATAGATTATGTGGAGGTTGAAGAAAAAAAACCGCAATTTATATTTATGAATCCAAATGACCCGAATTATGTACCTCCTGAAAAATAATTATAAAGTAACTTTTTGAATGCGCCGAAGCTCGATTTAAAGCACAGTATTTGTTAATTATCATATTAAACAATAACTTATAAGACAGTACATTTTCACCTCTATACCCCTGTAGGCTAAACAATTATAGTGGCGCCCCAATCCTGATTTACTTCTGGTAATGAAACTGGCCACTAACAAACTAAATATTTTTCATCCCCTTGTAATCATTACTGTCCTTGTTTTGGGGATTGCAATCCTTGCTATTGTATTGCTTATCAGTGGCAGTCAGGCAATGGCAGCCAGCACGCCAATATTTTACATCGCTATTGATATACTGATGCTTGGTCTTGTAGCAGGTTTATATTACTTTGTTATTAAAAAATTATTGCTGCCATTCACAGAACTCCAAAAATGGTCCGACCGTTTACGCAAAGGTGATCTCCAGACAGACATACCCCTTTCAGAAGAAACGGCTTTTAAAGGCGTTATTTCTGATGTTAATAATTTAACCCACGAGGTTTCCGGATTAATTGAAGAAATGGACATTCGAGTTCAAGAAAAAACCGATCATATCGCAGCCAAAAGTAGATCCCTGGAAATTTTATATGATATTGCCACTGATTTAAGCACCGCCAGAAATCTCGACGACTTGCTTGAACAATTTCTTGATACGTTGATGGTATTGGTAGATGCTAAAGCCGCGAGCGTCAGATTGTTGACTGAAAATAATTCTACTGTATTAATCGCAAGCAAGGGTTTTTCCAGCGAAATCATAAAACAGGAAAATTGCATGGATATTGATCGTTGTCTCTGCGGCAATATTACAAAAAATGGTGGCATTGGTATCCAGACAGGCATCGAAACCTGCAACAAAATAATTGGCCAGGATTTGCTTGTTGATGGCTGTGCCGAATTAGTGGTTGTCCCGCTCCAGTACCGGGAAAAGATTCTTGGAATTTATAATCTCTTTTTGAAACGACCAAGCGAAGAACTGGGAAGAGACGTCAGGGATCTATTAAATAGTATCGGTAAACATCTGGGGTTGGCTATTGAAAAATCACGGCTTGATGATAATGAACGTCGATTAGCCATCATGGAAGAACGAAATATGATTGGCAACGAGTTGCACGACTCCCTGGCCCAATCATTGGTTAGCATGCGCCTGCAAATTAAAATGCTGGGTGAAATATTATATAAAAAAGATATACGAGGAGCACAAAACGAAGTAAGAAGACTGAAAACCGCGATTGATGAGGCCCATGAAGATTTGCGTGATGTGCTTGGCAATTATAAATCACGAATTGATGACCGTGGACTTGTCCCTGCCATTAAAGACCTGGTTTTGAAGTTTAAGGATGAAACAAAAATATCTGTTTTTTTGCAAAACGAATGGAATGAATACAGTTTTTCACCAGTCCAGGAAGTGCAGGTATATAGAATCATTCAGGAAGCATTAACCAATGTTAGAAAACACAGTGACGCCTCAAATGTCAGAATTTTATTAAAATACGGCCTTGATGAAGAATTTATCATTCTCATCGAGGATGACGGACATGGTATAGAATCGTCTGAGACAGCGGGACATATCTCACGGCCCGGTGAAAATATCGGCATTTCAATTATGAAGGAACGGGCGCAGAGACTGGAAGGTGCGCTATTTATAGAAAGCGAGCCCGGAGAAGGTACTCAAATTTCTTTAAACTTTCCAGCTGTTCATAAAAAAAGTAACTCAACAAATTTAATTCGAGAAATTACCAATGCGCGTACTTCTTATTGACGATCACGCCCTGGTGCGCAAGGGTATTGAAACATTACTACAGAGCCGTGGCATCGATATCGCTGCCTCTGTCGGCAGTGGTCAGGAAGGCATAGAAAAGGCTAAAGAACTAAAACCGGATATTATTTTACTCGACATGAAAATGCCGGGCATGACAGGCCCGGAAACACTGCAGATGCTCAGGTCTGAAAAAATTGAAACGCCAGTATTGATGTTAACCATGAGTCGCGAGGAACAGGACCTTGCTGAAGCACTGCGCAGCGGCGCCCAGGGTTACTTGCTGAAAGACATGGACCCGGAAGACCTGGTGCCGGCATTAAATTCGGCATTATCCGGTGACAATGTCGTAGCCAAAGAACTCATTGGCTCGCTTACCCGAATTGTCCAGGGGAAAACTGACGAGCCAGATAAACCCACTGACAGGCACGCAGGACTAGATAACCTGACGCCCCGTGAAAGTGAAATCATAGGTCATATTGCCGATGGTCAGAGTAACAAGGTCATTGCCCGGGAACTGGATATTACCGATGGCACCGTCAAGCTTCACGTGAAAGCAATTTTGCGTAAACTGGGTGTCCACTCCCGGGTCGAGGCAGCAGTTATTGCCGTTGAGAATGGTATTAATCGAAAAGGAAAGAAATAATTAATTAAAGCTAGCTAGTAATTTCCGGTTCTTCCGACGGGTGAAACCAGTTTAAGCTTTCACGTAACTTGACCACTTCTCCCACAATAATCAAGGTCGGCGCTTTTACTTTTTTCTTTTTGACCATGTCTGGCATGCTGTCCAGATCACCAACAATGACTCTTTGATGACGGGTTGTGCCTTGCTGTACCAATGCAACGGGCGTGCTCTTAACCAGGCCATGTGAAATTAACTCTTTGCATAACGCGTCAATCCCCACCAGGCCCATGTATATAACCAGTGTTTGATTTGGCTTGGCGATCCCGTCCCAGTTTAAATTGAAATTACCATCTTTTAAGTGACCGGTGACAAAAGCCACGGATTGTGAATAATCCCTGTGGGTCAATGGTATACCGGTGTAAGCGGCGCAACCGGCTGCGGCCGTAATACCGGGCACCACCTGGAAAGGAATGCCCTCCTTCGCAAGTAATTCAATTTCTTCACCACCACGACCAAATATAAAAGGATCACCACCTTTTAATCGGCAAACCCGTTTGCCTTCTTTTGCCAGTTTCACCAAAAGCGTGTTTATTTTATCCTGGGGTATCGCATGTTTGTCTTTTTCTTTGCCGGCATAAATTTTCACCGCGTCGCGCCTGACCAAATCAAGTACTTCCGGTGACACCAGTCGGTCGTGAACAATGACATCTGCTTGCTGCATCAATCGCAAGGCACGAAAAGTTAATAAATCCGGATCACCCGGACCACCGCCGACGAGGTAAACTTCACCAACTTCTGCGTCTCCTTTTTTTCTTTTTAAATCAGCTTCCAGCTCATGTTTGGCTTGTTGTTCCTGTCCTGAAAAAACAAGTTCTGCCACCCGGCCTTGTAGCGTTTTTTCCCAGAATATCCTGCGCTCGTTAATGTTGGCAAATGTTTGCTTGACCTTGTCCCGGTATTCCTTAGCCAGCCCGGCAAGCCTGCCATAGGCGGCTGGTATGGTTGACTCCAGCTTGGCACGAATTAACCTGGCCAAGACCGGCGAGGTACCCCCGCTGGAGATAGCAATCACAATAGGTGAGCGATCAACAATTGAGGGCATGACAAACTGGCACAGGTCCGGCGTATCAACCACGTTAACGGGTATACTCAGCTTGTCGGCTGCACTGGCAACCGATGCATTGACTGCCTGATCATTGGTTGCGGCGATAACCAATACATTGCCGGCAACCTGGTCCTTGGCGAACTCACCTGCCACATGGGTAATCTCATTCGATGCCGCCAAGGTGGCCATTTGTTTGCACAACTCCGGCGCCACCACAGTCACCGCCGCATTGGCACGTTTCAGCAGCTCAACTTTACGGTGGGCAATTTCACCGCCACCAACCACCAGGCAGGGCTTGTTTTCCAGTCGTAAAAATATGGGGAAATATTTCATAAGTCGCTGATTTTATACTAAAGAACGCTTACTGTCGTCCCCTCTTATACCGTATAATCTTGGACGTTATTAATATAGAGATAATTATCCAAGCAATTCCCGGTAAATATAGTTTCGATATAGTTAACAGCAGGTCTAAGAACCTGGAAATTGTGAAGTGTAAATTTTTGGAGGGAAATAAAATATGAAAAAGGTTTTACTATTTATTTTATTTTTCATTTTGGTGTCTGGGTGCTCATCAAATTCTGCATATAAAAAAGCTACTGGCGAGAAGCCAATAAAAATGCATATCGAAGAAATGCGCGCCATAAATAATTCCCGACTTCAAAAAATATCATTAGGAATGAAAAAACAAGAAGTTAAAGAAATCATGGGCACTAAGACTTTCTACCAAAGAAATCCCTATACCCTTGTTCCAAATCCATACAGGATAGAAAGCATCAGGACAGAAGCCGGCAAGAATTATGAAATAATTTTTTATTATACTGATCTAAAGAAACAAGATGGTGCTCTTACAGACGATGAGATGACACCACTAGTTTTTGAGAATGGGATTCTGATTGGCTGGGGATGGTTGTTTGTTGAAGATAAGACAAAAAAATTACGTATTGAAGTCAGATAAAAGGAATTGAAATGAGCATAGTTTCAAATGCAAAAGAGATTAAGGTAATTGGGGTCAGTATAAAACCTCATCACTGCTTCGGGTTAAGCTTCAGGTATTTTTACCCTGACCCCAATTACTCACTGACTTGGCAGCGAGCCGGTTTGACAGATTCTTGGGGAACTGATCAACACCTTTTTAGAGTGGTCAATTATGGCGCTCAACGTATCCCTTCGTAAAAATTTGGCAGATTCTAAGAATAAATACTTTATATGGATATAAATCACTTTTCGCGCATCGTAATTTTGGAATCACTCCCAGAAAATGAATGGAAAACTTTTAATTTTTTACGTGATGACATAGAGGCGGTAAGTGTCTTCCATGATAGAGATGTATCAATTGACACAGTTTCAGCAAAAACTGAGAAGGACTTTTGGGGTGAACTTGAAAAACTTAAAAATATTGTTGTGGAAAGCGGTGATTACCCTATCTTACATATAGAGTGTCATGGAAGTGAAGATAAAAAAGGTTTGGTGTTGTCTGATAATACTTTTATATCTTGGGAAGAACTCAAACCATTATTTACAGAAATAAATATAGCCACTAAGTGCAACTTTTTTATAACACTTGCGATATGCAATGGCGCATATTTAGGGGAAATAATTCTACCTATGGATCGAGCGCCATGCTGGGGAGTGTTAGGGCCTACCGAAGAATCAGAATCAGGTCATTTACTGGCAAGTTATACAGCCTTCTACAAAGAGTTACTAACCTCGCTTGATGGAAATAAGGCGCTTTCAAAACTAAATTCTAGCGCTGAAAATAAAGTTAGATACTCAATAATTACTGCTGAATGGTTGTTCAGGTCAGCATTTAAAAATTACCTATCGAAGCATGCAACAAATACTGAATATTGGCGTAGAGCAAAAAAAGCAAGGCAAGAGCTTCAAAATAATGATACCAAGTCCCCAAGTACGCAGGATATTGTACAGATGTATAAAATAAGTGAAAAACCAACATTTTATGAATATTTAGAAAGATTTTTTATGGCTGATATTTATCCAGAAAATAAAAATAGATTCTATGTTACTTATGAAGAAATCATCAAAGAGGTAAAAGAATTATCTTAATCTTGTTCAACGCCCACTATTTATGAGAAATTGCAGGCTGATAGTGATGAGCTATATTTTGTGACAAACAAAACCCGGGTTTGAGTAAGCACCCAGCGCTACAGGTATCTCAAACCTGAAAATAGTTCAGCCGATTCCTCGATTGTAGATTTTGAATCCGGGGTTTTATTAATCAATAGAATTGATACCGCGCCCAATCCGGGTGATGCCGTGAGATATACGATATTCGATGTGCTGA
>CAJVXY010000012.1 GCA_913009895.1 uncultured Acidiferrobacteraceae bacterium | reverse complement strand
GTTCTGTGATGACATCATCTTCCTGACAACAGATTGCTTTCTTTGTTCTGAATAAAGTCCCATATTTCACTCTTTACCGCCTCCCTGTAATGATTTAATAAGGCGACAACTATCCTGACACAGGGGGTCAAGAAGCCAGCTTTATACTAAAGCGGTAGATTCAATGATAGAAAATTATCGTTATCACGGTGTCAGAGAAAATTTAGATACTGTTTATAAAGTTAATCCTGAGGCTGGGCGTCTGGACGAAGATGTCGAAGATCTGCAAAGCCGGTCAATAACCTGGTATTAACAGTTTAGTAAAATATATCTGTTAAACCTGATGTCTTCCCAGGCGCCGGCCAACTTGGCAACAACAGCAATCCCCCCCCCTCCAGCATCTAAATAATCAATGACTTACCCCCAGTCTTGATATGTACACTATTTGTACATACACTTAACTTATGGATGCAGAGTGGGACCCACGGAAGGCCGCTGACAATCTTCGAAAACACGGCGTTGATTTTGCAGATGCTGTGATTGCATTGGAGGATGAAAATGCGCTCACAATCGAAGACAAGGATCATGACGAGCAACGTTTTAAAACATTGGGAATGGGCCCAGACATAAACATTCTATATGTAATTTATACATACCGTGAGAATGATTGTATCCGTATTATTTCAGCTCGAAGAGCAGACCGCAGCGAAACCAGGCAGTATTACCGAGGGTTAAAATTATGAGTGAAGACTTCAGTAAAGGAAAACGAGGCGCTGTGATAAAGCCCGATCCAAATAAAGTTCGTATCACCATACGACTGGACGGTGACATTATAGATTACTTTAAAAACAAGGTTCATTCTGCGGGTGGTGGTAATTACCAAACACTGATCAATGAATCATTGCATAATTATATTCGTTCGCATGAAGAATCTTTGGAAGATACGTTACGTAAAGTGATACGAGAAGAGTTCAAGCAAGCCGGGTAAGCTGGGAAAGCTGGGAAAGCTCAAAGTAAAAACTATCTATTGATTTTTACAGTGGCCCCAGATATCCCAAAAGTACTTGAAACGATGAAATAAAACGACCACTTCCAGTATAAAAAGCCGATCATCAAGAATATTTTAATGATGAAAAAGATAAATAAAATTATAAACGTACTGATAATACTCTTCAGTGTACTGGTACTTACCAGTATTGGCACAGTCCAGGCACAAAAAACGTTTCTGTTAGATGGATACTGGAAAGTTAGTAAGCATAACCCGAAACTATGTGTAATTTATGATTCATTTGGTTACACGTATCAGCCTATGAATTATCAACCACCCAGGTGTAATGTAGGTGCAGAAGTACGAATTATGGCGACCTTAATAAAAGGCCATCCTGCCCATTCCGGAATGGATTTCCCGGTAACTCTCATACTCAACCCTAAAAAGAGTTTGCCGCCAAAATATCAACAAAATGTTCCTCAAACAGTACCTTGGGAGCAAGCCAGGAAACCTACTGGCCTCATCTATATTCATACAGAAGATGAGGAGTGCAAAATCCAATACTGGAATATTAAAACAAACAAGGTCAAGGTCCTTTATAAACCCAAAACATGTGCACGATGGATATCTGTTAACAATAAATATAAAAAAATATTTTTAATCTACCGCAAGAGCCTGCGAGTCGTTTCAATTACCCCGGATATTGCTGTTAGCGAAGAACTGACAGTGCCTATCAAAATAGACAAAGTATATTTCGGCCCAGAAGTCAGGACTGCAGGTATCCATCCAGATGGTTCCTTGCTAGTTCATCAGGCCGCCTGGGACATAGCTGATGGATCGTTGAATCATCTTTGGAAGTTTGACGGTAAAGAATGGGAAATATTAGAAAGTAAAATTTGCGGAAGAAAGGGACGATGCAGTTTCGATTTAATAAATAATAGTTATGAAAAGAAAGCTTTTCTACCTTATACCCGTTTGGATTGGAATAAGGACCACAATCCTTTTGTGGTGCGTCACAAACTAAGGATGGGCAACTTAAGAGAAGACTATAATCTTTATGAAATAACTGATCTTTATTATGAAATCGAAGGAATGAAAACAAAGATAAGTTATGTTAAATCAAAATATTCTGAGGGCAGAAATACTGGAATCATGGGACTTTTCCTCGAAGCACAAGGAAAAGAAGCGGTGCAGTTATCTGAGGGCGGATATGCCCATAATATTGGCAGGTACTTGATTATTGGCTTAGGGGCTGGCGCTGATGTCGTAAATATAAAAACAGGTAAAAGTGTATTGGGGTTTCTTAAGTTTGTTAATTTAGTGGACTTGGATGTTCCAGGATAGCTTAAATTATACAAATTATTTGGTCAGCGTCCGCTTTCAGCATAAAACAGCTGCCCCTTCGAAAATAACTCCGGTCTCTTAAGATTTCCCCGGCGCTGGCCAGCTGGGCAAGGATTGCAATCCTCCCTCCAGGTAATGGGCATCAAAACCGCGCTGGTTCATAATAAAAGCAGCGACCTGGCTACGACCGCTGGTCAAACAACACAATAGATATTTTTTATCGTGATCCAGCTTGGGTAGCGTACGACGTAGTTCATTCAGGGGAATGTTTTTGGCAATTTTAATAGCGCCACTTTTAAACTCACCTATGGTGCGCACATCAATTAAAATCGCGCCAGCTTTTATTTCCGTTTCTGCATTTTGCATTGGCAGGGATGCAACCAGTGGTTCTTTTAACAGGTCATCAAAATCAGTCTTGTTTAATCGCATGAGCTCGCCTTCACTCATTGAAATCACATTGGCATTTCTTGGTGCATTGGAGAGCAGTGCTTCTTCACCAAAAATATCGCCGTCTTTCATGGTTGCCAGAACCTGGACTTTGCCATCAGACATTTTACGGGAAATATTAAACTTGCCACTCTTGATAATATAGTAAAAATCCCCTGCTTCGCCCTGCTTGATAATTACTTCACCCGCTTTAACCGGGACGGATTCAAGGCGGGCAAAGATTTCATTCATGCTGGCCGCGGGCAGTTTTTCAAAAACACTGCCGCGCAGCATTTCCATCATCCACTCGCCATCAACTTCAAAAAACATTTCATCAACTTCAAGGCCACCATCAGGATCATCTGATATGGCCCAGTCATCGGACAGGTGATCCATGGTCAGGTAACGATCAATTTGCAAACTATCAATTTTGGCGACCCTGGCCTTGCTAATGGTTTTGCCCGTGTACTGTCTTGGCCGCAGTTGGGCCAGGGCATAACTGGCCTCATCGGTATTGGCAGTGATGGATCGTTTTGCGCCGGTGGCTTTTGAGACCAGCTCAACGGCACCTTCAAGTAAATAAATCGATAAGGTGTCGCTACTGCCTTCTTTAAATATGACTTTGCCCTTGCCCAGGTTTTCAATTTTCGAGCCTTCTATTAACGAAACAAGATTGCTGTCGCTGAGGGAATTCAGGGGAATAGTATTGCGCAGCCTTTCCAGGTCTGCCGCTTTTTGCTCGTTTTCGCTGGATTCTGACATAGTCCTGTTTTTATCTAATTTTTGTCTTCTGAATCAAGAGCCTGCCTTGACTGATACTAACATCAGGCGAGTAATTATCATACATTGTAATTTTACATCGGCAAGCTTAGCCGGTGACGCTATACTATTTTTATGTCCCAACTTCCCCCTCAAACTGCTCGCCCTCGCCTGCGCTTTAGGTGCTGGTCTGGACTGATCATTATTTTGGTCACCATCGGTATCTCGGCTTGCAGCCAGCGCCCGAAGACAAAACTCGAATCGGTGATTAGTGCCGGCGAGCTGGTTGTTTTGACTAAAAATAGTCCCACCACTTTTTATAAAGGCCCGGACGGTTATGCCGGCATCGAGTACAACATGGTGACTGCATTTGCCGAACAACTTGGCGTGGCTGCGGTGTTTCAAATTATGGATAATGAAACCGGGTTAAGTGTGCTTGAGCGTGGCGAGGTTGATATGATTGCAGCTGGCTTGAATATTGACGAGAAAAATAATTTATCCTTGCGTTATACACCTCACTACCAGGTCGTCAACCATGCGGTTATTTATCGTGCCGGTACGTTTCCGCCAAAAGAGGCCATGTATCTTTACCAACACCATATAGAGGTGGTGGCCAATACCCGGCACATAAAACAACTGGAAACAGTCAAAAAGAAATACCCGAAAACAAGCTGGATGGAAGTTGTTGATAAAAGTGAAGAGGATTTATTGCAAATGGTTACGGAAGGTTTGCTTGACCTGACTGTGACTGATTCAAATTTTTTTGATTTAAATCGTCCTTATTATCCTGATCTTCGTATTGCCTTTAAAATTGGTACGCCGGAAAAACTTGCCTGGGCATTTCCACGGATCCAGGACAAGAGCCTTTACGAAGCCGCGGTAAAATTTATTAAAAAGATTCGCAGGAATGGCGAGCTGGCCCGTTTGCTTGATAATTATTACGGTACTTCCGGTGTTTCCAACCCGGTCAATATGAGTGTTTACCATTTGCGTATTCAGAATCGTTTACCAAAATATCAAACCCTGTTTGAAAAAGCCGGCAGGGACACGGGCATAGACTGGCGCTTGCTTGCAGCCATGGGTTACCAGGAATCATTCTGGAACCCCAAGGCAACCTCGCCGACTGGTGTGCGCGGCATGATGATGTTAACCAAAAATACAGCAAAATCTCTCGGTGTGACCGACCGAACGGATCCGGAACAGGCAATCAACGGTGGCGCCCGCTACATTAAGGAACTTCGTGAACGTTTACCCGAAAGTATTAAAGAGCCTGACAGGCTCTGGATGGCGTTGGCTGCTTATAATGTCGGTTTCGGCCACCTGGAAGATGCACGGATTATTACCCAAAAAAGAAAAGGCAACCCTGACAAGTGGGCCGACGTAAAACGTAACCTGCCGTTACTGTCACGCAAGCGATGGTATAGCAAAACAAAATATGGTTATGCCCGTGGTATTGAGCCGGTACGATTTGTCACGCGGATTCGTAATTACCATGATGCACTGGTACGCATTGATGAACGAGAACAGTCATCACAACAAACGGATGCGATCAAGCTCAAGGCGCCTGCGATATAGGTTGAAAAAGCAATTGGCTCTCCGGCGGCACTCGATTGCTGGAAGCGGCTGCCCATCATAAACATCACGGCATGAACGACGCTAAATGGTGGGCAATGCCCACCCTACAGCCTATAAAATCAAGAGCTGAATTCTGACCTCCATGGATGGCCGTTCTCGCACTTCCCTGTGCTTCACGGCACCTGCACATCCTTGTGCAATGGAGGAAATGCAAAAGCATTGTCGGGAACAATGCTTGCCCGTGGCAACGGGAATCCAATTTGATTATATTTAATCTCGCCTGGCCTGAAAAAAATTCTTTAACTGTTCGCCGCACTTGTCGGCCAATATACCACTGCTTACTTCTACCCGATGATTCAGGTGTTCTGAATTCAATATGTTAAACACTGAACCAGCCGCCCCGCGTTTGGGATCAGTGGCACCATAAACGAGTCGTTTTATCCTGGCATGGACAATGGCACCGGCGCACATGACACAGGGCTCAAAAGTGACATATAAAGTCGCGTCAAGAATTCGGTAATTATCGACCGCCCTGGCTGCTTGCCTGAGCGCCATTATTTCTGCGTGAGACGTGGGATCTTTGTTGCTTATAGGCTGGTTCCAACCCTGACCGATTATCTCGTTTTTTGAATTAACAATAATCGCGCCGACCGGTACTTCGTTTTCTGACAATGCCTTGTCGGCCATAGTCAAGGCGTGTTGCATCCAGTCTAAGTCTGTTTTCAATTTAATAAATGCGCCGGTACCGGGTTATTCCCACTCAATGGTCGCGGGTGGTTTGCCTGAAATATCATAAACCACACGGCTGATGCCACGCACCTCATTAATGATTCGATTGGAAATCGTCGCCAGTACTTCATAGGGCAAATGGGCCCAGGTGGCCGTCATGAAATCAATGGTTTCAACTGCCCGTATGGCCACTACGTATTCATAGGCACGGGTATCACCCACAACACCCACAGACTTGACTGGTAAAAATACAGTAAAAGCCTGGGATACTTTTTCGTACAAATTATTTTTGTAAAGCTCGTCCATATAAATCGCGTCGGCCTGTCTCAACAGGTCGGCGTATTCTTTTTTGACTTCGCCAAGAATCCTGACACCGAGCCCGGGGCCAGGAAATGGATGGCGATAAATCATTTTGTGGGGCAGGCCCAGTGCCTCGCCAATTCTTCGCACCTCATCCTTGAATAGCTCTCTTAATGGCTCCAGCAAACTCAAGGCCATATCTTCTGGCAAACCACCAACATTATGATGCGATTTAATGACATGTGACTTGCCATTTTTGATTCTCGAAGATTCGATTACGTCGGGGTAAATCGTTCCCTGGGCAAGCCATTTGGCATTACTGATTTTTTCGGCTTCTTCTTCAAATATCTCAATAAAGGTATAACCGATTTGTTTACGTTTCTCTTCCGGGTTCGAAATGCCAGCCAGTTTTTCCAGGAAACGATTTTCTGCATCCACCCGTATTACATTAACACCCATGTGGTCAGCGAAGGTATCCATGACCTGGTCGCCTTCATTGAGGCGTAACAAACCATTATCAACAAAAATACAGGTCAGTTGTTTGCCAATGGCTTTGTGCAATAACGCGGCAACAACGGATGAGTCAACGCCCCCTGATAAACCGAGAATCACCTGGTCGTGACCCACCTGTTTTCTTGCCTGGCTGACAATGTCATCAATAATATTGCCAGGCACCCAATCAGAGGCGCAGCCACAAATATTGTGGACAAATTTTTCTATAATTTGCTGACCCTGTTTTGTATGGGTTACTTCCGGGTGAAACTGAAGTCCGTAAAAATTTTTGCTTTCGTCAGCAATAGCCGCCAGGGGCGCATTTTCCGAACCGGCAATAGCCTGGAAACCATCAGGCAAAGAGGTAACACGATCGCCATGGCTCATCCAGACATCAAGTTTTTGATTATTTTTATCTTTACCATCGTTCAAGTCACCGAACAATTTTGATTCTTTTAATACTTTGACTTGCGCGTATCCGTATTCACGATGATTTGAAGACTCTACCTTGCCGCCAAGCTGGGCCGCCATGGTTTGCATGCCATAACAAATACCCAGTACCGGCACGCCCAGGGTAAAAACAATATCATTGGCACGGGACGTATTATCGGCAGTAACAGACTCGGGCCCACCGGACAATATAATTCCCTTCGGCCCAAAGGCCTGGATGGCCGCTGCCGACATGTCTTCGTACTGGATCTCGCAGTAAACCCCGGCCTCACGGATACGACGGGCAATCAGTTGCGTGTACTGGGAACCAAAATCCAGGATTAAGATTTTTTGGTTATGAAGGTCAGACATTATTTTTTATTTGTATGAACGGTTAACTGATCTTGCGATAAACGCAGGAAATCTGATCAATTGTCGTCTCGACCGCAGTGGACGACTCCATGGAGAAGGTGAGACCGGAGGTCGAGAGGCTGGCCTGGGCCATGGAGGAGGTAGAATTGCGTCGGGAACAGCAATCGAGTTGCCGAGAGATCTCATACCATGGAACTTCAGTAGTATCAGGTAGTGACAAGATTCCTCCGCTTCGGTCGGAATGACAAACATATATCGTAATGACAAATATAGGTCGGAATGGCAACCATATTATTGATCAGAGTTTTCTTAAGTAAAATTATAAAACACTAGCGCTGATAGTTCGGCGCGGCTTTAACAATGGTTACATCGTGGACATGGCTTTCCTGGATGCCAGCATTGGTAATGCGAACAAACTCTGTTTTGGTGCGCATATCATTGAGATTAGCACTGCCTGTGTAACCCATACTAGACCGCAAGCCACCCATCAATTGGTGAATAATGTTGATCATGGGTCCTTTGTAGGGAACCCGGCCTTCAACCCCTTCGGGTACCAGTTTCTCGGGGCTGCTCGTATCTTCCTGGAAATAACGATCACTTGAGCCCTGGGCCATGGCCCCCAGGGAACCCATGCCACGGTAACTTTTATAAGAACGGCCCTGGTACAGCTCTACTTCACCCGGCGCCTCGTCCGTGCCAGCCAACAGGCTGCCCGCCATGACGGTAAAAGCACCCGCAGCAATGGCTTTGGCGAGGTCACCTGAATAGCGAACGCCACCATCGGCAATCAGGGGTACGCCTGATTTGGCTAGCGCCATGGCGACATTGGAAACAGCTGAAATCTGTGGCACGCCGACGCCCGCAACCATGCGGGTGGTGCAAATCGATCCTGGACCGATACCCACCTTAACGGCGTCGGCGCCAGCAGCAACCAGGGCTTCAGCGGCGGTGCCAGTGGCAATATTACCGCCAACTACCTGGACGTGTGGATATTGCTCTTTGATCATTTTAACGCGGTCAATGACGCCTTTGGTGTGGCCATGGGCGGTATCAACCACAATGACGTCAACTTCCGCTTTTACCAGCTCTGCCACCCGCTCGTCAGTACCGGCACCGACTCCCACAGCTGCCCCCACCAACAGTCGTTCCTTATCATCTTTAGCGGCCAGGGGATGTTCGCTGGATTTCTGAATATCCTTAACCGTAATAAGGCCTTTTAGGGAAAACTGGTCATCAACAACCAGCACCTTCTCGATTCTGTGTGCATGCAGCAAGGCCAGGACCTCGTCTTTACTGGCCCCCTCTTTTACCGTAATCAGGCGGTCTTTGGGGGTCATAATGCTGCTGACTGGCTCATCAAACTGGGTGGCAAAGCGCAGGTCTCTGTGGGTCACAATGCCGGTCAGGTTGTCTCCATCGGTCACCGGCACGCCGGAAATATTGTGCAAATGGGTTAGCTCCAGAACATCCCGGATAGTCGCATCCGGACCAATGGTAATGGGGTCTGCAATCACGCCACTTTCGTACTTTTTCACCTTACGGACTTCGTTGGCCTGGATCTGGGGAGACATATTTTTGTGAATTATCCCCAATCCACCCTCTTGGGCCATGCAAATTGCAGCCCGGGACTCGGTGACCGTGTCCATAGCGGCAGAAACCAGAGGAATATTCAGGTAAATTTCGCGGGTTAAACGGGTTTTCAGGTCGACATCTTTGGGTAAAATCGCTGAAAAAGCGGGAATCAGCAGGACATCGTCGAAGGTTAGAGCATCTTGTATTATTCGCATAGCGTATTATACGGACAGAAGCGCAATCCGTAAACTGTCTGGTAGAAGTAAAATAGTCTATATCTGGAGCCTTGACGTGGTGACCATGTTTTGTTTTGATGTGTGTCTGATTTTAGGCAGGATTGCTACGTTTAAGAAAACATAACAATATAATTACATACAGAACACACCCTGGAGGAGTAGTACATGAAAAAAGCCATAATTTTTGCCGCCCTGTTGGCCCTGAGCGCTTGCGCCGGAACACAAGGACCTTCCTATGAAGAAGTGGTTACACAAGCCAAAAAAGAAATGAAAGTAGCCAAAAGCATGGATGCCTTGTGGCGCGATACTGGCAAGTTTCTTAAAAAGGCCGATAAAGCCAAAAAAGCCGGTGATGACGACAAAGCCATGAAGCTTGCCAAAAAAGCGTTGAAACAAGCGCAACTTGCACAGGCTCAAGGTATGGCAGAAATGAGCGCAGCGCCTTATTACAAATAAGTCTCAAGCGTTTAAGTCATATATTTAAAAAGCCGGGTTCTCCCGGCTTTTTTTATGGCGTAGACTTTGACGCCACTTATGGATAAATCTCTGCTAAACAATGCAAAATAGTAGCAACAATTCAGGAAAAAATATTTACTCTGTTTCGCAGTTTAATAAAAGCGTTCGCACCTTGCTGGAGGCGAGTTACCCCATTGCCTGGATTGAAGGAGAGGTATCTAACCTGGTACGCCCGGCATCTGGTCATTGTTATTTTTCTCTCAAAGATGAAGGTGCCCAGATTCGCTGTGCGTTATTTAGAAACAGGCTCAATAAAATTAGCGCAAAACTTGAAGACGGAAAAAAAATTATTGTCCGGGCACAAGTCAGCCTTTATGAAAGCCGGGGAGATTTTCAGCTCATTATTGAGTCGTTTGAAGATGCCGGTGAAGGCCAGCTAATAAAGAAATTTGAGCAATTAAAAAATAAATTGTTGGCGGAAGGCCTGTTTGATGAGTCTGCAAAAATTGAGCTACCTGTATTTCCAAAACGATTAGGCGTCATTACCTCTCCGACCGGTGCCGTTATACATGACATTCTGACTGCCCTTAACCGGCGTTTCCCGGCACTGCCGGTTTTAATCTATCCATCCCAGGTACAGGGCGCAACTGCTGCTGACAACATAACAAACATGATTAAAATCGCCTCCGAGCGTTATGAATGCGATGTCCTGATTCTTGCCCGCGGCGGTGGCTCACTGGAAGATCTTTGGCCATTTAATGAAGAACCCGTTGCCCGAGCAATATATAACTGCAAGATTCCGATTGTTTCCGGTATTGGCCATGAAACTGATACAACCATCGCCGACTGGGTTGCCGATAAAAGAGCGCCCACGCCAACAGCTGCGGCCGAAATTATTAGCCCTGATCAAATTGATATAACAAACTCCCTTATGGCTTTTGAAAAAAAACTGGTTAAACAAACAAATACAACAATTCAGAATCTTTCTCAAAAAATTGATTTTTTAACAAGGCAGCTAAAAACACCTGACCAGCAAATTGAACAGTTTTTGTTAAGGATTCAGGGACTCGGAAAAAGATTGTCAACAACAATCCTCTTGTCCTTGAGTAAAAAACAGCAGTTAAGCGAACGTCTGGATGTAAATCTAAATAGCATGCTACCTTCCAATAAATTACAACTTCAAAAACAAAGTGTCAAAAATCTGACTGGCAGGATAATATCCTCTTGTAATGAAAAAGTTGCTACCTTTCAAAACCGGCTTCATGGGTTATCCCGTGAGCTCAATGCAATCAGTCCCCTTGAGACCATGGCCAGGGGTTATTCAATTACCCGGGTGGTGGCATCTGGTATTATTCTTCGAGATAGCGAACAGGTCATAAAAGGTGACTTGATTGAAACAGTAATAAAAAATGCGGCCATTGTCAGTAAAGTCGAAAAAATAAATAAAAAATAACTTTGTCATAATCATATACACCGAAACACACATGATCGCTCGTTTACTTCAGACATTAATAATTTTTTTGTTACTAATGCAAACCTCGCTGGCTGCTAACGAAATCGTACTGCCAAAAGCTTCACCAGTACCTGGTGGTATCGTCCTGGTTAAAACCGTGGCCGTTGATTTACCAAAACCTGAAGCCTATTTTTCCGGTAATCGCGTGACCGTCGTGAAAGAGAACAATTCCTGGACAGCCATAATCGGCCTGGGTCTTGATGTTAGTCCAGGTGAACACATTCTCTATACGGTCAATATGGATGGCGATCAGAAGTCTTACCCGTTTTTTGTCAAAAAATACGATTACCCCAGGCAAAATCTGCGCATCAAAAATCGCAGGAAAGTAGTCCCTAACGAACAGGATCTTAAGCGAATAAAGAAAGAATCGAAAATTGTCCGCAATGCCTTTGGCTACTGGACTGAAAGAGGTGCAGATAATTTTAATTTCCTGTTGCCCGTGCAAGGCCGATTGTCCAGTAAATTCGGTCTCAGGCGATATTTTAATAACAAACCCCGTAAACCACATAGTGGTATTGATATCGCCGCCCCACTCGGTACCCGCATTAAAGCGCCTGTAGATGGAGAAATTATCGCAACAGGTAACTTTTTCTTTAATGGCAATACCGTTTTTATTGACCATGGCCATGGCCTGGTAACCATGTACAACCACCTGGATATTATTAGTGTCTCAAAAGGACAAACTGTGAAACGCGGTGATGTGATTGGCCAAGTGGGGAAAACTGGCAGGGTTACAGGACCGCATTTGCACTGGTCTGTTAGTCTTAACAATGCGAGAGTAAACCCTGTGTTGCTGCTAAATAAAAGTACCAAAAAATTCCTGGGGGTGAAGTAAGCCCGTAAAAACGTGATTATATTCCTTGCGCATGGTAACTATTCAGATTTGACTTTTATGTGTAATTTATACTGCCCGCACTCGATAATATCCCCTGACAGAATTTTGTTACGTTTTCTGGTTTCTACATGGCCATTTACCACAACCTGGCCATTCGCAATCATCGATTTTGCTTCTGCCCCATTAGAGACAATGCCTTCAAACTTCAGGATTTTGTAAAGTTCTACTGGTTCTTTTTTAATCTCTACTTCTCTCATTAGACGGTAGATACTATCAATTAATGCAGCGGATATTAACATATTTTAAAAACGAGAATTAAAATCTATTTTTATTTATAGTTTATCCAAAATAATTTGTTTCAGGTTTTTGGCAATTTCAAGCCCATCCTTGTAGGCGTCTAATGCCATCTTTTTTGCTGTTGGCATATACGCGATTATTTCTGACCAGAAATAAATAACTACAAAAAAAATCACGGCCAATAGTATTGTATAGATTGCTGGTTTTATTTTCCTGTGCAGGGCCGTTTTATCTTCATGGGCATGAACGCTAACGGTTTCTCCTTTTTTTTCTATGGGTAAGGCCGTGCTAAATGAGGCGACTGTTTTTCCCAGCAATGCATCCTGAAATTCCCTGGCTGACTTAGGTCGATCAGTGGGATAACATTGCAATGCCCATTCCATACACTTGATTGTTTTTTCCTGTAACTTTCTATTTCCTATTTTATTTACAGGTGTCATGGGATCGGCATGGAACTTAAGAATCATCTGATATCGATCAAGAGACTCTGTTGGCCGCTTGCCATGAAAACAACGATACATACTCGCGCCGATCGCATAAATATCAGTCCATGGTCCCTGCTCACCTTTATCGGGATATTGTTCAATAGGTGCATACCCAGGTGTTAATATCGTTCTCTGGCTATGGCCACTCATTGCCTGGCGCGCCGAACCGAAATCAATCAACATAGGCGTATTATCTTCGCGTAAATAAATATTATCCGGTTTGATATCCAGGTGCAGCATACCGGCAGCATGTACTGCTTCCAGTCCGTTTAATATCGGCAACATGATTTGCAGCAAGTCTGCTTCTTTCATTCTATTGCCATGTTGGCGCAAGTACTGGCCAAGACTTTGACCTTTTTCATACTCCATTACCATATAGGCCGTGTCGTTGGCTCTTATGTAACGCAGCACCCGCACTATGTTTGTGTGCTTGAACTGCGCCAGTGCCTGGGCCTCTTTTAAAAATCTTTTTAAGCCCCAGTGATAATCCTTAACTGCATCTTTAATATCAAGATTGGGTATAATTTTTGTTGCTTCCCCCCTTGTTGCCATGTCGTGAGGCAAATATTCCTTGATAGCAACTTTTGCACCCAGGCTTGTATCATGGGCAAGGTAGGTAATGCCGAATCCTCCGTGGCCAAGCACAGTCTCAATTGTATATTCAGCAAGTTCGTGACCCCTGGGCAGGGCATTTTTATGATAACCGCTCAATTTAGTTTCTACTTTTCATTTTATTTTCTTTTTTTATACACTTTCTTTTTATGTTTTTTAACCTTTCTTCCCTTGTACGGATTCTCGCTAGCTTTAAAATCTATTCTGACAGGTGTGCCCGTAAGATTCAGCTTTTTACGATAGGAGTTTACCAGATAGCGTTTATAGTGTTCGGGTACAGATTTTACCTGATTACCGTGAATCATTATTTTTGGTGGATTTTTACCTGCTTGATGAGCAAACTTCAGTCGAATCCGCCTGCCCTTGACCATCGGCGGTGTTGTTTTGGTAGTAGCTTGTTCCAGTATTCTGGTTAACAATGACGTGGGCAACACCTGGATCGCCGCAGCATAGGCTTCATCAACCGATGAAAACAAATTTCTCAGGCCAGTCCCCTTGAGGGCCGATAGATAGTGATGATTGGCAAACGCCAGAAAAGGCAAGCGCCTGTCTATCTCCTCTTTTATTGTTTCCCTTTTTTCGTTATCCAGTAAATCCCATTTATTTAACACTACCACCAGCGCGCAGCCTTTTTCAAGAATATGGCCTGCCAGGGTGGCATCCTGATCAGTAACACCATCTGCAGCATCAATCACCAGGATCACTATATTTGCTTCATCTATGGATTGTAGTGTTTTTATGCCCGAGAACTTTTCAACGGTTTCAGTTATTTTACCTTTTCTCCTCAGGCCTGCAGTGTCAATCAGCATATAGGATTGGCCATTCAACTCAAAAGGTACGTACACACTGTCTCTTGTCGTGCCTGGCTCATCAAAGACAAGTACGCGCTCAGCGCCTAACAGTGAATTGATAAGCGTGGATTTTCCAACATTTGGCCGGCCAACAAATGCTACCCTGGGTATATCTGAGTCCGGGTCTGCCTGTTCAGTATTAAAATTACGATCAGCAAAAAGCAGCGCGAGCAACTCGTCAAGGTTATCTCCTTGAGATGCAGATATAGCGACTGGCTCGCCTAGCGATAACTCATAAAATTCGGAAACAGCAAATTCTTCTTCTACACCTTCCGATTTATTGACAACAAGAAAAACCGGTTTTTCCTGTTTCCTGAGTGTATTGGCAATTTCCTGATCTTGTGGTTGCAGTCCCGATCGCCTGTCAACCATCAATACAATATAGTCCGCTTCATCAATTGCCTGCTGTGTCTGCAAGCTTACCAGGCGGGTTATATCATCACTTTCTGTTTTTTTATTGCTGGAGAGATCTGTAATCCCACCGGTATCAATTACAAAAAATGAATAGGGTTCTCGTTCACAAGTACCGTATTGCCTGTCTCTGGTGATGCCCGGCTCATCAATGACCAGCGCTGCTTTTTTTTTAGTAAGCCTGTTAAATAAGGTAGACTTGCCAACATTGGGCCTGCCTACTAGTGCTACTACCGGTTTCATTTAGTAAAATAAAATTAATTTTTATCTGGTTTAAAAGAAAACGAAAACTTGCTCTCTTGATTATTCTTTAATTTTAACGCTGTTAATTCGCCACTAACCGAGTTGACATAGGCAATCCGGTCGCGAACCACGGCTTGTGTCACAATGGGGTCATCATCTATCCGGGTCCTGGCCAGAATACGGCCATCATCCGCATTTAACCAATGCACGTATCCTTCCAGGTCGCCTACTATTATGTTGCCATCGACAATGGCAGGAGGTGATGGTTTTCTGCCAAAAAATTGAGCCTGTTGCCAGACAGATGCACCGGTTGACTGTTCATAGGCAAACATTACACCCCTGTCGTCCAGGGCATAAATATTTTTACTGTCTATTGTCATGTCTCTAAAAACCGATATATCTCTTGACCATAATTGTTCACCGCTTCTTATATCTATAGCAACCAGCTTCCCTTGATAACTGGCAACAAATAATCTGAATTTATTGACTATCGGCTGGGCATCAACATCTGTCAGGCGTTCAATTTCATTTCTGCCTGTTGGCTGTGATACTGGTATCTCCCAGATCAACTTGCCGTTTTCCAGCGTGAGTGCAACTATGGTTCCAGTTGCAAAGCCGGTAATGACTACATTTTGTATAAAGATTGGTGTACTGGTACCTCTCAGGCTTAATGCAGGCCCCTCTTTATGAAACTGCCATACCTGTCTCCCGGTTTTTTCATCCAGGGCGTAAATTTTTCCATCCACAGTTTGCACAATAACTTTACCGGAAGCTGCCACTGGCTTTGACAGTATTTCGGTCGCCAGTCGCCGAGACCATAGTACCGCGCCATTTTTTGGATCAAGCGCTAAAACTGCGCCATCTTTTGTTCCAAGCAGTATCTTGTCTTCAGACGCGCCTACGCCTGCTGTGATTTCCCGATCAAGTTTTACAGACCAGACATCGTCACCATCATTCAGATTAAATGCACTTAGTTCACCTCGTGAGTCTACGGTAAACAAATTTTCACCAAGTATCGCAATGGACAATTTTAGTTGTTTTTTCTCATCTGTTCCGCCAAAACTTTCATTCCAGACCACCTCAACTGAATTTTCTGACTCAATCTCGATCAACGGTTCAGGAGGACGGACATTACTACTGGCACCACATGCCTGCAGAAATAAGCTTACCAGCAGGAGGATAATAATTTTATATGGCATGTTATTTCGATTTTGCATTATCAAGCTTCATTTTCAGGACTGGCTTGTAATCACCCGATGTAGATGTGCTTGACAGTGCCAGCTCGTAACTTTTTATTGCATCATCTGTTTTGCCATTACTCATATAAATATCACCGCGTAATTCATTATACTGGGAAGAGTAGCCATCTGTTTGTATTGTATTGATGATCTCCAGCGCTTCATCAGCCTTTTTTTCCTGAAAAAATAATATTCTTGCCAGTCTTAGTCTTGCCACATGGACAATATCGTTTTCGTCCCCCTGGTCAATTGCAATATTCAAATATTCTTTTGCTTTGGAAATTTCTTTATTGTCTATGTATTTTTTTGCCAGCATCAATGATGCCATTGCCAGGTAAGGTGACGAAGAATATCCATCAATCAGCTCTTTTGCGGATTTATCGGCACTCATCAGTTTCCCTTGAGAGATATCGGTTAATACCAGCTCATATATCTCTGACGCCTTGTCATTTTGCATGTCAGTGTAATAATTCCAGAAACGATAACCGCCAATAAAAACGGCGCCAAATGTAACACCGACAATGACAGCAACGCCGTATTCCTTCCACCAGGTTTTTAGTGCTTCCATCTGGTCTTGATCTGCATAATGTTCGCTCAATTCTGATGTCTCCTGCAATGTATTATCATATTTATATATTTTGGTTAGCGTGTTCTTGCTTCAGGTGCTTTTAAAAAATCAATCTCTAGGGTAATAAATGAGAAAATAAATCTTTTTGGTCTACTGAATACTGTGATTTTTTTTCCCGCAGTGGTTTTATGATGATCTTGTCGCTACTCACCTCGTCTTCTCCCAAAATAAGCGCAACTTTAGCCCCGCTCTTGTCGGCTTGTTTAAGCTGGCTCTTGATGCTGCCATCACCACAATGGGCCAGTATATTAAGTGATTTATCACGTAATTTTTCCGCCAGTAACATACCCGCCCTTTTTGCTTCGCCACCCAGCAGGCACATGTATATGTCCAGGTGTCCGGACTGCATACTGTTGCCGGCGGTCTTGACCAACTCTATTATTCTCTCATGTCCCATGGCAAATCCAACCGCAGGAACCTGTTTACCGCCCAATTGTTCGACCAGGCTGTCAAAACGACCGCCAGCACAAATTGCGCCCTGGGCGCCCAATTTGTCGGTGGTCCACTCAAATACAGTTCTTGAATAATAATCCAGCCCCCTGACCAGCCTGGGATTTATGAAAAATTTAATACCATGGCTGGTAAGCATTTCCTTTAGTTGATTAAAATGTTCCTGCGAGACCGAATCCAGGTTATCAATGAGCTTTGGTGCCTGCTCAATAATATTTTGCATGTCAGGATTTTTACTATCCAGCACCCTTAGCGGATTACTTTTAAGCCTGCGTCTACTGTCTTCATCAAGCTCATCAACATTGTCGGAAAGGTACGCTGTTAACACCTTGATATATGCAGTCCTTGATTCCAGGCTGCCTAGTGAATTCAATTCGAGTTTAATATTCTCTAATCCGAGCTTTCTCCAGATACGTGCAGACAACGCGATTAACTCACAATCAATATCAGGACCATCAAAACCAAAACACTCAACACCGGTCTGGTAGAATTGTCTGTAACGCCCCTTTTGTGGCCGTTCGTGGCGAAACATTGGCCCCATGTACCATAACCGTTGGGTCTGGTTGTGGAACAAACCATTCTCGATGCCTGCACGGACACATCCTGCTGTTCCCTCCGGCCTTAACGTAAGATTATCGCCATTTCTATCGGCAAAGGTATACATTTCTTTCTCGACAATATCTGTTGCTCCGCCGATTGATCGGGAAAACAAGGTGGTCTTTTCCAGTAATGGTAATCTTATTTCCTTATAGGCATACTCCGACAGTGTAGTTTTAATAATAGATTCTACTGCTTGCCATGTACTTGTCTGATCTGGCAACAAGTCATTCATGCCGCGAACCGCCTGTATAATGTTCGCCATCAAACCTATCCTACTTTTATAACAGGAATAATATTTTCATCCGGCTTTTCCAGCCTGCTTATCTGCTTGCGAATCGTTTTCTCTAGCTCATCTATAAGTTCATCGTCTTCAAGTTTTCCTGCTGTTTTACCATTCACGTATAAAAGATTCGGTTTGCCGCCGGTAATGCCGATATCTGCTGTTTTTGCTTCGCCAGGTCCGTTTACAACGCAACCAATAATTGCCACATCAATTGACTCATTGATATCACTTAAACGTTCTTCCAGCGCATTGACAGTTGCAATAACATCGAATTGTTTACGTGAACATGTAGGACAAGCAATGAAATTAATCCCTTTCTTTCGCAAATGTAAACTTTTCAGGATGTTAAAACCAACCTTTACTTCTTCAACCGGATCGGCAGCAAGCGATACTCGCAAGGTATCGCCAATACCAGCCATTAGTAGTGCGCCCAGGCCAATGGCGCTTTTTACGGTGCCCGACTGTAAACCACCTGCTTCTGTGATACCCAGGTGAAATGGTTGATCGATCTGGTCTGCCAGTAATTTATAGGCAGCAATAGTCATAAAAATTTCTGAAGCCTTGAGGCTGATTTTATAATTCTGAAAATCATATTTATCCAGTATATCAATATGGCGAAATGCCGATTCAACCAATGCCTCGGGTGTCGGCTCTGTATATTTTTTTTGAAGATCCTTCTCCAGGGAGCCGGCATTAACACCAATTCTTATGGGTATGCCGTGATCTTTCGCACACTGGATGACTTGTTTGATTCGGTCTTCCTTACCGATGTTGCCAGGATTTATCCTGAGACAGTCTACGCCCTGTTTCGCCACTTCCAGGGCGATGCGGTAATCGAAGTGAATATCTGCTACCAGTGGCACAGCGACATTTTTTTTGATTTTTCCAAAGGCGATTGCGTCATCAATTGTCGGCACGGAAACTCTAACTATATCCGCTCCCACTTCTGACAGGCGCAAGATTTGTTTGGTGGTTGATTCCACGTCACAAGTGTCGGTTGTAGTCATGGACTGGACACTAATCGGTGCATCGCCACCAATTGGCACATTGCCAACAGTAATCTGGCGTGTTTTCCGCCTTGTGATTGTAGTCAAATCAGTCATATTAAAAATTTTATTGCTTGCCTACTGTAAACCTGGCAATTAACCCGCGTTTGTATTTATCAAAGTTGACCTGCCTCCCGTTATAACTCAGTTTAACGCCATCGGCATTACCAAGAAAAATCTTGAAGGGGGCGATGCCCTTGACCGTGACAACTCGTCCTTCGCTCATGGTTTTATAGAGCAGTTTCTTGCCATTTTTATCCCGCACGTCAGCCCAGGAATTTTCCTCAAAAAATAAAACAATTTCATCTAAACGTTCATTTTCGACCAATACTTCGGTTTTCGTATCATCAATTGCTGATATTTTTGCGATCCGTTTTTTTTCCGGGGCAGGTTCTTTCTTTACCCTGCTCTCGTCAGTAACTGGACTGGTTTTGGTCACAGGGATTTCGGCAGGAATCGTATCCGGCTTTTTGGGTGCTACAGGATATTGTGGTTCCAGTTGTTCTTGCGCCTGTAATGAAACATCTGTTGTATCGCCCTCTGCTTCTGAGTCTATCCCGGCGCCTTCATCAGTTTGCGCTTCTAATTGAGGGCCGAATAATTCTTCTGAAGTGTGTTCGGCTGTTGTTACAGTAGTTTCTGCCTGCCCGGTAACTTTCTCGCCATAACCCTGTGTGCCAATCCAGATAGCAACAATCGCGATCACCAAAACTACAATCCCGAAAATTGTATACATTACTTTCGAGTCGTTTGCGGCGCTTAATTTTTGTTGATTGACGGCAACTGTTTCAATGGTGTCATTTTTTTTAGGACTCACCCGTTCTATATATGATGCAATTAACGGAGCAGGATCCAATTCCAGTAATTTTGCATAATTTTTTAAGTAACCTTTTATATAGGTAGCTTCAGGCAATGATTCATATTCATTCTCCTCGAGTGATTGAATTTGAACAGCAGATAAGTGTAAGCGCGCGGCCACTTCATCAACCGCAAAACCTTTTTCCTGCCTGGCCCTTGCTAATGACAAGCCTGGTTCTTTATTGTCAATCTCTTCATTGTCAATCTCTTCTGTCATCGATTTTTCCTTGTGATCCATATTTTATTGTATCAACGAACTAATTTAGCTTCCTTTGAATCTGGAAATTTTCCTTTTAGCCGTATCTTATAACTTGCATGGGCATCACGTCCTCCCAGTTTTTCTTCAACTTTTACTGCAATGTATAATATCTCCGGCGTATCTTTGCCGACCTCAAAATATCTTTGCAAAAAAGCCCTGGTTGTTAAATATTTCTTTTTTTCATAACTAATTTTTGCCATTGCACTTAATGCTCTTGGCAGGTTACGATTTTCCTTCAATGCAGCACGAAAGAATTTAGTAGCATTTGCAGTATCGTACTTTTTCATGAGACAAAGACCGGCATTTAAATTTGCCTGAGCTGGTGTCTCATACATGGGATTTTTAAGGGCCAGTTCAAAGCGTTCAACGGCATCATCCAGTTTTCCTTGCTGGCAAAGAAAGACGCCGAGGTTATTTTGGGCGCTGGCATCATTTGGATTCAGGTCTGTGGCTTTTGTTAGAAATTCTTCAGCCTTGTCCAGTTCTTTTAGTTTCCACATTAACAGTCCCATGGCATTATTGGCATGTGAGTTGTTCGGATCCAGTGCCAGGGCAGCATCCAGTCGTTCCTTGGCATATCCCCATTTTTTCCTGGCTATATATTCAACACCCAGTTGAATATTGGTGTTTATTTGTTTTTCCAGTTTTCTATCCTGAATTTTTTGCTCTTGTGCGGTCACGCAACCAGTCAGGATGAATACAGTCAATAAAATTGAAATACGAGATAATCTTGAAAATTTTTCAAAAATATTCATGACTGATTTACCGCCTCAGGCGTGCAGGATTTAGAACGCTGTGTGCGATCAACAATGCTACCGGCTAATTGACCACACGCCGCATTAATATCGTCACCTCTTGTTTTTCTCGTTACGGTAACAATGCCGGCCTGCATTAGTATTTCCCGAAAGTTATTTATGGAATCCATGCCTGATCGTTCAAAACCAGAACCATCGAATGAATTAAAGGGAATAAGGTTAACTTTTGCCGGAACTCCAGATAAAATTTTTATTAACTGCCTGGCATGTTTTTCATTATCGTTAATCCCTTTTAACATGACATATTCCATGGTCACCCTTCTCCTGGGCTCGCCTGCAACATATCTTTTGCAGGCATTCATGAGATCCTTTATGGGATATTTTTTATTCAAAGGAACCAACTGGTCACGCAACTTGTCATTTGGCGCGTGTAATGACACGGCCAGGCTTACAGGATTCGTTTCCTTTAACTTGTCGATCTTTGGAATTACGCCAGATGTACTCAGGGTAACTCTCCTTTTTGAAAGACCATAACCAAGATCGTCCTGCATAATATCCATCGCCTGATTAACATTATCAAAATTAAGCAGTGGTTCTCCCATGCCCATCATGACAACATTCGTAATAATTCGGGTATTCTTTTCTCTCTGGTTGTCGGTTAGCTTTCTCAGTACCTGGTTGGCAACATACAGCTGGCCGATGATCTCATGAACCTCCAGATTTCGGTTAAACCCCTGCCTGGCTGTTGCGCAAAATGTGCAATTTAAAACACAACCCGCCTGGGATGATATACACAAGGTGCCACGATCATCTTCAGGAATAAATACTGTTTCGATAGAATTGCCATCTGCCAGGCGCAGCAACCATTTATATGTGCCATCGTCTGAAATTTCCTGTAACGCTATTTCCGGCGCCTTGATACAGGCTTGCTGTGTTAGTTGTGAACGCAGCTCTTTTGAGATATCAGTCATTTCTGCAAAATCACAAAAACCGTGCTGATGTATCCACTTGAATACCTGGCGACCGCGAAAAGCTTTTTCGCCCAGGCCCTCAAAATACGCCTGGATAACCGCGAGATTCATATTAAGGAGATTTTGCTGCAATGGAGTACTCATGCTCAAATGTACTAGTAGAGTATATATTGAAATTTAAACTAATCTAATACTTTAAGTTTCAATTATAACTATATGTTTATATTAAATAATATTAAATAGCTGATATTTCGACCAGTCTGAAAATTGGCGCTAGTGTAGCGGTTGGAGGCAGTTTAAACAATGAGTTAGGCGACTTGTTGTGCGCCGGTGGTCAGCTTTTTCAGGGGCAAGTTTAATCTGAACTAGCGGGTTGATTTATATGGTCTTTGGTTAATCCCCGGCTTCTTCAATCCAGGCCATCTGAATAGCCTCCAGAATTTTTTCACCAGAGTGCCCGGGGTCATCTTCAAAGTCATTCAGGGCCAAAACCCATTCCCGTAAATCGGTAAACCGGACTGTTGCGGGGTCTGTTTCTGGCCTTGCTTCATGTAAGGAAATTGCTATCTCCAGACTATCCGTCCATTTAAGCATGGCTGCGCTCCTTGTTTTAATCTCAGTGGGTCTCAGAGACCTGGTTGATTGTGTATTTCGGAATCTCAACGATTAAATCTTCCCGGTCCACCGTGGCCTGACAACTCAAGCGGGACTCAGCTTCCAGTCCCCATGCCTTATCGAGCAAGTCTTCTTCGGTTTCCTCGGCCTCCTCGAGACTGTCAAAGCCCTGCCTGATAATGACATGACAAGTTGTACAGGCGCACGCCTTTTCACAGGCATGTTCAATTTCAATACCGGCTTCAAGTGCAGCATCGCATATGGTCGTGCCGGGTGCGACGTCGATGGTTTTGCCCTCGGGGCAAATTTCTTCATGGGGTAAAAAAGTCAATTTCGGCATATTGCTAATCAGGCTCTTTGGTAAATTCATTAATATTGTGGCCTGATAATGCCCGTGACACTCCCAGATCCATTCTTTTGGCAGCAAAGTCCTGGGTTACTTTATCCAGCTTCTCAATAGCTGTCTTGATTGCATTTCTGTCGTTTTTTCTACTGACCTCCCCGAGTCTGTTCAGGCAATCATTGATCTCGGAAAGTGTGCTCTCATTAAGAAGTGTTTCACCATCCCGGGCAAGCGCTGCCGAAACCGCCTGAAATAATCTGTCAGCTTCAACCTGCTGTTCACGCAAGGCACGGGCGGCCATATCATCGCCCGCATGTGATATGGAGTCTTTCAGCATGGATTCAATCTCACCATCTGTCAGGCCGTAGGAAGGAATAACCTCAACCCTGGTTTCGATTCCGCTTGTTAACTCGGTTGCAGCTACATTTAGCAACCCATCGGCGTCAACCTGAAAAGTCACCCTAATACGTGCCGCGCCCGCCACCAGGGGTGGAATTCCTTTTAATTCGAATTTTGCCAGTGACCTGCAGTCAGCTACCATTTCTCGCTCACCCTGCAATACATGAATTGACATTGCAGTTTGCCCGTCTTTAAAAGTGGTAAACTCCTGTGCCCGTGCAACCGGGATTGTAGCGTTCCTTGGTATAATTTTTTCAACCATGCCACCCATTATTTCAAGACCCAGCGATAAGGGTGTTACATCAAGCAGTAGTACATCGTTATTTTTATTGCCCGCCAGCATATCGGCCTGCAAGGCCGCGCCGACTGCGACAACTCTATCCGGGTCAATATCCGTTAGGGGTGTTTGCCCAAAAAATTCTGAAACTTTTTCTCTGACAATCTGCATGCGAGTGGGGCCACCAACCATTACAATGCCATCGATGTCGCTTTTTTTAATACCGGCATCGCGCATGGCCCGCTTGCAGGGTTTGAGACTTTTTTCTACCACGGGTGCTACCAAGACCTGCATTTTTTCCCTGGTTAATTGTCCTGACCATTCTTTGCCATTAGTCAATAATAGCTTGATATCTGTTTTTTCATTTGTCAGCAGATTTTCTTTTATATTTCTTGCCTGCATAAGTGCGTTTCGTTTAAATACTGGTTCGTCTGTATTTTCTTCGCCACACTCGGCCATGAGGTAATCAATAATTTCATGGTCCATGTCATCACCACCCAGGGCAGTATCTCCGGCAGTTGCCAGCACCTCGAATATCCCCTTGTTGAGCTTAAGAATTGATACATCCATGGTGCCACCACCGAGATCATAAATGACAAACGTCCCCTTGGCCTTTTTATCCAGGCCATAAGCAACAGCAGCTGCGGTCGGCTCGTTAATTAACCGTAAAATCCTGAGCCCGGCCAGCCTGGCAGCATCTTTTGTAGCCTGTCTTTGGGCATCATCAAAATAGGCAGGCACGGTTATCACGGCACCAAATAGCTCACCGCCTAGTGTTTTTTCAGCACGATCGCGCAATGACTTGAGAATATCTGAAGAAATTTCAATTGCACTTTTTGAGCCTGCTGCAGTTTCAACTCTTGGCACACTGGCTTCTGTATCAATTATTTTATTGCCTGACCTGTTGATCTCGCCATTGATCTCGGCAAATGATCTGCCCATCATTCTCTTTACAGAGGATATTGTATTCACCGGATCCATTTGCGCCGCCTGTAACGCACCATGGCCGACAATGCTGTTTTTCTCGTCAACATAATGGACAACTGATGGTAAAAGGTGGTTGCCATTCTCATCAGGCATGGTATCTGCAATGCCGCTGCGCACTGATGCTACCAGGGAGTTAGTAGTGCCCAAATCAATCCCGATCGCCAGACGATGCTCATGGGGCGACGTGGATTTTCCTGGTTCACTAATTTGCAGTAATGCCATATGTTAAACTGAGGCCTGGATATATCTAATTTGCCGGGTGAAGTTACTAAAAAAATATCAATATTACAAAAGTTCGTCATCAAGCTCTTCGAGCTGGGATGCCATTTTTTCAAAAAATTGCATTTCCCTGATCAGGTTCCTGGCGTGCGAAAGTGATTCATCAGTACCCGTTTCAAAACATTTTTGTAATTCATTAATTCTCTTCGTTTGGCCGGATTTGATTGTGCTTGCCAAATCCTCAATTTTTTCTTGCTGGCCGTTTTTATTTTTCATTTCATCGAGCTGTTCTCGCAGTTCCATTTGCTCCATGAGAAACGATGCATCCATTTTTGTGTCTTTTTCATCATTGACGTTAATGTCATTTAATTTCAACATGTAACTGCCACGGCTCAGTGGTTTAATTAATGTTTGGTAGGCCTCATTAATTTGTGCAGTTAACTGCATGGCAATTCTCCGTTCTTGCTCAGAGACTGAAACGAATCGATCGGGGTGAAATTCTTTTTGCAGCTTCCTGAAGCGACTTTCCAGGTCATCAAGGTCTAAATCAAACGTGGTGTTCAGGCTGAATAATTCAAAATAGTTTTTTGTTAAATCAGACAACATAATTAAATCTTTGTCTTGCCAGTTCGGGTCTTACCAGACTAAATAGTAAAGCTTTCGCCGCAGCCGCACTCATCCTTTACGTTGGGATTATTGAACTTGAATCCTTCGTTAAGACCCTCGCGGGTAAAATCAAGCTCGGTACCGTCGAGATAAACCATGCTCTTGGGATCAACCACAATCTTCACGCCATGATTCTCGAAAATGTTGTCTTCAACATTAATTTCATCAACAAACTCGAGCACGTAAGCCATGCCTGAACACCCTGAAGTCCGAACGGCCAGGCGCAAACCTTTACCCGACCCTCTTTGTGCCAGGGAATTTTTAATATGCTCAGCAGCTTTTTCAGTTAGTGTTACAGGCATGAATTACTCTTTACGTTTAATTTTTGAAATATTCCAGAATAGCCAGAAATAATACACCTGGTTATTCCTTATTTTTGCTTGCCCTTATAGTCTTCAATGGCGGCCTTGATTGCATCTTCAGCCAAAACTGAACAGTGAATCTTTACGGGTGGCAGCGCAAGTTCTTCTGCAATATCGGAGTTTTTGATTTCAAGCGCTTCATCAATTGATTTGCCCTTGACCCACTCTGTCACCAGTGAACTGGAAGCGATTGCAGAGCCACAGCCATAAGTTTTGAATTTTGCGTCTTCAATAACGCCCTGATCACTAACCTTGAGCTGTAGTTTCATAACATCACCACATGCTGGCGCACCCACCATGCCCGTGCCAACGGATGAATCATCTTTATCGAATGTGCCCACGTTGCGGGGGTTTTCGTAATGATCAAGTACTTTTTCACTGTAAGCCATAATCAAACTACCTCACTAAAATATCTATTGGTAAAACTAAAATCGTAAAAATGCTAATGAGCCGCCCATTGCACACTGTTTAGATCTATCCCCTCTTTGTACATGTCCCACAAAGGAGATAATTCCCTTAATTTTCCAATTTTCCCTTTAACAAGTTCAATTGTGTAATCAATTTCTTCTTCGGTGGTAAACCGACCGATGGTAAACCTGATCGAGCTATGGGCAAGTTCATCGCTGCGACCCAGCGCTCTTAAAACATACGATGGTTCCAGGCTTGCAGAGGTGCAAGCCGAGCCGGAAGAGACGGCCACATCTTTAAGGGCCATGATCAGGGATTCACCCTCAACATAATTAAAACTGATATTCAGATTGCCCGGAATTCGATGCCCCATGTCACCATTGACATACACTTCCTCAATATCCTGCAGGCCTTGCAGTAACTTGTCGCGTAACTTGCCAATTCTTTCTGCCTCAGATGCCATTTCTTCTTTCGCGATTCTAAATGCCTCGCCCATACCGACAATCTGGTGCGTGGCCAGGGTACCGGAGCGCATGCCTCTTTCGTGCCCACCGCCATGAATCTGTGCTTCTAATCTAACCCGTGGTTTGCGTCTGACATAAAGTGCACCGATTCCTTTTGGGCCATAGATTTTATGTGCAGATAGTGACAATAAATCCACATTCATCTCATTCACGTCGATGGAAATCTTGCCGGCACTTTGCGCAGCATCACAATGTAATAATATTCCTTTCTCGCGGGTCAGTTTGCCAATTGCCGCCATATCCTGGATCACGCCAATTTCGTTATTAACATGCATGACTGATACGAGAATTGTTTCAGGTTTAATTGCAGCTTCCAGTACAGTCAAATCCAGGCGTCCGTTTTCTTTTGGATCTAGATAAGTAATTTCAAAACCTTCGCGCTCAAGCTGACGACAGGTGTCCAGTATGGCCTTGTGTTCGGTCTTGACCGTAATTAAATGATTACCTTTCTTTTTATAAAAGTGTGCTGCACCCTTAAGCGCCAGGTTATCAGACTCGGTTGCGCCTGAAGTCCAGACAATCTCTTTCAGAGAGGCGCCGATCAGTGCCGCCACGTGAGCGCGCCCTGCCTCAGCGGCTTCATCGGCCAACCAGCCATATTCGTGGGAGCGCGAAGCGGGGTTACCATAAACACCCTCAGTCGTAAGATGCTGGCATAATTTTTCGGCAACCCGTGGATCACAAGGTGTTGTCGCTGAATTGTCCATGTAAATCGGTTTTTTCATAAATGCTACTTTAACAATATTATAAATATTAAAAGTTCAGGTTCAGATGGCCACGTTACTAACAACACTATTAAAACTTGCAAGCTTCATTTTTAAAGTATCGAGAAACGTATCAACTTCATTTTCAGTATTATTTTTTCCCAGGCTCACCCTCAAGGCACGCCGGACACGACTTTTATCCAGACCCATTTCGGTTAAGGTTTTGCTCGGGGCATTATCATGGCTGGAGCAAGCCGAACCACTGGCAATGGCAATACCTGCTTTGTCCAGCATCATTAACATTGTTTCGCCTTCCACTGATGCCATGGTAAAACAGCTTGTATTGACAAGCCGCTCAGTCTTGTCGGCGATAATTTCAATGCCGGGTATTGCTCTTAAGCCATTTTCCAGTCTTGTCCTGAGCGCTAACAACTTTTCGCTTGTTTGCGCCAAAGCTTCATGGACCAACTCTGCTGCTGCGCCAAATCCAGCAATGGCGGCAACATTCTCGGTACCGGATCGGAGTCCTGCTTCATGACCACCACCGTTCATTTGTGGCTCAAGCACAATTGATTTATCACGAATCAACGCACCAATTCCTTTCGGACCATGAATTTTATGTGCCGACAGTGTCAGCATGTGTACACCTAATACCGAAAATTCCAATGCTATTTTACCTGCCGCCTGTACCGCATCCGTATGAATCACGATACCTTTGTCTTTTAATCCGAGCTGCCCATACAATTCGCTGATCGGCTGAATAACACCGGTTTCATTGTTAGCCAACATTACCGACACCAAATCACCCGGTTTGGCAGTGCTCAATAACGCCATGGCCTCGTCACTTAACAAACCATTTTCTGTCACTGGCAATGCAACTTTAAACCAACCATCAAGCCGTGCCTGCTGGTCGGCAGTTTTTGTGACAGAGGGATGCTCTGTGCTGCCAATAAATAAACGGCCAGATACAAGACCGGCCGCATATCCTTTAATCGCTAAATTATTGGCCTCGGTGCCGCTGCCCGTAAAAATAACCTGACTGGGATGCGCCGACACCAAACATGCAACCTGCTCTCGTGCAGTATCTATGGCTGCTCTTGCTGCCCGCCCCTGTCGATGACGACTGGACGGGTTGCCAAACTTTTCCCCCAGGTAAGGCAACATGGTTTCGACAACGGTCGAATCCATTTGTGTGGTCGCGTTATTATCCAGGTAAATCATCACAAGCAGTCCTCAACACATTCCTGATAATAAACGCATGATGGACTCTATGAAACGAGAAAAACCGTTTTGTCTGACTTAAACTTACGCTGAGGCCAGTTCAGTCCTGATTGACTGTCGTTTGGCAACTTCCTGGACATTTGGTTGCGACACCAAATCCCCTAAAGTGATATTTGTCAAAAAATCACTTATTCTTTGACTAAGATCTTCCCATAACTGGTGTGTCAGACATTTCGTATCTCCTTCACAATTCTGTTCGCCTGCACATTTTCTAATATCAACATTCTCGTTTATGGCAAAAATAATGGATGCGACGGTAATTTCTTCAGGGGCCCTGGCTAAATTATAACCACCACCCGGGCCACGGACGCTGTCAACCAGTCCATTGCGTCTCAGTTTGGCAAAAAGTTGTTCGAGATATGAAAGTGAAATGCCTTGTCTTTTGGCAATCTCGGCCAGTGTGACCGCGCCCTGATCAAAATGCAGGGCTAAATCCAGCATTGCTGTGACGGCATATCGCCCTTTGGTTGTCAGTTTCATCTTGGATATATCCCCTGGCCAGTTAACACTTTCGAGAGTGTACATTCCCGACAATTTTAGTCAACTATTTCAGCCTCGGGGATATCAGGTTAATGCTCGTCTTTTGGTGTCTTTGTATCGCCCAAATGGGGCAGATCCAGCTCAGGCAAATCGGCGTCATTTATATCAAATCCCTTACTTTTCAATACCTTACAGATTTTTTCCAACTTGTGGTCAGCGGCCTGCATGTGATCGAGCATGCAATCAACCGCATAAGCGATGGGATCTGGCATATCCGGGCTTTGCCCATAGGCATCAAACCCGATTTTTTCGGCCATGGCTTTGCGTTTTTCATGTTTTTTCAGGTCCCGCTGTACCACGACCCTGCCCGGTATACCCACAACCGTGGCATCCGCTGGTATGTCTTTAACCACGACAGAATTTGAGCCAATACGGGCATTGGCGCCAATTACAATGGGCCCAAGGACTTTAGCGCCAGCACCTACTACCACATTATTGCCAAGGGTTGGATGACGTTTTTCTTTTTTCCAGGTGGTGCCGCCCAGGGTGACCCCGTGATACAGGGTGCAGTCGTCACCAATTTCTGCCGTTTCACCAATCACAACTCCCATACCATGATCAATGAAAAACCGGCGCCCGATGGTCGCGCCCGGATGAATTTCTATACCGGTTATCCAGCGTCCAATCTGGGACAACATACGGGCAAGCCACACCAGGCCCATCTGCCAGATAAAATGTGAAATTCGGTGCAAGGCAATGGCATGCAGCCCGGGATAAGCCGTCACGATTTCCAGTTTGGATCGTGCAGCCGGATCCCTGACGGGTACGATTTCTAAATAGTCCTTGAGGTCGTGATACATGGCGCCATTGTAAAACATTCTTTTGTTTTCCACTATTTTTGCTTGTGCTTTTTCCCTCGTGCGCCTTGGGGGTTAAGGCCGGCAACTTTCTCTATGCTGGTCAACATGCCTCGCAGGATGTTCACCTCTTTTTCTTGTAACTGCGCCCTGTGGAATAATCGATATAAACGCCGCATTAATTTTTTGGGGGTAACAGGATTAAGAAAATCTATCTCAATCAATACCTTTTCAAGGTGTTTAAAAAAGCCCTGGATCTCGAACTGTGAAGCCAGCGTGCTTTCCTGATCGTCATGGTTAGCCCCCTGGACAGAATTCAGGTAAGTCTTGTGCAGTTCATAAACAATAATCTGCACTGCCGCCGCCAGGTTTAATGAAGGAAAATCGGGATCGACCGGTATGGTCACAAAAAACTGGCATTTATCCAGTTGTTCATTGGTTAATCCGGTCCGCTCGTTGCCAAAAATAATAGCCACATTGCCTGCACAACTTTCGCTGATGGCCTTACTGGCACATTTAACAGGGTCAAGTGCAGGCCAGGATAATCGACGCGCCCGTGTACTCGTGCCAATAACCAGCCTGGCCTCGGAAATTGCTTCATCCAGTGAGTCAACGACTACTGCATTATCCAATATATCGTTAGCACCGGCTGAACGCGCAACCGCTTGCTGATCGGGGAATTGTTTTGGATTAACCAGGTATAACCTGGTTAATCCCATATTTTTCATAACCCGCGCAACCGCGCCAATGTTACCGGCATGTGACGGATTGACTAAAACAATTCTTATACGGTTTAAATCTGGGGTCATTATTAAATTGCGTAACACTCATGCAACAAGGCAGTAATAACAATAAATGGCTGCCAAGTGCTTTAGCTGCTTACAAAACTTATTCAATATTTAATTGATCATCAAATAATACAAGAGAACCCTATTACCCTTATTAGCGTCTGGCCTGTATTCCAGCTACTGTGTTGGTGATTGTTTTGTAAGCATCATAATTCCAGGAAAACGACAAACCTGTGCTAAATAAACTCCTGGTGTTCATAAATGTCCTGATGCCCCTGGTCAGGGATGTACCGAAGGATGATACTTCTTTGTAGGCGCCAACAAGGCCTTCGTATAATTCATCAGGCGTCATGTTTTTCGGTTTAAACACAGGCTGGAAAATCGTGTAATGCTGCCAGTCACGCGGGTAATCCGTCAGCAACATGCGGTCCTCACTAACAATCTGTTTATACCTTGCCGTACCTGGCAATGGCGTTTCAATCGTAAACTGGACCGCATCAATCTCGTTTTCAAGCACAAAATCGACTGTCCTTTTAAATATGTCTTTATTCTGCGTATCAGAACCAAAAATGAAACAACCAACCATGGCAATGCCATGATCATGGATTTTCTTGATTGCATCTTTAAAGTTTTTTGTTTTTGCCCGCAAATTAACCGATTTGTTCATATCCGAAGCAATCGTTTCAGCGTCGATGGACTCAAACCCAATCAGCAATGCTTTACAACCGCCAAGTCGCGCAGCTTTCAACAAGTTATCGTGCTCGACGATATTGATGCACGCCTGACCGCCCCACTCTTTACCGGTATCCTTCATGCGATCAAATAACTCATAAGATCTCTCGATGCACTTTTTCCCGGAACCAACGATATTGTCATCTGTAAAAAAAATTCGCTTTGACTTAAGAGAGTTAACTTCATCAATAACATTATCAATATCTCTAAGCCGGTATTTGGCGCCGTTGAACGCGGTAACAGAACAAAAGCTGCACTTGAACGGGCAGCCGCGACTGGTCTGGATAGTTTCTACAAAATAATCTCCATTAAAGAGATCTCTTCTCGGAACTGGCAGATTGGTAATATCCGGCCTGTCTGTAACGGTATAAAATTTTTGCATTTGTCCGTTTTCGAAATCTTCCAGGACTTTGGCCCAAATATGATCAGCTTCGCCAATAATGACACAGTCGGCATACCTTGCTGCTTCTTCGCTCATGTAAGAAACGTGGACCCCGCCGATGACGACAGGCATGCCCCGTTTTTTAAATTCCTCGCAGAGTTCATAAGCCCTGGGTGCAAGCGGTGTCATGCAAGTGATACCAACTAAATCGTAATGCTGGCTGAAATCAATATCCTCAACCGCCTCATCTATAATTGATACATCAAATCGTTCGGGGGTTTGACTGGCAATTATCGCCAGGTTTAGCGGTGGAATTGCCAGCACCTTTATATTGGTATGCAGACTTCCCTTATACGAGGGATTAACTAATAATATTTTTTTCACTGTTCACCTCCCTGCTAGTAAACTGCACTAATGGCTGCCGATATCCTTTATTGCTTCCAGTCACAGACAAAAAGGATCACACAAGAGTACGGCTTGCTTTTGGTTTGAATTTGTCACGCTTATATGACCCATTCTGCCACTATTTGTCGTGTTTCAGCAAGTATCCGGACTTGGCAGACAAATGGCAGTATGAAAAAACCGGAGTTCGAAATGACAACACACTTTCAATGTTCTTTGGACTATAATGGCCTGGCTATACCGCCGTGTTTACTAAAGCTACAATCCATGGCAAATTTTTTTGATTATTGAAAAGTAGCAGGACAGTCAATGCATCCCTTACTCAATACAGCCATCAAGGCCGCCCGAAAAGCCGGCACCGTTATCCTTCGTCATGCCGATCACCTGGACAGGCTGGCAATTGAAACCAAGGGACGTAACGATTTTGTATCCGAGGTCGATCGACTTGCTGAATCTGAGATTATCCATACAATCCAAAGCGCCTATCCGGATCATGCAATCCTGGCAGAAGAAAGTGGCGAGCAGGCAGGATCGCAATACAAATGGATTATTGATCCGCTTGATGGCACCACCAATTTTCTCCATGGTTACCCGCAATACGCTGTTTCAATAGCAGTCACCAATGAAGGCAAGCTTGACCAGGCTGTTGTATTCGATCCATTGAGAAATGAAATGTTTATGGCTTCACGAGGCAAGGGTGCGCAACTCAATGACAGAAAAATCAGGGTCAGCAAAACTGTAGAGATGGGGGCTGCTTTGCTGGGGACCGGTTTTCCATTCAAGGAATTTGACAGACTTGACGTTTGGGTTGAGACCTTCAAACAACTACTGCCCATAACCAGTGGCGTCAGGCGCGCGGGCTCGGCCGCACTTGATCTTGCCCACCTGGCCAGTGGCAGGCTCGACGGGTTCTGGGAGTTTGGTTTAAAACCCTGGGATATGGCCGCTGGCTGCTTGCTGATACAGGAAGCTGGCGGCATTGTGACAGATATTGATGGAACTGACAGTTATCTTGAAACCGGAAATATTGTGGCCGGCACGGTAAAAATTTATGAAGCTATGTTAAAAATTCTGAATAAGTGATTTACCCTGAATACACCTTAGGGATACATCTAAAGAGAAAACATCGTATCACTGGCATCGGCAGCCATATCTGCAAAAACAATATGCTCATAAACATTTGTGTACTCCAGCAAATCTAGTGCCTTGATTTTTCGTTGCAGTCCATCTGCCTCAGTCATCTCAAGCGGTTTTTCACGCTTATAAAAACCCGCAGGCATAATTAATGTTGCCGGCCTTTTTAATGCAGGCATTGGCGGTACAAGCAACGCCTGGGTATATTCCATATTTTCTTTTTCGAGCAAGCGAATTGCCACAGGTTTTGCATCCGGGGTAATCATTTCAAGTCCGACTTCAATCCTGGCCTTGGATGCCGCTTTTAACCACCTGACTGTGCCAATACGCCATGCCTGGGGGTTATTGCCATCCTGAACACCAAGTAAATCACCTACCCTGACTCTGGCGCCAATTTTGCCTTTATGCAGAATCCTCATTCCGCCCGCACTTTCATCGGCGATTTGCCATTGTTCAATTCTAAAAACAGAATCGACGATTGACGGTTTTGCCTGGAAATCTTTCGCACTGGTCTTATCATCACCAGCGACCACATCAAGATCGATATAACCCAAATCCTCATCATTTTTTATATCTGTACCATTTTCAGAATCTGGCATTGCCGCGGGTGACTGAGTCTCAATACTGTTCTGCCCATGGACGGAAAACGGGGTTTGGCCACTACTGAAATAATGAATCGCGCGCAAACCGGAAGCAATAAAACAATTACCGCGGGCTTTGATTCGTGACCGGGATCGCCTGACGGCCAGCCCCCAGTTACGCATCATGCGTTTCAGCATTTCCAGACAATCTGAGTCGAGAGAATCAGTCCCCAAACCAAGTGTTGAAACATGTGCCCCGCCCTTGAGCTTGACAATGGCATCCTGCAATTTCCTGGCAATACCGAGCGCATTCAACGAACGTAAATGTGTCACCGGTTGCATGCTAACGTCACTGGGGAATGGTGCTGGAGGAGAATCAGAGGTCAGGTCAATTAAAAAATGTCCGGCGACATTATTAATCTCAAGATTCGGTGATATTTCTGCGAGCTGCGCCCAGACTCCCAAAAACTCCCTGACTTTTCCAAGCTCGTGTTCAGGCATTTGATAGGGGTTGTTTAACCCCGTTAGAATGTTGATCAGGTACTCTTTTGTTATCGGCGAAATATCAGTATCTGTGTCATTTTTAAAATCTAACCAGCCGAGGTGTTCGGCATATTGATAAATGCCGTGAATTTCATGCCAGACCATGGACGGGCAGGCCATGTAAACCTCGTAGGAACATTTCAGCACCTCGCCAAGATAAAACATTGCATGGGTAGCGGCCTGCACCTTGAGTTCTTTTTTGCCCCACATGAAACGTGCCTTTTCTGCATCCAGAATTGTGCACTTGTAGCCATGTGCCATTTCCATCTGCAGCTCACGGACAAATTCAGCCAGTTGTCTTTTGATATCGTTTAAGGGGAAAACATTTTTTTGATACTGGGACTTGAGGGCACTACTGACAGTATCAACTGGCTGCTGATAAAGCTGCAATAATTTAAAACGGCTGGCTGGGCCGATCTTGAGCCTGTTAAGCGTGTATATTGCCTGATAAATCTCCCGCGAAGCCTCGGCGATGTCGCCCATCGGTAAGCTGGTAATCCATTCCCGGGCACTTTTGGGGTCAGTTTCAGTGACCCACGCAGACACTTGTTTTGCGGGTACCGAAAAAGGGGCAATTTCCTGTGTAATATTCGATGACATTAGTCAGATTTAAAATAAATTATTACTGATTCCAGGCTTTAATGCTTAATTCTATCAACAAGTTAAAACGACTTCTACGACTGTATTCTCGATTGCACTAGATAGTTATACCGAAATCAGGCGCGCTAGCCTGGAATTACATTTAATCCAGAGGTAAACCCGGCCAGTAACATGCCCGGCGGCTGGCAATCATTTGTCTCACTTTTAACAACAGTAAATATAGCAGTAAAATACCAGTTTAGCGGCCAATTCACTGCATAAGACTGTTCATCCAGCCTCACCGAACGTGTATGATGCGCGCCCATTGCCTTGGATAACTACGCTGGAGATAGTCGTTATGACCTACGTGGTCACTGAAAATTGTATCAAATGTAAGTACACAGACTGTGTTGAGGTCTGTCCTGTCGATTGTTTCCACGAGGGGCCTAACTTTCTGGTGATTGACCCGGAGGAATGCATAGACTGCACCTTGTGTGTACCGGAATGCCCAATAAATGCTATCTACGCAGATGATGACTTGCCCGAGAATCAACAGGAATTTCTTGCGCTCAATGAAGAATTGTCCAAGATTTGGCCAGTTTTGACCGAAATGAAAGATGCGCCTGCTGATGCCGATGACTGGAAAGACAAACCTGATAAGCTGAAATTACTGGAACGCTGAAATCTGCAATACTTACCTTGATCTACTGACTGATGTGCTGAGGTTTTTAACATTTATCGGTAAAACAGAATTTTAAGCTGTTTCTACTATGATTGAAGAAAAAACCAAGAAAAAACCAAGAAAAAACCGTCGCAGCAAAGTCTCAACAAAAAAGGAAAAGGCGGTCATAAGACCGCCTTTTCCTTTACCACCCTCCTGACCAGCTTTATCACCTTCCATGGCCATCCTGTTTTATTGCAGCTTTATCAGGCGGTCTTAACTTCCATGTCAGTGGCCTCCTTGCCACTGCTTGCGATCATGCAAAAATCTGGCATAAAAATCAAATATTATTCACTATAAATGAAAATTATTTCAATTTATTATAATAAACAATAGCTTATTAATTTTTAATTTAATCAATTTACTGAATATTTCTTAGGAACTCGGTCACTTGAGCCAGGGACTGCACCTGTGGCATTGCTGGCAGGCTGTTCAGGAACGATTTACCATAACCCTTGCTAAGTAATCTTGGGTCACACAAAACAAGCACGCCCCGGTCCTTTTCGTCCCTGATCAAGCGGCCCGCACCCTGTTTCAGGCTGATAACTGCGTTAGGCACCTGGAACTGGAAAAATGGGTTTATACCGGCCTCTTCCAGAGCCTGACAACGGGCCTTTAAAACCGGTTCACCGGGTGAGGCGAAGGGCAGTTTATCTATAATGACGCAGGTCAGTGCCTGTCCCCTTACATCAACGCCCTCCCAGAAACTACCTGTTCCCAGAAGCACAGCATTGCCCAGGGTCTTGAATTTACCCAGGAGCTGCGTCCGGGGCGCGTCTCCCTGTACCAGAATTGGATAATCAATCAGGGTTGCCAGCAACTTGGCCGCCATATTTAACGCCCTGTAACTGGTAAAAAGCAGGAATGTCCGGCCACCGCTCGCCTCCAGTACTGGCAAAATGGCCTGGATCATGGATTGTGTGAATTCGGGCTGATTGGGTTCTGGCAGGTTGCGCGGTAAATACAACATGGTCTGGTCCCGGTAATTAAAGGGGCTGTCCCATATGCCAGTGTCGCTATCTGCCAGGCCCAGTTGATCCTGGAAATGGTTAAATTTTTTATTTACGGCCAGGGTCGCAGATACAAAAACCCAGGCAGTCTCTTGTTCACTGGTAATTTCCTGGAAGGCTTGGGCGATATTGATCGGTGTCATATGCAAGTTGAAGCCCCGTTTGCTGGTCTCAAACCAGGGAACAAATTCAGGTAACACTTGATTGGAAAAGTTTTGTAAATTCTGCAAAATATCAGTGGCCCGGCGAAAACAATTTGCCAATCCCTTGCTCTTGACACTGGCTACCTCAAGCAAGCCATGTAAATTTTGCAAATTAATAGCCAGTTTTTCGAGGCCATTGATGTGTTTACTGGCGTTTGCATCATTCCATGGACCCCGCTCTGTATTTTCCCTGCCAAAAGTGAGTCGAAAATCTGCTACCGATTTTTCTGTTGACCTGGCGACATCTGCAAGTTTTCTGACGGCACTTTTAGCAACCAATTCTTCTGTAACAACATCCCGACACAGATTTTTCAGGCGATAACTGCTCACCGTTTTGCTAAAAAATCGTGATGCCGTGTCTACCAACTGGTGTGCCTCATCAAAAATGACCGTGTCGACATTAGGCAGCAACCGTCCGAAGCCCTCCTCTTGCAGCATCAGGTCGGCAAAAAAGAGATGGTGGTTGATTACCACAATATCTGCCTCTAGCGCATCACGTCGCGCTTTAACCACAAAACATTCTGAAAAATGTTCACATTCCGAACCGATACAATTATCGACTGTTGAAGTCACCATTGGCCAAAGCATCGAATCTTCGGCAACAGACTCGACTTCTGAAATATCTCCCGTTCTTGTCAGGGATGACCACTCTGTAATCGAATGTATATTTTCGGAATCGCTCCTGGTCCTGAATCGTCCTTCCAATGCCGCCCGGTGTAGTCGATAGATGCACAAATAATTACTGCGTCCTTTCAGCAAGGAAAAATTACCGGGCATATTCATTGCGCGGGCAATCACAGGCAGGTCCTGCTGGAATAACTGGTCTTGCAAATGGCGGGTGCCCGTAGAAATTAGTGCTTTTTGTCCCGATAAAATAATGGGCGCCAGGTAGGCAAATGTTTTACCGGTTCCTGTACCCGACTCCACGATGAGTCGTTTGCCTTCCTTGATTGCAAGGCTGATTTTTGCAGCCATTTCAATTTGCCCGGAGCGGACACGAAACCCTTCAATAGCAGCTGCCAGGGCACCATCAGCGCCAAGAATATCCTGCATTGAATTGTAATCAGAGTCGGGCAAATCAGGCGCCTGGAAATAATAAACCGGAAATAATAAATTAGTTGCCGCGTAGCTTTTTGTAATAATTAATTAAGCCGTTGGTCGAAGAATCATGGGACGTAACCTGTTTTTCATCATGTATTTCAGCCTGAATCGACCTGGCCAGTTCTTTGCCAAGCTCGACACCCATTTGGTCAAAGGAGTTGATGTTCCAAATCACACCCTGGACAAATATCTTGTGTTCATATAAAGCAATTAGTTTTCCCAGTGTCTTTGGGTCAAGTTGTTTATACATGATCGACGTACTTGGTTTGTTACCGGAAAATATCTTGTATGGCAACAGGGACTTAATCATTTTATCATCATAACCCTGCTGCTTAAGGCTTTTTATTGCCTCATTTTCACCACGGCCATTCATAAAGGCCTCGGTTTGAGCAAAATAATTTGAGATCAGTATTTCGTGATGACTTTCCATATTATGACTGGGTCTGGCGGCAACAATAAAATCTGATGTTGTAAATTGGGTGCCCTGGTGCAGTAGCTGGTAAAAACTATGCTGCCCGTCTGTCCCGGCGTCCCCAAAAACAATTGGCGATGTTAAATAGTCAGCAGGTTTTCCCTGTCTGTCTACACCCTTGCCATTGCTTTCCATTTCCGCCTGACACAAGTACGCGGGCAGTCCACGCAACTGCTGGTCATAAGGCAAAACAGCATGGGCGCGAACATCAAAAAAGTTAATATACCAGACACCCAGCATGGCCATCATTACCGGTAAGTTATTTCGATAATCAGCAGTTAAAAAATGTTCATCCATTTCACAGGCACCGGCAAGAAAATCTTCAAAGTGATCCATACCAACATACAAAGCGATTGGCAGGCCTATTGCAGACCAGAGTGAAAATCTGCCGCCTACCCAGTCCCACAGCTCAAATATATTTTCTTTGGCGACACCAAATTTTGTTGCTGCTCCAATATTTGATGAAATAGCCACAAAATGATCAGTCACTGCCTGACTATCACCAATTAAATTCACCAGCCATAACCTGGCAGTTTCTGCATTCACCATCGTTTCCTGTGTGGTAAATGTTTTTGAGGCCACGATGAATAATGTCGTCTCGGGATTCAGATGCCTGGTAATTTGCTGAAAGTGATTACCATCAATATTTGATAAAAAGTGGACATTGATGTCTTTGCTTGCATAGGGGTCGAGCGCCTCACATACCATCGCCGTACCCAAATCAGAACCGCCGACACCAATATTGACCACATCTGTAAATTTCTTGCCCGTGAAGCCAGTCAGTTGCCCCGTTCTTACCGCGTCAGAAAAATGGCGCATCTGCCGCAACACCCGATTGACCGATGGCATAACATCAAGCCCGTCAACCAGCATGGGTCGCTTACTTTTGTTTCTAAGCGCAATATGGAGAGCCGCCCTTGATTCAGTGTGGTTAATTTTGTCGCCGGCAAGCATTTTATTTGTCCACGCTGGCAATGTGGCTTCATTTGCCAATTGCAACAACAGGGATAAGGTTTCTTCAGTTATGAAATGCTTGGAAATATCCAGCAAAAAATCATCAAGCTGGAGAGAGAATTTTTCGAATCTTGATTCGTCTTCCTGGAAAAGATCGCGCAACTGTGCCCCGAACCACTGCTGGCGGTGTTCGGTCAATTTAGTCCAGGCAGGAAATTGTGTAAGATAAGCCATAATTAGTTCAATTGTTGAAGGCGATTATTCACCATTCGTTGATATTTTCCAATGGGCGCACAAAATTGGCCAATTTTAATGATAATTATATCTTTGTTTGCTGCCATGCCATGATAGAATACCGCGCTCCAGACTTTGTTGTACAACGTTGTTGTATTTAACGCTTTGTGTGTTCAGGTGTAACCAGATTTATTAATCCGAGATAACAAACTGTCTTTAATCATTCATATTGATCAATCACAATACCCCGCTTTATGATTCCCAAGCTTTTGATTTCTTTATTTTCGATTCCCGGGCCTTATGATTCCTGAAATTGGTCATTTTGCCCTCATTTTAGCACTCAGCCTGGCGATAATGCAGGCGGTGTTGCCGATTATTGGTGCCGACCGGGGAAACATTCAGTGGATGCAATTAGCCAGGCCACTGGCTTATGGCCAGACGTTTTTTCTCATCATCTCGTTCGCGGCATTAACTTACGCCTTTATCATCAACGACTTCTCGGTTAAATATGCGGCGACGAATTCAAATTCCGCATTACCGATCGGTTACCGAATATCTGCGGTCTGGGGAGGACACGAAGGTTCCCTGCTTTTATGGGCGCTGGTAATGGGGCTCTGGACATCTGCAGTCGCCATGTTTAGCAAGAAATTACCGCAAACAACGATTGCCCAGGTTCTCGGTGTAATGGGCATTATCAGTATTGGATTCCTGCTTTTTATGTTGCTGACTTCCAATCCTTTCGACAGATTAATCCCGGCAGCTCCCGACGGACGCGATCTCAATCCCTTGTTGCAGGATATCGGACTCATTTTGCACCCCCCGATGCTGTATATGGGATATGTTGGTTTTTCCGTGGCATTTAGTTTTGCAGCTGCGGCCCTTTTAAGCGGTCATCTTGATGCGACCTGGGCCCGCTGGTCCCGACCCTGGACAACGGTTGCCTGGTTATTCCTGACACTCGGGATTTCACTGGGCAGTTGGTGGGCCTATTACGAACTGGGCTGGGGTGGCTGGTGGTTTTGGGATCCGGTCGAAAATTCCTCATTCATGCCCTGGCTGGTAGGCACGGCGCTCATACATTCACTGGCAGTGACTGAAAAACGCGGGACCTTCAAGTCATGGACTGTTTTGCTTGCCCTGTTGGCGTTTTCCCTTAGCCTGCTGGGAACTTTTCTTGTCCGTTCCGGTGTACTGACATCAGTCCATGCTTTTGCCACTGACCCTGAGCGGGGTGTATTTATTCTGGCATTTCTTGCCATTATCATTGGCGGGTCACTTACGCTTTACGCCTGGCGCGGCCCACAAATCCGGAGCTTTGGAAAATTTCAATTAGTGTCGCGAGAATCCTTACTGCTAATCAACAACGTTTTACTGGTGGTTGCCTGTGCCGCTGTTTTGATTGGCACACTTTATCCATTGGTTCTCGATGCGCTGGGCATGGGGAAAATTTCTGTCGGTCCACCCTATTTCTCCCGGGTGTTTGTTCCGATCATGATTCCGTTACTGTTTCTAATGGGTATTGGGCCACTCATGCGCTGGAAAAAAGATGATCCTGTCAAGTTAATGCGTCACCTGCGCCTGGTATTGCTTTTTAGTTTTATAATTGCGGTGATATTCACATGGTCTGTCACAGCAGAACTTTCCCTTGGTGTGCTGTTTAGTATTACCCTGGCCATCTGGATAGTAGGCAGTGCCTTGTTAAATCTCTGGAAAAGGATTCAATCAAAAAATAATCTGGTCACAGGAATCAAAACGACACCGCTGGCTTTTTACGGTATGACGCTGGCACATATCGGCATTGCAGTTCTTGTTGTTGGCGTAACTTTTGCCTCAGTCTACAGTATTGAAAAAGATGTGCGAATGGACATTGGTCAAAGCCGTGACATTGGAGGTTACACATTCCGGTTCGATGGCATAGAAAATTATACCGGCCCCAACTTCCAGGCCAAACAAGGCATAATAACCGTCACCCAGGCAGGCAAACCAGTCACCACCCTCAGGCCCCAAAAGCGTATTTACAACGTTCAGCGCAATCCAATGACCGAAGCAGCAATAGACCCAGGTCTGTTTCGGGATCTGTACGTCGCCATGGGCGAGCCCCTTGATTCTGGCGCCTGGAGTGTACGCATCTACTACAAGCCGTATGTAAGATGGATATGGCTAGGCACTATATTTATGGCTCTGGGAGGCGCATTGGCCGTTGGTGACAAGCGCTACCGGCTTGCCGCCAAAAAAAAGGCAGGCCTGAAAAATAATGAAAATATGGAAGCCAGTATTTCGTGAGTCCCAGCAAGCCATTAAAATATCTTTTTATCTCATTTGCGCTATTGCTAAGCCTGGGTCTACTTGGCCAAAAAAATGCAATTGCAGCAGTTGATCCCCTGGTATTTACCGATGCCAAAAAAGAAGCGCGATTTAAAAATCTGATTGGCCAGTTACGTTGCCTGGTATGCCAGAACCAGTCCATTGCCGACTCAAATGCCGAATTGGCGCAGGATTTGCGCAAAGAAGTATACGATATGATTATCGCTGGCAAGTCCGACCAGGAAGCAATTGATTTTCTTGTGGCTCGCTATGGTAATTTCATACTCTATCGTCCACCTGTTAATGCGCAGACTTTCCTGCTCTGGTTTCTCCCTGGCATTCTTGTCATCCTGGCGTTAATTTTTATTATTGCAATTATTAAAAAAAGAAGCCGTCAGGATCAAAAAGTCACACTTGACGATAATGCAGAAGATCGCCTGAATAAATTAATTGGGCCAAAGAAATAGGATACAACTGCAAATGATTTTTTGGCTTATTATAATATTTTTCATACTCATCGCGCTCGCAATTGCGACCATCCCCTATTGGCGCAAACTAGACACAAGTGCACTTGGCAGTAATGAGCTTAATATCCTGCTTTTTAAACAGCGCATGGCAGAGCTTGAACTTGACCTGAATAATGATGTGCTGGATCAGGAACAATATGATGTAGCAGTCTCAGAACTTAAACTGCAACTTTTATCTGACGTCCCTGAAGACCAGGCAAAAGCGGAAAGCAGCTCAAAGCCGTGGTCTAAACAAACTATTATTGCTACTTTTCTTTTGATACCCGCGCTTTCTATTGGTCTCTACATGCTACTGGGAAATAAAGACGTTGCAACTGGTAATATTGAAATCACTACCCGCCAGCCAAGTCCAGACATCAAAAAAATGATTGCAGGTCTTAAGAAACGACTTGAATCTGAACCTGATAACGTCATTGGCTGGACAATGTTGGGCAGGACGTACGCGGCAGTGAACCAGTTTGATAAAGCGTTGACAGCTTACGAAAAGGCCAACACACTCGCACCTGAAGATCCGGATATTCTAACCGGCCTGGCTGAGTCACTGGCGATTGTCCAGAATAATCAAATGCAAGGTCGTCCGCTCAAGTTAATTGAAAAAGCACTTACAATAAACAAAAATCACCCGCGCGCACTCTGGTTGGCCGGACATGCCCAGATGCAATTCGGTAACAATAAAAAGGCTGTAGAGTACTGGCAAAGACTTCTGGCCAGCCTGCCACCGGATCATGAATCTGCGCAAAAAGTTCGCCAATACATCAGTCAGCTGGGGGGTAAAGCCGAGAGCAGCAGCCGACCTGCAACGAAGGATGATAAACCTGATCAGGATCATACCGGCATTAGAGTTAAAGTCAGGCTCGCTAAAAAACTTGAAAACGCGGCGCCCCAGGATGCTACTTTATTTATTTTTGCCCGGGCGGCCAAGGGTCCACGAATACCCCTGGCTGGTAAGCGAATGCAGGTAAGTGACTTGCCGGCAGAGGTAGTACTGAACGACGGAAGTGCCATGATTCCTGGCAGGACTATTTCAAGCGTGAGTCAAATAATTATTGGTGCCAGAATTTCCAGGAACGGCGGGCCTGTTTCAAAGCCTGGCGATCTTGAGGGTTATAGTCCTGTAATATCAAGTGCGCACACTGAGACCCTGGAAGTAATAATTGACCAAATTGCAAAATAGATAATATAACCTGGTTAGAAAAGCTCGACATCGTTCTCTTTGCGAGACTTATCCTGTTCTTCCATCAGCTTCACAACCTCTTCAATACTGGCCCCCTCCAGGACGGCATCAAACATTTTTACTTCATCAGACAATGAATACTGGGAACGTATTTTTTCCTGCAATCCTTTCCATTCATAAGGAGAATACAAACGAGCTGGATCGGAAACAAGCGCAGCCAAAGCAGACATGCTGCGACTTATATGAGCCAGGCGCTGAACCAGTTTGTCGTAAAACTGAAATGCAACAATAACACTCTGCATTTTTGTGCTGACATCATTACAGTTACCCAGCACGCCGTCTTTTATGGTCTCATCGACATCAGAATTTTCCCACACCTGGTCAAGTGCACTTCTGATAGCTGCAACATGGCCAGCCATATTGGTAAATGAATTGGTGAGGGTATTGACCGAGTCATCCCCATCACGCATACAGTATTCTATGCGCGCCGTTGCCAGATTTAACATCAGTATGGTTTCCCTGACCTGGCTCCAGTCCAGATCAGGCTCGCTGGATGTAGATTTAGGGGTAACACCAACGGCAGATGGTTTCATTATTTTTCCTCTGAAAATAGCCTTTGAATAGATAAGAACAGGAGTCTCATCGCTGGCTGTCTTAAACCCGCGCTTACACTAGAATAAATAGTCCAGACAATTACTGTTGTCAATCAACAACACCTTATTCTCCATAACGAGCCTGGCATGATCCGGCAAATGTCATGAAGCGACATACAGCCTGTTTTTTAGTCTTATTATGTTGTTTTTAATAGCTATTTTTATCCCTGACCGCACCGTGACAATTGCGTAATTATTGCTATGTTTAAGTCAGGACCGCTAAAACCTCGTTTACTCACCGAGATTTTTTCACCCAGGTATTAATCGTAACTAGCTGTTTTTACTCAAGTTAACAAACAGGTATTAGAGACATGGGGTTACTGAAATTACAACATAAGAATGGCGCAACACTTATTAACCTGGGTGAGTCTCTCGACGTGAGTAATGCCAACGAACTTTATGCTGATTTGGGTAAAGCCCTGAAACGAAAACCAGGCAGGATTATTTTTAATGCTGGAAAACTAACTCGCGTCGATACGGCGGTATTACAATTACTTATTGCCTGCACTCGCGAAGCAATACGCCTGAAAAAAACAGTCGGCTGGACTGAAACCAGTAAAGAGTTTCGTGAATGCATTGAATACGCCGGCATGAATGAAGCACTTGGTCTCCATAACATCTAGTCTGCAAAACCTCCTGGAATTATTTTGAATTCAAGCGCATCAAAAAATAAAATATTTTGGGCTCTAATCACCCTGTTTATTGCGGGCTCATGGCTTTTAACCTTCTCCTTTGTTTCTGTCTGGGTGGCAGTCAGTAGTGGACTTAGCACAGCTATTGCCATGGTCTTGATTATAGATTTTGCCAGGAAACAGGATGATTTCGATGAATTTCAGGATGCTTCACTTGATGAAAAAACGTCGCCTATTGATGCCATTGATGAGCAATTAAGATCAGCAATTGAACCAGCCAAAGGTGAGATGAACCAGCTTCCAAAAATCGATGATCTCCTGACGACAATGGCAGGCGCAAGCGAAAGACGCCGTATTGACGGACTCGTCGGGAAATGGGCAGAACTTGCCAAACAATTTAACGCCGTTAAACAGCACCTGGATGCACAGATCAATGAAGTAATAAATCAGAGTGAAGACGCAACAGATACTATTGCCAGCAGCTTTAAAACTGTTATCAACAAAGCCACTTTGCAGGCCAGCCAGGCAATGAACCTGCTGGAAGGAACACAAGGCGCCACCAGCGATGGTTCACCCCAATCGCTACAGGATTTTATTCGGGTTTCTGATGAGCGCCTGAACAAAATGGCAGATGAGGTAATGCGTGTAGCCGACTTGTCAGTAAAAATGGTCAGGGATCTGGATGATGTAAAAGATCGAACACAGGCTATTGATGGATTTTTACTTGATGTTGGCAAACTTGCCGATCAAACAAGCCTGTTGGCGCTAAATGCGGATATCGAGGCATCTCGCGCCGGTGAAGCCGGTCGTGGTTTTGGTATTGTTGCCCAGGAAGTCAGGCGTCTTAGTAAACGCTCCAATGTATTCAGTCATGAAATTCGCAACCATCTCAGGATGGTAAAAAATGGGCTTAATGCTACCTACAGTAATATGCAGACACTGACATCAAAAGATATGGCTCATGCAAATAATATCAAGAATGAAATCATGACGCTTACAAAAACTCTCGAAGATAAAAACCGTGAGGTTGCCGAGACAGTTAGCGACATTAATACCATCAGCAAAGAAATTGCACAGGATGTACAGAACGTGGTTATTTCACTTCAATTTCACGACATCATCTCCCAGAAGTTGAATAGCATTGCTGCACCTATGGATAATCTTGCTTCAGAAATCGATTTACTTACGAATGAAACCCACAGTCTTGGTCTTGCTGACAGCTGGAATAATAATTTAGCCATGCAAAATCAACAAAAGAAATCAGCTACAAACGGGAGCCCTCAACCGGCCAGCAATAATGACGGTGTCAGCAAAGATAATGCGGTACCCAATAGCGGTCCAAATGTGGAATTATTTTAAAGGAGGTATATATGGCAACAATACTCACAGTAGATGATACTGCTTCAATGAGACAAATGATTGGATTTACCCTTAACGACGCTGGTTATGAAGTAACTGAAGCTGCTGATGGTAATGAAGCGCTTGCTGCTGCCCGCAAGTCAAAGTTTGATGCGATAATTACAGATATCAATATGCCTAATATGGATGGCATTTCCCTGGTACGTGAATTGCGCTCATTACCTGAATACAAATTTACACCCATCCTTATGTTAACAACAGAATCCCAGGATTCAAAAAGAAAGGAAAGCAAGGAAGCTGGTGCTACGGGCTGGATAGTGAAGCCCTTCAATCCAGAGCAGCTTTTAAACGTTATAAAGAATGTTTTAAATTAATATAATGGCTATCGATCTCACACAATTTCATCAGACTTTTTTTGAAGAAAGTCTTGAGGCATTGTCTGACATGGAAGCCGAACTACTTCGTCTTGATAGCCACATGTCCGGGCGAAGAGTTTCTGACGAGTTTAAAGCAGACAACGAATCTCTAAATATTATATTTCGAGCTGTCCATTCAATTAAGGGCGGAAGCAGTACTTTTGGTTTTGAAGTGGTTGCCAACTTCAGTCATGTTCTTGAGAGCCTCCTTGATGACATTCGAGAAAATCGCTGTAAAACAACACGCGATCTTATTAGCATTTTACTGCAATCGTGTGATTGCCTGAGAACTTTAGTCCAGAATGCTCAAAACGGAATTAACACAGTCCCTGCTGATATAAATGAGTTTCAGATCAAACTGGAAAGTCTACAGGGAACAAATTGTGCTGTAACCCTGGACAGAAGGCAAAAAACAAGATCCATTGATCATAATGATGTTGCTGGCTGGGATATATCATTTGTACCAAATAAGAACATATTGTCTACCGGCAATGATCCAGTTCGTATTATTCGCGCGTTAACACAACTTGGTAAAATCAGGTCAAGATTAAATATAAAATCCCTACCGAGCTGGAAAAACATAAATCCTGAAGATATTTATTTATCATGGCATATTGATTTTTCTGAACCAATCAAGAAAAGTCAGATTGAAAATGTATTTTCATGGGTGATAGATGATTGTGTCTTAAACATTATACAAAAAACTGATACGCAAAAGTCGCCGACTTCCAAACCCGTGCCAGACACTGACTCAAATGTTGATACCAGGGCGCCAGCCCCAGGGGCTTCAGGTAACGGGCTCGAGGTCCAGTCAATCCGGGTTAGCACACCGAAAGTTGATGCCCTGGTTGATTTGGTGGGCGAACTTGTAATAACCCAGACAATGCTTAGCCAATTCTCTGAAGAAATAACCCCTGAATCAATTGAAAAACTACAGTTTGGTCTTGGCCTGCTGGAAAGGAATACACGAGAATTACAGGAAAGTGTAATGGGAATTCGAATGCTGCCAGTAGGTTTTGCACTCAACAAATTACCCAGGATTGTTCGCGATGTCAGCCAAAAACTGGGTAAAAAAGTAAAGCTTGATATCAGCGGCGAAGGCACAGAGCTTGATAAAAGTGTTATTGAAAGCATGGGCGATGCCCTGATGCATATTGTTCGTAATTCTGTTGATCACGGTCTTGAGTCACCCGCAGAAAGAATTAATGCCGGTAAACCTGAAACGGGCACCATCCAGGTACAGGCTTCCCAAAAAGGCGGCAGTGTCGTGATCACAATCGAAGACGATGGCAATGGTCTGGACCGTGATTTAATTTTACACAAAGCTATAGAAAAAGATCTGGTCGCGGAAGATGCGAATTTAACTGACGAACAAATTGATAACCTCATTTTTATACCTGGTTTCTCCACAGCCGCCCAGGTAACAGGTGTATCCGGCAGAGGTGTAGGCATGGACGTGGTAAGAACCCGCATCAGCGAGCTGGGTGGCAATGTGGAAGTGATAAACAAGCCTGGATCAGGAACAAAATTAACATTACGTCTACCGTTAACACTTGCAATTATGGATGGACTTTGTGTCAAGGTTGGTTCCCAGGTTTACATCATTCCCCTCTTGTCTGTAATTGAGTCCTTATCAGTTCCGGATCAGAATATTAGCAGGCCCGCCGGCGGTTCTGAGCTGGTTCCCTTTCATGGCGAATACTTGCCATTCCTGAAACTCTACGAATTATTTAATTTAAGCTCAGCAGTTAAAAATACTTCTGACGGTATTATCATAATTGTGGAAGCTGAAAGCAAAAAAATTGGCCTGTTGGTCGATGAGATCGTGGGTCAGCAACAGGTGGTCGTCAAAAGCCTTGAGACACATTACAAACGTGTTGAAGGTGTGGCCACTGCAACCATTCTTGGCGATGGAGAAGTAGCATTAATTCTTGATATATCTACCCTTGCAAACCTGGTAAATCACAAACACCATCAGGGCCATTCGCTTAAAGCGGCATCCTGACGTTTTTTTAACTTACTTATATTTGGTTATTTTGGAGTATAGCAATGGATAACACGAACCTGGCAGACATTAAAGAAAATATGGATGACCTTGAACAACAGTACCTGACATTCAGACTGAGTGATCAGGATTATGGTATACCCATTCTCGAAGTTCAGGAGATAAAAGGATGGACCGCCGTTACGCCAATCCCCAATTCGCCCCATTTTATAAAAGGAGTTTTAAATCTGCGTGGTACAATCGTCCCCATTATCGATTTACGATTACGCTTTAATCTTGAAAGAAAGGAATACGACCAATTTACAGTAATCATAGTTGTAAATATTGCTGGCAAACTTGCTGGCCTGGTTGTTGATTCTGTTAGTGATGTGGTGAACGCATCCAACGAACAGCACTGTGAAGCACCTGAATTTGAGGGGCAGCTCAACAGGCAGTTTATTGAGGGGCTGGTCCAGTTTGATGAAAAACTGCTCATTCTACTGGATATAAGCAAACTTGCTGATATTGATGATCTGGCTGACGTTAGTGCTGATCAGGGCCACAGTACCACGCCTGAAGAGAATTAATCGCACCTCTGAAAATATTTGACAGTGCTTCAGCCTGTTAACAAGCTGCATAAAATTATGCATTACACCATTAAAGTAAATGAGCATGGGCCATTAGGGTATGACCGCAAATTTGCAATCTCCAGTGATACATCACGCGGATAATTTAACCGACAAGGAGTTTAGATTATTCAGGGAATTGATATATGAGCAGACGGGTATTTCTTTGTCTGAACATAAGCGTGCGCTCGTCTATTCCCGCCTTGGCAAGAGATTGCGATTCCATGGCCTTAAGACTTATCTTGATTATTATAATTATATTTTAAATAAAGATACTACCGGCACAGAGCTGGTTGAAATGATTAACGCAATTACAACCAATAAGACCAGTTTTTTTCGTGAAGATTTTCATTTTAAGTTTTTAAGTGAAACCCTGTTTCCAGCTCTAAAGAAAAACGCCCTAAGTCATCATACTAAAACTATAAATATCTGGAGTGCCGGCTGCTCAACTGGCGAAGAAGCATATACTATTGCTATGGCGCTTTCTGAAGCCTTTCCCGATAATTTTGGATGGCATGTAAAGATACTTGCTACGGACATAGACACCAATGTCCTCAAAAAGGCATATGATGGTATTTATCCCATGGAGAATGCTGATCAAATTCCAAATAATCTTTTACTTAAATATTTCCATAAAGGAAGAGGAGAAAACAACGGATTCTTCAGGGCCGCGGACAAATTAAGAGACTTAATTACGTTTCAGCAGCTCAACTTGCTTGATACCAAATGGCATCATAAACAAAAATTCGATATCATTTTTTGTCGAAACGTTATAATTTATTTTGATAAAAAAACACAACATGAACTAATTCACCGTTTTCAGGACAATCTGGTTTTAGATGGTTATCTGATGCTTGGTCATTCCGAGTCACTGCATGGACAAGAAACAAATCTGGTAAATCTTGGTAAAAATATTTACCAGATTAACAGGACCAATTGAATTACTTCTATGTTAACAAATACTAATTTAAATTCTTCGAAACATCGTCGTCTGCCTAGAGAAGTGGAAGGGCTTCCTCTCGAGCGTATCAATATTGGTTGTGTCAAAGTCAGCAAAGACCCTGTTGTTTTTGACACTGTATTGGGCTCATGTATTTCCGTCTGTATGTATGATCCAGAATGTAATGTTGGTGGTATGAATCATTTTATGTTGCCAAAAGCAACGGACCTGAATAACCCATTAAGCACGCGTTACGGTGTCCATGCCATGGAGCTACTAATAAACAATCTCATTAAAATTGGCGGTGTTCGCGCCCGGTTTATTGTAAAAGTTTTTGGTGGCGGCCACGTTCTTGATATCCCTGACTCCAATAACAGTGTTCCCAGTATGAATATCAGTTTTGTCGGTAAGTTTCTTGCAACCGAAAAAATAAAAGTTATTACCAGCGACCTCGGTGGCAATCACCCCAAACGCGTTCTATTCTTCCCGCATACTGGAAAAGTATATTTAAAACGTCTTGGCGAAAATGAAGCAACTAAAACAATAACTGAAGAAAATATCTTCCTTTCCAGGCTTAGAACAGATGAACTGGACGGAATACCTACCCTTTTTTAGTTATAACAAACTGGTGAGTTTTGTTGACTAAAATAATAAAAGTCCTGATTATAGATGACTCTGCTGTCATGCGAGAGCTGCTTAAATCCATTATTACGGAAGATCCAAGGTTCGAAGTTGTAGGCATTTCTTCTGATCCTATTCTTGCTAGAAATAAAATACCCCGGGTTAACCCTGACGTCCTTACCCTGGATGTAGAAATGCCGCGCATGGATGGCCTGACATTTTTGAAAGAATTAATGGAAGTAAGACCAATGCCTGTTGTCATGGTCTCGTCACATACGGAAAAAGGCGCCCGCGAAACCTTTCGGGCACTTGAACTGGGCGCGATTGATTTTATAACCAAACCAAAAATGAATGCCAGCGGTTCATTGGATCCATTTATTGCAGATCTTTGCAACAAACTGGAAGCCGCTGCCAATGCAAAAATTCACCCCGGTGTCAATTTAATCAATAAACAGGTAAAAACAAACGACAGGGGTTCGCTTGACCACCTGAGAACAGTTACTGGTCCCAGGAAAGTAAAAATCAGGGCGTCCCGATCAGGAAACAAAAAAATCATTGCCATTGGCGCGTCTACTGGCGGAACCAAGGCAATTCAGGAAATTGCCGAGGCATTACCGGTAGACAGCCCGGGGATTGCTGTCGTCCAGCACATGCCGCCTCGTTTTACCGATATGTATGCTCAGAGAATCAACCTGTTATCGGCCCTCGATATCAGGGAAGCCAAAGATGGAGATACATTGACACCGGGAACGATGCTGATAGCCAATGGCGCCTATCATTTAGCTGTATCACAAAATGCCAGGAATGATTTTGTTGTAAATGTCTTCGATGGCGACCTGGTCAATCAACACAAACCGGCAGTCGATGTTTTGTTTGAGTCTGTCAGTCATTACCCTGGCGCAGATATACTGGGGATTATCCTTACAGGTATGGGCAAAGATGGTGCCAAAGGAATGCTCTCCATGTACAGGAATGGTTCCTATACAATTGCCCAGGATAAAAAGAGCAGTGTGATATATGGCATGCCTGATCAGGCGAATAAACTTGGTGCTGTCAATAAAATACTATCGATTAGTGATATTCCATCTTACATAGCTCGCTGGGCCGCGGGGAATTTGACCGGTAACAGAGCTGCATCATAATTTGAGGGGCCCCTGATTAATTCATCAAGCGGATGATGACAAGGCAAAAAGGAACGAGATAGCGGTGTTTACACGGTAGTAAATGAGCATTTCGAGTTCTTTTTTGACGTAGTCAGCGCCACTTCAGGGATTAATCAGGGGTTCCTTAAACTATTGGTTTTTGAATTTTCTTAAACAGACCATTAACTGTCCCAAGCTGAACTGCGATACTGGCCTTTTCCTGCTCAAGGCCTGAAATTTGCTGTCCAATTGCATCGATATCTTCATGAATTGCACGAATAGATTCCAGTCCTTTATCAATTATATTTTTATGTATTCTTAAATGGTTGTGTACCTGGCTGGCCAGTTCCTGAAACCATCCCTGGGCGTGCTGGCTACAGTCATCAAATATTTTTCTCGCTTCTGAAACCATCACAACAAAAAATTTACTGATTACTGTATTTTGTTCAGTAACAATAATTTCTGCACTACTCCTGAACACCTCAGCCCTGCCCTCCAGTTTCTTCAGGTCCATAACGTAAGGAACCAGTGACAAAGCAGGTACATGAATCAGGGGAAGTCCATATTCTTTGTGCATTTTCAGACAAATCTCATCTACTGATTTTTTAATTTCCTCTGACTGCTCTTTAACATTGTCCATTGGGCTCATGGCAGTTGCAAAAAACTGTTTTATGGCCTTCTTTAAGCCAGCGGTTGTCCAGCTCTCTTTCATATGTTTGCGCGTCAGACGAATTAGTTTGTCAAGCACCTTTAAATTCAGATCGTTAAATAAAACGGTTGCCTGTTCGGTTAATACTTTTCTCGTTATCTCAAACCCCTTGATTTCCATTTCATATTTCTTCTTCTCCTGACGCATCATAGAGACCATTTCCTGTATTTCATCAAGATTTTTTCCGCCAATTTCTTTTAATTTTTTTAGCTGGTTATCTACACCGTTATATTTTGCTTTTAGTAACTGCTGACTTTTTTCTATCCTGCCACTAACTTCATAAACAACTTTGCGGCGTATTATCTCGTGTTTAGCAGGTAAAATTTTCCTGGCCAGGCATAACTCAAGATCACTTATTCCGCTCTTTTCAAGTAATTCCTTATCGTCATTTATTTTTGCAGTCAGGCCAGCTTTAGCCGATACGGGCATTATTATATTTCTGTTTTCTTTTAACGACAGTGCCGTACTTTCAATTTGATTATTTATTAATTTCTTGATTTCTGATTCTGTACGTAACGGGTCCCACATAGCATCAATTTTATTCAGGACGACCAAACGTTCATGTAACTTGTCTTTTTTGGCACTGGTGACATGGTTGACCCATATTTCCATGTCACTTACTGTTACACCAGTATCGGCCGCCAGCACAAATACCACGGCATGAGCTTCCGGTAACATGCTCAATGTAAGCTCTGGCTCAGAACCCAGGGAATTTAATCCTGGTGTGTCCAATATCACCAGGCCATTTTCAAGTAAAGGATGAGGATAGTTAATAATTGCGTGCCGCCAGCAGGGTATCTCAATCATGTCATCAATAATCGAGACTCCCCTGTTTGCTATTTTATTATCTGGATTATATAAACCAAGCTCTTCGGCTTCCCGGGTGTGCACTCTCTTGGTCTTGGTGACTTCCAAAAAGGCTGCCTCAAGTTCCTCACCAGAATCTCGCTTAAGCAAGTGCAAGGTTGTCCACTGCACCGGATTCTGTTTGTACTCAGCAATAGTTGTATCCGTTTTACGTGTTTCGATAGGTAGCAATTTTATACAGGCTCCTGTTTTAACGTCATAACGAAGCTCTGTCGGACACATGGTTGTCCGCCCTGCTGATGAGGGCAATAAACGTTTTTTATAATCTGAAAAAAATACGGCATTGAGCAATTCTGTTTTACCGCGGGAGAACTCACCCACAAAAGCGATTTTTAACTTGTCTGATTTTAACGATTCAATCAGTTGGTAAATTCGCAGATCTTTTTCACCCTCGGCTGGCTCATTCTGCTCTACCCATTCCTGGTAGGCCTCAATCGCCGCTACAAACTGTTCACGCCAAATGCTGAAACTGGCAAGTTTCTGGGTAAATCCATCACCCTGGGTGCTTTTTGGTCTTGTCACAACAGTCGATTTGCGCTGACCTGGGGCAGAATTGTCTTTTGATATGCTTATATTTGCCACTAATCAACCTAATAGTTGTTTATATTCAGTAAGATAGAAGAATTGATTGCTCAGGACTTAATGCCACTGACTTCACTAGAAAGACTAGCAAACCAGTCTCAAAAGTTAAGCTATAGCAGCAACTATTTACCGGAATTTCCCCTGATTTTTACTTAAAAATGAGCCAAAGAAATCGTCTTATTTTTGATGATTTATTCCCCGCAATGGACCTGGCGACGTTTTCATGTGCTATATGAAATAGAGGAAGTTCAATACTTTTTTGTTCAAAAATTCTCAATATCGAGACGTAAAATGGGCGATCAGAATCAAACCAGGCTTAAATCCGGATTGGGCGATAAGCCCGAATCTCTACGCCAGGATCTGGATGAGAGCAAAGACAGGCTCAAGACGCTGTTAAAAAGTGTATCTGATGCAGTGATTATTGCTGACATAGATGGCACCATTGAAACCTACAATAATGCCGCCCAGACATTATTTGGTTTTTCAGCCGACGAGGTACTTGGCAAAAGCGTGACTAAACTCATGACGCCTTTTGATGCCGGTCGTTTTGATAAATATGTGGAACGATTCCTGAAAAGTGACAGCACTGAAATCATTAGCCATGGCCCGAAGGAAGTGGTTGTTGGTCATAAAGATGGCAGCTCTACACTGGTGGAATTAACACTGGCTGAGTTAGCTAACGACAATAAATGCTTATTTATGGCGGTTATGAAAGACATCAATGATCGTGGACCCAGTCTTGAAGATATCCATAAAATTGCAGATCATGATCCACTGACTGGGCTCTACAATTACAATTACCTGAAAATGGAGCTGGGCCGGGTTATGGAACGCAGGAAGCGTAGAGAAGGTAAACCAAGCGCGCTTTTGTATATTAATATAGACAGGTTTAAATTTATCAATGACACTATGGGGCTTGATGCAGGAGACAGTGTTCTGGTTGCGTTTGGTAAAAAAATAAAACAGCGTCTGCGCGGATCAGATATGGCCGCCAGGTTGAGCGGTGATGAATTTGCAGTATTAATCTATAACACGACTGAAGCACTTGCTGAATATACTGGTAACGAATTTCATAAGTTCGTTACAAAAGATCTGGTTGAATACGAAGGAAAAAAAATAACTTTGCACTGCTCGATTGGTATAACACTCATTGACGGCAAGACGGATACCCTCGGCGACGTCTTAAACAATGCCATGGATGCCTGTAAACGGGCGAAGAACCTGGGTGGAAATTGTGTCATGATACGCCAGTAATATCATACAGTAATATCGTAATTTTACTTCCGCCCGCCTCATCTTAAACACACTCCTGATATATTACTAAATGTTATATTTGATGCCGTTATTCCATATGGTATTCCACCCTTATAATATTTACTATATACTGAAAAACTGCAGTTAGACTAGTTGTTTTCCATATTAATGAACGGGGAAGCGTTGTGAGGAAAAAAATAACAATTGTCGGAAATGGTTTTGCTTCATTATTTTTAATTCAGTATTTACTATTTCCAGTATATCCATTTTTTACGTTTTTTTTCCGAAAAATAATAGCGCGATACGATATCGCACTTATCGGTAATGGTGTTTTTACCTATTTTCCATCAATCCCGGAATTTATCACAGGCAAGAAAAACAAAAAAAGCGTGCTCACAGATATTCGTCCATTTTTGCGACGCCGAAATATTAAATTTATAAACGATGTAGTGGTTGATGTACAAAATGATGGCCGGAAAGTCATTACTAAAAATGGGTCATACGAAAATGATGCATTATTTCTGGGTATTGGCCCGGCATTTCTGGATAATGATATTCCCGGCACAAAAGCACACACCTATTCTCCCTGCCATGGTCCCGACGAGATGGACAAGTTTATGGCTAAGCTGGAATCAATGACTTCCGGTATTATTTACATTGGATTTAAAATCAATAAGCAGGATGGGTTTGTGGCGGGCCGTGCCGGTCAAATATATGAGTGCGCCTGCTTGCTGGACTTTGCTTTAAAGGAAAAAGGCGTGCGGGATAAATTTGAAATTCATTTTTTTTCGCCCAATAGAAAACCCGGTGAAACGGGCTCTATTACCGATCGCTTGCAGGAACGCGGCATAATCCTGGATTACGGTTATGAACCGGCCGAATTTATCAAAGGCGGTCTGAAAGATAAAGACGGGAGTATCCGCAAAGCAGATTTGGTGCTTTATTCTCCCGGTATAACAGGCGCAAGCTGGTTACAACAATCATGCATAACCGTTTCCCCAGGCGGTCATGTTGATGTGGATAAATATGGCCGGGTCAAAGGCCTATTAAATGTATTTGCGGCGGGTGACTGCGCCAGCCACGAAAATCCCCCTCAATGGGTGCCACACCAGGCACACATGGCGCAACTTCGTTCGCAGGCCGTTGCAAAGAATATGAATGACGTACTAAATAACAAAGAACCTGTTGCCACTTATCGCTATGAACTGTCCTGTATATTAAACATGGAGAACGACGGTATGTGGATGCACATGTCCAGCGACAACAAACCGCCGTTCTGGAATATCTTTCCACGACGATCAAAGTTTCTCGTTAAGGTTAAAAATTCATTTGAAAAGCTCTATATACTCTACCTTAGATTTTTTTAAATTTTACAATTAAAAAATATGCACTAAAAATCCCGCTACACTGTCACATAGCGGGGTTAATATTGCTTAAATAATTTTCTACCGAAAAAAACTACCTGGGCATCTTTTTAATTATTTGTGTTATCGCATAATCCAGTCGTCCTTTAGCAATTTTCATGTCCGGGTTTTGTTTAATTTTCGCACTTGCCTGACCAATCCATATTGCATAACCCGTCTTTGCATCAACTACAACAACGATTAAGGCCCCTTTTGGAACATTTTTAAGAATTGGTGACTTCGTTTTTGGATCATCTTTAATCTTGAGTGCAGACATGTCGACACCCAAAGCGTATGCGACAAGCATGTCTGGATCGCTGGACGTTTCCGTCAAGCCAGTTTTTCTAAATTCACGATCCATTAAAAACTGGATTTCTTTATCAATATCGAACTTTGGCTGCTTCCACTTACCTTCCGGATCTTTAAGAATGCCCACTGCTCCTACCCAGGCGTAGGATTTATAAGTACTAAAATTAACATTCTCATCGGCCACAGCTTCAATTTTAATATCATCTGTAGGGACCGTTGTGCAACCTGCCAGTAATGAAAAACTAATCAAGAGCATGTAAAAAATATTTTTCTTCATTTTTCCTTCCTTTGTCTTATTAACTTTATTGTTTGAATTAAGCATCTTGCATTAACAGGCTGTTGCAACCAATAACAGTCGTGCATTCTTTCAGGAGTAAAATGGGAATACCACGGTAATTTTGGAGGCTCAGCTCGAATAACAAGGCACAGGCTGCCAAACACAGCCTGTAAGCCATGGTCCTGGTGGTCTGGTCTTGACTGAACTACACTGACAGGACTAATGAATGTACTTCTCGGGTTCCGTCTCAAATATTTCCCGGCAGGCACCGGAACAAAAGTAGTAAGTCTTATCCTGATATATAATTTCTTCGCCTGCTGCGTCGTGGCTGACTTCCATTCCGCAAACCGGGTCCTTATGGTTCTGTTCGTATTCACTGTTTTGCGCTTTCATGGTTTTCTCCTTGAAAATTTGAAGCATAAAACGCCGGTGATGCTGGTTTACGCTAGCATTTATTCGCTAATGGTCTTGTTTATCCCGATGACCTGTTTGCTTGTCTGGTTCATCCTGTTTTCTGTGTTTACCATGACGACCATGACCCAGAAAATGCAGGGCAAAAAATGCTATACCGACCAGCACCCAAATCCAGTTCTCTATTAGCCATTCCATTATTTCTCCGTTAGCCATCTCATTACTTTCTCCTGGTTTGTTAAGAAAAAAGTCCGCCAATGACGCTTGTATCCAGCAAGATTCCCGCAATTACGCTTCTTAGACACTTAAACTCACAACGCAATTGTAAAAGATATGTGTCAGTAACATGTCAAGTCGTGCCTGCCAGCACCATAATATCTTTTAGAAATAATACTTCAGTGCCAGCTGGACAAAACTGTCCTTACGCAGAAAATCCAGCAACGGGTCTTTGTTGGCACCGATGAATATGTAGGCATCCAGTTCCGCTTTCCAGTTGCCACCGATTCTGCGGCTCGCTTCTAACTGAAAGACCGAGGCATGGTTGTCGAGGTCCTCCCGAATGATTCCTGTCAGAATCTCGGACGAGGCCTCGTCGTTAAATGCCAAGCGTAATCCAATCATATAGTCATTATTAAGAAAGGTATTAAATTGACTGCCGATATAACCGCTGGTTATAAGTGTTGCTATATCCACGTCAAAATCCCGGCTGTCGTACATATACTCTACGATCAGACCAAGATCCATGCCACCCAAACCAGTCCCTGAAAATGTGTATTCAAGACCAGCGTCAGCGGCATAATAACTACCGTTTTCGTAACCGCTGCGGTAAATGGCTTCCAGTTTCCATAACCAGGCGTCGCCGGCATATTGCAAATCAAGACCGGTCTGGTTAATGATTTCATAAAAGGGAATGATGTTCAGGTTTCCATTGGCATCAAACTTCGGTAAATAGGCGGGCTCCCGGCTTGTTCCATAAAAGTGGGAAATACCCACGTCCAGCCTGTCAAAGGTATTGCTGTAACGTAATGCGTAATCGATATGGCGCTGCCTGGCACTATGTTCGTACTCCGCCTCATTCTCAACATCAATATAAGGATCAAACCGCAAACGCCCGCCACGCCCCGGAAACGTTCGTTCACGAAAATAGGGAAGCACAAAAAAATCCATGACACCCAGGGTTTCTTGATAAGCCAGCAAGCCAAGATTCACCATTGGTTGACCCAGTTTTTCTTCCCCGTCGAGCGATTCAACCAGGTCAGTTTGATTGATAATATCAACGAGATGACTGGCTTCTGTTACACCCCAAAAGACCTTGCCAACACCAACCCTTAGCTCATAATTTTCCCTGGGCAGGAGAAACATGGCCTCCCTGATATCAAAGTGGGTTCGTTGATCGTCGGCACTGTCATAACGGTAAAAAGGAACAAAGGTAAACGAGCTCCCGCTCGTCCATGCATGATAGATTTCAGGCTGGATGGCGGCCGAGGCACTGTGCTGTTGTTGCCTTTCGTATAGTGGTTCGTTTGGAAAGTATTTACCTTCCAGCTCGGCCCAACCAGCGAACTCCACGGCCATCGCTGATTTTGAGAAGATAGCCATGATTATCAATAAATATGTCGCGGACCTCATAAGCAGGATCATGTAATAAATATCAACGCATACGTTTCAGACTGCTTTGGGTAAAGTCTTTTTCTGTCAGTCCACTTTTGAACTTTAGTTTTTCATAAATCAACCTGGTTTTTTTGCCCGTCTGCTGATTAACCATATACATGTCGTGGGCACGCCAGTATTTACCCAAATGTTGTTGATACTTGCTGAAAATAAGCGTCTTCAGCAACGCATTCCTGCGGTCATAATAATCGACGCGCTGCAGGCGATACGTCTCCTTGTCATACCAGGCAACTTGACGGGTATAACCGGAATTCTCATACAACGGGCGTTGTTCCAGCACAAAACACACAGACTTGTCGCAGGCTTCATCGCGCAACCATTTGTATTGAAACTTTTTTAATTCCTGTGAGCTAATATCTTCATAGGCAAACTCGCTGCCCATGAAGGGGCCGGACTTGTTGTTGGAAGAAATACGCTTGACACGCTTCAAAGCCGGAAGATAGAGCCACTGATCATCAGGTTTCAGTATATGAGAATAACTCAATAATGCCGTGCCCTTGATATCGCGGGGGTAATCAAACACCACCATGGACTTGTCACCATCGTTTTCGTCAGGCACTTCAAGAAAGAGAATACGCATTTTCCGTTCACTGGTTTGCCCCTGGCGGTTTTCCAGAATCATTTTCATGGTCGCACTGGTATCACCATAGCCGCGATCGCGACGATCCCACTCGCGGGCAATAGCTTCGCCTTTGGCCACGGGATCCTCGGCTGCCCCGGCCAAAACCGGAACCAGTAATGGCAATACAAATGCAGCAACAAGTATCATAATTAATTTATTCATAACATATGCCCTCCTTATGGCGTGATCATGTTGCGGCAAGATGTTTCTCCCGGCATGTGACACAGTTACATTGTTTGTCTTTGTCCATGTACATTAATAAAGATGGCAGTAACAGAAAATCCATCACCAGGGCCACACCAACGGCCATGGTAGTGAGCACACCCATGTCGACATTGAGTTTGTAACTGGAAAAGGCCAGCACCGAAAAACCGGCCACCATAATCAGGGTAGTCACCCACAAAGCCTTGCCCACATGGGAAAAGCTGTAGCGAATGGCATCGTGGGTGCCAAGGTTATGGGCGCGTTTGGCACGCCGGTACTTGCTGAGTATGTGGACCGTATCGTCAACGATGAGTCCCATGCTGGTGGCCGTGATCATGGAGGCAATGATACCGATCTCGCCAACAAAAATTGCCCACAACCCAAAGGTGATCAATACCGGCAGAAAGTTTGGAATCAGGCTAATCAGGCCCAGGCGAATACTACGCAGGGCAAACATCAGCGTTAGGGAAATCAATACAAAAGCCAGGACTGTCCCGCCCAACATACTGTAAATATTCCGGATCGCAAGATTCACGAACATAACGATAGTGCCTGTTGCCCTGGCCTGCATGGCTGGCGGCACGTTTTCCGTTAGCCAAATTTCACTACGCTTTATCACCTCGATAATATTTTTCTGCGGAATGGTGTCCAGGGTCACCGTTAGCCGCGTTGCCGATTTACCCAGATCAATCTGGCTATTGAGATCAAGACCATAGGGCAGAGACATTTCGTATAATAATAGATACTGGGCCGCCAGATTGCGCTTGTCGGGCAACCGGTACCAGCCGGGGTCATCACCGTGCATGGATTTGTTGAGCCGCTTCATGACATCGGTGAAACTGTTGACATGGGTAATCTCGGGCTGTGCCCGCAACCAGGTGGTAAAAGTCTCCAGTTGTTGCAAATATTCGGGTTCAGAAATCCCTCCGGCCTCGCCGGAGTCGATGGAATACTCCAGCACATAAGGGCCTGTAAGATTAGCAGTGGCGAAATCCGTATCAACACGAAACGGGACACTTTCATCAAACCACTTTATGAACCGATCATCCAGTTCGAGACGGGGAATAAAGGCTATAATTACAAGACTTGCAACCATCATGCTCCAGAATAAGGGCACACGACGACCGACTACGAAATCGCCGAAGCGATCCATGGCCAGACGTCGGTCACTGGTAGTCGGCCGTACTCGCAACGGCAGGATCGACATCAGTGCTGGCAGGAAAGTCATGGAGAATATCCAGGCAGCAATAACACCGATGGCAGTGATATTACCAAGATCATTAAATGGCGGTGAATCAGAAAAATTAAGACTGAAAAACCCGATGCCTGTGGTTAACATAGTCAAAAATACCGGTTCGGCATTAATGGTCAGACTTTCTACCAGGGCATCATTTTTTGAACGACCAGCACGTATTTCATCAAAGGTGGTTAACAGGATGTGGACACTGTCGGCGATAGCGAGCGTAAGAATAATAATTGGTGCCAATGCGGTCGAGGCATTCATTTTAAGACCGAACCATGACATGAGACCAAGGGCGGTAACGACCGACAAACTTACAACAAGCAGTGTGCCCACGGTACCGGAAACCGAGCGCAAGAGCAGCAGCAGGAGCGTGATCATCAGGCCGTACATCACCGGTACCAGGATGTAAGAGTCCGATTCACTGACCTGGATTTCCGCTGCACTGAAAATGGAAATGCCGGTGAGAGCCACCCTCAGATCGGGATGGGCGGCGCGCAGCTCCGCCGTCAGTTTTTCTGCATAGGCCACTGCCTCAGGCAAGTGGCCAGTGTGGTCTGTGCCGGGAAATTGCAGCGTCACCGAAATGCCAGTGGTGGCGCCATTAGAGGCGATCATGCGCCCCACCAGTGCCGGTTCTTTAAGTGCCACGGCCCTGATCCTGGTCAGGTCAGCAGTGTTCAATGCTTGCGGTTTTGCCACCAGGTCGGCCACCGTCAAATCATCGCCATTGGCCTCGGTATGCTGGTAATTAGTGAGTGAGTCAACACGAATTGCATAAGGTATTTGCCAGGCCTTTTCGGTCAGTTGCTTGACGATCTCCAGGGTCCTGGGGGTAAAAACATTTTTATCCTTCGGCTGGAGGACAAAAAGAATATTCTCGGTATTGGTATAAGTTTTCTCGAATTTTTCAAAAGTGATGAGTTCGGGATTGTCTTTTCCGAAATAAACTTTGTAATCGGCAGTGAATGCAAAATTACGTAAACCATAACCGGCAGCAGCAACTGCAACCAGACTTCCAATTACTACCAGCCAACGCCAACGTATAATCCAGCGAGCATAATCCGGGACAACTTGTTCGACCAGCTTGCGCATAACAACATCCCTATCTGATAGTATCTCTAACTCTTTTAAACACGGACATGGTCGTGTTTAAGAGAATAAAAGAATCTATACGATTGAAACTATCAACAGTCTAGCGCTGATAATTCCTGAACTCAACGCCGCCTTGGCCTGCGCCCCGTAAACGTTCGTTCACAAAAATTAGGTTGACGGCATTGTTTAATGCTATTTTTTACGTCCCTGGATCATCAGAGCTGACCTGGATTACCACCTTATGTGGCGCTTCCTCTAACGGCAATATAATGAACCGGAGTACTTGCCCAGACGCCCTCATCAGTATGTAGCGTACGCACTGAGACTGTGAAAGTATTCCACCGTATTTGTTATACTAACAAACCTCTACATCTACCAAAACAATGCTGGAAACACAACAATGACCAGACGCTATAAAGTACCTGCGAACAGAGCGCAGCAAAGTTTTCTACCAGAGCACATAGAAGATTACGTAGGTAAAGATAATCCCGTTCGGGTGATCGATGCCTATGTCGATTCAGTGGATTTAGCGTTACTGAGTTTTCAAAATACACTGGGGAAACCGACCCGGGGCCAACCCGCCTATGATCCTGCTTCGTTGCTCAAACTCTATTTGTATGGCTATATTCATAAAGTTCGCAGTAGCCGTTGCTTGGAAAGCGAAACGCACCGTAATCTTGAAGTGATCTGGTTAATGGGCAAGCTTCAACCGACCTACAAAACCATCGCCGATTTTCGCAAAAACAACGCCAGGGCCTTAAAGGCCACCAATAAAGACTTTATCTTGATGTGCAAAGAATTGGATTTATTCGGGGGTGAGGTAGTTGGCATTGATGGCAGCTTTTTTAATGGCAATGCCAGCAAAGCAAGCATCTATACCCAGGAGAAACTGGACAAACAACTGCATGAACTGGACAAGAAGATCGAAGACTATCAACAACAACTGGCCAAACAAGACCAAAACGATGATGAATCGGGCACAGGCAGTCTGATCGAAGATCCGGCACTGGCCAACAAGCTGCAGCGGCTACAGGAAAGACAGGCAGAAAAACAAGCGCTTGCCAGGCAATTGCAAGCCAGCGGACAAACCCAGGTATCCACAACAGATCAAGACGCCCGCTTGCTGCGCAAGCGAGGCCAGGTCACTGCGGGTTACAACGTACAGATCGCAGTGGACGCCAGACATAAGCTCATCGTAGCAAGCGCAGCGACCAATGACGGCAATGATTCCCAACAACTTTCACCCATGGCTACCCAGGCCAAGCCACCCTGGCGGTAGACGCGCTGACGGCGGTGGCCGATGCCGGATACTACGAAAGTGACCAACTCAAACAATGCGAAGATCAAACGATCACCGCCTATGTGCCGATACCCGCTGTTCGGGATTTGGGACGCTACCCGCGCCAAGCCTTTCAATTTGACAAAGCCCAAAACGCGTACCTCTGCCCCCAGGGAGAACGGTTAAAACCGTTAGGAAAACCACGGAAAATGCAGAATAAGATCCAACACTTTTACACCAGCAAACCCGCAGTTTGTCGGCAATGCCCAAAGCGAGACCGCTGTTTGGCACAGAACGCCAGCAAACGCACCCTCTACCG
>CAJVXY010000011.1 GCA_913009895.1 uncultured Acidiferrobacteraceae bacterium | reverse complement strand
CGTTGCAGGTTTTCAGGGTGCCTGCCATAACCGATTATCTCATCCACATAATCAGCCTTTCTCAAGGCCTGTGCCAGTGAACCGCCAATGAGCCCAGTACCGATAATTGCCAGTTTGTTAATCATTTGGATAATAATATTTGCCTTAATAAACCAATGAATTTTTCATTCTCTTGTTTCGTACCAATTGTAATACGAAGATAATCGGGCATATCATAATTAGCAACTGGACGGACAATGACCCCTGACTGGAGCAGTTTTTCGTACACCGTCATCGCACTAAGTGTTTTCGTATGCTGTCCAACCTTAACTGCAACAAAATTTGCAACTGACGGAATATAGCTTAACCCCAGATCGTCGAAAGCACTTGTTAATTGTTTCATGCCCGCAGTATTCATTTTTTTACTTGTTTCAATAAACGCCATATCGTCCAGCGCAGCCTCGGCAGCCGCAAGGGCCAGGCTGTTGACGTTAAAGGGTTGTCGCACACGATTAAGAATATCGGCAATACTGTTATTGGAAATGCCATAACCGACCCGCAAGCCTGCCAGGCCATAGGCTTTCGAGAATGTTCGGGTAACAATGACATTGGGAAAATTCTTTAACAAGTTCAAACCATCTGGATAGCCTGGTTCAGTCACATATTCAAAGTAGGCCTCATCAAGCACCACAACAATATTTGCCGGTAATTTCCCCAAAAACCCTTGCAGTGAAATACGATCAACCCATGTACCTGTTGGATTGTTTGGATTTGCCAAAAAAATCAGTCGTGTGGTCTCTGTCACGGCAGCTAACATGGCTGCCAGATCGTTGCCCCAGTTTTTGGCATCGGTCACAACTGCCGCGGCACCGGATGCCTGGACAACCAGCGGGTAAACGGCAAAACTGTGCCGGGAATAAATAACCTCATGACCTGGCATCAGAAAAGCACGCCCAACCAACTCGAGAATATCATTAGAACCATTTCCCAGTGTAATTTGTTCTTCGGCTACACCAAGTTTTACAGCCAGTTTATTACGTAAACGGTAGCCATTTCCATCTGGATAACGTGACAAATCTGCCAGGTTCGCCGTTATCACTTTTGTAGCCATTGGGCTGGGACCAAGGGGATTTTCGTTAGAAGCAAGCTTGATTATATTTTTTAAACCGAGCTCACGTTCTAATTCATCAATGGGTTTGCCGGGCTGATAGGGGTTCAGGCCCTGGACACCTTTTGTGGCAAGGGGTAAAAAATCATTATTCATAATTTATAAAACTGCCTTGGGATACGAACCGAGTAGTTTTAAAAATGCCGCATCTTTTTTTAGTTCTGCAATCGCAGCAGATACGTTTTCATCCTTAATGTGGCCATCAATATCAAGAAAAAAGACGTATTCCCACATGGCCCGACGTGACGGCCTGGATTCAATTCTTGTTAAATTAATTTTATGTTTTGCCAAAGCCGAAAGAAGATCATGCAAGGCACCCGGTTTATTGGCACCCGATACCAGCAAGGTGGTTCTGTCATTGCTGCTAGGTTCGGCCTCAAGACTGCCAATGACAAGGAATCTTGTGGTGTTATCCGGCTTGTCTTCAATGTTGGATGCCAGTTCACTTAAGTCATACAAACTGGCGGCCGCATCGCTGGCAATGGCTGCAATACTTTTATTACCAGCAGCAATTTTTGCTGCTTCGGCATTGCTGCTCGTGCCGGTTCTGGGGATACCAGGCAGGTTTGCATCCAGCCATTCACGACATTGCGCTAAAGACTGCTGGTGAGACGTCACCTCTTTCACTGAAGACAAGTCTATACCCTTGCCAAGCAAATGGTGGTGGACCCGTAGTTCAACTTCACCACAAATCTTGAGAGGTGAATCAATAAATGAATCAAGTGTGTGGTTAACAATGCCTTCAGTTGAATTTTCTATTGGCACAATCCCGTAGCGGGCATCGCCGGATTCTACTTCGCGAAAGACCTCATCAATGGCGCCCAGTGGTACGGTATTGACAGAATGTCCAAATTGCTTGATAGCCGCTTCCTGGGTGAACGTGCCCTCAGGCCCAAGAAATGCGATATTCATAGTTGATTCAAGGGCCAGGCAGGCAGACATAATCTCCCGGAACAGGCGGGCAATTTCTTCGTTAGACAAGGGGCCGGTGTTTCTATCCTGAACACTTCTAAGGACTGCCGCTTCACGTTCCGGGCGGTAGAAATTATCACTGCCGCCCTCTCGCTTAACCGTGGCCACCTCTTCAGCACAACGGGCACGATCGCTGATCAATGCCTGTAGTTGTATATCAATGGCATCAATACGTTCTCGCAGTTGTTTCAGCTGGGCAACAGATGACTTGGTCTTATCTGCCGGTTTTTGAGCTCCTTTCATATTTGTAACCAGTTACCATCGGTTTTTAAATTACCCGGACACTCTTTACACCTTCAATAGCGGAAATACTTTTAATGACCGAGTCCGGCACAGTACTATCAACATCAACTAACGTGTAAGCAATGTCCTGTTTGGACTTGTTAACCATATCATGAATATTAAGATTCGCCTCAGCCATTGCGGTAGAAATCTGGCCAACCATGTTGGGAACATTGGCATTTGTAATCAAAATTCGATTTTTGGTCTCGCGGGCAGCCACAACTTCAGGGAAATTCACAGAATTTCTTATATTGCCATTCTCGAGGTAATCCCGAACTTGAGAAGCAACCATTACCGCGCAATTGTCCTCGGCTTCTTTTGTAGACGCGCCGAGGTGCGGAAGGGTGATAACACGTTCGTGATTTTTCAGAAGGTTAGTTGGGAAATCACAAATATAGGCGCGAAGTTTCCCGGCCTTGATGGCACCTGAAACGGCTTCATCATCGACAATTCCCTGGCGAGCAAAGTTCAGGATTGTAGATCCCGGGCGCATGAGTTTGAGGCGCGCCTCATTGATCATTTTGTTAGTGGCATCAATCAATGGCACGTGGAACGTAACGTAATCAACATTACGCAACAGATCCTCTATATTGGCCGCTTTGTTGACAGATGACGATAGCTGCCATGCGCCCTCAATTGTAATACCCGGATCAAAGCCAATAACATTCATCCCCAAATCAATAGCGACATTGGCAACATAACGACCAATGGCGCCCAGCCCGACAACACCGAGAGTCCTGCCTGGTAATTCAACACCGGCAAAATTCTTTTTCCCGGCTTCCACGGCTTTACCAATTTCCTCATCAGACCCTTCAAGGTGCTTGGCAAAATCCCACGCCTGGCAAATATCGCGGCTGGCCAGCAGCAGGCCAGCCACCACCAGTTCTTTAACTGCATTGGCATTGGCACCAGGGGCATTAAAAACCGGTATTCCCAGGTCTGTCATTTTTTCGACGGGGATATTATTGACACCAGCACCGGCCCTGCCGATTGCTTTTAAAGAAGCGGGTATTTCCATGTCGTGCATTTTAAATGAGCGCAGCAGGATTGCATCGGGATCGCTAAATTTATCAGCAATCTCATAATCACTTTTCGGCAGCCTGTCCAGGCCTTCGCTTGAAATATTATTAAGAGTAAGAATTTTGTACACGTTTAGCCTTTTTGAGTCTGAAATTGTTTCATAAAATCAACCAATGCATCGATACCTGCTTCCGGCATGGCATTGTAAATACTGGCGCGCATGCCACCCACAGAACGGTGACCTTTTAATTGAACCAGTCCTGCTTTTTTACTTTCTTCCAAAAATATTTTATCGAGTGCATCGTCTTTTAGAATGAACGGGATATTCATTATTGAACGACAATCAACAGCTACCGGGTTACGGTAAAAACCATCAGAATTATCAATCGTACTGTAAAGTTTTTCTGCCTTGCGTTGATTAACTTTAGCCATGGATTCCAGGCCGCCAGATTTTTTTAACCACTGGAATACCAGTCCCGCAACATACCAGGCGTAGGTAGGTGGCGTGTTATACATGGAATCGCTGTCGGCAAAGGTTTTATAATTGAGCATGGCTGGCACCTGGGGCCCGGCATGTCCAATCAAGTCCTCCCGGATAATAACGATTGTTAATCCAGCCGGACCGATATTTTTTTGTGCACCAGCATAAATAATTCCATACTTGCTGACGTCTATTGGTCGAGACAAGATGCTGGAAGACATATCAGCAACAAGTGGTTTATCACCTGTTTCAGGAATCCAGCCAAACTCAACGCCAGCGATTGTTTCGTTTGGCGTGTAATGGACATAAGTGGCATCGTCACCCATTTTCCAGTCTGCCTGGGCCGGAATGTTTGTAAACTTGTTCTCCTGGGTATCGACAATGACATTCACATCGCAATATCGTTTCCCTTCAGCAACGGCCTTCCTGGACCAATGACCTGTAAAAGCATAATCTGCCTTGCCAGCGTTACCTGGCGCGCACAAATTTAATGGCACCATGGCAAATTGAGTCGATGCACCACCCTGCAAGAATAACACTTTGTAATTCTTAGGTATGTCCATTAACTCACGCAGGTCTGCTTCTGCTTGCTGGGCAATGCTCATGAATTCTTTACCGCGGTGACTTATCTCCATAACCGAAGTGCCACTTCCCTGCCAGTCCAGAAGCTCTTGTTGGGCCTGTTCTAATACAGGCTGTGGTAATGCTGCCGGACCAGCACTGAAATTAAATACTCTTGCCATTGATTTACTCTATATAAAATTAAGAAATTGTTTTTGTTATCTTGCTGGAAATAATCAGTGATAGTCGTGATACAAAGTCGTCACTACTCAGGTGTTTATTCAGCTCCTTGCCCGGATTCAGAATCAGTATCAGATTCAGAACCAGAATCAGCATCAGAATCAGCATCAGAATCAGCATCTGATTCTGTATCAGATTGGGATGTTTGTTCGGCCTGAACCGATTCAGGCTCAACGATACTATCCATACCAACCAGTCGCTCAGCGTCTCCCAGCACAATCAACCGCACACCCTGTGTGTTACGCCCCATGGCCGAGATTTCTTTAACTTTTGTCCTGATCAATGTGCCACCACTCGTGATCAACATGGTCTCATCATCATCAGCGGTCAGGATTGCACCAACCACATCTCCCCGCTTTGCACTCACTTGAATCGATATCACGCCCTGGCCGCCACGTTTATGGACAGGGTAATCGGTGATTAGGGTACGTTTGCCATAACCGAGCGACGTTGCTGTCAACACAGAGCAATTGTTTATATCGCTTTCAGAAATAATTTGTGAAATTACTTTATGGCCATCTTTAAGTAATATGCCGCGAACACCTCGTGCGCTCCTGCCCATTGGCCTGACATCGTTTTCATTAAAACGCACTACCTTGCCAATATCGCTAAATAACAATATGTGGCTATTGCCACCAGTCAAACCAACACCAACCAGTTGATTACCTGCGACAAGCTCGATGGCGATAATGCCGTTTGACCGTGGCCGCGAGAACTCCTTCAGGGCCGTCTTTTTAACGGTGCCATCTGATGTGGCCATGAAAACAAATTTATCTTCTTCGTATTCACGTATCGGCAAAATTGCATTTAATTGTTCACCGTCCTGAAAAGGAAGCAAGTTTATAATGGGTTTGCCCCGGGCACCGCGACTAGCCTGGGGAATTTCATAAACCTTTAACCAGTAAACTTTGCCCTTGCTGCTAAAACACAAAATTGTGTCGTGAGTATTGGCAACAAACAACTTGTCAATAAAATCTTCTTCTTTCATGCGGGTGGCTGATTTTCCGCGCCCGCCACGTCGTTGGGCACGGTACTCACCCAGGGCCTGCGCCTTGACATAACCGGCATGTGAAAGCGTCACCACCACATCTTCTTCAGTAATAAGATCTTCTACCCTTAAGTCCTGCTTGCTCTGAATAATTTCTGTTCGCCTGTCATCACCATACTTCTCGCTGATCGCAATCAGCTCTTCCCTGATAACCGTCCTGAGCCGATCAGGATTGCGTAATATATCCAGTAAATCTTCGATGCGAACAAGCAGCTCAAGAAATTCTTTATGGATTTTTTCTGTCTCAAGACCGGTCAACCGGTGCAGGCGTAAATCAAGAATGGCCTGGGCCTGGGCATCGGACAAATGATAACCGCTCTTGGTAAGACCATAGATAGCATCAAGATCTTCAGGTCGTGACAAGGACGTATCAGACTCGGACAGCATTTTGGCTACCAGGCTGGCTTGCCATGTCTTGGCCATTAATTTCGACTTGGCCTCTGCCGGATCGTTTGCCGACCTGATAAGCGCGACAATTTCATCAATATTTTCCAGGGCCACCGCCAGGCCTTCCAGGATGTGGGCGCGTTCGCGGGCCTTACGCAGATCAAACAAGGTACGGCGTGTAACGACGTCACGACGATGGCGGACAAAACAGACAATGATTTCTTTCAGGTTAAATAATTTTGGCTGACCGTTATCCAGGGCAACCATATTTATACCGACTACATTCTGCATGGCCGTGTGCTGGTATAAATTATTTAATACCACGTCGGCAACTTCGCCACGCTTTAATTCGACGACCATGCGCATGCCGGACTTGTCTGACTCGTCACGTAAACCGGATATACCTTCCAGTCGGCCCAGCTTGACCAGCTCGGCAATTTTTTCCAGCAACCTGGCCTTGTTCACCTGGTAAGGCAACTCGGTAACAATTATTTTTTGACGGCCACGCTTTTCCTCGGTCTCAATTTCTACCCGGGCACGGACATAAATCTTGCCGCGGCCTGTTCGGTAGGCATCCCGAATGCCGCTACTGCCATTAATAATTGCCGCCGTTGGGAAATCGGGCCCAGGGATGTGCTGCATCAATTCATCGAGTGAAATTTCTTCGTTATCGATATAGGCAAGGGTGGCCTTGATAACTTCAACCAAATTATGCGGCGGAATCGTAGTCGCCATTCCCACTGCAATACCGGCAGAACCGTTAACAAGCAGGTTGGGAATTTTTGCCGGCAACACATCAGGGATGTGTTCGGTGCCGTCATAGTTGGGAGAATAGTTGACGGTTTCTTTTTCAAGATCAGCCAGTAACTCGTGGGCAATGCGCGCCATGCGTATTTCTGTATAACGCATGGCCGCCGGGGCATCACCATCCACCGACCCAAAGTTACCCTGGCCGTCGACCAGCATGTAGCGCAATGAAAATGGCTGTGCCATGCGAACAATTGTGTCGTAAACAGCGGTATCACCATGGGGATGGTATTTACCAATCACATCGCCGACGACCCGGGCCGATTTTTTGTACCCTTTGTTATAGTCATTACCCAGCTCATGCATGGCAAACAGGACACGGCGATGGACCGGCTTCAAACCATCGCGGACATCAGGCAAGGCGCGACCAATGATCACGCTCATGGCGTAGTCCAGGTAGGACTGCCGCATTTCATCTTCCAGATTGACCGGAATCGTTTCTTTAGCGAACTCGTCAGTCATTGTCTGTCAATCTGAATGTGTACAAATTATTTTTCATTAATAGCCAGTTTATCGGCGGCAGATTCATTGCTGCGCACTTTGTTAGTTTCTGTCAGGATTATCGTAAAAATGTAGTCGTAAAATACCAGCACCTTAATTACCAGCACCATGAAGCGAGACCGTCTCGGTTTATTGACAATTCACTTCAAAACACCTGAAATCCGGGCGATATTTTAGCATGTTGAGGGCCTAAACAGCAGCCTGAAATTGCTATAAATGGATAAATAATTGAGAAAAATTTAATGCCTGTTTCCAGCCGAGCATAAGCTCTAATTTGCCATCAGTTCCTGCATTTTTCCGGCATCAGGATTGGCCACAATCCCGCGCTCAGTGACAATAATATCGACCAGTTCTGCGGGTGTCACATCAAAAGCCGGATTCCATGCCCTGGCGCCATCCGGCGCAATGGCATTGCCCCCACATCGAAGTACTTCGTCCTCGGACCGTAATTCAATGGGGATGTTTTCGCCATCAGCAGTGGCCATATCGACGGTACTGGTGGGTGCCACCACCATGAATTTCACCCCGTGGCGTTTGGCGGCCACGGCCAGGTTATAGGTGCCGATCTTGTTGGCCACGTCTCCATTCGCTGCAATACGGTCCGAACCTACGATGGCCCAGCTCACTTTGCCCTGTTTCATTAAATAAGCGGCTGCGCCCTCGGCAATCAGTGTCACGGGAATTTTTTCCTGTACCATTTCCCAGGCGGTTAACCTGGCACCCTGCAACCAGGGCCGGGTCTCATCAGCATAAACCATGCTTATTTTTGACTGGGAAAAACCGGCCCGAATGACACCTAACGCCGTGCCATAACCACCCGTGGCCAGGGCCCCGGCATTACAGTGGGTAATAACACCACTATCGGCAGAAATATGGGCGGCGCCCAATTCTCCCATTTTGTAGTTGGCCGTGATATCGTCGGCGTGAATTTTTTGCGCAGCTGCTAAAAGCTGCGGTACCGGGTCTACCTTTTCCTGAAATGTCTCAATCATGGCCCGCATTCGATTTACGGCCCAGGAGAGATTAATGGCGGTAGGCCTGGAATTTTCCAGGGCGACCAGGTCTGGTTGAATCGTTTGCTGCCAATTACTGGCATCCTGTGAAAAATGGGACCGCGCCGCCAACACCACGCCATAGGCTGCGGTGATACCAATGGCTGGTGCACCCCGGACAACCATATCCGTAATTGCTTTGGCAACTTCTAACACATCCCCGTAATCACGCATTTGCACGAGAGACGGCAAAATGCGTTGATCAAGAAGCTGTAAATGATCGTTGTGCCAACGGATTGGTCGTAAAGAATCGTGGGTCTTGTTGTCTTGTATCAATGAATTTGGCAAGTTTAGCTCAGGCTTTTTTGGTGTAACGCAGTTAATCGTGTATGTAGTAAATCTGTTCTGCGCGATCATACGCGAGTGTGGCAATATCAGCCAAGGAATCTCATGGAGAATATGCGGTATTGGTCGTTAATCTCACCTAAAACACAAATGAATATCCTCATGCCAAACAGTTAGCTTGTTGTTTTTTTGGTTATACTGCGTCAAATTTTAGAATTTAGTTATTTCCGAGAAAATTAATGAAATCAGTCGACACCGTCATCAATGCCAAGTGGGTGATACCCGTTGAGCCAGATGACCGCATACTTGAACAGCATAGTGTGGTTATTAATGCAGGGAAAATTACGGCTATCCTGCCGTCCGAGAAATGCACCCAACAATACCAGGCCCGGGAAACCATGGACCTGGCTGACCATGCCCTGATTCCCGGCCTGGTGAATACCCATACCCATACGGCCATGAGCCTGTTTCGTGGTATGTCTGACGATTTGCCATTAATGACCTGGCTCAATGATCATATTTGGCCAGCCGAAATGAAATGGGTAAGCGGTGAGTTTGTCCGTGATGGCGCTGAACTGGCCATTGCCGAAATGTTGCAAAGCGGCACCACCTGCTTTTGTGATATGTATTTTTTCCCGGAAGACGTGGCCGCGGCCGCCCGCAAGGCCCATATTCGCGCTGCCATAGGCCTGATTATTATTGATTTTCCCAGCGCTTATGCCCAGGACGCGGCGGAATACATAAGTAAAGGCCTGAAATTACATGATGAACTGAGAAATGAGGACCTGCTCACGACCGTATTTGCGCCCCATGCGCCCTACACGGTCTCCGATGAGCCCCTGAAACGAATCTGTATCCTGGCCGAAGAACTGGATATCCAGATTATTATGCATGTCCATGAAACCGGGCACGAAGTTGACGAAGCCGAGCAAAAAACGGGCATTCGTCCCCTGGCTCGCTTGTTAGCACTGGACCTGCTTACCCCGCGCCTGGCTGCAGTCCATATGACAATGCTGAATGACGAGGAAATAGATCTGGTCGCTGAAACCGGTGTCCACGTGGTTCATTGTCCTGAATCAAACCTGAAACTGGCCAGTGGTTTTTGCCAGGTTGAAAAACTTCGTCAAAAGAAAATAAATGTAACCCTGGGAACAGATGGTGCGGCCAGCAATAATGACCTTGATATGCTGTCGGAAATGAGAACTGCGGCCTTGCTTGCCAAAGGGGTTGCTGGTGATGCTACGGCCATGCCTGCCCACGAGGCCCTGCGTATGGCGACAATTAACGGTGCCCGGGCCCTGGGGCTGGAGCATAAAATCGGTTCCATTGAAGTGGGAAAAGACGCGGACCTGGTGGCCATAAACCTGGCAAAAACTGCAACTACCCCTGTTTATGAGGCTGTTTCGCAAATAGTCTATGCAGCCAGTCGGGACCAGGTGTCTCATTGCTGGGTTGCGGGTAAACTACTCCTTAATAATGGTAACTTAACAACACTTGATGAGTCGGCCCTGTGCGCAAAAGCGAATAAGTGGCGCGATGTCATCAAGCAAGCTGACAGTGGCGGTTAATTTTTAATGGAAACCAAAAAATCAAAAGTAAAGAAAAAAAAAGCGACCTCCAAAAAAACGGGTTCGCAAAAGACAAACGCCCAAAATGTAGACTTGGGCGAAATTGCAAAATTTTCCGAGCTGGCATCGCGCTGGTGGGACGACACCAGTGAATTCAAACCGCTCCATGATATCAATCCCCTGCGCCTGGATTTCATTGATGAACGGGTCGGTTTAAAAGGAAAAACCGTACTCGACGTTGGCTGCGGTGGCGGTATTTTATCCGAGAGTATGGCCAATCGCGGCGCCAAAGTTATCGGCATAGATCTTGGACAGGCGCCTTTATCCGTTGCCCGGCTTCATTTAAAAGAGAGTGAACTGGACGTTGATTATCAATGTATTAGCGCAGAAGATTTTGCCGAACAACAACCTGGTACTTTTGATGTTGTCACATGCATGGAAATGCTTGAGCATGTACCTGATCCCGCATCAATTATTGCCGCTTGTGCAAAACTGGTAAAACCCGGGGGTCATGTTTTCTTTTCGACTATCAACAGGAATCCAAAGGCCTGGTTACTGGCCATTGTTGGTGCTGAATACATACTTAATATGTTGCCTAAAGGCACCCACGAATATCGCAAGCTCATCAAACCATCAGAGCTGAGTAGCTGGGCTCGACATGCCGATCTCCTGGTCCAGGAATTAACCGGTATGCATTACAACCCGGTGCTGCGCCAATACTGGTTGGGCCCAGGCGTAGACGTCAATTATTTGATGCACACGTTATTACCAGCATCGGTCGATGAATAGTTGATGAATAATTGAAAGTGGATAATTCTCCAGACAAATTTAACAATAACATCGAGACAGTATTATTTGATCTTGATGGCACCCTGGCCGACACGGCTGGTGACCTTGCCAATGCACTTAATGCCACCCTCGAACAGGAAGGTCGCGATCCATTGTCACATGAAATCATTCGCCCACATGTATCACACGGCGGCATTGCACTCATAAAACTGGGATTTCAAATCACCAGTGACCACCCGGATTTCGAACGCTTACGGCAACTATTCCTGTTATTTTATAAAAAAAATATTTGCCAGCTAACGACACTTTTCCCGGGCATGATCGAGGTGCTGGAAGCACTAAAAGCTGCAGGTCTAAACTGGGGTATTGTCACCAATAAACCGGATTACCTGACCGCACCGCTTATCAAGGCCATGGACTTCCCCAGCCAACCGGTTTGTGTCGTCAGCGGTGATACAACTGACAATCGTAAACCGCACCCGGAACCGATGCACCATGCCTGTAAACTCGCAGGCAGTAATCCTGAGGCGTGTCTTTACGTGGGAGATGCCCAAAGGGATATTGCTGCCGGCAAAGCGGCAGGCATGCATACGTTGATTGCCATGTATGGTTACATTGGCGGCAATGATCAACCGGATTCATGGGGTGCAGATGGTATGATTAATAAACCAACAGATTTACTGGACTGGTTAGCAGCACCAAAAATGACGCAATCATTATGATTGAAATAAACTATCTCGTGATTATTTTATCATTGCTACTCGCCCTGTTTGTCGGCGGCGGTTTTGGCTGGTTGCTGGCACGTCTGAAATTCCTGGGTAATATAACAAAACTGGAAACACAACTGTCACTGGAAGAAAACACCGTTACACGACAACAGGAAATGTTAAAACAAACTTTTTCTTCACTCTCCTCTGATGCCCTGAAAAATAACAACCAGATGTTCATCGACCTGGCCCAGGAAACCCTAAAGCGATTTCATGTCCAGGCAAAGGGTGAGCTGGACCAGAAAGAGAAATCAATTGAGAATCTTGTCAAACCAATTCGCGAAGCGCTCCTGAAAACCGAACAACAAATTCAGGCCATGGAGAAAGACCGTAAAGAAGCTTATGGCTCCTTACACAAACACCTGGAAACCTTGTCACAAACGCAACTGCAACTGCACGACCAGACACGTAACCTGGTCCAGGCACTACGCCGACCGGAGGTAAGGGGCCAGTGGGGGGAGTTAACTTTAAAACGACTGGTTGAACTTGCCGGCATGGTTGAACATTGTGATTTTTACGAACAGGAAAGCATAGAAACAGAATCGGGCCGCGTTCGCCCTGACATGATTATCAGAATGCCAACTGGCCGTGAAATCGTGGTCGATGTCAAAACACCCCTCGATGCCTATCTCAGCGCCGTTGAATCACAAACAGATGATGAACGTAAAGGTTTCATGGAACAACACGTACGTAACGTGCGCAATCGAATCAAGGAACTCTCGGCAAAAAGCTACTGGGAGCAATTTTCCCGGTCGCCGGATTTTGCAGTGTTGTTTATCCCGGGTGAACAGTTTTTAAGCTCGGCACTTGATCTTGACCGGGATTTGCTTGAATTTGCACTTGCCAGAAAAATAATACTGGCAACCCCGACCAGCATGGTTGCACTGATGCGTGCAGTCGCTTTTGGCTGGCGCCAGGAACAATTATCTGAAAATGCAGAGTTAATTCGCGCTACTGGTGAAGATCTCTACAAACGGCTTGCGACTTTTTCTGATCACCTGGCAAAACTGGGGCGCAGCCTGGATGGTGCAGTAGGCAACTACAATAAGGCGGTTGGTTCTTTTGACACGAAACTGGTACCGGGCGCTAAAAAACTGGCTGACTTGGGCATTGACGCTTCACGTGAGTTTGAAGACCCTGGTCAAATTGAAAAAGGTGTTAGAGAAATTGAGAATATATCCAAAAGTTAAAACACAATGGCTATAACTCAAACAAATGACTCTGATCAGCCTAAACGTCCTTACATACTGATTGTAGAGGACTCACCAACGACCCTGGCCGTTATTTCCAGTCACCTTTCTGAGTATGTAGACATCATAAGTGCCAGCAATGGTGAGCAGGCCTGGGAACTTATACAGCAAGACCACGACATTAAACTGGTACTAACTGATATTGTGATGCCTGGATTAAGCGGTCACCAGCTCCTGGTTAAAATCAGGAAAAGTGACGACCCCAGAATAGCAAACCTTCCTGTCTTTATGATGACCACGGGCGTTGATGTTACTGATAAACATCTGGCTTTTTTAAATGGGGTCAATGATTTTTTAACCAAACCAATTGATCCAATCGAGCTGCAGGCGCGTATTAACGTTCATCACAATCTAGCAAACACAATTCTCGAGCTTGAGGCGAGTCGTAATGAACTAAAATTACAAGCCACTACAGACCCGCTTACAAAATTATATAATCGCCGCGTATTTTTCGAAGAAGGCGATAAAGCCATGTTTACAATGCTGCGGTATAAAACTGATTTATCATTAATACTGCTGGACATCGATTATTTCAAGAAAGTAAATGATATTTACGGCCATCACGCTGGCGATGTTGTATTGGTCAATGTATCCCGGTTACTAGGAAGCCTGGTGCGTCATGTTGATATCGTTGCCAGAATTGGCGGAGAAGAATTTTGTATTTTGTTACCTGGCACAAACAGGCTCGGTGCCGCAGTATTGGCCGAAAGAATAAGGAAATCTATCGAAGCTACTACTACCAGCGTGGACGAACATAAAATACAAATATCAATCAGTTCCGGACTTGTTACTGCCTCTTCTGAAAACTGTGACAAATTTGAGGACCTGGTGAAAATCGCCGATAAACGACTTTATCTTGCAAAAAATTCCGGAAGAAACAGAATTTGTGTTTCCGATGATGGTAAATCCGATTATTCGTAATATATAAGTCGTACGGTCTAAAACTCAATTTAAGATCAATCTAATAAATTCAATTTATTGTCAAAACTAAAGTAATTATTTTTATATGGAACCAGTCAAGGCCTATGATTCTTGTTTGCAACTGGCGCGGAATCACTATGAAAATTTCCCGGTTGCCTCGGTCCTGCTCCCGAAGAATATTCGTAAACCGGTTGCAGCAATTTATGCCTTTGCCAGAACAGCAGATGATTTTGCTGACGAGGGTTCACTTGATACAAAAACTCGCCTCGTTAAGTTAAACGCCTATGAAAAAGAACTTGATCATATCGAACAAGGAATTCCTTCTGAAGACCCTGTATTTATCGCTTTAGGACATGCAATTAAAAAACACGAACTTCCTGTTGAACAATTCAGAAAATTATTATCAGCTTTTAAACAGGATGTCACAAAACACCGTTACGATAATATCGGTGAAATACTGGATTATTGCGATCGTTCTGCCAATCCCGTTGGTCATCTCTTGCTGGCACTTGTGGGCAAGAACAACGAAAACCTGCTGAAACTGTCAAATTCTGTTTGTACGGGTCTTCAGCTAACAAATTTTTTGCAGGACATATCTGTCGATTTCAAAATTGGCCGAATATATATGCCCATGGATGAAATGAAAATCAACAACATAGACGAAAATTTTATCAGGGATAACCAGTATAACCAGGACTGGAAAAATTTTATTAATCATCAGTTAAAGCGCGCCCATAACCTGCTCGTAGATGGTTTTCCACTTGGCGGCCACCTGGGGTTCAGGCTTGGTAGTGAGATTAAGTTAACCGTCTCGGGAGGTCTTAAAGTACTCGACAGGCTTCAGAAAATTAACCAACATCAATTTTTATACCAGGCAAGACTGAATATACTTGACTGGAATCTGGTAATATTTAGATCTTTATTATCATCATCACCTGGTAAAATTAGCTAAACATCATGACGCCTCAGGAATATTGTCAGGATAAGGCCGCCAAAAGTGGCTCGAGTTTTTATTATAGTTTTTTATTCCTGCCTGCCAATAAACGTAATGCCATCACTGCGCTGTACGCCTTCTGTAGAGAAGTTGATGATATTGTGGATAATCACACTAATGCTGATATTGCCAGAATCAAACTAAATTGGTGGCGCTCCGAAGTAGACCGGTTATTTTCAGAAAATCCTGCACATCCAGTTGCAATTGCACTTCGACCTGCAATTTCTGAATTCAACCTGAGCAAAAATTATTTTCTGGATATAATTACTGGCATGGAAATGGATTTATCTAAATCAAGATATGCTGATTTTAATGAATTATCCGATTATTGTTATCATGTAGCCTCGGTTGTTGGAATCCTTTCTGCGGGTATTTTTGGTTACGGGGAAGAAAAAACTCGAGAATACGCTGTTGCACTTGGTCACGCGTTACAACTGACAAATATAATTCGCGATGTTGGTGAAGACGCCAGTCGAAACAGGATTTACATTCCCCAAAGCGAATTAGAAAAATTTTCTGTTTCAGAAGCAGATATATTAAATGGTATTGAAACAACACAATTTTATAAGCTCATGGCCTACCAGGCTGATCGTGCCGACAAGTACTATAAACAAGCGATGGACCTGCTACCTGACAGTGATAGATCAAGACAGCTTGCCGGAGTGATCATGGCCAATGTTTATTTGGGCACGCTGTCAAAAATAAAGGCCAGTGGCTACCGTACGTTGAAAAAAAGAATATCATTGAGCAAGCTACGTAAGTTATGGATTGCCTGGATAACATACAGAAAAGAAATAAAATACACCGGGCAACTTCAATGAAAGTCGTAATAGTTGGCGGAGGATGGGCCGGTCTGGCTGCTGCAGTACAATTAATTAAAAATAATATTACTGTCTCGCTTCTTGAAGCAAGCAGACAACTGGGTGGACGTGCTCGTTTAATACAGTTCGGAAAAAATCGTTTAGATAATGGACAACATATAATGCTGGGCGCTTACAAAAGTTTATTACTCCTGATGAAAGATATAAATATTAAAGAAAATCAGGTATTAAAACGTTTGCCGCTGGATTTAAAACTATTAGACAAAAACGGGGCCTGTTTTCACCTGCGCACTGGCAATCTACCCGCACCAGCGCACCTGCTAACAGGTTTGTTATCTGCACGGGGGTTTTCTCTCAAGGATCGGACTACCGTGTTACGGGCTATTATTACGATGCGTTTGTCAGGATTTAAAGTTGAACCTGATGTTCCTTTGCAGGAATATTTAAACCGTCTCGGTCAAACAAAAAAAGCTGTTGAGTATTTATGGCAACCACTATGCATATCAATTTTAAATACCCCCATCGAAACTGCATCTACCGAAATTTTTCTGAAAGTCATTCGCGAGGCATTTTTTGGTAAAAAATCTGACTCAGAAATGTTATTACCAATCGATAATCTTGGTGCCTGCTTTCCTGATCCAGCCATGGATTATATTGAGCAGAATAATGGCAACATCCAGCTTGGCTCAAGAGTTGATTCATTAAAATTATCCGGTGATTCAATCAAGGGTGTTATTTCAAATAACGAAATGCTTGAAGCCGACAATGTTATTCTGGCGAGCGCGCCTGAACACACCTTAAAACTTATCAGCAGCATTAAAGTCTTAAACCCGGTTACCACGATGCTTGAAAAAATTGAATCTTTACCCATTACCACGCTTTATTTAAGATACCCTGAACCTGTTAGCCTGAACAGGGATTTTGTTGGTTTTGCCGATTGCCATACCCAGTGGGTATTTGATCGCGACAGGCTTACTGGTGATACTGGTATTTTGGCCGCAGTCATTAGTGGGCCCGGTAAACATATGAAAATGACAACTGAAGAATTATCAGGTGTGATTACAAAAGAAATAGCCGACCACTACCCCATGTTTCCAGCGCCGGTTGAAACAAAACTGGTCAGGGAAAAAAGAGCGACCATCGCTTCTTCTGTCGGGATTAATAAACATCGAATTAAAAACGAATCACCAGTAAAAGGATTATGGTTTGCCGGTGATTATACTGACACTGGCTACCCAAGCACCCTGGAAGGTGCGGTAAGAAGTGGCCAAAATTGCGCCCGATTAATAATCAATGAATAAATAATTATGAAAAACTATTCTGCTCCTCAAGACTTACTGGTTAATAAAATTATACTTGTTACAGGTGCCGCTAACGGAATTGGTAAAGCAGTCGCCAAGAGTTACGCGCAACATGGCGCCACTGTCATTCTGGTAGATAAAGATGAAAAAGGACTTGAACAAACTTTTGATGCAATTCAGGAAAACAAAGGACCAGAGCCAATTCTTGCGCCGATGGATTTTTTAAAATCAGGCCCGCCACAGTTTGGAGAATTAGCTGATAGTATTGCAAAAGAATTTGATCACCTGGACGGGATTACGCACTGCGCTGCCTGGCTTGGCACTTTAACACCCCTGCAACTTTTTAATGATGAGGTTTGGTCTAAAGTATTGATGGTTAATCTACAAGCACCCTACTGGCTTACCCGAGCCTGTTTTGATTTACTCACGAAAGCCAAAAATGCATCGGTACTTTTTACCACATCAGATGTTGGTCGAGAGCCACGAGCGTATTGGGGGGCTTACAGTGTCGCGGCGGCGGGCCTGGAAAATTTGGCAGCAACCTGGTCGGATGAACTTGAAGATCAAAAAAATTTCCGGATTAATACGCTGGATCCAGGTCCGGTTCAGACTAAACTAAGGGCTAATGCTTATCCGGGTGATGATCCAGACAAATTACCAAAACCCGAAAGTGTGACCCCCATATATCTCTATCTAATGGGTATTGATAGTAAAAACATCCAGGGTCAAAAACTCACAGTCAATGATTAAAGGCTGTTCTTCCTGAAAGACTCTACACGCTAGTGCTCACGTATTTTTTCTCTGGATTTGACTGTGTCAACAAGTAATCTGGTTTTTCCAGCGATGGGTTTGCCTACATACCTGCGCAGCCAATTACGAATGTCGTGGGCCACCAAAAACATCGACGGCAACCCCAAAAGGGTAATGAACGTAGAAAATATTAATCCAGATGATAGCGCCAGCGCCATCGGTGAAACAAAAAGATCCATACCGCCCCAACCATAAGCCGTTGGTAACAATCCAACAACAGTTGTTACAGCAGTTAATAAAACTGCCCGCAGACGTCGTTTGCCCGCCAACAAAACAGCCGCTCTTAGCTCCATTCCCTCTTTGACCGCTCTTTGTACAAAAACCAGTAATATCAAGGAGCTGTTAACAACCACGCCAGACATGGCAACCATACCTAACATGGCAAAGAATGACAGCGGCATAGGCCGCCAAAACAGATCATGAAGATAGAAACTGATAATGATCCCTATGGCCCCGAATGGTATAGCCAACATCACAAGAATCGGGTATGCCAGATTATTGAATTGTATTGCCAGGATAAAAAATATACCCACAAGTGCCAACAAAAATGAAAACATTAAACCCTTAAATGATTCAATATTTTTTTCTTCTTCACCGCCATAATGAACCTTAACGTTTTTTGCATCATTACCAACCCATTCAAGCTGTTTATCCGCTACAAGTTTGTTGATTTGTCCACTGGTGATAATGGAAGTATCAATATCAGCAACCACACTCTGTATCTTGATGCCCGCCTTGTGGCGCACTGTGGAATAACCCTCACGCTGCTCAAAACGTGCGATACTTTGCAATGGCACCAGGCCACCGCGCTGATTTGGTATTTGTAGTTCTTTTAAATATGTTAGCTCTGTTTTGTTATTTTTCGGAAAACGTATTGTTACATCAACTTCTCGAGTACCCTGACGAGTTGTGGTAACGCGCAGCCCATCCACTGCCGCCCGGATATGACTGGACGCCGTGGCTAAATCAATCCCTGCATAGGCGGCCAGGCCTTTATCAAAAATGATATGTATTTCCGGATCACCAGGTTTTAGTCCGCTATCAACCGCAGTTACCCCTTTTACCGATTTCAGAAAATTAATAAGGCGTCTGGCCGTAGCATCCGTGACCTGGTCATCGTGACTTGATATCTCAACCTGGAGCGGTCTGCCAGTAGGTGGGCCCGGTTTAAGCTCATTAAACGCAATTTCAAGATCAGGATGCAGGCCGGGTATTATTTTTGAAAGCTTGCGCATGTCGTCCAGCGCATCATGATCTGGTCTGCTTACGGCTTGAATATAAATAACCCTTATTTGACCAAAACGACCACCTCTTTGCGTTAAAGGGTCGCCTTCGTCTACAGCAATTTGGCCACTTCCTAACAACGTCGTCTCAAGATATTTCGGATTGATATTTTCTCTGACAGTGCGATCAATTGATATCAGATGCTTTTGCATGTTTTCCAGGCTGGTTCCCGCAGGTCCCGTAACTCGTACAAGGTATTCATTCACACCAGCCGCTGGAAACAACTGAAACGACATTTTTCCCACTACCAGAAAGAATGTCACAAAAACAATTAACACTCCGATGCCTACGGTGGCCCAATGATGCCTGATTACCTTTTCAAGTAAATTGCTGTAACTATCTTCAAGCCTGGTAAGCCACACCCGCTCCGGTGGTTTCTTTTTTGTATTTGTAAAACTTGCTACATGGCTTGGTAGAATCAGAAATGATTCCAGCCATGAAATAAATAATAACAACATAACAACAATTGGGATGGAGATAATAAACTTGCCAATAATACCGGTCATAAACAACATGGGCAGGAAAGCTACCATTGTTGTCAGAACGGTCGTAGTTACGGGTCCCAGTAGTTCAATTGCGCCAATGGTTGCAGCTTTTAATGGTGGCTCACCCTGCTCCATATGGTAGGTTATATTTTCGCCAATTATTATTGCATCATCCACAATCATGCCCAGCACAATTATGAAGGCCATCATCGAAATTAGATTCAGCGTCATGCCAAATGCAAAAAGAAAATACAGCCCACCAAGAAATACGATCGGCAAACCAAGTGTGGTGGTAAATGCGACCGATGGCCTTAAAAAAAGAATCAGGGATATGAAAACAAATATGAGTCCGACCATGCCATTATTGGTCAAGACACTTAATCTTAATCTTGCAAAATGAGAAAAATCCTGAAATGTGCTTACTTTAATATTTTTTCCGTACCTGTCAGGAATCTTTTCCAGGTACTTTTTTAAATTATCGACAGTGGTAATTATATCTGCCTCTGATTTTTTCAAAACCAGAATACTTAGTGCAGTCTTTCCTTCTACATCGTAATATACCGTTGCCTTCTTAAGATTTTCCGTGACGGTAGCAATATCTCCTATAGTAATTCCCTTGCCCTGCTCATTAGCTCTAATGACAAGACTGGATACATCTTTCGTAGTTTTAAACTCCCCGACGATACGAATCGATTTTTGACCCTGTTTGGTTTCGATCTCTCCGCCCGAAGCATTTATATTCCAGTTCTTTAATAAAGTAGCCACTTCACCAACAGATATCCTTTGCTGGCGCATCTTTTCAGGATCAACAACAATTCTGATTTCAGCCTTACGATCACCCTGTAAAATTACCTTGGCAATTCCTTTTTGGCTTAACAAATCATCTTCAATCTTGTCGCCCAGACGTTTCATTTCAAGCTTGGACAATGGCGCCGAAATTGCCAGTCTTATCACCGGAAAGACCGTACCATCAACTTCTGTTACTACGGGATCATTAGGTAAATCTATTGGCAGCTCGGCGCGACCGACCGCGAGCTGCACATCACTGACCAGTCTTTCACGATTTGTTGCATAGGGGTTAAGCTCAAGCCTTATACGGCCTGATCCCGGGAAAGACACTGAAATCATTTTGTCGATACCGGTCAGCGACTTTAGTTCTCTTTCTATTGGTGTAATGACCAGTCTTTCTATTTCAACGGGTGTTGCGCCGGGATAAAAAGCATCAACCTGTATTACATCCAGGTTAACATTGGGAAAGGCTTCGCGGTTAATTGATAAAATTGCAACTGCCCCCATTAGCAGGATGCTAATAGAGATGAGGTTCACAACCAGGCCACGGTGAACAAGATAATCAATTATGGATTTCATTGACCCGGCCCCCCAAGAGGTTGTTGGCTGGTATTAATGCGTTGCCACAAGCCTCCTGTCAACAAATCGAATCTCACGCTAATGCGCTTTAACTCCAGTTGTTTGTTGGCGACAGTAAACTCCGCAAAACGCAAGTCACTTTCGAACAGTAATAATTCAGCCGTATCTGCCCTGCCGTTCCTGTATCTTTTTGTGGCCTCGTCAATTTTTTTATTTTCAGCTTGTAGTCTTTTTTTACTTATTGCCAGAGATGTCTTCGTTTTCTGTATTTCCGATAACAGGGTCGATAGTTGATAGCCTAAATCAAGCGTAACGGCTTCAATTTCCTGATAACCAATAGACTTGTTAATTTGTGCTTGTGTCAATTCACCTTCAAGGCCCTGCCTGTCAAGCGCGCGCCTGTATTCAAGCTGGATGCCCGCCGCATAATCTGATTCACTAAAATCTCCATTTGAAACATCACCATTTATATTTCTGGTGCCAGCCGAAAGCGTAAGATTGATATCATCGCGATTTAAATCCCGGCTTCTTTCGATAATTGATTCAGCAACAGTTATATTTGCGTTGCTCCTTTTAAGTCTCCAACTATATTCTTTCACCTGATCAAATAAATCGTCAAAATCACCTTGCTTGACGTTATTAATAGTAATATCTGTTACAAGCCTGGCCCGAAGATCCCACGGGAATGCTGATACCCTGTTTAACGCGATATGCTGTCTTTCCCTAATCACCTGCAATGAACGTTTGTCTGCCAGGCTTGACCGCAACCTTGCTACTGCCTGTAACATATCTTTTTTTTCTGAAACACCAAGCTTGATATTATTACTTGTATACTCTTTAAAACGTTTGGCCCTGCTAATTGCAAGCTCTGTATTTACAATTTGTGCGTTCGTTTTAGCAAGCCCAAAAAACAAATCAATAATCTGCTTGCTTAATTCATCACGGTTTTCCTGCCAGTTAGCCTGTGAAATTACCTGATTTGCTTTTGCATCTATAACGCCTCTCTGGTAAACAGGATTGCCGGCGCCACGACCCAGGGGTTGAATATATTTAATATCAAAATTGGTCTGCGCATAAGGGTTTGGTATTCTCGGGCTAAGTGTAAAGCCTGAATCTTGATATAAATATGAGCCATCAAGATTGACTCTGCCACCAAAACCAAATGTCTTCTCCAGACCCAGGCCTGCATTCGCCTTATCGATCGGCGTACCAAAAGAAGAAAGATCATGGGAGGCACCTGTGCCGCCATTTAAGTACCAGCCCAATTGGCTTTCAGCCTTATTTAGCTCATAAACCGCACTTTTCTTTTCAAGGGTCTTGATCTTTACTAAAGGGTGCAGCTTTACCATGTTTGAAAGTGCCGCCTCAAGAGAGAGTGAGGCGGCATTGACAGGCACTGAAAAAATTATTATCAGCGTAGCCATAAGAAAATAAGTAGTTTTTTTTCTTTTGAAAATATTAAAATTTTCCATAATATTCACTAATTTTTTTTATTACTTAGTTTTTTTCAGACCGCTTAACATAATCTCAAATTGTGTATCGAAAAACTTTTCGACATCATAAGTTTCATCATCAAGACTGGCTAAAGAACGTTCCCATACCGCAGTGAATACCATTGACGAAAGTATCACACGACTCACATAATCAGGATCACACTTTATAAACTCCCCGCGCTCAATCCCCTTTTCGATCACGCGCGCCATCATTCTTCTGCCTCGCTGGATCACATTATCAATATAAAATTTTGCCAGTTCCGGGAAATTCCCCGACTCGGAAATAATCAGCTTTGGAATACCAGACAATTTTGTCTTTATAATATTTTCATGCCATTGTTTGATCAGGATTTCAATTAATGAAGCGGCCGAACCTGTATAATTTGCGATCATATTTTCAGCCCGTTCCACTTGTGGTACAACCATTTCATTTACAAGGGCATAAAACAGGGCCTCTTTATTTTCAAAATATAAATATACTGTCCCTTTCGTTACACCGGCATGACGGGCAACATCATCCATGCGCGTGCCAGCAAAGCCTTTTTCACAAAACAGCTCAAGTGCCGCATCAATTATTTCACCAGGACGCGCTTCTTTGCGACGTTGCCAACGACCAACAGGGCACGAACGTTTATGGTTTTTAGACACTATGATTAAATAAATAACTGACTAGATAGTTAGTTATTTAATACCTTTCAAACGAGACTGTCAATCTTTATAGATTATTGATTTATATAGTAAATGATTGAGTTAATTGCATTACTTTGGTACTTTTTTTAGAAGATGACTATTTTTAGGGTATGTATATTGATGGTGTAGATGTATTTATATTGCATGGTATAGATGTATTTTAGAACCTGGAGACAGGATGGTTCTGAACTTGCGGAAAAAGGACGGTTGGGTGCCACCCCTGGTCAGAAGAGCTAAGCTAACGCTCTTATTAGTTGGTCTTCCAGTTCGATGCGGTTTGCCAGGGCTTCCCCCAGGGTTGATAAATCTTTTTCCAGTTCGCTTAATAATGATTCTGTAGATTCTGTGTCGTATTTGTCGTTGAATTCCAGCGCTATTTCTGTCGTTACTGAAATTTTTGGCAATATTTTCTCAGCTACGTTTGCCAGGCTTTTTCTTCGTTCCTGACCACTAATGATGCGTTCGTATAACAAAAAATGGCCTGCAGCAATATAATCTACCATGATTTGACAAAACTCCTGGACCATTTTGGGCGTATCGGCACTATCCAGTGGCGTTGTAAAAGGCTCCAAACCTGCGACTCGACAAAAAAGAACCAGCATTTTACCGCGCTCATCAACCATTTTTTCAGTCAAACTCTTTGACAGTCCCCGCCTTTCGGTTGTCGCAGCTTCATTAGAAATTGTAGTATCGATCATTGTTTTGTCGTCCAGAAAATTAGGTCTATAACTCTATTTGTTGGCTTTGTTTCTATGCAAACTCTTCGGTCTACCTGTGTCTACTTTACCCAATGTCACCCTTGCAGCCAAACCATTTTCTTCGTTAATACCAAAATAAACCGCTTGATTAATAGTACAATTCATGGTCGTGTTTAAATCAATGATTTAAAAAACTAAAATCCTGGCAACTGCCCTTTCATGCCGCGCATCATTTTAGCCATTCCGCCCTTGCGCATTTTTTTCATCATTTTCTGCATTTGCATAAACTGCTTTAATAATCGATTAACGTCCTGAACCTGGGTACCGGAGCCACCTGCAATTCGGCGTTTGCGCGCACCCTTGATAATGGCGGGAAATTGACGCTCATGGCCGGTCATTGAATCGATAATGGCAATCACTTGCCGCGTTTGCTTATCATCAAATTGCCCCTGGGCGGCCTGGCCGAGATTGCCCATGCCCGGCATCTTCTCCATGAGGCTGCCAATACCCCCCATGGACTGCATTTGGGCCATTTGGTCACGAAAATCTTCCAGGTCAAAACCCTTGCCCTTTTGTAATTTTTTAGCCAGCTTTTGTGCTTGTTCGTGATCGACCTTTTGTTCGACCTCCTCGATTAAACTCAGGACATCGCCCATGCCAAGTATTCTGGAAGCAACCCGTTCCGGGTGAAATGCCTCAAGGGCATCGGCCTTTTCACCTACCCCTAAAAATTTAATCGGTTTACCGGTTACGTGCCGGATCGAAAGCGCAGCACCGCCACGGGCATCGCCATCCGTTTTGGTCAAAATGACACCCGTGAGCGGCAGTGCCTGGTCAAATGCCTTGGCAGACTTCACTGCATCCTGGCCAGTCATGCTATCAACAACATAAAGTGTCTCGACCGGATTGGCAGCGGCATGAATTGCTTTAATTTCTGCCATCATTTCCTGGTCAATGTGCAAGCGGCCAGCGGTATCAACAATGAGTACATCGAATGACTGTTTTGCTGCACTAGCAAGCGCAGATGTCACAATATCGACTGGTTTTTGCTCGCTGGTACTGGGAAAAAAGTCGGCCTTAACCTGTTCCGCCAGGTGTTTAAGTTGCTCAATCGCCGCTGGCCGGTAAATATCAGCACTAACCAGTAACACCCGTTTGCGATCATGGTCAATCAGTCGCTTGGCCAACTTGGCCACAGTCGTGGTCTTACCTGCGCCTTGCAGTCCAGCCACTAAAATAACGACAGGGGGACGAGCCGACAGGTTAAGGCCATCATTATGCTGGCCCATTAACCGGGTCAATTCATCCTGGACGATTTTTATCAGGGCCTGGCCAGGCGTCAAAGATTGCTGAACTTCCTGGTCCTGGGCGCGAGCACGTACTTGTTCAATAAAATCTTTTGCGACAGGCAATGCCACATCGGCCTCGAGTAAGGCCATGCGCACATCACGCAAGGTCTGGCTCATGTTCTCATCAGTTAACCGGCCCTGACCCTTGAGTCGCTTGACAGTTTGTTGCAAGCGATCACTTAATCCGTCGAACATTGGCAGCTTGTCCTTTTAAATGGATATGTTGTACGAACGACTATTTTAACAGCTATTGCCAAAGCAAACATGACCATTAATTTACAGACGCAACTAAAAAGCAGCGCTCACACGAAACAGCCTTGCAGAATGGACATTGCCCGCCCTGCTGGATCTCAGTTGCAGGTGATAAAAAATAGACAGGATTGACGGGACTAACAGGATTGTTACGATTTTGATGGGCAACTCATATAATGATTAATCCTGGAAATCTTGTTAATCCTGTCTAAAAGTATTTTATTAAGTATTTTTATTTTTTTAAAATTTAAAAGTAAGTGGTGGCGGGCAATGCCTACCCCACTCTGTCTGTACGAACTCCGCATATCAAAGTAAAACCCCGCTCACAAGAACGGGGCTTTTACCATAATAATAATCAATGACAATCACACCGTCGGCCCTGAACCTCAAACACCCCCGGGATTACTGGATGGCGTAAGTGGTGGTGACGGAGATGGGCCAACTCTCCGCCGTAAACGGACTGCCGGTCACGGCGGTCAACACGCCGGTGCTGGCATTGATAGTATAGGCTGAGACGTTGTTGGAGTTCCAATTGGCCAAATAGGCGAACTTGCCTGCGGCATCGACAGTGACGGAGGCGGGACCGTTCCCCGCCGCGACATAGCCATGATGGCGCAATTGGCCGGTGCTGGCGTTGACCGTATACATGGACACGCTGTCATCGTTTTGATTTGCTGTGTAGGCGAAACGCGGTACGTTGGCTGCGCCCCCTCCTCCGCCACCGCTGCTAACGCCACAGGCACTGAGTGACAGTGCTGAAAATATGATGAATATATAGAAGCGTGTTTTCCTGATCATCGTCGTTCTCCCAACATTAAATTAGAGAACTGACTACCAGTCGCTCCTTACAGGGGACTTACATTTTGTATCTTTTTTTATGGATAATTGATATATATCAATATATTTTTTATCCGCTAAAAACCAGAGCGTTGATTACATTTTTCGGAATAAAAATATTCAATAAGTTTTTTATATGCACGAGAATGAAAATAACGATGAATTGCTGTCAATATCGTACTTTATAGAGTATTATTAATAGTACTATTAAAAGTGCTTTAAAGGTGAATGATATGACAAGCATTACCGCGAATGACTTAAAAATTAAAGGCGTCTCTGTCGTGGAAGATGCGTTGTTAGATGATGATGAAGCGATAATTACCGTGCGCGGCAAGGATAAATACGTGGTGATTAATATAAAACAATACAGCAAATTAAGAGAATATGAACTAGAAGTTGCGTTGTTGGAAGCCAGAGCCGATGTTGCAGCAGGGCGTGTCAAACATGAAAGTGTGGAGGCACACGTGAAGCGGGTGATGGACTAATGGCCTACCGGCTCATTTACCCTGACAGTTATAATAAACGAGCAAAAAAATTTTTATGTAAACATCCAGAGATACACAATCAATACCGCAAAACTCTGGAGCTGTTAGAGTTTGATCCCTATCATCCCTCACTCCGTTTGCACGGTCTGGAAGGCCGATTGAAAGATTTATCATCCGTATCCATCAATATGAGCTATCGGATTGTACTGGAATTAGAGATCAAGGATAAAGCGATCACACTGATTAATGTGGGCAGTCATAACCAGGTTTATTAGGACGCTGATAAAAGAGACGCAATCCTTTTCTATCCATGGGGCAGACCCAGTTGTTAAATCTCGAAGTTATGACTGGTCTTAAGTTGTTGTAAGTCTTTCTCAGGCATGTGATCTTTTATCTGATCCATGATGGTTTTTTCGCCACCTGGCATTAAGTGGGTAATAAAAATATCGGGTTTTTGTTGCAACTTACCAAGCTCACTGGTTAGCATAGACGGGCAAAGGTGTTTGGAAAGCCTGGTTAACTCAATTTGCTCGTCCGGAAAAGTGGTCTCAACAACCAGGTACTTTAGGTCTGAACATTGATTTAAATGTTGCCAAAAATTCTCGTTTTCAGTCATGTCGCCACTAAACGCGAAACTCCCTTGCTTGCCTTTGATAATATAACCCACTGCCGGCACGGTATGTTCAACGGCAACGGCTTTTATCTCGCGGCTGCCAATCACCACGGGCTCGTTGACAGCGATAACATTGAAATGCAAATAGGGGTCTTTGGCATCGGGTATTTGCGAAAAATCCGGCCAAATTTGCCAGTTAAAGATATGCGTCCGTAATGCCTCGATCGTGTCTGCCTGGGCATAAACCTGCAAAGGTTTTTTACGCAATGCCGCAACCGAGTCGAGCAATAACGGTAGGCTGACAATATGATCCAGGTGGGCATGGGTAATAAAAACGTGATCTATAGCCGCTAGCTGGTGTAATTCGAGGTTCATTACCCCCGTGCCAGCATCCAGCAGTACATCCTGATCGATAAGGAAAGCGGTTGTCCTTGCTATACCGCCCACCCCGCCGCTACAGCCAAGGACTCTAATATTTGTAGTTGTCATAAATTTTTTATTGGAATTAGTGTCATTTCAGAGCCATTTAGACATTATTGAATCATTTATAGTAAATTAGGCAAGTGTGGTTCAAAAACAGAAAAAAATATGTGAACCAGTTCTCATTAGCGGGGACATGCCCGGTGCTGATTAATTATCAGGCCCAAACATTACAATAATCCATAATAATTCAATATAACTGAAATATGCTGATTAATACCCTTAATAGTTTAGCCCTGATTCTCTACTTTGTGGCAAGTGGCCTGCTTGTGCAAAACCTTATGCAGCGTCAGTCAATTACTGCAAAAAGAAAGCAGTTGATACTGGGACTTGCCATCGCAGCCGTGATCATTCATGGCGTGCTACTCCACCATAACCTATGGTTAGTGAACGGCCTGAATCTCTCTTTTAGCAATGCAATCGGGCTGGTTGCATTTGCTGTGGCTGTTATTTTTATACTGGCATCCATTCGCACGCCCCTGGAAAATCTTGGCATTGTCATTTTGCCAATAGCGGCCATCACCATAATTTATCAATGGGCCTGGCCTGGCCAGTATCTAATGGTAAATGCGGTACCACCCTACCAGGGCTTGCATATCATTATATCGTTGCTGTCATACTCGCTACTGTCCCTGGCTGCGGCCCAGGCACTGATCTTGTTGTTACAGGATCACCAGTTACGAACCCACCAACCTGGTCGTTTCATTAATGTCTTGCCCCCCGTCGAGACCATGGAATACCTGATGACACAAATGATAGGTGTTGGTTTTCTTTTGTTAACACTGACCGTGGTCACGGGAATATTTTTTTCAGAGGCAATTTTTGGGCAGGCCTTTAAATTTAACCATCATATTCTACTCTCGGGTCTTGGCTGGCTGGTTTTTGGCGGTTATCTTGTTGCCAGGTGGTCATTTGGCCTGCGCGGTCGCAATGCAGCTATATGGGTATTAAGCGGAATAACGCTGTTAGCGCTTGGTTTTCTGGGGACAAAATTTATCCTGGAGGTAATACTTGGTCGTTGATTTTTGTCTTAATTCTTATATTGCAGCTTTCAAGTTGTCTGTTTAGAATTAATTTCCGTGGCAGCAACCACATAATTACGGTCATATAAACTATTGGACATTATCCCTCTCGGCACACTCATCGGTGTCCTTATTTTTTTAATAATTCTGTCTGCTTTTTTTTCAGCTTCTGAAATAAGTATGATGTCGATAAATCGTTATCGTTTGAAACACCTTGTGGAATCGGGTCATCGTCCGGCAATTCTTATCAGCAAGTTATTAAAACATCCTGATCGCCTCCTTGGAATTATCCTGCTTGGGAATAATGCAGTTAATGTTGCAGCATCAGCTATTTCAATGCTTATCGTTTTACATTTTCTGGGTAAAGATGCGGCCGTGGCTGCGACTGGTATCACTGCGCTGGTATTAACCATCGTGCTTTTAATTTTTGCAGAAGTTACGCCAAAAACGCTCGCGGCGTCTTATCCGGAACGTGTTGCATTTCCGGCGGCGTTTATTCTTTTCTGGTTATTAAGAATACTCTACCCATTTGTCTGGGTTGTTAACCTTGCCTCCAACCAGATATTACGTATTTTTGGCGTTCGGGCGCAATCAAGTTCAAATGCATTAAGTAGCGAAGAATTGCGTGTGGCAGTTCTGGAGGCGGGCCGGCTAATACCTGAATCACATCAGACGATGCTGTTGAATATTCTTGATCTTGAAAAAATGACTGTTGAAGATGTCATGATCCCGAGGCCACAAATCGTAGGTATTGATATCGATGGAGACTGGGATGACATCGTTAAACAAGTGAGCAGTAGCCGATATACACGCTTACCTGTTTATAAAGGTTCCCTGGACAAGATCATTGGCACTGTCCATATGCGAAAAGTGCTTAACCTGATGCGCAAGGGCGGGTTAAGTAAAGCGGTTTTTGAAAAGATTGTTTCCGAGCCTTACTTCATCCCGGAAGGCACTGCCCTGACAACACAATTATTAAATTTCAGGGCCGTTAAACGGCAGCATGGTCTGGTAGTGGACGAATACGGCGACATCCAGGGATTGGTAACGCTGGAGGAAATACTCGAAGAAATTGTTGGTGATTTTACCTCGCAAACTACTAACTTACATGAAGTATTTCAGAAGACCGGGGATAATACCTACATCATAAAAGGCAATGCCAATTTACGTGACCTGAACAAACAACTTAAATGGAGCCTGCCAACAAAAGATTCTCGTACGCTTAATGGTTTGATTGTTGAGTATCTTGAAGACATCCCTGCCCCTGGAACAAGCCTGAGAATCGGTGATTACCTGGTGGAAATCATACGTGCACGAGGTGCAACAGTACAAACAGCAAAAGTTCAATTATTAATTAATAATAATGACGAGAAAAATTAAAAAATTATTGATGTTATCTGTTCTGGCATGAATGGAATAATTATGAATAAGTTTATTCTCATTGGCATAATTATTTCTTCGGTGTTGCTACCCGAAACCGTTTTTGCTGCCGAGTCAAATAACTTTATTGAGCTGACCTCCCATCCAGTTGGTTATTTCTCTCTCCTGATATTTCTTCTTTCCTACGCCCTGGTTATGGCAGAGGAATTTACGGATTTACGAAAATCAAAACCAGTTATTCTTGCTGCTGGCATTATCTGGGGGATGATCGGTTACATCTACACGTCACGGGGCATACCTGAAGTAGCAGAGGTCGCCTTTAAGCATAACTTGCTGGATTTTGCCGAATTGTTCCTGTTTTTGCTGGTAGCCATGACTTATGTAAATGCCATGGATGAACGACAGGTGTTTCAGGCCCTGCGATCATGGTTGGTACGCAAAGGTTTCAGCTATCGACAATTATTCTGGATGACGGGCACCCTGGCTTTTTTCCTGTCACCTGTTATAGATAACCTGACAACCGCTTTGGTAATGGGCACCGTCATTCTGGCGGTTGGAAAGGGTAACCCCAGATTTGTTGGTCTGGCCAGTATTAATGTTGTTGTCGCTGCAAACTCGGGTGGGGCATTCAGCCCATTTGGCGATATTACAACCTTGATGGTTTGGCAAAAAGGCATTATAGATTTTTCAGGCTTCTTTGCCCTATTTATTCCTTCAGCTGTTAACTACCTTGTGCCTGCATTGATAATTAATTTTGCAGTTCCAGATAAAACACCCAATGTCTCGGGAGACCATGTACCAATGAGACGCGGCGCAATAATCATCATACTTCTGTTCATTGCCACCATAATTACAGCCGTAAGTTTCCATAATTTTCTGAGCCTCCCGCCGATGCTGGGAATGATGACGGGCCTGGCTTATTTAAAGTTTTTTGGGTATTACCTGAAAATAACCCACATTCGAACCAGAGATTACAGAAAAAAATACGGAACCATAGGTGATGTATTGCCCATCAGGAAAGACAGCCATGAGGCGTTTGATGTGTTTCATCGATTGGCACGTGCCGAATGGGATACATTGCTCTTTTTCTATGGCGTTGTTTTGTCGGTAGGCGGCCTTGGTTTTATCGGTTACCTCGGGCTTGTTTCCGAGACTATGTATGTCAACCTGGGCGCCACCTACTCCAATGTTATCGTTGGCCTGCTTTCTGCGGTTGTTGATAATATTCCTGTCATGTTTGCAGTTTTATCAATGAACCCTGAAATGTCACAAGGTCAATGGCTATTGGTAACACTTACGGCTGGTGTTGGCGGCAGCATGCTTTCAATTGGTTCTGCAGCTGGCGTTGCACTAATGGGTCAGGCGCGCGGCCAGTATACTTTTTTTGTTCATTTAAAATGGACACCCATTATTGCCCTTGGTTACGCCGCCAGCATTGTTACCCACATGTGGATAAATGATTCACTGTTTACCAGGGCGGTCGGATGATAATTTCATAACTATGACTAATCTGGCGCTTAACGCGACCGTTTAACTGCCACGTTATCTCGCAAATAGACCGGTATCGCCTGAGTAGCGTCCACCTGGTTGCCTGATTTATATAACGCATTAGCAATTGGTAAAATATGCCGGGCACATGGATATTGTTCAGCCTGCCAGTTATCCAGATGTGTTCCCGTAACACGAACAAGTGTGTCACCATATTGATCCCAGCCGCTGCCTGCGCCAGACCAGCCGGATGACTCCGGGAGTTGAACATCTGCCGGAGAAATAACCTGTTCGTCAATACAGGTCTGGACAATTCCCTGGTCATCTTTTTCAAATAGTCCCCAATAAACCTGGTTCATTCTTGCATCCAGTGCTGTCATGACTTTATTCGACTTTTGTCCCTGGGCAAGAATTGCCAGGGATGAAATTGGCAGCACCGGCAAGTCGGCTGCAAAGGCAATGCCCTGCACGACACCCGCACCGATGCGCAAACCGGTAAACATACCCGGACCACGCCCAAAGGCAATGCAATCAATCTGCGAAACAACAAGCCCGTTATCGACCATTATTTTTTCAATCATGGCCAGGATTATTTCAGAATGACGAATGCCGGTTTCAAATTCTTCTGTTACCTGATCCTGGTATTGCAATGCAACAGAACATGCCTCGCTTGAGGTATCAAGAGAAAGCAGCGTCGGCACTGCTTTACCATTTTTATTTATGACTTTCTTCATTTGTATTACTGTCTTTTGTGAAATTGATATATCTTTACACTTAAATACTATCTTTTATATTTGTATCGCCATGATCATAGGCTGGCGCGCAACAACATAATATTTTCAAGTCAGACTGGCCTGTATTTTCAACACTGTGTGGAATACCGGGACGAATACAAACAGTATCGCCAGACTTTATTTCAAACTGATCATCACCCAGGGTCATTTTGCCAGTTCCTGATTGAATGTAATATAGCTCTTCACTTTTCTGATGGGTATGTAATTTCGTTTTCTCACCGGGTGGTATCAACGCAAGTGCCAGACTCTGGTTTTGATTGCCTTGTTTTGCCGGGTGCATTAATTCATAAATCTGTGAACCATCTTTGGTTTGGTAAGGTAAAACGTCGTTGAAATGAGTGATAAAACTCATGGAGCTCTCCTGTATTTGACAAACAACCCAAAAAACTTATATAGATAACTTAATATGCAGGTATTCCAGATGGAATACCGTATCTGAAATACCGTACCTGGGAAAAGTAAAATTACTATTTTGCACGTAAAATAACAAATTACCTTTAAGGATTTTAAATCATGAAAAAATTTATAGCACCAGTGAGTACGTTATTATTTGTATTTACAATATTTATCACTACTGTCTCATTTGCAGATGAACAAACGCAAAAAGAGAAGGATAAGGCCCGCTGCGCTAAATTGCTAAAGCTCCTTGACCAGGATCTGGAGTTGGCCCAGGTAGACATAATCGCCGATGCAGGCCCGATCAGCCATGCAACCTCATTGCTTGCCGGTGCCTCAATAAGTTATCAATTTGGTCGTTTTAAAGGTTGTATCGATAAAACAACACGGGGTCGTCAAAGAATCGCGCCACTGGTTAAAAATGCCAAAAAGAAAGGACTAAAAACAAAAGAAATAGAAGACGAATAATCTGATAAATAGTTAACAGCCAATCAGGAATTGTAATTACATTGATTGCTCAGTACACAATTTTTGCAATCTGGCCTGGACTTACAGATAGTGGCACCGTGTATTACAATAAGCGCGTGATATTCGTTAAACAAGCTGGCACTACTTTTTAAGGCCTTCTCAAACATGGCCCGAATATCTTCGTAAGATTCATCACCCGCAAGAATACCCAATCTTGAAAATATACGCCTGGTATAGGCGTCGACTACGAATACTTTTCTATTGAATGCGTACAACAGAATATCGTCGGCCGTTTCAGGGCCAACCCCATGCACCGACAATAATGCCTCGCGTAATTTTACCGTTTTCCATTTTTCTAAACTGTCAGCACCATTGTTTTCTAACAACCAAAAACAAAAAGCCCTGAGTCTTTTAGTTTTCACATTGTAATAACCTGAAGGGCGTAACAGGGATGCCAGGCGCCTGTGGTGAAGATTTAGTAAAGCATCTGGCCTGAGGACATCCGCCTGTTTCAGATTATTAATTGCCTTCTCAACATTAGACCACGCCGTGTTCTGCGTAAGAATTGCACCTACCATAATTTCGAAGCGACTATCTCCTGGCCACCAATCTCTTTTTCCGTGAAAACCAAGCAGGCTTTTGTATACTGATTCACAGGCTATTTTTTCCTGTCCAGTATTCAACCCAGCTTCACCATCCTTCACCTGTAATCACGCCAGGCTCTCATTTTTTTCGAAAGCCGGTTTTTTTGGCCTTGCGGAGTGGTTTCGAACCCGACCGTGATCGACTCGCTTTATTTTGTGGGCGACCACGTGTGTGTTCAGTCTTATCGACATACAAACCAACCAGGCTTAATAATTGTTTTGTTTCGTCGTCCGTTAGATGCACCCAGCGTCCTGTCCTCACTTTCCTGGGCAAGGTCAACATGCCAAAACGTATTCTTGTTAGTCGACTCACCTTGGCGCCCACGTGCTCCCACATGCGTCGGACTTCCCGGTTACGGCCCTCGGTCAATATCACGTGGTACCAGTGATTTGTTCCCTCCCCGCCAATGTCCCGGATGCTCTGAAATTTAGCCAGGCCATCCTCCAGCTCAACGCCATTTTTTAATGCTGTTATTTTTTCCTGATTTACATTACCGGCAACCCTGACTGCATATTCACGCTCAATACCATAACGCGGGTGCATGAGCAGGTTGGCCAGTTCGCCGTCATTGGTGAATAGCAATAAACCGGATGTATTAAAATCCAGGCGGCCCACTGATATCCAGCGACCGCCACGAATTTGGGGCAAGCGATCAAATACCGTGGGTCGTCCCCTGGGATCAGAACGTGTGCAAACTTCGCCCTCTGGCTTGTGATAAATAATAATTTTTCTGCGCGGTTGTAGACGGGCTGTAGAAATTACCTTGCCATCTACGCGTATTGTTTGCGAGCTGGTCACACGCTTGCCAAGGGAAACGATTTTGCCATCGACCGAAACGCGACCCGCTTCAATCCAGGTCTCCATCTCGCGACGAGAGCCTAAACCGCTATGGGCCAATATCTTTTGTAACTTTTCTCCAGTCGCAGCGGGACTATCGGGATCTTTAAAACTCATTGATTGAGTTGGCCGACTTTTGCCTCTATTGGTTGAGCAATGTCGTCTTCTGCCAATTCTTGTTCAGGTGATAACTTTTTTACAGATGCCTGGCCATTTACTTCTTCAGTTTTGCCAGTTTCGGTATTCCTGGTCGCCTGTTCCAGGTTTAATGACAGGTTTAGTTCCTTGCCAATCTCTTCCAGATCTCTTAATTCTGACAACGAGGGTAATTCACTCAAACCCGACAGGTTAAAGTATTCGAGAAATACTTTGGTGGTGCCATACAATGATGGCTTGCCTGGTACATCTCGCGATCCTACTTGCCTGATCCATTCTCTATCGATCAAATTTCTGATGATATCCGTACTCACGGTCACGCCACGTATATCTTCAATATCACCCCGGGTAACTGGCTGACGATAGGCAATGATAGCCAGGGTCTCCAGGGCCGCCCGCGAATAACGAGGCGGCTTTTCTTCGGTCAGCCTGGATAACCATTCTGAATATTCTGTTTTGCTTTGCAAGCGATAGCTTTTATCAATTTTTTTAAGCTCAATGCCGCGGCCTTTGTAGTCATCCATTAAAACATCAAGCGTGTGGCGAATTTCTTCACGGGCCGGGCTGGCACCTTCTGGGAAAAGCGCGATTAATCTATCAATCGAAACTGGTTGATTTGCAATCATAAGCGCAGCTTCAATAATATTTTTAATTTCTTTGTTAACTTTTTTGCTCATAATATTTTTGACATTAATTCAAACTAAAATCAGGTTTTACTATTTTTTTAAGCTGCTGCTATTACGTGTATTGGCGCGAATGGCTCTGGTTGTATCACAGTTAAAAGCTGCTCCTTGAGTAGTTCAAGAATCGCAACAAAAGTAACAACAACACCCATCCGGCCTTCAGTGATATCGAACAGGTTCTGAAAATCAACAAACTCCTCCCCTTTTACCCGGTCAAGCACTTGTGTCATGCGCTCACGAATTGACAAGGTCTCGCGTGTGATATGGTGATGGTTATACATATCATGGCGTCGCATCACATCCGCAAAGGCCTTAAAAACGTCATCCATATTAACATTCGGTTGCGGCCGCGTTGCCCGCTCACCTTCGTACTTAACTTTAACGATGTGCAAATCCCGTTGCACTCGCGGTAATTCTTCAATGTCCTCAGCGGCTTTACGATAGCGTTCATATTCCTGCAACCGTCGTACCAGCTCAGCTCTTGGATCGTTACCTGCCTCTTCTTCCGTAACAGGGCGCGGCAACAACATACGCGATTTAATCTCGGCCAACATGGCGGCCATCACCAGGTAATCAGCTGCCAGGTCCCATTGTAATTCTTGCATTAAGTCCACGTAACCCATGTATTGTTTTGTTACTTCGGCAATGGGAATATCAAGAATATCCAGGTTCTGCTTACGAATCAGGTATAACAACAAATCCAGCGGCCCTTCAAAGGCCTCCAGGAACACCTCCAGGGCATCAGGGGGAATATATAAATCCTGAGGCAATTCAGTAACCGCCTCGCCCCCCACCACAGCAAAGGGCATCTCACCCTGGGCTGGCTGCGGGGAACTATCAGTCCCGTCCGGGTGTTCGATTTTATCTATTTTTTTGTTTTTCATGTTTAGTGATACTCCAGTCCCATTGCCTCGCGTACCTCTTGCATGGTTTCCTCGGCAACCTCACGGGCATGGGCATTGCCATGGCTAATGATATTACGAACCAGTGTCGGATCAGAAGCAAATTCCCGGGCGCGGGCCTGAATTGGCTCCAATTCCGCTAAAACAGCCTCAATTACCGGTTTTTTGCATTCAATACACCCTATTCCAGCACTTTTACAGCCCTCCATCACCCATTCTTTGGTTTTTTCATCACTATAGACGTGATGAAATTCCCACACGGGGCATTTTTCGGGATCACCAGGATCCGTCCGTCGCACCCGGGCCGGGTCAGTGGGCATGGTACGTATCGCCTTCTCAATGTCCTCAGGCGCATCTCGCAAGGAAATTGTATTGTTATATGACTTGGACATTTTCTGGCCATCCAGACCCGGCATTTTGGCTGCCGGTGTTAGCAAGACATTGGGTTCCGGTAAGATAATGCGGCCCCCGCCCTCCAGGTAACCCAGGAGGCGCTCCTTGTCTCCGAGGGAGATGTTTTGCTGGTTCTCCAGGATTTCCTGGGCATTTTCCAATGCTTCGCGGTCGCCCTTTTCAACAAAAGATTTCCGATGTTGCTGGTAGAGTTTGGCTGCCTTTTTGCCAAGTTTTTTGATGGCTGCAGTTACTTTTTCTTCAAACCCGGGTTCACGACCATAAAAATGATTAAAACGACGGGCAATTTCTCTGGTTAGCTCCACATGGGCCGCCTGGTCTTCACCCACAGGTACCTGGCCGGCGCGATAAACCAGAATATCCGCGGACTGCAACAAGGGATAACCCAGAAAACCATAAGTCGCCAGATCTTTATCCTTGAGCCTGATCTGCTGGTCTTTGTAGGTTGGCACCCGCTCCAGCCATGGCAAGGGTGTAATCATGGATAACAGCGTATATAGCTCTGCGTGCTGGGGAACGCGGCTTTGCAAAAAAAGCGTGGCACTGTCCGGGTCAACCCCGGTTGCCAGCCAGTCAATGACCATATCCCAAACACTTTCTTCAATGATACCGGCATCATCGTAATGGGTCGTTAAGGCGTGCCAGTCAGCAACAAAAAAGAAACATTCGAATTCGTGCTGTAATCGTATCCAATTACGCAGCACCCCATGATAATGACCAAGATGTAATTTACCCGTGGGTCGCATACCAGATAGCACGCGATTGTTTTTACTTTGGGGAATATTCACAAGCTTATAGTCCAACCAGTGTGACAACCAGCCGAGTGACGACCATCCGTATAGGGTCAAGAATAAACCAGAGCGCGCCGGTCATGAGCAGGCCAATAATGATAAAAAATCCATAGGGCTCCAACCTGCTCAATTGCCAGGCCCAGGGACCGGGCAATAAACCTGTTGCCACCCTGCCGCCATCCAGCGGTGGAATCGGTAGCAGGTTAAAAACCATCAGGATTACATTTACCAAAATACCGAATTTTCCCATGTATATAAGCGGATCTGTAATCCACTGCAATGAGACAGGCAAACTGAGGGAAATTTTAATCACCAGCCCCCAGAAAATCGCCATAAACAAGTTTGACACAGGGCCTGCCAATGCAACCAAAGCCATATCACGTTTTGGATGGCGTAAATTCTCCCAGGTGACAGGCACAGGCTTGGCCCAGCCGATGGCAATGCCGGCGGTCACAATCAGCAACACGGGGACAAGTACCGTCCCTACCAGGTCTATATGCTTGAGCGGGTTCAAGGTCACCCGCCCGAGACGATCCGCAGTAGGATCACCAAGTCGCTTGGCAACCCAACCATGGGCAGCCTCATGGACGGTTATCGCAAACAGGATCGGGAGCGCCGCTACGGCAATAATTTGGGGTGTTGTAAGTGCTGTCATTCAGGGCTCGATTATATCAGGTCTGGATTGTATCGGGGTGGTTAATTCTGGACACGCCCTGGCAGACCAAGGGGCAATAACGCCCCCCGGCCCTTGCGCACCACGGACAATAAATCGTCATTTAGTACGACGACAGTCGTGGGCTCAAGACCGCATAAACCGCCATCAATAACCAGGTCCAGCTGATGTTCCAGAATTTCCCGAATATCATGGGCGTCACTCATGGGTAAAGATTCTCCCTTCAGGATCAGTGTGCTGCTCATCAATGGCTCATCCAGCTCAGCTAAAAGCGCCAGGGTAATGGGGTGATCCGGTACCCGCAGACCAATTGTCTTACGTCGTGGATTCTGCAAGCGCCTGGGCACCTCCCGGGTAGCCGGCAGTATAAACGTGTAGGCGCCTGGTGTGACTGATTTTATCAATCGGTAATTTGCATTACTAACCTTGGCGTAAATAGCTAGTTCTGACAGGTCTCGACAGACAAGAGTAAAGTTGTGCTTATCATCAAGCTGTCGGATTTGACGAATACGCGCCATTGCTGCCTTGTCGCCGATATGACAGCCCAGTGCATAACTGGAATCCGTCGGGTAAGCGATTACCCCGCCATTTCGGACAATATCGACCGCCTGCTTGATAAGCCGGAGCTGCGGGTTGTCGGGATGAATTTGAAAATACTGCGCCATCTGGTCAATCAGCCAGTTCTGAAAAAATTCATAAAAAGAAATTTATACAAGTTTAACCCGGAAATCTAATACTACGATGGTTAAAAATAAAGATTAACCGCAAAGGACGCGGAGATACGCTGAGATTAAATATTTTTAATCTTTCCCTGCGAACCTCTGCGCGTTCTGCGGTAAAACTGGTCATGAAGACTGAAGAAAGAAAACCAGATACTCCCGATTAAAGCCAGTAAACCAGACAACTTTATTTTTTTCGTCGTCCGGAGGTTTTTCGAAAAAACTTTTCTAACTGGGTAGCAGCCCATTTTTGGCCGCCTAATCCAAATGCCAATGATGATGCCAAAACAATTCCACCAAACAGGATTAGAAAGGCCGGATAGAGAATCGCTTCACCAATATTCATTTGTCCCAGGGACACGATGATGACAAAACCAATAATGGCATATCTTGCCAGGCGTCCCATTAACTCTGAATCTTCGAGACCGATGTTACGACCATATGCGACCACTGATTCTGAAATGAACCTGGCAAAATAAAGACCAATCGTCAAAATCAGGATGGCAACAATCACATTGGGAATAAACTGGGTGATTCGACTCACCAGGTCAGACACAACCGTTAAGCCAAGAATATTGAAGGCACCGAGCAAGGTAAATAACATAACTAACCAGTAAACCAGGATACCCAGTATATCGGTTGTGGTTTTGCGAATCCCGCCCTGTTTGAGAAATTTATCAATGCCCGCCTTATCGGTCAAGGTAGCGAAGTTTACCAGTTTCAAGCCTCTTACAACTGCAAAATGCAACGCCTTGGCCAACAACCAGCCGGCAACAAGAATAATTATGGCCGCAATAAATTTTGGCAGAAATTCTCCAAGCTGCACCAAGAATAATTGAAAAGTATCTAAAACAACACTGACCTGATCCATTTATCGCTCCCCTCTAGGTATAATTCTAATAATTATTATAGTTCTGATAATTATGCTATCAAAATCATTTGGTCATGCTTTGAATCCTGCGCGCGGCTCAATCTGATGTCAATGTTCTTACCAACAGTTCCAGACGGGTTTGCAAATTTCAGGCAATGCAGGCAAACGACCCAACTCAAGCCAACGCTGACTGGGGCTATGAAAATCAGAACCGACTGACGCGAACAATTCATATTCTGTGGCTAACCGAGCGAAATGTGGCGTCACATCAGGAGACTGGCTGCCGGAAATAACTTCAATGGCATCGCCACCACATTCCTTAAAATGACTCAACAAGGCATGCATTCGTGCCCGACCTATTTTATAACGGCCAGGATGGGCTATCACTGCTAGACCGCCGGCGCCATGAATCCATGACACGGCTTGTTCCAGGCTCGCCCACTGGACCTTGGCGCATCCTGGTTTGCCATCTCCCAGGTAACGCTTAAAAGCCTGTTGCAGGTTTTTACAGTAACCATTATTTACCAGGAACTGGGCAAAGTGGGTGCGGCTAACAATACTGCCTTTGACCAGGGCTTGCGTACCCTGGAGTGCGTTTTCGATATTTTTTTTGGCGAGCTTTTCTGCAATTTCTATGGCCCGCAGGTTGCGCCGCACCCTGAGCCCAGCCAGGCCATTTGTTAGTTGTTTATTGTCCGGGTCAATATTTAACCCCACAATGTGGAATGTTTTGTTTTCCCAGGTGACAGAGACTTCTACGCCCGCTACCAGTTTTACCTGGTTCTGTTCGGCAATTTCACTGGCTTCGGCAATGCCCTCAGTTGTATCGTGGTCGGTTACTGCCAATACCTGAAGATTCTGCTGTTTAGCCCTCAACACAAGCCCTGCCGGTGAAAGATCGCCGTCAGAACACCGGGTATGGGCATGCAGATCAATTGAAATAGTCATGTTTTCTATACATTTTCTTTAATTCTAATACTACTAATGTCAATTGTAGCGCCTCCAGCTTAAAATTATTGGCCAATTTAGGTCGATTATTGATCGTTTTGGAAGGATTTGCGCAGAGTCTGGGCAAATGTGAAAATAGGGCTCAATTCCCTTTAACCTTGATACCCAGATATATTTTTCAATCATGAAGTTTTTATACGATTTTTTTCCCCTGATCCTTTTTTTCACGGCTGCAAAATTATACGACATTTATGTAGCCACAGCAGTCGCCATTGCAGCTTCGGCAGTGCAGGTGCTTTGGTATTATTACCGCCATAAACGTTTCGAGACTATGCATCTGGTCACGCTTGGCGTGTTGGTTCTTTTTGGTGGCATGACCCTTTTGCTTCACGACGACACTTTCATTAAATGGAAACCAACAATTGTAAACTGGATTTTCGCGGTCATACTCTTTGGCAGTCACTGGATCGGTAACAAAACAATTATTGAGCATTTGTTGTCAAAGAAAATAGAAATGCCTGATCATGTGTGGGATAAATTAAACATGAGCTGGAGTTTCTTTTTTCTGCTTATGGGTACGCTAAATCTTTATGTTGCATTCTATTACCGTATTGATCTTGATGAACAAACCAGGACTGATAACTGGATTAACTTTAAAGTTTTCGGCTTAACTGGATTAACCTTTGTATTTGTTATTATGCAGGCTATGTACATGTCTAAATATATGCCAGAAGAAAAAAAAACCTAAAAAAATAAATTTGCACATTTATGTTATATGTAATATTTGCAAAAGATGTTGAGGACAGTCTGGAAAAACGGCTCCAGGTCAGATCTTCCCATGTGGCACGACTCACAGAATTAAAAAAAGAGGGTCGCATGATTCTCGCGGGTCCTTTTCCAGCTGTAGACTGCAATGACCCCGGCCAGGCTGGTTTCACTGGCAGCCTGATTGTTGCAGAATTCAAAAATTTGCACGATGCTGAAAATTGGGCGAAGGCAGATCCCTATATTGAAGCCGGCGTTTATGGTGATGTTATTGTCAAGCCATTCAAAAAAGTGCTGCCATAAACATGACGTCCGGTAATAAAATGACTTCTGGCAACAAACGGATTGAAATTATTCGGAATAATTTACAGGCCGCCTTAAATCCTGTGACGCTCGATATTACCGACGATAGCCATCTTCATGCCGGCCATGCTGGCGCCCAGGGCGGTGCCGGACACTTTACTGTTAATATTGTTGCCGAAAAATTTAAAGACATGAATACTGTAACTCGCCATCGCTTAATCTATGATGCGCTTGCTGAACTGATGCCAGATCAAATTCATGCGTTAAGTATCAAGGCCAGTACGCCTGAAGAAAAACAAGCACTTTAATTCGCACACCCGGCGAAATAAAATTAATTAGATTTTAGAACGTAATAACCTGCTGCCAGGCCAGCGAGTAGTAAAAAAATAATTGTAACAACTTTAACCCCGGAACTTTTACCACCCTGAACACTTGATACACTCAGGTTGTTTCTTGCATCCTGGTGGCCTTGTTCAGCCGCTTTTTTATACCAGAGTGATGCTTCCGTACTGTTCTTTTCAATGCCAATGCCATGGCCTAACATAAGACCAAGATTAAACTGGGCAGGCGCATTGCCCTGGTCTGCCGCTAATTTGCACCACCGGTAAGCCTCTTTTTTATTTTGGCTCATGCCATAACCGTGCGCATACAACATGGCGAGCTTGTATTGGGCAAGCGCATTCCCCTGATGTGCGGCTTTTTGACACCAGTTTGCTGCCTCTTCGGTATTCTTGGTAACACCGCGACCGCGTGCATACATGGCGCTCATTTTTAACTGCGCCAGGGAATCCCCTTCCTTGGCGATTCTTTTTGTTAATTCTGCGGCCTTGATTTGGTCAGACGTACTATGGTCATCAATCATGACAGACGGCTCACCCGTTGATGAGTCTATCGCCATTGTTTTCTCTAGCGCCTCAATTACCTCATTTGCTTCTTTTCCTTCACCATCACCCTTTAATGTATCAAGTAATTTTACCAGCACATCCCGTACATCCTGGGGCCTGTCCTTGGCATTGGGTTTGAGCATCCAGTCCACCATCTCAAGCAACGACTGTGAATATTTTCCGTGGCATATTAGCGATGCTGCAACCAGTGGATCCTGATCTCCCTCATGAAGTGCGGCTACCCTTTCTGTTGCATCAACCGGGGTATTACCTGTTATGCATCGATAGATAGTAGCGCCCATCGCATAAAGATCCGTCCAGGGCCCCTGGCGAACCCGGGTATGGTATTGCTCAAAAGGTGCATATCCTGGCGTGACCATACCGGTTATGGTTCTGGTCTGGCCGCCAAGGGCAGCGCGGGCAGCACCAAAATCCAGCAAAACCGGAGAGCCGGCTTTTCGTAGATAGATGTTTGCTGGTTTGATATCGCGGTGCAAATAATTTTTAGCATGAACACTACGCAAGCTATTGAGTAGTGGAATAAAAATTGCGCGAATTTGGTCTTCCGTTAATTTATCGCGATTGCGCAAGAATTGGGATAATGACTGACCATCCTCATAATCCATCACCAGGTATGCAGTGCCGTTATGTTCCATAAACCTGGTAACACGGACAATGTTTGGCTCACGAAATTTTGCCAGTGTCCGCGCCTCATCAAGAAAGCGCTTTAGCCCATATTGGTAACTCTCTTTATCATTGTCTGATTTCGGGACAACAGTACTACCGTCTTTTGTCCGCAGGGCCAGCTCATTGGGAAGATATTCCTTAATCGCAACGTCACAATGAAGGCTATGATCGTAGCCTTTGTAAGTGATACCGAATCCACCAACACCAAGCACCCCCTTAACCTCAAAATTCTCAATTCGAGTGCCGGGCTCTAATGCATGGTGATATGCCTGCGCCATATTTTAACTATCCAGTTATTCTGCCGGGCGTTCCAGCCAGACTACTTTACCTTTTTTGGTTCGTTGTTTTCAGTATTTTCCTTGCAAAAACATTCAGTTTCGCTGGTAAAAGGGATTGCCCGCTTTATTTCACAACCCTGATAACCTGCTGCAAGAAAAGCGCCAGACTCAGCATTCCGGTATATTTTTTGGACCAGGTCTATATCCTTCAGGAGTTTTGATTTTTCTCTGACAGTAGTGGTGAGCATCTCTGTCAATTCCAATTTATGATTATTTCCAATAAGGTGCCACAGGACTATTTTATCCAGGCCCACAAAACTGACTTCTGAATACGGATTACGTTTTTTCAGGCATACCCTGTTTTCATTCTCCATGTAGTAAAGATTAGATGGAAACAAGTCAAAAGATAGCTCTGAAGGAGAATTTTCAGGTAACACTGGAAAATCCTTCACCGGCCAAATTGGCGTTGTCAGGCAACTACTTTCATCCACCACAGGCTCGCTACAATATTTCCAGTATGCACGATCAAGATCAACTGGAATTTCTGACCCCATCTTGCCCATCACTAATTTTGGATAACGCATGTAACCAGGAAGTGCCATTGGATAATCCAGTGTTATCGAGATTCTTATCCCAACCGGGCTGTCGAAACCCTGCCATATTATTGGTTGCTCCTGATATTCGCTGATAACTGTTTGGCTTGTAAATATTTTAACCTGTACCAGGCGATAGGTTTGCTGGACAACTATCAGTATATAAATAAGTGCAGGTAACCCTGTGACAAAATAACCTAAAAACCGGAGCCTGATATCCCAAACATTTTTTGCTTCATGTTTTCGGTACAAACTGAACCATAAGTAAACAAGACCGGAGAATATGAACATGATCCCCACGCCATACCAAAAACTAGTGTATATATTCTCATTTTTAAATAATATAAGATGGTAAGCGCCGCCAGCTGCAGCGACAACGCTGACCAAGAATGCAAAAATCTTTAATAAATAAAACACTGCCTACTCCTGTCTCCCTGTTATAATAATGATACTATTATTATTTGTCTTTCTCGTTACAATGATGACTGACGGACATATCATTCTTTATTACTATTACTTTTAACTTTTATACCATCAGATGTATGACCGTAAGAGATCGATGTCGCAGATAAAAACAAACACGATGATATAAATAATCTCACCACTATTCCTTACTATTGTTTATTGTTTAATTCCAGTTCGCGTAATTCACGTAATGCTGCACCATACCCGTTATCAATATTCATTACCGATATTCCCGGCACACTGCTTGTAAGTATTGCATTCCACCGATGCTTGCATCATAGCCAAAAAATGCAAATACAGTGATTATTATAACATCGAATTAGCTGCCTAAAACACCGGTGATCATGCCCGAAACACCAGTAATTAATACGCTGACCTGCCAGTAATTTTGTCATTACAGCCAGTGATAGCAAAATCGACTTAATTTTCAAAACCAATGGTATTAATTACGCTACGAATGTCATTTTCAACGCTGGTTGGGCACCCGGCGTAACTGCGATAATCATATTATTGGCAATACCACCTAAAAATTAAAGGTGAACATCAGGGTCGACAAAGACAAAAATATAATCTAGAAAACTAGTAGGGAGATTTATCAAGTAAATATTGAAGGACTTTCATCCATGCATATGGTTTATCCGGATCATTATGCAGATTGTGATGGTGGTGCAGACCTGGCGTAGTATTTATTTCACCGATTACGCCACCACTTACTTCAAGTGACACAGTTGGATCCATAGTAATGATATCAACACCGGTAAATTCAGAGCGCACAGCTTCGCATGCGTGCCGCGAACTCTCACGTATGGCATCACAGATATCATTTGTGGCATTTTCATCATAAACGGTCCGAATCTCTTCGTTATCGAACAATGGGGCATCCACAGATTTAACCAATACTGTCTGGCCTTCCGTTAACACGGTGTACTCTTCCAGGTTCTGAGCTTTCAATGTAGCTTCATAGTCACGATCCTTGCCGACAACCTGCCGGGTGTCGTTACCGCCTTGCCTGCGACGCTCATTCTCCGCCTCAAATAATTGCATAACCGTAGATTGCCCATCCCCCGTAATTTTCATGCCATTACGCCGAGAGGCATGTAACATTTCACCATTTAGAAAAAGTAAACGATAAACTTCTCCAGGTACAAGTTTTTCTATTAATAAATCCTTGCCGTAACTGGCAGCCAGTACAGCTGCTCGACGTGCCTCACTAATAGTCTTGATGTGTGTAGTCACGCCCCTGCCTGATGATGTCCCGCTTGCCGGCTTAACCACGACCATTCCTGCATTTTCCATCATAAACTGTTTAACTTTATCAAGTTCATCCAAGTTAAAATTCATGTGTACTGGAACTGGCACGCCTTTATCTGCCATTAACTGGTAACTCAGGGGTTTGTTGCCGGCAACTTTTAAAGTGACCGGGTTGTCGAACTCGGTAAGATATAAACCAATTCGCGTTGATTTGTTATCCTTGCTGACCTCCCAGATACCTGCATAAAGCTCTTTCAGATCGGCGCCAATTTCATCAGCGGTAGCCTGCCATGCCCTCTTGTAACCTTCTGTGCGTTTCCATACGTAGGTTGTTTTTTCTGTACCGGTAATTCTCCGAAACAAGCGACGCAATAAATAATAAATTTTTAATGCACGCAGCCAGAAGCCGAGGTTGTTTTTTGTTGCCATATGTTTAATAAATTATTTGTTATTTTTCGTTGGTTATAATTTTTTTATCCGAAAACTATGTGGCACATTATTATGTATGCCAGACTTTTCAAGACTCCCTGCAAGCCCTATTACTCACGTTATGGTTAGTTATATAACCGAAACATTCGCTATTTTTAAGTTTTTTTCTTTTCCAGAAATATGCGCACTGGGGCAGAAAATTCATAGAGCTAATGATAGTACTTCTGGATAATATAAATAAGGTGTAACCACTTTACAAGCGTTCCTTTTTTACGTTTCTTCGCACAAACAAGCGCTAAATGGTGGCGTGCTGATCAGGAAGGTGCACTCGAAACCGTTCACACCCCACAGTCATCAGACTGTTTAAATGCAGCAACCCTCTTGCCCTGGCTCGTTATCTTTAATAATAGCCGGTTAAAACTGTCCTGACGCGTTCTGAGAAAAATTTATTTTAGCTTGCATTTCTAGCGTCTGCAAACATTCGCAATTGGTTTTCATGCCTGGAGTATATATTTTCCCCTGGAGTGGTATTTTTATTTTATATGTAATTTCTGAATCAATAACACGCTCAATATTTTAACCAGGATTGATTCCATCATTGTGTATTGCAAGCTATAACAACATTTGAATAACCGTGGTGATCCTGGAACTCGCGTGGTAAAGTTTCCCTGTAGATGTGTTTACCTTTCTACGTTAATTATGATGCATCAGGGACATAAATATTGTGAAGCAACTCACGAAAAAAATAATTTATACCTTTATACCGCTTACCATACGCAAGTGGTTTGCCATTCTGATCAACCGACAAACGTGGCTGGACCCTGACAAGCGTGGTTGGTGGGCAACCCAGATCATTAATGATTTTGCTGAAAAAGATGTCAGCTCCTACCATAAATTTCTCTGGCGTCATCACCTTTCCTATGCTGAAAGTTACGAAACTGATCTTAGATTCGGTTATGACAACTTAAATGAAACCAGAAAAATATTTTTATCCGAGTTAGTAGAACACTTAAAGAAACTGGGCATAGATCCAGAATCAGAGATAAAGTCAGTGCTTGATGTTGGTTGCTCACTTGGTTATCTCTTGCGTTATATAGAAACAGATGTTTTCCCAAACGCCACAGTACTTGACGGTAATGATATTGATAAATACACCATTGAACAGGGGAAAGGATTTCTGGAATCCTGCAAATCAAAAGCAAATCTTATCCATGCTGACATGGAAGCACTGGAAAACATTATCGGTGATAAAAAATATGACGTTGTCTTCGGTGCTGGCATCCTGCTTTATTTGAAACAGGACCAGGCAAGCACGCTTGTGGCAAAAATGATGGATCACACAAGTACCTTGCTTGCGTTTACAGGCCTGGCACACCCCGACATCGATAATGCAAAACTGGATACATCTGTTACTCGCGAAAGTGACAAAACCTGGATTCATAATATTGATAAAATGATTACCGATGCAGGTGGTAAAATTATTGCCAGGCGCTGGGAAGGCGGAAAAATGGTTGACGGGAATACAATTTATTTTTTATATGCTGTCCCCGCCCAATCAAAACATTGATCATGTGATTTCCAGAAATATGTTCTTTCCGCAACAGGATAAATAAAAAAGGACATGGCTTTATTTAGTTTCTTTTTTTTGCATAGTTAATAAATCAATTTTTTATCATGCGTTTAAACACCGCTCTTTTTAGCCAATAGATGATGAGATTGAATGCTAACTTCTCTTACTATACATACCATACATAAATTTTTGCGTGACAAATAAAAAAGGATCCTGAAACAGGTCCTTTCTTTGGTTTTGCCCCAACGAGAGTGCGGCCAGAAGCTGCAAAACAGGTTTCGTAAGTGCTTAACCAGGCTCGTAGAGATTCTAAAGTGAAGCGCAGAAAATACCTGATGAAACGCAGAGCGGTTTTGAAGTGCGATAGGATTGTCAGGAACAATCCTTGCCGTGTGCGTCGGCCGCTCCTGCACTTCCCTGTGCCCGCGGCACTAGCAACATCCGTGTGCGTCGGCCGCTCCTGCACTTCCCTGTGCCCGCGGCACTAGCAACATCCGTGTGCGTCGGCTTCGTACCTATGAATAGTCGGGAGTTCTATGCTCTGAAACACAATAAATAAAAAAATGCCCCCTATCGGGAGCATTTTTTTATTTGTGGCGCGCCCGGAGAGATTCGAACTCCCGACCGCTCGGTTCGTAGCCGAGTACTCTATCCAGCTGAGCTACGGGCGCAATATTGAAGGCGGTGGATTATTCTAAGTAAACGAGAGAGTGTCAAGAAAAGTTCGTCTACTGGCGAGATATTACGCGTCTAATGCAGGATTTAGCGAAATCACTTAATAAAAAGGGCCCCAATTGGGACCCTTTTTAATTGAATGGCGGAGAGAGAGGGATTCGAACCCTCGATGGAGCTATAAACCCCATACTCCCTTAGCAGGGGAGCGCCTTCAGCCGCTCGGCCATCTCTCCTGTCTCGGCTTTTTAGCCGGGCGCAAGAATACCGTTTGGGCTTTGCGGGGTAAAGCAGAACTATCGTTAATGCATTCAGTATTTACTTTTCCAGGACGGAATTGCCTTCTTCTTGCTCTTTTTTGATTCTTTCGTAGATTTCTTCGCGATGGACCGGGATTTCCTTGGGAGCCGTTACTCCAATTCGAACCTGGTTACCTTTGACACCAAGAACAGTGACTCTGACCTCATCACCGATATTAAGTGTTTCCCCAATTCTTCTGGTTAAAATCAACATCTTGCTGCACTCCTAAAATACGTTCCTCGTCATATTGTGTCCATTTACCACACAATCCCTTAGGTGGATGTAATGCTTGGCGAATTATTGTCTGCCGTCAATCGGCAGCCCAAGTCACTTATTTGCTGAATGTCAAAGGACATACTACACCTACTATATTTGACCAAAAAGTGCCAATTGTGGGTGTTTTATGCAATATGCCAACATTTTTGAAATGCCGGCATTCTCAAACTCAGCACACCTACACACTGATATGCAGTTTCTGTGCCACTATTGAAAGGTTATTTCTATTATTATTTTTCGACTGCCTGATCCAGCTCAAACGCAGCATGCAGTGCGCGCACCCCAAGCTCAAGGTATTTTTCATCGACCACGACAGAAACCTTGATTTCTGAAGTAGAAATCATTTGAATATTGATGCCTTCGTCGGCCAGGGCCTTAAACATGGTACTGGCAACGCCGGCGTGGGAGCGCATACCGACGCCCACAACCGAAATTTTTACGATCTTATCGTCACCAGAGACCTCGCGTGCCTTTAATTCCCTGGCCAATTTTTGCAAGATGGTTTGCGCCTGCTTGAAGTCAGAACGATGGACCGTGAACGTAAAATTGGTGGTGCCATCTTCACCCACATTTTGCACAATCATGTCCACGTTCACTTCGGCATCGGCAATAGCGCCGAGGATGTTAAATGCCACGCCGGGCTGGTCAGGGACACCCAGGATTGTCAGCTTGGCTTCATCACGATTAAATGCGATGCCGGAAATCTGTGCTTGTTCCATTTCTTTTTCCTCATAAGTAATCAGTGTGCCAGGGCCCTCTTCGAATGCAGACAGGACACGCAGGGGAACTTTGTATTTCCCGGCAAATTCCACAGACCGGATTTGTAGCACTTTTGTGCCCAGGCTGGACATCTCCAGCATTTCTTCAACGGTAATGCGATCAAGTCGATGGGCCTCGGGGACAATACGGGGATCCGTGGTGTACACGCCGTCCACATCAGTATAAATCTGGCATTCGTCGGCCTTGAGGGCAGCAGCCATGGCCACGGCAGTGGTATCTGAACCGCCTCTGCCTAAAGTGGTGATATTACCCTCACTATCCACCCCCTGGAATCCTGCTATCACCACTACCCGTCCTTGTGCCAGGTCTTTTTGGACACGGTCAGCCTCAATTTTCTGGATACGGGCCTTGCCATGGACGTTATTGGTTAAAATATGGACTTGCTGCCCGGTATAAGAGCGTGCCTCAACCGCCCTTTTCTGTAGCGCCATGCTCAACAACGCGATGGTCACCTGTTCACCGGTAGACAACAGCACATCCATTTCCCGGGCAGAGGGTTGTTCGTGTACAGCAGCTGACAATTCGAGCAATCGATTGGTTTCGCCGCTCATGGCCGATACCACCACAACCAGTTGATGGCCCTCACCGTGCATGCGCGTAATTTTCTCTGCAACCGCCTCGATTTTCTCGGGAGTGCCGACAGACGTACCGCCGTATTTTTGTACAATAAGTGCCATTAAACGAATTTTTTTAAATTGTTTTTATACTATTTTAATTTGGAACGGCTAATTAAGCCGCGGCTGATTAAACCTGCTTTATATGAGCGTGTAAACCTTCAATGAAGCGTTATTGCCCACAACTGAAGGAATCTAACCCGGATCTAACCGGTTAGTAAACTTATCAGGAGAGTTGCTGCTTTACCCATTCCGGGACAGCTGCCAGGGCTGCTGCCAGGTTGGCTGGATTATTCCCGCCCGCCTGGGCCATGTCCGGTCGACCACCCCCCTTGCCCCCTACCTGCTCGGCAATCGATTTAATCAATTCACCCGCATGGATTTGATCTACCAGGTTTTTAGTGACGCCAGCCACCAGGGTCACTTTGCCGTCATTTACTGCGGCCAGGACAATGGCGGCGTTACCCAGTTTATCTTTTAAGCGATCAAGGGTGTCCCTTAATGATTTGTTATCTGCACCATCGACGACTTCAGCCAGCACCTTGATGCCATTGACCTCTGCAGCCCTGGCGACCAGGTCATCGCCAGCTGAACTGGCATTTTTTTGCTTAAGCCGATCCAGTTCTTTTTTTAGTTTTTTATTATGTTCTGTTGTTTGAGCAATACTTGAAGTCAGCTCGTTTTTGCTCTTATTGAATTGCTCTAGTAACTTGATGCCTGACAAACCACCAAGTTTTGATGAACGAGTTGCATCATTCTTATTGTTATCTTGTTTGACAAATTCTTTTTTTGCACCTGTTGCATCAATTTTTTTTATTTCATTAACCAGTTTTTTATTGTCAGCTATCAACTGAGTGTCTTTTGCTAACAACTCATCTAATGCTGACGCCAGGAAAGCATTCACACCCTCAGCGGTGACTGCCTCGATACGACGGACCCCTGCTGCCACCCCGTTTTCCGAGATTATTTTAAGCAGCTCTATTTCATTTGTATTTTTCACATGGGTGCCACCACAAAGCTCGGTTGAAAACGCGCCCATGCCGACGACACGAACTTCGTCGCCATACTTTTCACCAAACAAGGCCATGGCACCGGCATTAACGGCTGCGTCATAACCCATGACATCTGTTTTGACGTCATTTTTATTGCGAATCTCTTCATTCACCAGTGTTTCAATACGAGCCAGTTCCTCGGCAGTCACCGGTTCAAAATGGGCAAAATCAAAACGTAAACGTTTTTCATCCACCAGTGACCCCTTTTGGCTTACATGGTCGCCCAATACTTTTCGCAAGGCCGCATGGAGTAAATGAGTAGCAGAGTGATTACAGGCCGTGGCTTTTCGTTTGTCCGGGTCGACTTCACAATTTACTTTATCGCCTACCTTTAGGGTCCCCTTATGTACCAGGCCAATATGGGCATGGTTTTTTAAGGTATCTGTGACGTTAAATTCATTTCCGTTAGTTATTAAACTTCCGCGATCACCCACCTGGCCACCGGATTCGGCATAAAAGGGTGTTTGATCGAGATAGATTATGGCCTCATCACCTTTTTTGGCTTCAGTCACCCAGTGCTCACCCACGCGTATGGACAAAATTGTTGCTTCATCCTGCAACTTTTCATAACCGGTGAATTCAGCATCTTCGCGACCATCTTCCAGGCCAGTTAATTGTTCCGATTTAAATCCGGATGCCGCCCGGGCCCGTTGTCTTTGTTGTTCCATTTCTGCTTCGAAACCGGCCATATCTACTTCAAGATTCCTTTCCCGGGCAATATCTGCTGTTAAATCAACCGGGAAGCCATAAGTATCGTAAAGCTGGAATAATATTTTTCCTGAAATAATTTTACCTTTTAAGCTGCTTATATCGTTTTCAAGAATACCCATTCCGTGATCCAGGGTCTCTGCAAATCTTACCTCTTCCTGTTGCAACACTTTTTCAACCTGTGCCCGGGATTTTTCCAGCTCTGGATAAGCCTGTCCCATTTGTTTTATTAAGGCCGGTACAAGTTTGTAAAAAAATGTTTCCCGCGCACCCAGATGATGGCCATGCCTGACTGCCCGACGGATGATGCGACGCAAAACATATCCGCGTCCTTCGTTAGACGGGAATACGCCGTCAATGATCAGGAAAACCGCTGATCTAATATGATCAGCGATCACGTTGAGCGCTTTATTGTCATCTGCTTTTACGTTTAAAAGTTTTGCAGCTGCCTTGATCAGGCCCTGGAACAAATCAATGTCATAATTTGTATGTACGCCTTGCATCACGGCGGCCAGTCTTTCCAGGCCCATACCGGTATCAACGGAAGGTTTGGGCAGGTCTGTGAGCTTGCCGTCACTATCACGATCATATTGCATGAAAACCAGGTTCCAGATTTCCACGTAACGATCGCCGTCTTCCTCCGGGGTGCCGGGCGGGCCACCGGTAACGTCTGGCCCATGATCATAAAAAATTTCCGAGCAGGGGCCACAAGGGCCGACATCCCCCATGGACCAGAAATTATCTTTTTTCCCTAGTCTTGAAAAACGCGCCGGGTCTATTTTTAATTCCTGCAGCCAGATATCGGCTGCTTCATCGTCATCTTTATAAACAGTCACCCAGAGTTTTTCCGGGTCCAGCTTCAGCTCCCCGGTTAAAAATTCCCAGGCATAGTGAATGGCTTCATGCTTGAAATAATCGCCAAAGCTGAAGTTGCCCAGCATTTCAAAGAAGGTATGGTGGCGCGCCGTATAACCGACATTTTCCAGGTCATTGTGTTTGCCCCCTGCCCGCACACAACGCTGGGAACTCACGGCACGGTGATAGGGGCGTTTTTCCTGTCCCAGGAAAACATCCTTAAACTGGACCATGCCCGCATTAGTGAATAACAGCGTCGGATCGTTAATCGGCACAAGGGGACTGGAAGGGACCAGCTCATGGCCATGACGGACAAAATAGTCGAGGAAACGCTGTCTAATTTCGGCGCTTTTCATAATTATGCTTTATTGTTCAGAAAATAACTCAGCCAGAATATTAATCAGTATAACGCAGTGCGTGGTTTATATGCTCAAAAGTAAATCCGCGATATTGTAAAAAACGCGCCTGACGTGCGTACTCATCATAACTGCCGGGATAGCTGGCGCCAAATTTCTTTTCTTTTACCTGAATTACTGCCTCAAACCAGTCAGGATGTTTATGATCTAGCCATGGTTCGGTAATGACCTCATCGACACCCTTTTCTCTTAGCTCCATGGTGATGCGGACCGGGCCAAAACCCCGGTTGCGCCGGTAACGCACCCATGCTTCGGCAAAACGGGCATCAGATATCAGCCCGTCGGCCTGCAGTCGTGTGACTGCCGCAGCTACCAGGCTTTCATCGCAACCCTTGAGCTGTAATTTTTTCCTGATTTCGAGGGCGCTATGCTCTCTCCTGGCCAGCGCATTCAGGGCCCAGCATCGTGCTTGCTGGGCCGTGGGCGCTTCCGTTTCGGTTTCTATGTCAATATCTATGGGGGCCAGTTTCTATCAGGCCACGGTCTCCTTGGCTTTTTCCTCTGTTTTGTCTGCAGCTTCAGCTACTGCCTCATCTTCAGGTTTTGTTTTGCCGGTTCCGGATTTTTTGGCTTTTGATTCCTTGACCTTTGCTTCAGGGTCTTTGGTTTTATCTGCAACCGGGTCTTCGGCATCGGCTAAATCATAGGCCTTACGAATACGGGTCTCGATTTCTGCAGCACTTTCCGGGTGTTCTTTCAGGTACTGGCGGGCATTATCCTTGCCCTGGCCGATTCGGTCCTCTTTATAGCTATACCAGGCACCGGCTTTATCAACAATGCCCTGCTCAACACCAATATCAATGAGCTCGCCCTCTTTCGAGATGCCTTCATTATAGAGAATGTCGAATTCGGTTTGTTTGAAGGGTGGCGCCACCTTGTTTTTGACTACCTTGACCCGGGTGTGATTGCCCACTACTTCATCGCCGCGCTTGATGGCGCCAATACGGCGAATATCCAGGCGAACCGACGAGTAAAACTTGAGGGCATTACCCCCGGTGGTGGTTTCCGGGTTACCGAACATGACACCAATTTTTATACGAATCTGGTTAATGAAAATCACCAGGGTATTGGAGCGTTTAATATTGGCCGTCAGCTTACGCAACGCCTGCGACATCAGGCGTGCCTGCAGCCCCACGTGATGGTCGCCCATTTCACCCTCGATCTCGGCCTTGGGCGTGAGCGCGGCCACGGAGTCGATGACAACGATATCGACCGCGCTGGAACGCACCAGCATGTCAGTGATTTCCAGGGCCTGTTCGCCGGTGTCAGGCTGGGAGACCAGCAAGTCGTCAACATTGACGCCTATTTTTTGCGCGTAACTTGGATCCAGGGCATGCTCGGCATCGACAAAAGCGGCCGTGCCACCCAGTTTCTGGGCCTCGGCAATCACCTGCAGGGTCAGGGTCGTTTTACCTGAAGATTCAGGCCCGTAAATCTCAACTACCCGACCACGAGGCAGACCGCCAATCCCCAGGGCAATATCGAGGCCCAGGGAGCCGGTGGGTACGGTTTCTATATTCTGGCTCACATCCCCATCTCCCAGGCGCATCACTGAGCCCTTGCCGAATTGTTTTTCTATCTGGCCCAGGGCCGCGCTCAAGGCCTTCTTTTTATTGTCATCCATCTTTTATGCTCCTGTGGTGATTAATTGTCATTCGCTTGATTTGTAGCCGGGATCATAGAGGGTATATTTTTATATGTCAATACTTTTTACTACCTTTGTATTTTATAGTTATATAATATATTGTAGTGACACTATGACCTTGAATGCTAAGATAAAGTATCACCATGAGCACAGACAATAAGCCATCAAAAAGCCTGAAATGGAGTAATCGTCAGCGATTGCAATATATCGAGCTTATGGCCTATTACACCGGTGTTATTGCCAGGAGCGACCTGACCCGGGCATTTGGCATATCTGATGCGGCGGCCACCAAAGATCTGAAATTATATGGCGAACTGGCGCCGGATAACCTGGTTTATCAACAGGCCGTTTTTGGTTTTGTTCCCACCAAAACATTTCGCGAGGTTTTTGCCGACTTGTCCCCGGGCACTGTGTTGCCCATGATGGCTGAAAACCTGCCCGTGGCCGGTGGTCCGCAGGTAAGTATTTCAGGTCTGGCCGGCTCAATTTATGGTATTACTATTGAATCCCTGCCCCTGCCCGAGCGACTGCCGGATAAAGAAATCCTGGCGCCGTTGATTCGCGCCATTAAACAAAAAAAGAAAGTGGCGGCTGTTTACCAGTCGCTCACTGACCGAGATAGTAAACAACAACGCATTATTGAGCCCCATGCATTAATCAATACCGGCCTGCGCTGGCATCTTCGAGCCTACAGTGAAGATACCTATGATTTTCGTGATTTTGTGTTGTCGCGTTTTGCCAAAACCACCCTGCTCGATACCGACGCCGAATCAAGCCCGCAGTACGATGATGACTGGTCTGAAATGGTGACATTGAAACTGGTACCGCACCCAAAACTGGATGAACAAAAACAATCCAGCCTGTTGCTGGATTATCATGCAACAGACGGTGTCATTGAACTGGAAGTGAGGCGCTCACTGATTGGTTACACACTCAAGAATCTTTCGGTGGATACCACCACGGATCATTCCATGAACCCCAACGCCAACCAGCTGGTGGTGGTGAATCGTGATGAGGTGGAGCACTTTGCCGGCTGGGCGTTTAAACATTAATGGTGGGAATATTTTCTAATTATTATTCTCCGACCTGAGCTTTCTTTCTTTAACTGGCTTCTTTGTATAGTTCAACTTCCTTATCAAGCCGGGAGCCCAGTCGGTCTTTTTCGCGCTCAAGATCATAGCGTATCTGCAGATTCATCCAGAAACGGTCTGACATGTCAAAAAACTTTGAAAGGCGAAGAGCTGTATCAGCAGTGATTGCGCGTTTGCCGTGAACAATCTCGTTGATACGTCGTGCAGGCACGCTTGTAGATTTAGCAAGCCGGTACTGGCTTATTTCCATAGGCTTAAGAAACTCTTCCAGTAGAATTTCACCGGGATGGATCGGAGGTAATTTTTTGTTTCTCATATCAGTCACCTAGTGATAGTCAACAATCTCAACATCGTCGCCTGACCTGATTTCCATTGGAAACATATTCGCCACTGGTCATTTACACGAATACTATACTGGCCCTTACGGTTTCCCGACAGTTTTTCCAGACGATTCCCTGGCGGCGTTCGAAGATCCTCAATTAGATCGGCGGCATCAATCATATTTAACTTTCGTTGGGCAAGTTTTTGAAGCGACAAGGAAAACCGCTTAACTCGCCGTCTTTTAAATATCCTCTCGGTATGCTTGTCCTGAAAGGATTTAATCATGCAGTAAATAGTAACGTGTTACGTTATTATTGTCAAGCGTTAATAGTGTGAAAACTCGGAATTTTAATGCCAATTAGCTGGTGTTGGTGAATCGTGATGAGGTGGAGCATTTTGCCAGTTGGGCGTTTAAGCATTAAGGAGCGACTGCTTTGCTGAAAGTAAACGCTGCAGGTCTTTTCATTCATCCAGTATCCATGTTTTTTTATCTCTATTCTTTATTGAGAGGTAAATAAAATACGGTATGTAGAATAATGATAATCGCGAATACACTTATAGCATCGACACTTATTGCTAACATGGCATATATCATTAAACCAACGTTTATCACTCCAACAATCAATCCAGATAAAGTCAGAGTTTTATCTGCGTTTTCAATTTGCACAAAATTACAATAAGGGCATTTAATATGTCTGTGAGTATACTTATATCAAGGTACTGCCTGCTCAGTAGCTATAAACTCCATATCCTTAATAAACATAAACTTTATTCGCCCACGAGAAATAACCAGGGAGGTGGCGACTGCCTGCAATAGACTGGCGCATGCAGGCAGTCCACTTGGCAGCTAGACAGCCCGTCTTCACGGTTATTAAAGATGAATGAAACAGTGATAAGAATAAAAAACTATGTGAATAAAATTTATTGTTACGCCCAGGTCACTCGCGTTAGGAACAGGGAGCCGTGGAAATGACGGAGGTATTTCTCTGGCTGGCCATAACCTTTTATGGCGCAGGTTTCATTAGCCATGTACTCGGTCGAAACGGATCACGTCGCACAATGCAGCGTGTCTCCACCTACTTGCTGATACTTGCCTTGATATTCCACACCATTGTCCTGGTCCTGCGGATGATGGAAACCGGTCACGCCCCCATTGCCCGACGATTCGAGACCCTGCTCTTCTTCAGCTGGTCCATCGCGATACTGAATACGATTCTGCTGTTTCGTTATAAGCTCAGGACAACAGACACGCTAACCATTCCTGTCATCTTTCTCGCACTGCTTCTTGCTGCCTTCTCTGATTCGGGCGTGTATCCCCTGCCGCTTGCGCTCAAGACCTGGTGGTTCGAGATCCATGTGGTGACTTCGTTCTTTGCCTACGCGCTCTTCACCCTCGCGGCCGCAGCCGGGACGATTTATTTATTCAAAGAAAAGAATGGGTCAAGTGCTGAACTCGGGATTTATCAAAACATTACTTACCGGTCGATTCTGTGGGGATTTACATTCTTTTCAGGCTCCATGCTGCTTGGCGCAATCTGGGGTTACCTGGCATGGGGTAGTTACTGGCTCTGGGAATCAAAGAGTGCGGCGTCACTACTACTCTGGTTTTATTACGTTGGTGTATTACACACACGCATGGTTAAGGGATGGCGGGGGAAAACAGTATCTGTAATGGCCATAATCGGCTTTGGCCTGGTGATGTTTACCTATCTTGGGGTTAGCATTTTTCTGAAAAGTTCTCATGGGATGTAAGGTGCAATGAAAAAACTTTGGAATTTTTTCACTTCCACCCGCCTGGCGGTCGTATTGACCCTGCTCATTGCGGCCGATGTGCTGACAGGAACCATTCTGCTTTCCAGTTCTCCAAAAGCCCTGGGCGCGATAGACCTGGAAATATTTTTTTACTGGCTTTTTGGCACCGGCCTGAACAATCTCGCTGCTTCCTGGTGGATATTTCTCCTCCTGGCCCTGCTGGTTCTTTTCGCCCTGAACACAATTGTTTGCACTGTGGACTCGATCAGCTTAATGCTAAAACCTCGCCAGGGCGCGGCCAGGGCAAAACCCAGAAGAATACTTTCCCAGGCCATTCATCTGGGTTTCATCATCGGCCTGTTGGGGCATCTCGTCTCCAGCACCACCGGGTTCCGGACAATGGATAACCGTATTTTCGAAGGCGATAGTATCCCTGTACCACAAAGCAGTGAATTTTCGTTGCAGTTAAACAAGATGGATGTCGCATTTGCCAATAATGGAAACATGCTGAGAATGGATGCCTACGTCAGCCTCGTGCGAGACGAGAAGATCATCAGGGACAAAGTCGTAAGATTAAATGAACCTCTGCTGTACCAGGGTAACGCGATCTATGTCACTCACCACGGAAACGCGCCCAAGAGTATGAACTTCAAACTTTCAGGAAAAAACATCCAGGAGACAATCAAAATAAAGTTTCAGGAAAGAAGCGCTACGAGTAACAGCGGCTATACACTCAAACTGGGAGAGCTCCTTCCGGATTTTGCCAGGGACAATAAGGGGAAAGTATCTTCGGCCTCGAAACAATTCCGAAACCCGGCCATGGAAATAATGATATACAAGGGAGAAAAATTACTGGTGTCCGGCTGGGTTTTGTTGAAACACCCGGGTATGTCGCCCCTAACCTTCGACGGCCTCAAGCTTGTCTTCTCTGAACTTGCTTATGGGCAATATGCTGTTCTGACTATTAACAAGGATCCGGGCATTCTGATTGTCCTCACTGGTGCGTTGATTTTTATACTCTCCTTAATCGGGTTGCTCTTCATAAAAGGCGAGGGGATGGAGCTTGTTAGGAGACAGACATAAAGTGAATACTGCTCGTTCGAAAAATTAACTCGGGGACAGGCTGAATGACACAAGGTTAAGAGACCTGAACATGACATTTGGCTTTTTATGGAAGAACAAAAAAATCACTGGTCAGCCAGTTGATTGACTAACCCCGATCCAGAAGTCATTAAAATTTGATCATACAACTTGACCTGAAGGTAACACACAGGCTCTATATTTTACCTCACTGGACGAATTCGTCACTTTGTACCGGAGAAGGAGAAATACCAGTGAAAACCAAAAAGACGCCCAGTCCCACTTCAAAGAAATCTGCAATAATATTTGGACTGGCTGGCCTAACTGTACTGGGACTGGCCGCCGCTATGTTTCTGGCGCCGTATATCAGAAGCGTACTAGATACCCGGATCACACAATCGGAAGCCACGTTGCAAATCAGTATGTCTGGCTGGTCGCCCGCCGTGATAAATGCCAAAACCGGGCAAACCGTTGCCATAACTATGATTAACCTGGATCACAAGTTTCATACCGATGGTGGTGGTTGGCATAATTTCGCGGTTCCCGACTTTGGTGTTAATGAACCGGTCGCACCGAAACAGACCCGCACCTTTACTTTTACACCCACCAGGGCGGGTGAATATGTCTTCTATTGTGACATCTGTTGTGGTGGCAAGAATAATCCCTTTATGCGCGGCAAATTGATTGTAACCTGACGGCATTAGTTGATCGGGACTTATGCGCGAGGCGCGATCAAAATTTTTCGCCATAGCCAGTCTCACTCTACTGGCAGTAGGCGTATACCTGGCATTTACCTATTCCGTGGAAACGCCTTCAGCCGCGTGGCTGGAGACCAACCCTTATGCGGCGTTTGGGCTTGCGGTCTTGGCAGGCTTCGTTGACGGCCTGAATCCCTGTGCGATTACCACGTTGCTATTGTTTATCGGCGCGCTCATGGCAATCGTTGAACAATCCAGTGGTAATAAAGAAACACGTCGCGCCTGGCTGCAGGTCTGGTCCGTTGCCGGTGCCTACATCCTGGGTATTTTTGTGCTTTATTTTTTCCTCGGTATGGGCTTTGTCGAGGTCACGAGTATCAGGGTGTTTGGTAACGCCCATGTATTTACCCGCCTGGCCGGTTTCATTGCCATCATTCTCGGACTGGTAATGGTTGCCGAATATGTCATCCCCAACAGTCCCATCAAGCTCGGAATGCCCGCCTCGCTGCACAACCTCGCTCACAAATGGGGCCGCAAAACTACGGTCGGCGCTGCCTTCATCGGTGGCGTGCTTATTGGTCTCTGCACGATCCCCTGTGGTGGCGCTATGTACCTGGCGGTGGCTGCGGTTATCGGTGGACTGTCCAGCAAGGTTTACGCTTATACATTACTGACCAGCTATAACCTGGCCTTCATTTTACCGTTGGTGTTACTAGTAGGTCTGAGCAGTAGCCGCCCGGTACTGCTCAAGGTCAGTAGATTACATATCACCCACCGGGGCCTGGTCAAATTTATACTGGGTATGTTCGTCATTTTGGTAGGATTCTTTGCCCTGCTGTAACTTGTGGAGAAAAAGGGACATGCCGAATGGCAGGAAGTTAAGGGAGGGCTGTACCAGCAGTGATTGAGCGCTTGCTATCCACTAGCTCATTGCTGCATCAATTCAATGACGACAGTGGGATTAAAATTACTCTTTCCGTACCCTTTTCTGTAAAAATCGATTTATACGCTTTTTTGTTGCCGGGTGCGATGAGAAATAATCTACGATAACTGATTCTTCTGGTGAGTCGTCCTTACCTGTACTCTGATTGCCTGCATTCTGCTCAGCACACTCATCATCCTTGTCAACTGAAGATTTCCCTGGCCTGGCACAACTCAATCGTTGCGCATGTGAGGCCTCCAGCTTTTTCATCATATTGGCAAAATAAACGGGGTCAATATTATTGGCCAACATATATTCAAGCGCATAGCTATCTGCCTCCCATTCCATATTCTGTGAGTAACCCGACTCCACCAGCACTACCGGGATTGCAGTAATCAGGGAGCTACTGGCTGATACATCACTGGTAAACAACATAACTAACACGGCGAGGCCAAAACCCTGGGTTGCAAGACGCAGGCTATGGCGTTGCTGAACATGGCCGATCTCATGCAACATCACTGAACCAATCTCCATATCGGATACATCCAGCTTCACCATATCGTCTGTCATCACGATGGTCCCGTTTGGTAAAGCAAAGGCATTGGCACCCAGCGCCCCGGCATCACGAAATATAAGTTTGAGGGTTGGTGGATTATCAATTTTCTCCACCAAACCCTTAAACAACGCCTGAAAATTTGCACGCTTAGCTTCCGAAAGTGTGCTGGGCTTGAACCAGTTTTTATCCATGGCTTCGATTACGCCATCACCCAATTTTTCTGAAACCACTGATGGCAAGGCGAATGCGATCTGTTTGCTGAGTGCTGGAATACCATACTGTATCGATAACCAGCCAAACAAAACGACAAACACAAAAGTAACGGCCACGATGTGTTTTTTCGACTCCAGTCGATGTATCCTTAATCCGGATTTAGCAAGATCAAGCTCGGCAATCATGCGATCCACCGCATCATTGTCTTCTGTTTCAAACTGGCCATCATCTGCAAAGCGAATATATCGAGGCGTATTACCGAGGCGGGATGAAATTTTCATTTCGGCGGCAACAATTGGCGCCATTTCGACACCCTGAATACTGACACGACCACTACTATCATAAGACAGGGAAACCTCGGATTGTGCCGAAGTTTTGCCATCGAAGTATTTACCTTTAATCAATTGTGGCGCCCAATTACATCCCTATATCCAGATCGAACATCTCACCCATTTCTTCGCCCAGGGCAGATTGCGCCTGGCGCTCTCCGGCAACCACGTTATCAAAATCGCCATCAACAAGTAATTGTGTACAAGTGGCTCGATAACGTGCGGTTCTGATTTTTGCCCACGGTACCATCAAGCCCAACGACAGTGTTATTGCCAAAGTATTGGTAAAGTACAGATACATCATATAGCCTGCCTTAAGTTCAGACTTAAACCCATGCGTTCCGATAGAGGTCGAATTCAATACCAGATTCGTCTTACGTGCAGCAATAAACGCGAACAGCCATAAATACATCGGGATAAATACAAGCATGGAAAAACCAGCATAAGATCCAAACTTTGATAACGCGTCGCCTGCTTCCACCCCACCATTAGTTGCCACGGTAAGGGCTGTTATTACAGCAATAGCAATCGCGAACAAAGTCCCGATGGCAAAAATCACCACTATGGCAGTAACATATATTTTATAATAATCTTTGGGTTTGGCCGAAAAAGAAAAACCCAGGCGGCCATACCGGGAATTCACCAGCTGAAACCGGTTAATCAGGTATTCCCACCAGGGGAAAAACAACATGATCGCCAACGGTCCCAGCAACACCGCTAAAATCACAGGGCCAATTTTTTCCATATCTGGTTTCTCCCCGCCTGTTTGCAACATCAAACTCGCAAACATATACAAACCAACAACGATAACCGGGAATGCCAGATACAGGTAGGCCCGCTTATAATCTTTTTCAAAATCAAATCGAACATTCCGCCAGGCTGAGTTGCGCGTGCGAAACGACATGGACATCACCATAAAAGCAGGGACCAACAACATCAGGACAGCAAAGATTGCCGCGGCAATCATTGGACTTGCCATTGAAGCTGCATAATAGGCGCCAAAGGCCGTAAAGGCGATGAGCCTGCCTTTGAGTATCTTGATCGGATCGGCAAGGTAGTGGAGTGAAGATTCGGCTAATATTGTATTCCCATAAAAGTACTGGTTGTTGCGCACCTTGGCCCAGGCCGAATATATGCCGAGAGTAAGAATACTCAGACACACATTTACAATCCAGATCGAAAAATACTCTGACGCCTTACCATTAAACTTAACCTGTACTGCCTTTTTCTGTGCCCTAGTTCTCTCAGTATTTCCCGTATCTTGCCTGGAACTCATTTCTGCTACCTTGGTTTTAGAGGTCCAACGTTTATCTTTAGGTGTTGCCAGAATGGCTGCCCAAATCATTAAAAAAGCAAATAACCCTATGCCAATTTTTGAAGCGAAATTAAACTGCTTATAATAAAGTTGTTCACTTTTAGCTGCCTCCATTAGCCTGTAAAACAAGTCACCGCCAAACGGTTCAAACTCAAGGGTATCACCTTGTATTTGCGTGATACTAAAATTATTCATGTCTGTAGCCAGCATTTTACCGTCCACCCAGACAATATCTGTTATAAAACTGCCTACGGGTAATTGAACTCGTTGTTGAGCACCCTTAACAGGATCATAAATCAGCACATCAGCCTCATCACCAATGTTTTTTGTTGGCTGGGTTACCCACCATCGGCCGATTTCATCTTCGGCCAACATCATCGGGTAATTTTGTTTTGGTCGCGAAAATTTATTTGAGGATTTGTGGCTAGTTGTTACCATCAATGTATTATTTGATGACGGGATCAGCCGAACAATTCTGTTGTGGCCTGAATCTGCTACCCAGATATTTAATTTGTCATCCAGAGCAATATCGTTCGGGCCAAGCAGTTTTTCTTCGAGCGGTATTTTTTTTACTGAATCATAATGGATATCATAGGCATAGAGATTTCCTGAATCAAAATCAGTTGAAAAAATTACATTAATTTTTTCTTCCCACCAAACTTTGTACTGAGTTCCCAGCTTACTCGATAGTTTCGCAGCGAATGGTTTGCACTGGAGAAACTGGCTGTCACAAAGAATCAGACGCGCGGGCCTTTGCAATGCAATAAGGACACGACCATCTGCAAGCGCACGAAGATCAATCGGCGCATCGGTGATGCCCGTATCATTCTTACTGTATCGTTTCTGCAAGCTGCCTGAATGAGAAAAAACCAGTATCTCTCCATTGGCATGCACATAAATTGCATTGCTATTTGCAGATATATGTTCCGGCCCAACATAATCGTAAACTTTTCCAGAAGACCAGAACAAAACACCCAGGGATGCGGCGAATAACAACATAAACAAGATTGCTGCTGTAGTAGAAATTAACTTTTTATTCATCAAACTTCCCTTTTAGTTGAATAATTACAGGGGCCCATAATATAATGATCCCGACTTGTTACTGAAAATCATAAATCGCCGCCTCTCCCTTTTACTTTAAACGGTTTCTTCCCTAAAAACTCAATCATACCCACAATCGCTGCATCAATCGTTTGCTGACGCACTGCCTGGCGATCACCCGTAAATTGATATTGCCGGTAAATAGTCTTTTCGTCCGTACCTGCCCAGGCGATCCAGACAGTGCCGACGGGTTTATCTTCAGTACCACCGCCGGGGCCGGCGATGCCGGTTACCGCAAGACTGACCTGTGCGCGACTGTGTGTAATGGTGCCCTCGGCCATTTGCCGTGCCACTTGCA
>CAJVXY010000010.1 GCA_913009895.1 uncultured Acidiferrobacteraceae bacterium | reverse complement strand
AGAACTTGCAAAATACTAAACTAGTGGCATCTGGTAGCAACATTATGGGCGAATGTACTTAAAGTAGATTTTGTAATAAACGAGACTGATTACGGGAATATCACAAGAGGTATCAATTGAATAACCTAACGAAAAATATGCTGCTCTGGCTTGTCATTGCCATTGTCCTGATGTCTGTATTTAACAACTTTGGTGGCCGCCAGGAGCAATCAAACAATTTGAATTATTCTGATTTTATGTCCAAGGTAAAACTTGGCGAAATCGGTTCAGTTACCCTGCAGGGCCGTTATATTCTCGGCGAAACCAAAGACGGTATTAAATTCAAGACCTTCAGTCCCGAATCAAATAACACACCACTCATTGGCGAGTTGCTTGATAACAAGGTAACGATTATCGCTAAAGAGGAAGAGCCACCTTCCTTGTTGCTTAGTATATTTTTAAATTTTGCGCCGGTACTGCTGTTAATTGGATTCTGGATATTTTTTATGCGTCAAATGCAGGGCGGCGCTGGTGGCCGGGGTGCAATGAGCTTTGGCAAAAGCAAAGCGCGCATGATGTCAGAAGATCAGAATAAAGTAACGTTTGATGATGTGGCCGGCATTGAAGAAGCAAAAGAAGAAGTTGGTGAGTTGGTTGAATTTTTAAGAGAGCCCGCCAAGTTTCAGAAATTGGGTGGCCGTATTCCAAGTGGCGTTATGTTAACTGGTAATCCTGGAACCGGTAAAACATTGCTTGCCAGGGCTATCGCGGGCGAAGCCAAGGTGCCATTCTTTTCTATCTCTGGTTCAGATTTTGTCGAAATGTTTGTTGGTGTCGGCGCGTCAAGAGTGCGTGATATGTTTGAGCAGGCCAAGAAACATGCACCCTGCATTATATTCATTGATGAAATTGATGCCGTGGGCCGCCAGCGAGGCGCGGGTCTTGGTGGGGGCCATGACGAACGCGAACAAACACTTAACCAGCTGCTGGTTGAGATGGATGGTTTCGAAGGCAATGAAGGCGTGATTGTTATTGCTGCCACGAACCGTCCCGATGTCCTGGATCCAGCCTTGTTACGTCCGGGTCGATTTGATCGCCAGGTTTATGTGCCGTTACCTGATATTCGCGGTCGTTCACTCATATTAAAAGTACATATGAGAAAAGTGCCTATCGCAGAAGATGTGGATTCCAATATCCTGGCCCGCGGGACACCCGGGTTTTCTGGTGCGGATTTGTCAAACCTGGTCAATGAGGCAGCCCTGTTTGCAGCCCGTGCCAGTAAACGACTTGTGGATATGGATGATTTCGAAAAAGCCAAGGACAAGGTCATCATGGGTGCAGAGCGACGCTCAATTGTTATGCCTGAAAGGGAGCGCATGAACACGGCTTACCATGAGTCAGGCCATACGGTGGTGGCTAAAGTCCTGCCAAATACTGATCCCGTCCACAAAGTGACCATTATTCCCCGTGGGCGCGCCTTGGGCGTGACCATGCAATTACCGGAAGAGGATCGTTATAGCCATGATCGTGATTCCCTGTTGTCTACCATTTCCGTCCTAATGGGCGGCCGTATTGCTGAAGAAGTATTTATGGATCAAATGACCACTGGTGCGACTAACGATTTTGAGCGTGCCACCGATCTTGCCCGCAACATGGTTGTTCGTTGGGGCATGAGCGACGTCATGGGTACCCGGGTTTATGGTGAAAATGAAAGCGAGATATTTCTTGGTCGCGATGTGACGACCCACAAAAATCTCAGTGATGCCACGGCCCAGCAGGTAGATGACGAAATTCGTCGTATCATTGATGAGCAATACGAGATCGCCCGCAAAATCATTGAAGACAATCGTGATAAAATTGAACTAATGACGAAATCACTGCTGGAATGGGAAACGTTGGATGCAACTCAGATAGACGACGTTATGGCTGGTAAAAAACCACAACCACCGGAAAATACCAACGGTACCAAGAACGGTTCTGGTTCCACCGGTAAAGGTACAAAGCCGGATGCGAAACCTAACCTGAACACACCTGCCGGAGAACATTAACCGGTAATTGTTCCAGCTGACCCAACCTGACAATATTTTCATGGATTGTGCCGGTCGATTGCTAAACCTTAACAAGGTGGCAATTATGGGCGTACTGAATATCACCCCCGATTCATTTTCTGACGGGGGTCTTTTTTTGGGTGTCGATGAAGCGGTCAGCCATGGCGAACGCATGGCTGCCGAGGGTGCCGACATTATTGATATCGGCGGCGAATCGTCTCGACCGGGGGCCGATGCTGTTTCCATAACCCAGGAGCTGGATCGGGTTTTGCCTGTCATAGAACGTTTATCCCGTGTGGTTGACTGTCCGATTTCAATTGATACCTGCAAACCAGAGGTAATGTCAGCAGCCGTAAATGCAGGCGCCGGGTTTATTAATGACATCAACGCACTACAGGCCGAAGGGGCGATGGCGGCGGCTTTGCAGCTGGATGTGCCTGTTTGCCTGATGCATATGCAGGGTAAACCTGAAACCATGCAAAAAGATCCTTGTTACGAAAACGTCACAAGGGAGGTAAAAACCTTTCTTGGTGGTCGTATTACGGCCTGTATTGAGGCAGGCCTAAAACAGGATAAACTGGTCATTGATCCTGGATTTGGATTTGGCAAGTCAGTGGCTCATAATCTAGAATTATTAAGAAATCTTTCACAATTCAAGGATTTTGGTTTGCCAATATTGGCAGGCTTATCACGAAAATCGTTGATTGAGAAAATATTGGGGTCGGCCGTGGATCGGCGTTTGCCAGCCAGCCTGGCCCTGGCGGTGATGGCAGTTCAAAATGGCGCTAATATATTAAGGGTGCATGATGTGGCTGAGACCCTTGATGCCGTTAGAATAACTGAAGCTGTGACTGCATAAATGTAGACACCAAATCCGATTGGCGCTAGGCAGGAGAATTGTTGAATGAAAAGACGTTATTTTGGTACTGACGGCATACGTGGGCGTGTTGGCCAGGAACCCATTACACCCGAGCGCATGTTAAAGCTGGGCTGGGCCGCTGGCCGTGTATTGGGCCGTAGCGGCAAAGTATTAATTGGCAAAGATACGCGAATATCCGGTTATTTGCTTGAGTCAGCACTGGAATCGGGCTTATCAGCCGCTGGTGTGGATGTCCGCTTATTGGGTCCAATGCCGACGCCGGGCATTGCTTATTTAACTCGCACAGCCAGGGCCCGGGCGGGCATTGTGATTTCAGCATCCCATAATCCCTATGAAGATAATGGAATTAAATTTTTTTCCTCTCAAGGCACCAAATTGCCCGATGACGTCGAGGCCGAAATTGAAGCCATGATGGACCAACCCCTGGAAACGGTTAGCTCGGCCGAACTGGGCAATGCCAAACGTTATCCCGATGCCGCCGGCCGCTACGTGGAATTCTGCAAAAGTACCTTTCCCAGTCGTATGGACCTTGAAGGCCTACGAATAGTACTCGATTGCGCCAATGGTGCCGCTTACCAGGTGGCGCCCCATGTATTTTCAGAGCTTGGGGCCGATGTGATTGCCATCTCCAATGAGCCTGATGGTTTTAATATTAACCAGGACTGCGGATCAACCAGCCCGGCTGCCTTGCAGAGCAAAGTACAGGAATTTCGTGCCGATGTGGGTATCGCCCTGGACGGCGATGGCGATCGCCTGATTATGGTCGATGATAAGGGCAACCTGGCCGATGGCGATCAAATATTGTATGTCATTGGCATGGCAAGAAAACGAAACCAGCGCTTGAATGGCGGCATTGTTGGCACATTAATGACTAATCTGGGGCTGGAGCAGGCCTTCCAGGCCAGTAAAATTCCCTTTAAACGGGCCTCGGTTGGCGATCGATACGTTATGAATTTACTGACACAGGAAGGCTGGGAGTTGGGCGGTGAGTCCTCCGGCCACATCATTTGTCTCGATAAAAGTACCACTGGCGACGGCATTATCTGCGCACTGGAAGCACTGTCGGTCATGGTCCAGACTGGCAAGTCATTGGCTGACCTCAAATCTGGCATGGAGCTGTTCCCCCAGAATATGGTGAATGTCAGCATCCCCCGCGAGGTACACATCAAGAATAGTTTTGATGTTAATGCATCGGAAAAAATTCAGGATGCGGTCGCTGAGGCCGAAAAAGAGCTGGCTGACAAGGGCAGGGTATTATTGCGTGCCTCTGGCACAGAACCTGTTATTAGGGTGATGGTCGAAGGCTGCGATGAATTAATGGTCAATCGATTAACCAACAACCTGGCCAGTGCGGTAAAAGAAGCGGCAGGCGAGGCGGCGGCCTAGGTGGCAACAACAGGCCTGAAATAACAGGGAAAAGTGGCGTAAGTATTGCTTTATCCGGTCTCGGTCGGTAACATCGCCGCCGTTTTTCCCAATAAATTCCTACAAGAATTCCTTAGTTATATAGATTAAGTTCAAAAGGAGACAGGCATGCGTCAACCACTGGTTGCAGGAAACTGGAAAATGAACGGCGATCAGGCAGATGCCAGCAAATTGCTGGATGGGATCCTGGCCGGTCTGGCAGACGTAAAAAGCGCCGAACTGGCTGTTTGTCCGCCGTTTATTTTGATCCCGGCCGTTGCCAGTAAACTGGCTGGCTCAGCGGTTAAGTGGGGCAGTCAGAACCTGGATATCCATAATTCCGGGGCCTATACAGGAGAAGTGTCGGGCCCGATGCTGAAAGATTTTGGCTGTACTTATGCCATCGTTGGTCACTCAGAGCGCCGTAATTACTATGGTGAAGATGATAACGTGGTGGCCATGAAGTTTGGTGCAGCCCAGGACAATGGTTTGGTCCCAATTCTTTGCGTGGGCGAATCACTGGAAGAGCGGGCCGAAAATGAAACCGAATCAGTGATAAACCGACAGCTTGATGAAGTAATAGATGCGCACGGCATAAAATCCTTTGCCAATGCAGTTATTGCCTATGAGCCGGTTTGGGCGATAGGGACAGGCAAAACAGCAACACCGGATATGGCCCAGGAAGTCCATGCCTATATTCGACATAAACTTGCCGACCTTGATGCAGGCGTGGCTGCTGGTATTAGACTGTTGTATGGCGGCAGTATGAAACCGGATAATGCCGCTGAATTGATTGCCCAGCCAGATATAGATGGCGGCCTGATTGGTGGCGCTTCATTAAAAGCGGAAGATTTCCTGGGAATCGCAAAAGCCGCTGGCTGAACAAAGCTGGTTTTATAAATTTAGTGATTTATTAATTTTAAACTTCAAAGATAATCAAGTTATGCAAGATATTGTTTTGGTCATTCATGTACTCACAGCCATCGCCCTGGTGGGCATGGTCTTGTTACAGCACGGTAAAGGTGCAGATGCAGGTGCGGCATTTGGCGGTGGTGGTGGCTCACAGTCAGTTTTTGGTAGTGGCGGCGCTGCGAACTTTATGTCGCGCATGACTGCGGCACTGGCAACCATATTTTTTATTACCAGCCTGTCGCTTGGTTATTTTTTGTCTCCAAAAGCCAGGACTAGCAGTGTGACCGATCAAATTGAAGCGCCAGTCACACCCACGGAGCAAAAAAAGACAATAGAGATCGAACCTAAAGAAGCCAAGAAGGCAGCACCTCAGGAAGGTGTGCCGGACGTCCCTAAATAATTACTTCTTAATATAATATTGCCGAAGTGGTGGAACTGGTAGACACGCTGTCTTGAGGGGGCAGTGGCGCGAGCCGTGCGGGTTCGAGTCCCGCCTTCGGCACCATTTATTCATTTATTCAATTCCTCTTTTGTAATTAACTCTAACCACAATTAGAATTCTGTCTGGGAAAAATCTCAATTTCTGCATATTATTGTATATGTCTATTTTGCTTTTCATCTTCAGGACACCCGTCATGGAACTATACGGCGTCGCGAAAATTAATAAATTAAAGATTGGTAGCATTCTGATGCAGGCGAATGTCGTCCTTGCTATATCTGTATATCAATGGAAATAGTCAAAACTTTGGGGTCAAGTATCATATTGGTGCTTTAAATATCAAAAGGCCTAATGGATAAAGAGCCGATATGATACTTGACCTGCATACCGTTTGCTTGCAATATGTACCATTAATGGTACACTTAGTTTATGCAAAGGGATGTGCAACTGGTCGTAGTTTTTTACCAAACGGGAACCGGCAATGAGCCGGTTCGAGAATGGTTGAATAGACTGGCAAAAAAGGACAAAAAGACCATCGGTGGCGATATAAAGACTGTGCAATATGGCTGGCCACTTGGAATGCCAGTGGTGCGTAAATTGGAGCAGGGTCTGTGGGAAATACGCTCAAAACTCGACCGGAGAATCGCGCGCATACTTTTTACCGTGATCGATGACAAGATGGTACTTTTGCACGGTTTTATCAAGAAATCACAAAAGGCGCCCATCAAAGATTTAGCGTTGGCCAGGGAAAGAAAACTTAAGCTGGAGATATGACATGAACAAATACATAGGAAGTAAGCTGGATGAGTTTTTGGAAGAGGAAGGCGTGCTACCAGAGGTGGAGGCCATCGCGGTTAAGCGAGTGATCGCATACCAACTTGGCGAGCTCATGAAGGAGCAAAAGATGACGAAAACACAACTTGCCAGGCGTATGGAAACGAGCCGTTCGGCGCTAGAACGTCTACTTGATCCGGACAATGCTTCGGTAACCTTGCTCACGTTGGAGAGAGCTGCCAAGGCCCTGGGCAAGCACATAAAAATAGAGCTGGCGGCCTAGATAGTTGGCTCATAGGTATTGCTGTTAATTTCACTTATTTCTTTCCATTCCAGAATCTCATGTCTACCAGGACTTTTTGTCTGCCAGAATTATAATAACCTTAAGCTTACTCATATTAATCCAAAATCAGGGATAGGGGTTTTTTATACCCTCAAAAAACCACACAAACTATTGAATTAATAGAGATTGCCGGGTCAAGGCAAACTTGACTTTAATCGACCTCAAAGCCTAGACTGACCGGGTTTTTAGCAGGCATGCAAAACAATCATTATAGAATTTAAAAATGCTTGAAAATTACCTACCTATTTTAATTTTTATTATTGTCGGGCTCCTGGTGGGCGTCGTCATGGTGTCTATGGGTGCCATGCTGGCGACTGATCGGCCCGACAGTGAGAAGCTTTCACCCTACGAATGCGGTTTTGAATCATTTGAAGATACACGCATGAAATTTGACGTGCGCTATTACCTGGTTGCGATACTTTTTATTATTTTTGATCTCGAGATTGCTTTCCTGTTTCCCTGGGCAGTTGTACTTGAAGAAATTGGCATGTTTGGATTTCTGGCAATGATGCTGTTCCTGGGCATATTGATCATTGGTTTTATTTACGAATGGAAAAAAGGGGCCCTGGAATGGGAATAGAAGGCGTACTCGAAAAAGGTTTTGTCACCACCTCGATGGACTCACTTATTAACTGGGCGCGTACGGGCTCACAATGGCCAATGACTTTTGGCCTGGCCTGTTGCGCTATTGAAATGATGCATGCAGGCGCCTCTCGTTATGACCTTGATCGTTTTGGTGTGTTGTTTCGACCAAGCCCACGGCAATCAGACGTGATGATTGTTGCCGGTACACTGGTGAACAAAATGGCGCCAGCCTTACGAAAAGTTTATGACCAAATGGCGGAACCGCGTTGGGTTATTTCCATGGGCTCCTGCGCTAATGGCGGCGGTTATTACCATTACTCTTACTCTGTCGTTCGTGGTTGTGACCGTATTGTACCCGTAGATGTCTATGTGCCTGGCTGCCCACCGACACCGGAAGCATTGTTGTATGGCATTTTGCAACTGCAAAATAAAATTAGAAGAACCAATACGATTGCACGTTAATCAACGTTGAATAAATAACTCACTAACTCACTAACTTACTTGCTTATCAATGAGCCTCTCCTTACAAAATGTTTCCGAACGCCTGAAAAAAGATTTTGGCGATAGCATAACAAGCCTGGAAGAACATCATGGCGAGTTGACTGCTGAAGTTAAAGTAGATGACCTGATTAAAGTTTGTCAGGCACTGCGTGACAACGAGTACTATGCCTGTGAGCAACTCATCGATGTATGTGGTGTTGATTATTTATTATATGGCCAGGATGACTCGTCAGAGACACCGGAAGAATCAGGCCCTGATCGATTCGCAGTTGTCTATCATTTATTATCGATAAAACACAACCGTCGTTTACGACTGCGCGTTTTTCTGGATACAGAATTACCCGTGGTTCATTCAGTCGTTGATATCTGGAACGTTGCTAACTGGTTTGAACGCGAGGCCTTTGATTTATTCGGCATTATTTTCGAGGGGCATCCGGATTTACGCAGGATACTCACGGATTATGGTTTCGTGGGTTACCCATTCAGGAAAGATTTTCCAATTTCGGGACATGTTGAGACACGTTATGACCCCGAGAAAAAACGGGTTGTTTACGAGCCTGTGTCCATTGAGCCACGGGTTCTGACACCCCGCATTATTCGGGAGGATGGTTTCGGTGGCTGAGATTCGTAATTACACAATGAATTTTGGCCCGCAACATCCGGCGGCCCATGGGGTATTACGCCTGGTGCTCGAGATGGATGGCGAAGTAATCGAACGGGCCGATCCACATATTGGCCTGTTGCATCGTGCGACGGAAAAACTGGTCGAGACTAAAATTTATTCCCAGAGCATTGGTTACATGGACCGTCTGGATTATGTATCCATGATGTGCAATGAACATGCTTATGTAAGTGCTATCGAAAAGTTACTGGAAATAGATGTGCCATTAAGGGCGCAGTACATTCGCGTATTGTTTGATGAGATTACCCGCATCCTGAACCACCTGCTTTGGCTGGGTACACATGCCCTTGATGTTGGTGCGATGTCTATGTTCCTGTATTGCTTTCGGGAACGCGAAGATCTCATGGATTGTTACGAGGCAGTATCCGGCGCCCGGTTACATGCAACCTATTACCGGGTGGGTGGTGTCAATCGAGACTTGCCCGACAGCATGCCAAAGTATGAAAAATCAAAATGGCATAACGCAAAAGATGTTGCCAGGTTAAATGAAAACAGACAGGGCACACTGCTCGATTTCATCTGGGATTTTACGGAACGCTTTCCTGGTCGTGTTGATGAGTATGAGACTTTATTGACTGACAATAGAATCTGGAAGCAAAGAACAGTGGGTATCGGTGTTGTGCCCCAGGAGCGTGCACTCCAGTTGGGATTAACTGGTCCCATGTTACGTGGTTCAGGTATTGCCTGGGACCTGCGTAAAAAACAACCTTACGAAATCTATGATCGTATGGATTTTGATATCCCCATTGGCACCAATGGCGACTGTTATGATCGATACCTGGTACGGATAGAAGAAATGCGGCAATCGAACCGGATTATCAGGCAGTGTGTTGAGTGGCTGAAAAAAAATGATGGCGAAGTTATTGCCGACAACCGTAAAGTTGCACCACCGGACAGGGTTAGCATGAAAGATGACATGGAATCCCTGATTCATCATTTTAAATTTTTTACTGAAGGTTTTTGCGTACCGAAGGGCGAAATTTATTCTTGCATTGAACATCCCAAGGGTGAGTTTGGTGTTTACCTGGTATCTGATGGTGCCAATAAACCCTACCGACTGAAAATTCGTGCCCCCGGTTTTGCCCACTTGTCAGCCCTTGATGAGATGGGTCGTGGTCATATGTTGGCCGATGTTGTCGCAGTAATAGGTACCCTGGATATTGTTTTTGGGGAGATCGATCGATGATTAGTTCCCAGGCAGCATTAAATTTAAAAATTGAAATGTTGACAGGCGCAACAAGAGCGGAGATCGATAAGTGGGTTGCCAAGTATCCTGCCAATCAAAAACAGAGTGCGGTCATGGCTGCCTTGAGAATTGTCCAGGACCAGAATGATGGCTGGTTGAGCACTCAATTAATGGATGCCATTGCGGCCTATTTGGAAATGCCACCAATTGCTGTTTATGAGGTGGCTACGTTCTACTCAATGTATGAGCTTGAACCAGTTGGCCGACATAAAATCAGTATTTGCACAAATATTTCCTGCATGTTGTGTGGTTCCGCAGAAGTAGTCGCCCATTTCGAAAAACGGTTAGGTATCAAGCTCGGCGAGACCACAGCAGATGGAAAAATCACCCTGAAAGAAGTGGAATGCCTGGGTGCCTGTGTCGGTGCGCCCATGATGCAGGTTAATAAAGATTATATCGAGAACCTGACACCGGAAGCCATTGACCAGCTGCTGGCAGGTCTGGAGTAAGTTGTGAGCGTACAAGTTTGTTTCAATAATATTGATGCTGACAATTGCTGGACGCTTGAGTCGTACCGGCAACAAGGCGGTTATGAAGTATTAAAACGTATACTCAAAGAAAAAACACCGCCCGAAGACATCATTGAAGAGCTTAAGACTTCAGTTTTAAGAGGCCGTGGTGGTGCCGGTTTTCCTACCGGTCTTAAATGGAGTTTCATGCCACGGACCGCGCCCGGCCAAAAATATATTGTTTGCAACTCCGATGAAGGCGAGCCCGGTACCTGCAAGGATCGCGATATACTTCGTTACAATCCGCACGCTTTGATAGAAGGAATGATTATTGCCGGTTACTGTATTGGTGCCAGTGTCGGTTATAACTATATTCGCGGTGAATTCTGGGAGCCTTATGAGCGCACCGAAGGCGCACTGGAAGAAGCCTACCAGGCAGGTCTGCTGGGTAAAGATATATTAGGGTCGGGATTTCAATTCGACCTTTACAATCATCTTGGTGCCGGCGCCTATATTTGCGGTGAAGAAACTGCACTGCTTGAATCCATTGAAGGCAAAAAAGGTCAGCCCCGTTATAAACCGCCGTTTCCGGCAAATTATGGTTTATACGGCAAGCCCACCACCATCAATAATACTGAAACTCTGGCCTCGGTGCCGATGATCCTGCAAAACAGTGGCAAGTGGTTCCTGGAATTGGGCAAACCCAATAACGGCGGCGTTAAACTTTTTTCTGTTTCCGGGCATGTCAATAAACCCGGTAATTATGAAGTGCCCATGGGCATGCCTTTTTCTGATTTACTGGAACTGGCAGGCGGCGTTAAAAATGGTAATCGCTTGAAGGCGGTGATCCCGGGCGGGTCTTCTGCGCCGGTTATTCCTGGCTTGCAAATGATGGAACTGACCATGGACTATGACTCCATCGCCCAGGCCGGATCAATGCTGGGCTCAGGTGCAGTGATTGTCATGGATGAAACAACTTGCATGGTGCGGGCCCTGGCGCGCATATCACACTTTTATTTTGAAGAATCATGTGGACAGTGTACCCCTTGTCGCGAGGGTACGGGCTGGATGTCTCGTGTTGTTCATCGTATTGAACATGGCCATGGCCACATTGAGGATCTCGCCCTACTGGATGACATAACAGAAAAAATAGCCGGCCGTACTATTTGTGCGCTGGGTGATGCTGCGGCCATGCCAGTGCAGGGTTTCCTGAAACATTTTCGTAGCGAATTTGAATACCACATTGAGCACGGCACTTGCCTGCCGGGTGTTAAATAGATGAGCACAAAAACTGACAATGTAATTACAAAAGACCAGGTCAAAAATGACCTCGTCAGTTTTGAAATAAACGGCCAGACTGTACAGGCAGAGAAGGGCTCTATGTTAATCAGGGCCGCGGATGCTGCCGGTATTGTTATCCCGCGATTTTGTTATCACAAGAATTTAACCGTGGCGGCCAATTGCCGCATGTGCCTGGTTGAAGTTGAAAAGGCGCCCAAACCTTTACCTGCCTGTGCCACGCCAGTTGCCGAGGGCATGAAAGTTTTTACCCAGTCGGAAGTCGCCAAGCGCGCCCAAAAAGGTGTCATGGAATTTTTACTGATTAACCATCCCCTGGATTGTCCAATTTGTGACCAGGGCGGTGAGTGCACATTGCAGGATCTGGCCGTGGGTTATGGTGGCGATAATTCCCGTTACCTCGAAGCCAAGCGTGTTGTTATTGACAAAAATATTGGGCCGTTAATTGCCACCGAAATGACGCGTTGTATTCATTGCACCCGTTGTGTACGTTTTGGCCAGGAAGTGGCCGGCATTATGGAAATGGGTGCCACCGGCAGGGGCGAGTTTACCAAAATTGGTACTTACATCGAGAACAGTATCGATTCTGAATTGTCTGGCAATATTATTGATTTATGCCCTGTCGGTGCATTAACTTCAAAACCTTTTCGCTACTCTGCACGACCATGGGAATTGCTAAAGCGTGCATCCATAAGCCCCCATGATAATGTCGGCGCAAATCTTACAGTCCATACCCGTGACAACAAGGTCATGCGAGTTGTTGCCCGCGAAAACAACGAGGTAAATGAAACCTGGATTTCGGATCGAGATCGATTTAGCTATGAAGCGAATAATCATGGTGATCGCCTGACGATGCCAATGATTAAGGTAGACAATGAATGGCAGGAAACCGACTGGAATAGCGCGCTTGAGTTTACCTTGCGAGGTCTGAGTAAAGTTATTGAGCAGCATGGCATCGACAAAATTGGCGCACTGGCCGCACCACATTGTGCGACGGAAGAATTTTATTTATTACAGAAATTATTAAGGGCGCTTGGCACCGGTAATGTCGACCACAGAACAGGCCAGCTGGATTTTTCAGATGACGAACTAATGCCTGATTTTCCCGGACTGGGCCAAAGCCTGAAGTCACTGGAAGCATCGAAATCAATATTGCTCATTGGTTCAAACATACGTAAAGATCAACCATTGATTGGGTTGCGAGTTCGCAAGGCACAACAGAATGGCGCAAGTTTGATGGCCATTAATCCGGTAGATTATGACTTCACTCACGCACCGGAATTACAAACTATCGGTACCCCACAGCAAATGCTGGAATCATTGGCAGGCCTGGTGAAGGTACTTGCTGATGAAACAAATAAATCACTGCCTGATGATGCTGCTAAATTATTAAACAAGGTCACACCCGGCACAACCGAACAGGCAATGGCAAAAATATTGCTAAAACAATCTCCGGCAACGATTTTGCTGGGTAATTATGCTTTTTCAAATAGTTATTCATCCCAGTTCAGAGCACTGGCACAACTAGCTGCTGATTTATCTGGCGCACAAATAGGGTTTTTGGCGCAGGGGAACAGTGCCGGTGCCTGGCTGGCCGGTTGTGTGCCGCATCGTGGTGCCAATAATTCAGCTACTGACAAAACAGGTGTGACTGCCCATGCCATGATTAAAAAGCCATTAAAGGCCTACATTATGCTTGGTCTGGAACCTGCGCTCGACTGTATTGATGCCGGGCGGGCTCGCCTGGCCATGGAAAGTGCAGAATTTATTGCCGTGTTGACGCCTTTCAAACCTGGTACTGGTGAACTGGTGCTTGATTGCGCCAGCGTGATGTTGCCCATGGCAACGTTTTTCGAGACGGCGGGCACACATATTAATTGCGAAGGCAAGATGCAGACTTATCGTAGTACTGTCACACCCCAGGGCGAATCACGTCCCGCCTGGAAAATTCTCAGAGTACTGGGAAATTATTTCGAGCTTGAAGGTTTTGAGTACAATTCTATCGATGACGTTAGAAAAGAAATGAATATTGTGATCGATAGTAACGGCCAGTCAGGCAATGTTTTGAAGCAAGTGAAAATACCGAAAAAACTGGGCGGCAAAATTTTTGACCTATATCGATTGGCCGAGGTACCGATATATCGCACCGATAATATTGTCCGCCGGGCGTCTGCATTACAGTTGACTCATGACAACCCCGGCACTAACGCGCGAGTAAATAGTGATCAGGCTGCAAAACTGGATATCAAACAAGGCGATGTTATTCGTGTCAGGATGCTGGAAGGTGACGCGCAACTTAATGTCGAGATAGATGAGCGTATTCCCGATGCCTGCATCTGGATACCGGCCGGTTATAACGAGACATCTGCACTTGGGGCTTGTGGACATGCCAGCGTGAGCAAGTTATGACCAATGTGAGTAATTATGAATAGCATCATGGACATCATTGATGGTTTGACTGCCTGGGTCGGCTTGCCCGAGTGGCTGCAATCCTGGGTGCATGCCGGGTCATTTAACCTTATCCTGGTTATCGTTATCACGGTTCCACTAATGGTCGCCGTTGCTTACCTGACCTTTGCCGAACGCAAGATCATTGGTTACATGCAGGCGCGTATCGGACCAAATCGCGTTGGCCCCCGAGGCTGGTTGCAGCCTATTGCTGATGCGATCAAGCTGATGTTTAAAGAAATCATTTTACCGACCAACGCAAATAAGTTTTTATTTATTATTGCGCCAATTTTATCGATTGGCCCGGCGTTGGCAGCCTGGGCAGTCATACCATTTGATGACGGTTTGGTGCTGGCCAATGTTGACGCGAGCCTGTTATATATACTGGCCTTAACGTCAGTTGGTGTTTACGGTGTGATCATTGCAGGCTGGGCATCCAATTCGAAATATGCATTTCTTGGGGCCATGCGTTCCGCCGCCCAGATTGTCTCCTACGAAATCGCCATGGGTTTTGCATTGGTCGGTGTCTTGATGGCCGCCGGCAGTTTGAATTTACACGATATTGTAATAGCCCAGTCTGGCAATTTTACGGATTGGTATATCTGGCCATTATTGCCACTGTTTTTTGTTTATTTTATATCCGGCGTAGCCGAAACCAACCGGGCGCCCTTTGATGTGGCTGAAGGCGAATCAGAGATCGTGGCGGGTTTTCATGTTGAGTATTCCGGCATGACCTTCGCTGTATTTTTCCTGGCAGAATATGCTAACATAATTTTAATATCTGCATTAACTGCCATTATGTTTCTCGGTGGCTGGCATCCCATTTGGGATATTGCCCCGTTTAACTGGATTCCCAATATTGTCTGGCTACTCGGTAAGATAGCTTTTTTTGCATTCTTCTTCCTCTGGTTCCGGGCTACCTTTCCCCGCTACCGATATGATCAAATCATGCGCCTGGGCTGGAAGGTTCTTATTCCTGTTACCCTGGTCTGGATTATTTTCATGGGTAGCGCCATGTACCTGACGCCCTATGGCGATTACTTTCACTAAAGGGACATGATGATATGAATTCGCTAAAACATTTTGTGAAAAGTTTTACGTTTTGGGAAATGCTCATGGGGCTCGGGGTGACCATGAAAATCATGTGGTCCCCCAAGAATACTATTTTTTACCCGGATGAGTGCACGCCACAGTCGTATCGATTTCGCGGCCTCCATGCGTTACGTCGATATCCAAATGGTGAAGAAAGATGCATTGCCTGCAAACTTTGTGAAGCAATTTGTCCGGCACTGGCGATTACCATTGAGTCTGAACAACGCGAGGACGGGACACGCAGGACAACCCGTTACGATATTGACCTGACAAAATGTATTTTTTGCGGATTCTGTGAAGAGGCCTGTCCGGTCGATTCAATTGTAGAAACAAGAGTATTTGACTATCACGGCGAAAAAAGAGGCGATCTTTATTATACCAAGGAAATGTTGCTGGCCGTGGGTGATAAACACGAAAGACAAATTGCGGCCGACCGTGAAAAAGATGCCAGGTATCGATAGGACTTATTTATAATGAATTTTGAACAGCTTCTGTTTTTTATTTTTGCAGCAACCCTGGTGTTTGCAGCCACTATGGTGATTACAATCCGTAATCCGGTTAAGGCAGCACTTTTTCTGGTATTGGCGTTTTTTAATGCCGCGGCGCTCTGGTTATTGCTGGAGGCAGAGTTTCTTGCCATTACCCTGGTGCTCGTTTATGTCGGCGCGGTTATGGTCCTGTTTTTGTTTGTGGTTATGATGCTGGATATTAACCTGGTCAAGCTACGTGAAGGTTTTGGTGAATATCTGCCAATTGGCGGGTTGGTTGGTGTGCTGTTACTACTGGAGATGAGTATTATCCTGAGTGATAACTTGTTTGGTTTGGAGCGAATGCCTGAACCGGCAGGCCATGACGCGGCATACAGTAATACTCGGGAACTGGGCCGGCTGCTTTATACCTTTTATGTGTACCCGTTTGAGATTGCCGCGTTGATACTGGTCGTGGCAATTATTGCCGCCATCTCTCTAACAATGCGCAAACGTAAAACGACCAAGCACCAGAATCCTGGCGAGCAGATCAAGGTACAGGCCAAAGATCGTTTGCGGATTATCAAGATGCCATCGGAGAGAAGACCGTGATTCCATTAAATTATTATTTGATTCTTGGTGCCATCCTTTTTTCCATCAGCATGGTTGGAATTTTTCTCAATCGAAAAAATGTCGTGATTTTACTGATGGCCATTGAATTGAATTTACTGGCAGCCAATATGAATTTTATTGCATTTTCGCATTACCTGGGCGATAGCGCTGGCCAGGTATTTGTATTCTTTATATTAACCGTAGCCGCTGCCGAGGCGGCCATTGGCCTGGCAATATTAATTGTCGTATTTAGAAACCGGCGAACCATTAATGTCGAAGACCTGGATATGCTGAAGGGATAAAGATGTTTGGACTTAGCATGAAAACAATTTATCTCCTGGTGCCTTTGTTTCCTTTAGGCGGCGCGTTGCTTGCGGGCTTGCTGGGCAGGAAGATTGGCCGGTCTGGTTCCCATACCGTCACTATCCTGGGCGTGGCAGTATCATTTGCCTTGTCTGCTTTTGTGATTTTACCCGATGTGATGTCAGGTAACACATTTAACGGCACGGTTTATACCTGGGGGGTGAGCGGCGGCATTCCTATTGAGATAGGATTCCTGATCGATGGCCTGACCGCCACGATGATGGTCGTGGTCACGTTTGTTTCTTTCATGGTGCATATTTATACCGTTGGTTATATGCGTGATGATCCGGGTTATCAAAGATTTTTTAGCTACATCGCCTTGTTTACTTTTTCCATGTTGATGCTGGTGATGTCCAACAACTTCCTGCAATTATTTTTTGGTTGGGAAGCAGTGGGCCTTGTATCCTATTTATTGATTGGTTTCTGGTATACACGAGAGAGCGCTATATTTGCCAGCCTGAAGGCCTTTCTTGTTAACCGTGTCGGAGACCTGGCATTTTTACTCGGCATTGCAGCGATTTATAAAACCTTTGGTACCCTCGATTATGCAGCGGTTTTCGCTATTGCCCCGCAATATGCAAGCCAGACACTGGAAATAGTATCCGGTGTTGACTGGAACCTGATCACGCTTATAAGCATCCTGTTATTTGTTGGTGCCATGGGTAAATCTGCGCAAGTACCATTACATGTCTGGTTGCCCGATTCCATGGAAGGCCCAACACCTATTTCCGCATTAATTCATGCAGCCACCATGGTTACTGCCGGTATATTCATGGTTGCCCGCATGTCTCCATTATTCGAACTGTCAACTACCGCGTTGTCTGTTGTACTTATTATTGGCGCGATCACGGCATTGTTTATGGGTCTGATTGGGCTGGTGCAAAACGATATCAAGCGCGTGGTGGCTTACTCAACCCTGTCGCAGTTAGGTTATATGACTGTTGCCCTGGGCGTGTCTGCTTATTCAGCCGGTGTGTTTCATTTAATGACCCATGCATTTTTCAAAGCTTTATTATTTCTCGGTGCCGGTTCGGTGATTATTGCCATGCATCACGAGCAAGACATGCGCAAGATGGGTGGCCTGAAAAAATATATGCCTGTCACCTGGATCACCATGTGGATAGGCACATTAGCGTTAATAGGATTTCCTGGTTTCGCCGGGTTCTTTTCCAAGGATACAATTATTGAGGCGGTACACACCTCGTCAATCTTTGGTAGTGGTTTCGCTTACTTTAGTGTGGTGACAGGCGTGATTATTACGTCATTTTATTCATTCCGCCTGTTGTACCTGACCTTCCATGGCAAGCCGCGTATGGATGAACACACGCGGAATCATCTCAAGGAGTCGCCACTGGTAGTGACTGTGCCGCTTGTTTTGCTGGCAATCCCATCAATTGTCATAGGCGCACTATATATCGAGCCGATTGTGTTCGGCGATTTATTTGGTAACGCCATTTTTGTGTTACCGGAACATGATGTGTTGGCAACGCTAAAAGAAAGCTGGCAAGGTATCGGTCAGTATATGGCCCACGGTGTCAAGGCCTTGCCATTTTACCTGATGTTGGCCGGCTGGCTAGGTGCCTGGCTGTGTTACATAAAGTACCCGCATCTACCAGGCGTTATCAGTAAAAAATTTGCTTTTATCTATCGTTTGCTTGAGAACAAATATTATTTTGATCATTTCAATAATATTGTTTTTGCGGCAGGCGCAAGATTAACTGGCCGGTTATTCTGGCGGTTGGGTGATGAACGTTTAATTGATGGCCTGGCGGTCAATGGCAGTGCCCGTGTTGTCGGTTGGGTATCTTCCCTGGTTCGACATATTCAGTCTGGTTATGTGTATCACTATGCCTTTGCAATGATTATTGGGTTATTTACCCTGATTACATTTTTTCTGCACGGTTGAGAGAATAAATAATAAAAAAGAATTAATTAATTTAATATAAAAATATGTTTGCTGATAATTTATTAAGTCTTGTTATCTGGCTGCCAATATTGGGTGGCCTTGCTGTATTGGCCATTGGCGATGACAGGCGCGCACCTGTTATAAGAATATTGAGTTTGGTCATTTCACTGGCAACATTTTTTGCCAGTGTTCTGCTTTATACCCGTTTTGATGCGAAAACTGCCGACATGCAGTTTGTTGAGCTGAGCCCCTGGATTGAGGCGTTTAACGTAAATTATAGTCTTGGCATTGATGGTATTTCATTGCTGCTGATTATATTAACCACATTTACCACCGTGCTGGTAATTATCGCAAGCTGGAAAGTTATCCAGAAAAAAGTAGCCCAATATATGGCCATGTTCCTGATCATGGAAGGTTTGATGGTCGGGGTGTTCAGCGCCATGGACGCACTGCTGTTTTATGTATTCTGGGAAGCCTTGTTGGTGCCCATGTATCTTATTATAGGCATATGGGGCGGGCCAAGACGGGTTTATGCCGCGATCAAGTTTTTCCTGTATACATTTATCGGCTCGGTCTTGATGCTTGTTTCTCTCATTTATCTTTATTATAAAGCTGGTGAGAGTTTTGATATCCAGACGCTTTACGCTGTCAAGCTGGATTTGACAGAGCAAATATTTATTTTCCTGGCGCTCTTTGCCGCCTTCGCCGTGAAAATTCCCATGTGGCCAGTTCATACCTGGCTGCCAGATGCCCATGTTGAGGCACCGACTGGTGGTTCCGTGGTGCTGGCTGCGATCATGCTGAAGTTGGGCGCTTATGGTTTCTTAAGATTTAATATTCCGATCGCACCGGATGCCAGCCAGGAACTGGCTTTTTTCATGATTGTGCTTTCGTTAATTGCCGTGGTTTATATTGGCCTGGTAGCCCTGGTCCAGGAAGACATGAAAAAGCTGATTGCTTATTCGTCCATCTCTCATATGGGTTTTGTCACCATGGGATTATTTCTGTTTAATCCCCAGGGCATGGAAGGTGCGATTATCCAGATGATTTCCCACGGCTTTATATCCGGCGCATTATTTATCTGCGTCGGCATGATGTACGACCGCATGCATTCCAGGTTGATTAAAGATTACGGTGGCGTAGTTAATACCATGCCGGTTTTTGCTGCATTTATGCTGTTATTCGGCATGGCCAATAGTGGCCTGCCTGCTACGTCAGGGTTTGTCGGTGAATTCCTGGTGATACTGGGCGCTTTCCAGGTCAATCACTGGTATGCAGCCATTGCAGCGCTGACATTAATATTTGGCGCAGCTTATACGTTGTGGATGTATAAACGTGTAATTTTTGGCAAGGTCGCCAACGATAAGGTGAAGGTACTCACGGATATTAATGCACGGGAAACAATGCTACTGGCTACTTTGGCAATAGCAGTTCTGGTGATGGGTATTTGGCCATATCCATTCCTGGAAGTATTGCATGTTTCAGTCGATAACATTTTAAGTCTTGCGTCTGTATCAAAGTTATAACCAATGAATATATGTAAACGAATCTTATGAATACACTTCCCAACATCGCGCTGGCAATGCCCGAAATATTTATGTTTTCGATGGCATTGGTGATTTTGCTGGTCGATGCTTTTATATCCAGCCAACAAAGAATTATTACCTATGTCTTGACGCAAGCCACATTGGTTGTGGCACTTATTATATCCGTTAAGAACTTTAGCGAGCCAGCGGCGATGGTGTTCAATGATATGTTCATCCATGACACTATGGCGAGCATACTAAAGATTGTTATTTACGTGATTGTCTTTTTTGTATTTCTCTATTCCCGTGATTATCTAAAATCGCGGAGTATGTATCGTGGCGAGTATTTCGTGCTGGGGCTTTTTGGCGTAGTTGGCATGATGATCATGGTGTCGGCTGCAAGTATGCTTACCATTTATATGGGTCTTGAATTAATGTCTCTTAGCTTGTATGCCATGGTTGCATTTCAGCGGGATTCGTCCAGGGCGACTGAAGCTGCAATGAAATATTTTGTCCTGGGGGCGATGGCATCGGGCATGCTGCTTTATGGCATGTCAATGATTTATGGCGTGACAGCAAGCCTGGATATTGCCACCATCAGGTCGGTGATTGCCAGTGCCGGGCTGGATAATATGCCACTTGTTTTTGGGTTGGTATTTATCCTGGTTGGGCTGCTCTTCAAGCTGGGCGCCGTACCATTTCATATGTGGGTGCCTGATGTTTATCACGGTGCGCCAACATCAGTAACAATGTACATCAGCTCGGCGCCAAAACTTGCTGCATTTGCAATCATCATGCGCTTGCTTGTGGGCGGGCTGGAGCCATTGGCTGCCAGCTGGCAAGACATGTTAATAATCATCTCAATTTTATCAATGACAGTCGGTAATGTGGTTGCCATTGCCCAAACAAACATCAAGCGTATGTTGGCGTACTCGGCAATTTCCCACATGGGATTTTTTCTGCTCGGAATTATCAGTGTTAGCGCCAATGGTTACAGCTCTTCCATGATCTATGTGCTTATTTACGCTGTCATGAGTGTTGGTGCATTTGGTGTCGTTTTGCTTCTATCAAGGGCAGGGTTTGAGTCTGAAGAGCTGGCTGATTTTAAGGGCCTGAATCAGCGAAGTCCCTGGTATGCGTTTTTAATGTTAGTGCTGATGTTTTCAATGGCTGGGGTACCGCCTACCGTTGGTTTTTACGCCAAGCTTATGGTGATCCAGGCAGTCGTAGATGCAGACATGGTATGGCTGGCAGTTGTAGCCGTGCTTTTAGCAGTTATAGGCGCTTTTTACTATCTTCGCATTGTTAAATTAATGTATTTTGATGATGCCCAAGAGGACGCACCAGCGATTGAAACATCAGGTGATGTAAAAGTGCTCTTGAGCCTTAATGCGTTAGCATTTCTTTTGTTGTTACCCTGGCTGGGTGTGATCACCGAATTATGCCGAAAAGCTATCGCCGACCTGTAGTTTTCCCGGCACGGCCAATAAGTGTTGGCACTATGACCCTGATGTAGGTAGAATTTTAGGCAATTAGAAAGTTTCTGTTTGCATTAGGAAAAAAATGTGAAGAAATCCCCCCGTTACCTGGCTATGCCACCAGTCCAAATTGATTTGGCGCTCATCAAACAGCTGACAAGCTCAATTCACAAGGCCGATGTCCTTGGTAAATTTAGTACTGAAGACATAAATAAGTTAACCAAACATATGGTTGCTGTAACTGTTGCCGAAGGCGAGGCAATTTATGTCGAAGGTGAGCCAGCGGATTATATGAGCATGTTAATAACAGGCAAGCTGATTGTCCTCAAGGAAACACAAAAAGGAAAAAGTCGCCAAATTGCTAATATTCTACCTGGCAGAACGGTTGGCGAAATGTCCATGGTGGATGGCAAGGCTCATTCAGCCACAGTTGTAGCTGGACAGAAATCAACAATGGTCATTTTAAGTCAAGGCGCGATGACTGCATTAATAGATGAGCACCCAAGATTGGGGGCAAATCTGTTACGTAACCTGGCTGCAACAATAAGCCTGAGATTGCGAAGCACCAACAATATTCTGGCACAATACCTGGATTAGGAATTTATAATTTAAAAAATTTTAATTAGATTAATGCAAACAATTTTTACAATATTTTCCGTATGAGTGATATATATGATCTTGAGTTGATGCTGCGCTCGAGAGTGCCCATTATTGTTGTCGAGACTCATGAAGAAGCGCGTGTACTAAAATTATTTACCAGGCTTGCGATTGGGCTTTTCAGGCCTTTATTCAAGTGGAGTATTACCGAGGGCCTGCAGCGCCTGGATATTGATTACCCGGCACAAAACCATAACTCAGAGCCGGGTACGGTTATATCTCATATCAAGTCAACGACAACTAAATCAGGCATTTACCTGCTGCTTGACTTTCATCCCTACCTTGACGACCCAATATTAATTAGAAAACTTCGTGAAGTTGCATTGGCGCAGGAAGAAATGGGGAGCACAGTCGTACTGATTAGCCACACAGTAGATATACCACAGGAAATCAGGAAGCAATGCGCCCGGTTTAAGCTTGATTTGCCTGGTAAAAAAGATCTAACAAAAATGGTTACCGACCTGGCCAGAAAATGGGCTGCAAATAATCCCGGCAGGAAAGTACGTGCAAACAAACGGACACTGGATTTATTGGTAAATAACCTATCAGGCCTGACAATGACAGATGCAGTCAGGCTGGCTAAAAATGCGATCTATGATGATGGTGCAATTACCGAGGAAGATTTGCCAGAGATTATGGAAGCAAAATACAAGTTATTTGGCGACAGCGGTGTCCTTTCTTACGAAAAAGATACAGTAAAATTTTCTGATGTTGCCGGGTTAACTCGCCTGAAGAAGTGGTTGCAGCAACGGAGTAAAGTCTTTCATTCAACATCAGATACAAAAAACCTCGATAAACCCAAAGGAATAATGTTGTTGGGTGTGCAGGGGTGCGGCAAGAGTTTAGCGGCTCGATCAGTTGCCGGGGTCTGGGGTGTACCTTTGTTGCGCCTTGACTTTGGGGCTTTGTATAACAAATTTATTGGTGAGACAGAAAAAAACTTGCGGGAAGCCCTTAAAACCGCAAATACCATGTCGCCCTGTGTATTATGGATTGATGAAATCGAGAAAGGAATTTCCCGGGAAGAGAATGATTCGGGTGTTTCCAGGCGCATATTGGGCACCTTGTTAACATGGATGTCCGATGAAAATAACGGTGTTTTTATTGTTGCGACAGCGAATGACATAACTGCATTACCACCAGAGCTAATCAGGAAAGGGCGCCTTGATGAAATATTTTTTGTAGATCTTCCTGATACAGATTCACGCATTGAAATACTCAAGGTGCACCTTGTTAAAAGAAACCTTGATTATAAAAAATACGATATAAAAAAACTGGCCAAGGCGAGTGCGGGTTTTTCTGGTTCGGAGCTGGAGCAAGCCATTGTATCGAGCCTGTACTCGGCCCATGCGGATGATTCTGGTTTGACCACGGAACACATCTACAATGAACTAAAACAAACCAGGCCGTTATCAGTTGTGATGAAAGAAAAAATAGACGAGCTCAGGAAATGGGCAGCCAGCCGTACTGTTCTGGCAAATTAGAAAATCTTAAAATCTTAAAATTTTATAGGCTGTAGTCTGTAATATTTGAATATTCGTTTGTTATTTATATTCAGATACCATTAATACGAAATTTACCTATCATGGCTTTGGTCAAATCAACTTTGTTTTGTTTGATTTTTTCAGAATTTTCAGCCGTATAAATTTCACCGGTACGCAGTTCGCCCGCAAATTCATTTGGCAATACAGTGGCTGAACTAACATCTTTGTTGGGTGTCGTCTGGAACACTTGTTTTGTTTCACTGGCACTAACCAAACCGGTAAACAAAAACAAGCCAAGCACTGTAACAAGTATTTCTTGTTTTATAGTCATTGTCTCTCCTCGTCATTTGCACCAGACGTATCAGATGCAAATTTTATTATTTTGCGAGTACGTTGCTCGCCTTTTAGCCCCGGACATAAACAGCGATACAAACCGCATGCCTTGCCCTTTATTTGCGGGGAACCATCAACTATGCGCCTGTAGAACTCGTTCGTCCACTAATTTATAGTGGGGCCATATATGGGTAATATGGCCGTCAATTATGCTTGTTTTTTTAGCATTTTACGGGTCAGAAATTTAACCGGCAACTGGTGTAACAGCATGCCTGACAGTATTAAACCGGTGCCGAACCAGACAAGATTATGGATCGGTTCATGGTCAATCCAGTGACCTAAAAACAGGGCCACCACTGGTGTAATAAGCATTATCAAAGTGACGGTAGCAACCTGCATTTTTTTGAGAATATAAAAATAAAGCATAAACCCGATAACCGAACCAATGGTGCCAAGATAAAGTATGGCAAGACCGGTACGAACAGGTATCTCTTCAGGCAGGCTGCCATCGAAGAACCACCAGGTAATAATAAAAAGTGGAACTGCTACCAATAATTCACCCGTGGTAATGGTCGCTGCCGATATTCCCTGGCCAACAGACTTGATCCAGACACTGCTAACAGAATGTACACAAACTGCAAAAAATACACCGATGATCCCGTAAATACTTTGTTGACTGATTTGCAGGCCGGAATGGAATACCAGGACAAGCCCGGAGATACCAAGGGCAATGCCAATAATTTTTACAATGGTTAACCTGCTTTCCTGAAGCCACCAGCTCGCCAGCACACTGGTGAGAATTGGTGAGAGGCCAAAAATAACAGAAACGAGTCCGGATGGAATGTACTGAATACTCCAATATATAGCGAGCATGGCGCTGTAAAGAGAAAGCCCGCCAAACAAGTAAACGCGACGGGCATTTGGCTGCATCGGCAGGCGAATTTTAAGAATTTTTAATAACAACAGGCATACCAGGACGCCCAGGATCATCCTGCCCATAACGCCAAACAGGAAGCCAGGACCAGCACTGCTCCACTTGATTGCAAGTGGTGTTGTGCTCCAGATTATTATAAGACCTGCATAGGCAGCAGGAACGGACATATTGGTTCTCCTGGTACTTGGCTCAATAGCGATTTAAAATAAAAAAAGCCGCAGTCTTTTCAGAATCTGCGGCTATTGATATAAAATGAAATTAACGGGTTAACGCTTCTTTATACTCCAATAACACGCAGGCTGACTCATAATATGCAGCACCACAGGTGAAAACTGCAGCGTTGGCAGGCGTTTAAAGACGCAACGGCCTGTCCCATGAGCCAGAAAATGGCTTTGTTTTGTGAGTGAAGTTGTCATGGCGCCAGTTTCTTACAGGAAATATTTTGTGTCAAGGGTTATTACGGATTTTATAATTGGCGAGTCCATGAAATAATACCCGAGCGACTGTAATCAAAAATAGGTAAAGCAAGTGAGCGAAATACTAATCGAACGAAATGCGGTACCAGCCAAGCTGGAAGTAATGGGTGTATTTAACTGGCCTGTCTGGAAAAAAGAGATATCAACTTTCCCCTGGACTTATGATAAGCAGGAAACCTGCTACTTATTGGCGGGCGAGGTAACGGTAACACCTGATGGTGGCAAACCTGTTGATTTCAGTGCCGGTGACCTGGTGATATTCCCGGCAGGCCTGGCCTGTATATGGGAAATCAAACAGGCCGTTGAAAAACATTACGAATTTTCCTGAAAGGCTTTGCTATGAAAGAACTTATTATTGGATTCAAATTTTTATTACAGGGTTTTAGTTACATAACCAGACCTGGTTTACGCCGTTACTTCATTATCCCGCTGTTGCTCAACATACTGGTATTCGGCTTGCTTACCTATTACGGATTCGGTTTTATCCAGCAGGCACTGGGCTGGTTGATACCTGAAGGCGACTCAATCTGGCTCGATATCTCAAGAGTATTGTCATTGATAATTTTAACGCCAGTGCTGGTGATTGCCGTATTTCTGGTTGCCAGTACATTGGCAAATTTCATTGCTTCACCATTTAATGACTTTTTATCCGAACGTATTGAAATTGTTGTAAGGGGCACAACGGGACCAGATAAAAAATTATTACAAGTGATTGCCGGTATGGGACCAGTGTTAGTTGGCGAACTCAGGAAATATGTATATTTCGGTGTTATCTTTTTACTGATTACAGTTCTAACAATCACTCCAATTATTAATTTAATTTTTTTACCTATTGCCCCATTTGTCTGGGTTATCTTCGGCGCCTGGATGTTGTCACTGGAATACCTGGCTTATCCCATGCAAAATCATCAGCATACATTCAGCCAGACAAGGACATTCGCTCGTAGTCGACGAATGCGAACAATGGGATTTGGTTTGGCTGTGCTGTTAACCACGTTAATACCACTTGTAAATTTTATTGTTATACCGGCCGCTGTTGCAGGCGCAACATTATTCTGGATAAATACCGGGGCTAAAATCAGTGAAAATAAATTATAATCGAAATAAGACTAAATACTATAATGAGCCAGGCAAATAACGAAATACCAGAATCGACTTACCAGATTAGAGCAGCTGTTCGCACGATCATGAGCCCTGCAGTTTGGCTGCTTACTTTTTGGCAGGCAATCATGCTTATCTCACTATCCATGTTGGGTGGGAGTGAAGAGACAAGCCCGGTAACCGGATTCCCGGTTATTTTTTCGATACTCATATTTGGCTTTATATATTTAATCAGTGGCTTGTTCCGCGCATTTTCAACGGGAACTGGTGTTGTTTCAGTGCTCGAAGCGTTTAACGAAGGAAAAAATTACTTCACACCTTTTATCTGGTTGATGTTAAGGCTGTTGGTGCTCTTCTTTTTGGTCACGCAAATTTTATTGATTGCCACGGGGGCACAGCCAGAAGCGATAATCAAAGAGGGCGCCAAGTCATTTGCGTTCGCGGTTTCGTTTCTTTCATTTTTATTTATATATTGGTTGCCCATTGTTTTTTCAACACCTGATTTTCGATTATTTAAAACCCTCAATACCGCATTAATTGTCGCAATAGACCGACTCAAACAATCACTTTTCCTGGCAGTCTTAATCTTGTTACCCGCGCTTGTTGCCTGGACAATGCCAGTTGACATACCCCTGGCTGTATTGGTGAGCATTGCCTCTATCAGTGAAATCGCGACCTGGATAGCCTATGTGTACTGTATTGAGTATTTAATCCGGGATAAAAAGCGGATACATGCATTACTGGGGATCAAGCTCAAGACTGATGATGCCGGGAATGAGGACAAAACCAGCAACGACGACAATAAAAAAGACTAGGGTTTTCTTGATATCAGCTGCTGCCATCGGTAGACTGCGGCCTCCGGTGCGGGGTGGAGCAGTCTGGCAGCTCGTCGGGCTCATAACCCGAAGGTCGCAGGTTCAAATCCTGCCCCCGCTACCAACTGAATATTTGTTTCCACTGGAATGATAGCCCGACGATCGGGCTCATGCTTACAACCAGGCGCAGCCGCTGAAGGTCCCAGGTTCAAATCCTGCCCCCGCTACCAACTAAATAAATCTCTATGCTAAAAAGTTGCCCGACGATCGGGCTCAGCTTTTTATCAGGCGCAGCCACTGAAGGTCGCAGGTTCAAATCCTGCCCCCGCTACCAACTGATTTGATCGCCTTTCTATAATAAATAATGCCCCGACAATAACGACCCGACGATCGGGCTCAGCTTTTGTTCCGGATTAGTCAGGCTGATTCACTCATCTCGCTGATTTTAAAATGGCGTCGAAATCCTTTTGTAATGCAGCTGTTTTACTTTCCGGCGCAAAACCAATCATCGCCAACCAGCAGTGTTTGGTTTTAAGCTCGGCCATTGGTGTTATGAGGGATATCATCAGATCACCTACTTTGACATAACCGCGCCAGAGCTCGGCATTGCCTTTACCGCCCCTGGCATTTACCCGGTAGGGCTCTTTTAATTGTTTCTGGCCGGCCGGATAGGCAGCGCTTATGGTGCCAAGGGCGCGAATTCTCGTGCTTGCATGTGTGTGAAACGCACCGCGGTAGCAATCCAGGGTGATACTGGCACCAGCAATCGTTCCCGATTTAAGCACGCCTATGGTTTCCTTGGCGCTGCCCTTGGGCACCTGGCCAACCTTCCAGCCGGCTGGTAAATCCAGGGTGAGATATCGATGTTTAAATTGTTTGGCGGATGTATCACTGGCATAGAGATTCGACGACAGTAACATCATAAAAATAACAAAAATAACCTGGTTAGGTTGATTACAGGAGAATAATTTCATTTTTAACGCCCCTTTGTGGTGTTGTCTGGAAAAGCACATATTTTGTTTTACACGTGTTTGAGGCCCAACTTAGGCCTGATAGGGGTAGAAATAGGTTACACGGGATTATAAAAAATCAGGGGCTTAAGAATATAAGCTTAAAAAGGCTGCGAATGCCTGCTTTTTTATTGAGTTTTCCTGCCGAAGGCTTATAATCCCGGCACCTTTTGTGGTACTTAAATATGGGTAAGTGTAGGAAGTGGGCCGAGCGCCCACTTTTGCGTTTTTAACCCTGCATTGTTTTAGGGCGTAACCCCAGCCATCAGGTGATGAGAATGCGTTATTCCTGTGCAACAGGACTGTAATTATGATTACGGAAAGACTGGAAATACTGCTGAAACCATCGATTGATGCCCTGGGTTATGAGCTGGTTGCCATTGAGATGGTGAATTCAGGTAGTGGTGAAGTGCTGAGAATTTATATCGACCAGGATAGGGGTATCACGGTTGATGACTGTGCCCGGGTGAGTCGACAAGTTAGTGCTGTACTGGAGGTAGAAGATCCAGTGTCAGGGGGTTATACCCTGGAGGTTTCGTCTCCAGGCCTGGATCGTCCCCTGGTAAAACCGGAAGATTTTAAACGATTCGAAGGGGACAAGGTCAAGATTCGTATTTACGAGCCAGTGCTGGGGCGCAAAAATTTTACTGGCAAGCTGGTTGCTGCTGAAAATGAATTTGTGGTGGTTGAAGTGGATAATGAGCAATATGAATTGCCATATCTGAATATAGACAAGGCAAGACGTGTACCGGAATTCTCCTGAATACGGTCCCGGACGAGAGCTAAGAGGAAGTTATGAGTAATGAGATTCTGTCAATCGTGGAGACTGTCTCCCGAGAAAAAAGTATTGCCAAGGAGACCATCTTCGAAGCACTGGAAGCCGCCTTGGCTACGGCGACTCGTAAAAAACATAGTGGTGATATTGATGCCCGGGTAGTGATTGATCGTGAAACAGGCGACTACGAAACATTTCGTGTCTGGGACGTGCTTGAAGACGACGAAGAAATTGAATCCAGTGATCGCCAGATTCATGTTAGTGATGCCCAGCGCGTAGATAGTAATACCCAGGCTGGTGACCAGGTGGAAGATCCGCTTGATCCCGTTGAGTTCGGCCGTATTGCTGCCCAGGCAGCCAAGCAGGTCATTATGCAAAAAGTTCGTGAGGCCGAGCGTGTTCGTATTGTCAGTGACTTTGAAGAACGTAAGGGCGAAATGGTGACGGGTGTCGTTAAGCGCATGGAGCGTGGTGATGTCATTGTCGAGATTGGCACCACGGAATCTTTATTAACACGTTCAGCCATGATTCCCCGCGAAGGTTTACGTCCAGGCGATCGGATTCGTGCCTACCTGGAAGATGTACGACTTTCTCCAAGAGGCCCGCAATTATTCCTTAGCCGGACCGCACCAAATTTATTGATTGAATTATTTAAACTGGAAGTACCTGAGGCAGGTGAAGGTTTGATCACAATTCATAATGCAGCCCGTGATCCGGGGTTAAGGGCCAAGATTGCCGTCAGCACCGGCGACTCAAGAATTGACCCTATTGGCGCCTGTGTTGGCATGCGCGGCTCAAGAGTACAAAGCGTTTCCAACGAGCTCGGAGGGGAGCGGGTGGATATTATTCTGTGGTCAGAAGACCCGGCCCAGTTTGTTATTAATGCCCTGGCACCTGCCGAAGTCGAATCCATTATGGTGGATGAAGAGTTAAACAGTATGGACGTCATTGTCGATGAAGGTCAGCTTTCCCAGGCGATTGGTCGTGGCGGCCAAAATGTCCGGCTTGCTTCCGAGCTTACTGGTTGGGAACTCAATATCATGACCGAAGACTCGGCCAACGAAAAGAACGCTGCTGAAACAGAATCAGCACTTGAGCTGTTCATGAAAGAACTGGATGTTGATGAAGATGTCGCTACGGTCCTGGTACAGGAAGGTTTTGAGACATTGGACGAAATTGCCTATGTTCCCAAACAGGAGTTGGAGGCTATTGATGAGTTTGATGAAGAAATTGTCGAGGAGTTACGTAATCGTGCCCGTGACCTGCTGCTTACCAAAGCGATTACCATGGAAGAGACGCTGGAGAATGCACATCCTGCCCAGGATCTTCTGGACATGGACGGCATGGACGAAACAACTGCCCGCTTGTTAGCCAGCAAAGGCATCAAGACTATGGAAGAGCTGGCCGAGCAGGCGGTGGATGAGCTTGTTGAGCTTGAGCTGGAAGGCATTGATGAAGAGCGTGCCAGCGATCTTATTATGACTGCTCGTGCACCCTGGTTCGCTGCCAGCGAAGAGGGCGAAGAGAGCGAAGAGGGCGAAGAGAGTGAAGAGGGCGAAGAAAAGGAAGCCGAGACAGTGGCAGTTGAAGCCAAAAAAGAGACCAAAGCCAAAGCAACTGGTACAACCGGTAAAAAATAGATATGTCGCAGACAACAGTTAAATCATTCGCTGATCAAATCGGCATCTCGGCGGCCAAGCTGGTTAAACAGCTGTCGGCAGCAGGTATTGATGCCAAAAAGGCAGCCGATAAAATTAGTGATGACGAAAAAATGTTATTACTTTCATTTTTGCGCGGCACTCATGGTGTGAGTGAAGAGAAAACTGAAGGGAAAAAGATCACCCTGAAAAGAAAAACGACCAGCCAGGCAACACAAAATACCCGGGGTGGTAGCGCAAAAACAGTACAGGTATCTGTACGCAAGAAAAGAACCTATATAAAGAGAAGTGCTATCCAGGAAGCGGCCGCCAAAGAGGCAGCCGAACTCGAAGCCAAAGAAACTGCAGCCAAAGCGGCTGAAGCCGCCAGGTTAGCTGAGGAAGAGGCTGCCAGCCTCGCCGAAAAAAGCAAAGCAGCGCCTGAGACAGAAGCTGAAAAATCATCAGAAGAGACAACAAAAGCACCAGCAAAAGACGCGACTAAAGAATCGACTGCTAAAGCGAAGCCTGGTGCTGCAACAAAAGCCAAAACTGTTACCAAAGAAGAGGCTGCCAAGGACAAAAAACCGGAAACCAAACACGAAACCCGGGCCCGAAAAGCACGAGAGGCCAAAGAAGCCAGGGAATCCAAAGGTGATGGCCGGCTTCGTATTTCAGAAGGGAAACGCGGTCGCAGAAAACATAAAAAACCTTCTACCAAGGCTGTTGTTACCAGCATGTCTGGCCAGCACGCATTTGAAAAACCAACCGAACCGGTTATACACGAAGTAGAATTACCCGAGACCATTACTGTGGGTGAACTGGCCCTGCGTATCTCTGTTAAATCTGGCGAAGTAATAAAAGCGTTAATGCAGCTTGGCAGTATGGTGACAATCAACCAGGTGCTTGATCGTGATACGGCAACCATTGTTGTTGAAGAAATGGGACACACCGTCAAGGAGGCCAAGCCGGAGAATCCTGAAGATCTGTTACCAGAAACCGGCGAAGCTCATGAATTGTTGCCACGGCCACCGGTGGTGACAGTAATGGGGCATGTGGATCATGGTAAAACATCATTGCTGGATCATATTCGGGAAAGCCGGGTTGCCAGCGGTGAAGCAGGCGGTATCACCCAGCATATTGGCGCCTATAATGTTAAAACCAGCAAGGGCACAATCACTTTCCTCGATACGCCAGGCCATGCGGCATTTTCTGCCATGCGTGCCCGAGGCGCCAAAGCAACGGATATCGTCATACTCGTGGTGGCGGCTGATGACGGCGTCAAACCGCAAACGATTGAAGCAATTAATCACGCACGACAGGCTGAAGTGCCAATTGTAGTTGCCGTCAACAAAATAGATAAAACAGAAGCGGATGTTGACCGCGTGCGCCAGGAATTATCCAGCCACGACGTGATTTCAGAAGAATGGGGCGGCAGTGATATTTTTATTAGTGTCTCCGCCAAAACAGGCGAGGGCATCGATGCCTTACTGGACGCCGTTTTACTCCAGGCCGAGGTTCTTGAGTTAAAAGCACCAGTCGAGGGCAAAGCCGTCGGCCTGGTTGTGGAGGCCAGGCTGGACAAGGGCCGAGGCCCGGTTACGACGGTACTCGTACAGGGCGGTACCTTAAAAAAAGGCGATATCTTGCTTGCGGGCAAAGAGTTTGGTCGCGTCCGTACCATGTTTACCGAGGATGGCCGGTCCATTAACGAGGCGGGTCCTTCTATCCCGGTCGAAGTGCAGGGCCTGTCAGGCGTTCCCTTCGCCGGTGAAGATATGCGCGTGGTTGAAAGTGAGCGCAAGGCACGAGAGATTGCCATGTTTCGTCAAAGTCAGCATAAAGATCTTGTACTTGCCAAACAGCAAGCCGCCAAGCTTTCCAATATGTTCGATCAAATGGGTGAAGGTGATGTGAAAACCCTGGCACTGGTCATCAAGGCAGATGTACAGGGATCGATCGAAGCGTTAACAGATACGCTGGAAAAACTTTCCAACGATGAAGTGAAGGTCAAGGTTGTCCATGGCATGGTCGGCGGGATTAATGAGTCCGATGTTAACCTGGCCGCTGCGGCTGATGCGGTAATGATTGGGTTTAATGTCCGGGCCGATGCCGGTGCGCGTAAGATTATTGAAACGCAGGGGCTTGATTTGCGTTACTACAGTGTAATTTATGATGCCGTCAACGATGTCAAAGACGCCCTTTCTGGCATGCTTAGCCCGGAGATCAAAGAGCAGATTGTTGGTATTGCGGAAGTTGGTGATGTATTCAAGTCGCCCAAGTTGGGCGCCATTGCCGGTTGTAATGTCATCGAGGGACACGTTCGACGTAACCTGCCTATTCGAGTCTTACGGGATAACGTTGTCATATATGAAGGCGAACTGGAATCACTGCGACGTTTTAAAGATGACGTCAACGAAGTTAAATCAGGAACCGAGTGCGGCATTGGTGTTAAAAACTACAATGACGTCAAGGTCGGCGACCAGATTGAGGTCTTCGAGCGTATCGAAGTCGCAAGAACACTGGATTGATCTGAACACTAACTTTCCCAGAGATTTTTTCTCGTTATTTTACCTGATAGATACACCATGGTTGCACACAGAGATTCAAATCGTCCCCGACGTGTTGGTGCATTACTGAAACGCGAGCTATCAGACCTTATTGCCAGAAATGTGAATGATCCCAATGTCGGGAAAGTCACTATAACTGCAGTTGAGGTCGCGTCTGATCTGAAAAATGCAAAAGTCTACTTCACCTGCTGGCAGGACGATGACAATCATCAAAAGACCGTAGTCGGATTAACCCGCGCGCGCGGTTACTTGCGGCATTGTTTGAGAGATCGTGTTGAACTGCGCGCTATACCATCCTTGCATTTTGTCTACGACGAATCTATCGAAAGGGGGAGTCGTATTTCAAAATTGATTGATGATTCTTTAAAAGATAGTCCGGATATAACAGGTGATGAAAAGAGTAAAGAAAGAGAATAATGTGAGAATTTGCATGAAACATTTTTTATCATTCCTGTAATCGTAAGGGCATGGTTATCAGTGATGGGTTATGCCTGAAGTGATTATTTTTACCGCAGAGGTACGCAAAGGTTTTAATGCTTTTCTCTGCGCACCTCTGCGACCTCTGCGGTAAAAATATTATTGTGAGTTTAAAGGTTGGAAGCTGGTTCAATTATCAGGAGTCAGAGTGGCGCGAAAAAAAAGAAATTGTAACAAGGTAAATGGCATATTGTTGCTGGATAAGCCCAAGGGCTTAACATCCAACAAAGCATTACAAGCCGTTAAAAATTTGTACCGTGCCTGTAAAGTTGGCCACACGGGCAGCCTCGATCCCCTGGCAACGGGCCTGTTACCCTTGTGTTTTGGCGAAGGCACTAAAATGTCCCAATTCCTGCTGGACGCCAATAAGCATTACCAGGTCCTGATCAAGCTGGGACAGGAAACCACGACTTTTGATGCCGAGGGCGAAATAGTCGCCACGAAACCTGTCAAGGTCACAGAAAGAGAGCTGGCGCGGGCGCTCCAGGGTTTTACAGGAGATATTGAGCAGATTCCGCCCATGTATTCAGCGGTCAAGATTGACGGCCAACCGCTTTATAAACTGGCGCGCAAAGGCATCGAGATCGAGCGGGCACCACGCCCGGTCACTATTTACGAGATTAGTGAACCCAAATGGCTGGCAGAGGATGAAATCGAGCTGGAAATCCGCTGTACCAAGGGGACATATGTGCGAACACTGGTCCATGATCTGGGTCAGCGCCTGGGTTGTGGCGCCCATGTGCAGGAATTACGACGCCTCGGGGTCGGCGAGCTGAATCTGCAGGATGCCATCACCATGACCGAATTGGAGCAAACTGAGGACAAACAGGCGCTACTTATGCCCCTGAACGAGGGCCTTAGCCATTACCCCGGTATTACCCTGACATCCCTGGCGACCCATTATTTACTACAGGGACAGCCTGTGACGGTGCGACACGACTGCCAGCCGGGCTGGGTCAGGTTGCATGACCAGGATGAGTTATTTCTGGGAATGGGCCTGGTGCTGGATGATGGTCGGGTAGCCCCCAAGCGAATGGTGTATTTAGGCCAAAAAAACTGCCAAAAACTATAAAATCAGGCGTAAAAACACTGAAATTGTTGGATATTTTAGTTGAGACACAGCGGACTCGCGGTTAGAATACGCGGCCTCTTATATAGCAAACATAAGCAATCAGATATTTAAAGGTAACGAGGTAAATTATGGCCCTGACAGCAGAAAATAAAGCTGGCATCGTGAAAGACTATCAGCAGCACACCGGTGACACTGGCTCTGCTGAAGTGCAGGTGGCATTGCTATCTGCCCACATCAATGACCTGTCGGGTCATTTTAAAGCGCACATTCATGACCACCATTCGCGCATGGGCTTGTTGCGCATGGTCAACAAACGCCGCAAATTACTGGATTACCTTAAAGACATCAGCGTTGACCGCTATCGTTCGCTGATCCAGCGTCTCGGTCTGCGTAAATAACGTTATTTCTGAATAATCCTGCGCGTTAAAAACCCCACGCGCGGGGTATTCTCAACCTTCTTAAAATATTCTTTCGGAGTACAGTTCATTGGCCAAAGTTAGTAAATCATTTCAGTATGGTGAACATACTGTCACATTGGAAACAGGTGAAATAGCCAGACAGGCAAGCGGGGCAGTGACTGCCAGCATGGGTGATACAGTTGTTTTAGCAACAGTTGTCGCATCCAAAGAATCGCGCGGCGGAGACTTTTTCCCGCTGACAGTGGACTACCAGGAAAAAACATACGCCGCCGGAAAAATTCCAGGCGGTTTTTTTAAGCGCGAAGGTCGTCCTTCTGAAAAAGAAATTCTGACTTGTCGTTTAATTGACCGACCTGTTCGACCCTTGTTTCCAAAGGGTTACACCAACGAAGTACAGGTTATTATTACCGTCATGTCTGTTGATCCGGATATCGATCCGGATATTGTTTCACTGATTGGCGTTTCTGCTGCCATGTCACTTTCAGGCGCACCGTTTAATGGCCCCATTGGTGCAGCCCGTGTGGGTTATGTTGACGGCAATTACGTTTTAAACCCAACTTATACACAGCTCGAGAACTCGGACCTGGACCTGGTTGTTGCCGGTACTGAAAAAGCCGTCCTGATGGTTGAGTCTGAAGCCAAAATACTTTCTGAAGAAGTGATGCTGGGCTCGGTTATGTACGGCCACCAGCAACTGCAAACTGCCATTCAGGCAATTAACGAGCTGGTCAAAGAAGTGGGTGTGACACCAATGGATTGGCAGGCGCCTGAAAAAGATACCGCACTTGCCGACAAAATCGCCACCATTGCAGAAGCAGATTTGGGCAAGGCCTACAGCATTGCTGACAAGATGGAGCGTCAAAATGCCGTTGGCGCCGCTAAAGACAAGGTAATGTCTGAAGTGTGTGCTGATGACGCATCAGATGACGAGCGTATGAAAGTAATGGACTTGTTCAAGGGCATGGAAAAGAAAATTGTCCGGGGACGTATCCTGGCAGGCGAACCCCGCATTGACGGTCGCGATACCCGAACAGTTCGACCAATCACCGTCCGTATCGGCGTATTGCCACGCACCCATGGTTCAGCATTGTTTACCCGTGGTGAAACCCAGGCACTGGTTGTAACCACGCTCGGTACCCAGCGCGACGCCCAAATTATTGATGCCATTGAAGGTGAACGCAAAGAACCTTTTATGCTTCATTATAACTTTCCTCCTTATAGCGTGGGTGAGTGTGGTCGTGTGGGCACACCAAAACGTCGCGAAATTGGTCACGGTCGACTGGCCAAACGTGGCGTAATCGGCGTCATGCCGGACATGTCCGAGTACCCTTATTCAATACGTGTGGTATCTGAAATTACAGAATCAAACGGTTCCAGCTCCATGGCCAGCGTCTGCGGTTCAAGCCTGTCCATGATGGATGCCGGTGTCGCTATTAAAGCGCCGGTTGCCGGTGTTGCTATGGGCCTGATTAAAGACGAAGACCAGTTTGCAGTCCTGACCGATATACTGGGTGATGAAGATCACCTTGGCGATATGGACTTCAAGGTTGCTGGTACCAGTGAAGGCATTACTGCACTGCAAATGGATATCAAGATCGAAGGCATTAATGAAGAAATCATGCAGGTGGCACTGGACCAGGCAAAAGAAGGTCGTATGACTATCCTGGACGTGATGAATAAAGTTATTTCAGCGCCCCGTGACACCATGTCTGATTTCGCGCCTCGTATTATTTCTTTCAAGATTAATCCAGACAAGATTCGCGATGTTATCGGTAAGGGTGGCGCAACCATCCGGGCGTTGTGTGAAGAGACCAATACCACAATTGACCTGACTGATGATGGCACTGTTAATGTTGCTTCCGTTCTTGGTACAAATGCCGAAGAAGCGAAACGTCGTATTGAACAGCTCACTGCCGATGTCGAGGTTGGTATGATCTACGAAGGCAAGGTAGTCAAACTTATGGACTTTGGCGCATTTGTTACGATTTTGCCGGGTCGCGATGGACTGGTTCATATTTCACAGATTTCACATGAACGCGTCGAAAATGTCAGCGACAAACTTTCGGAAGGTGACAACATCAAGGTCAAGGTGCTGGAAGTAGATAAGCAGGGCCGTATTCGCCTGAGCATGAAAGCGCTTGAAGATGAAACCCAAAGTGCTTAATGATTGATGCTAGTTTAGTATCTATTTAAAAAAGGGAACTTCGGTTTCCTTTTTTATTGCCAGAATTTTAGTATTGAGACCGGAGTTATATAGTTTGATCGGCATCTCTCGACAATTGCTCCTGCATTGTTCTACCTTCGCCCATCCCTGGGCTCGTGTCTCGCGCGTTATTTGTGGTATTAAAAGATTATTTTTACCACAGAGGACGCAGAGGTCACAGAGTTTTTATCGTTCAAACCTCTGTGACCTCTGCGTCCTCTGTGGTTCAAAAAAACAGTTGTTGAGATAGGAGCAATAAAATTTGGCCCACATGAATACTAATAAAAACGGTGTGTTTCAAGTCTTAAAAGAATTCCTGATTCCGGAAAAATGGCAAGCGGCGTTAATTCTTGTTTATACCGCTGTTGGCCTGATGATCCTGGAATATTATGCCAACACAGAATTTTTTAACAGGCAGTTTCCAGCACTTGCCCAAGAGCATTTTGGACTTTACTCGCAATTGTGGTGGGCATTCTGGACAATAGTTATATATGTGCCCATTCCCATGTTAATTATTTATTTCGTATTTCGGGAAAAGCCAAAAGACTATGGATTTTTCTTTCGGGTGAAAGGAAAACACCTGGCGCTTTATATTGGCATGTATTTAGTGGTATTGCCGTTTGTTATTTACGCCTCAACACGCACTGATTTTCAAAGTGTTTACCCGTTTTATCGCGGTGCCTACCAGGCATCAATGGCAGAATTTCTGACATGGGAAATATCCTACTTATTACAATTTGTTGCCCTGGAGTTCTTCTTTCGTGGATTCCTGGTGATTGGCCTTGAGCGTTATTTTGGCAGGTTGTCGGTGTGGGTCGCAGTTATCCCTTATGGCATGATTCATTTTCATAAACCAGTGCTCGAGGCGGCGGGCGCCATTATTGCCGGGCTGGTGTTGGGAGAAGTATCACGTCGGACAAGATCAATACTGGGCGGCGTGATTGCCCATGGCGGTGTCGCCCTGACAATGGACTTGTTGGCGCTTAATCGTTAACTATAACGGGTTTCTAACTAGTAGGTGGGCATTGCCCACCATTAACGCCTTGCTCATGCCGGTGTTTTGGTGCTCAGTGCCCACCCTGCATTTAGCGTAGAACTAAATGAAACGTGAAAAAAATAACGGAACAACCTTATCCAGCCAATAACCCTGTTTACCCAAAAAACCAACATGACCGCCGTGATTCTGGATGCTCAGTTTTACATGGTCAGATATCTGATCCGGTTTTGGGATGATTGAGGTGGTCATAAAAGGGTCATCGCGAGAATGAATAATACTGGTAGGGATGCTTATATCGCCCAGGAATTGTTTGCAGCTTGAGCGAGTATAATAATCCTGTGCATTTGCAAATCCGTGTAAAGGAGCGGTGAGATAATTATCATATTCTCTTAAGGTTTTTGCAGCTTTGACTTTTTGGATATCAACGGGAAGTTCTATTAACTTATTTTTTGCAATAATCTTGGGTATAAGACTGGATAAAAAATATTTTTGATAAATTCTGGAGAGGCCCTCGGTCATGCGATCTGCTGCAACTCCCAAATCAAAAGGCACTGAAATGGCCACGGCAGCAGTAATTGGGGTGGCAGTTTTTTGTTCGCCGAGCCACTTCAATAAAACATTACCACCAAGAGAGAATCCAACAACAAAGAGGGGCGCACCAGGGTTAGATCTTTTGATATTGTTTACAACATAAGCAATGTCGTCAGTTTCACCCGAGTGGTAACTGCGTACCAGGCGGTTATGGCTGCCGCTACAACCCCGAAAATTCATGACAACAACACGGAAATTATGCTGTGGCAGGGCATGGCCCATGGCGCGGGCGTAATGGGAATGGGACGAACCTTCCAGTCCGTGGAGTACCAGTACGACCGGCTCGGTGCCAGCTTGCCGGCCCTGCCAGTCCAGATCTAAAAAGTCACCGTCGGGCAATTCCAGCCGCTGTCGTTGCCAGGGTATGGAAAGATTTTTACGTGCTAACAAGGGCCAGATAGTCTGGCAATGAGAATTGTTACACCAGCCCGGTGCCGTGAAGTTTTCAGTTAGCATCTGTATCTGTTAAATCAGGGTGTACCCTGTAGCTGCTTGACGATTTCCTCGTTTTCCAGGGTTGAGATATCCTGGGTTATTTCCTCGCCACGGGCAATTGAACGTAACAATCGGCGCATAATTTTACCGGACCGGGTTTTAGGCAGGCTATCAGTGAAACGTATGTCGTCCGGTCTGGCGATGGCACCAATTTCCCTGGTTACCCATTTCCTTAAGTCAGCAATAAGCGCATCTGCGTCAGCACCCGTGGGTCGTTCACCCTTAATCACAACAAAGGCGAAAATTGCCTCACCCTTGATGTCATCTGGTCGTCCAACGACAGCTGATTCAACCACACGTTCGTGGGCGACCAGTGCCGATTCCACTTCCATGGTGCCAAGTCGATGACCAGAAACATTTAATACATCATCAATGCGCCCCATGATCCAGAAATAACCATCCTTATCCCGTCGACAACTATCTCCGGCTACATATAAACGATTATTAAATTTCCCCCAATAGGTATCGATGTAACGTTGTTCATCACCCCAGATTGTGCGCAGCATAGAAGGCCATGGTTTGGTTATCACCAGGTAACCACCACGGTCGGGCTCGCTAATGGGATCGCCGGCTTCGTCTACGACATCGACAGCAATGCCGGGTAAAGGCAGGGTGCACGAGCCAGGTTTGGTATCAATGGCACCCGGTACTGGTGAAATGATATGGGCACCGGTTTCGGTTTGCCACCAGGTATCAACAATGGGGCATTTCTCCTTGCCAATAACCTTGTGATACCAGATCCACGCCTCGGGATTGATGGGCTCACCCACTGTACCTAAAAGTCGAAGCGATGACAGGTCGTGACGATTGGGAAAATCTTCGCCCAGTTTCATGAGGGCCCGAATCGCCGTTGGTGCCGTGTAAAAAATAGAAATCTTGTGGCGCTCAACTAAATCCCAGAAACGACCAGCATCAGGAACCGTTGGCGCTCCTTCGTATATGACCGTGGTGGTGCCGTTGGCCAGGGGACCGTAAGCCACGTAAGAGTGTCCTGTGATCCAGCCCACATCCGCCGTACACCAGAAGATATCGTCCTCTTTTATATCAAAAACCCATTTCATGGTCATGATGCAGTTAATCAGGTAACCGGCAGAGGAATGTTGTATGCCTTTTGGTTTGCCCGTTGAGCCAGAGGTATATAAAAGGAATAATGGATGTTCTGCATTCACCCATTCCGGTTCGTTTTCTTCTGATAATCCAGCAGTGAGTTCGTGCACCCAGACATCACGACCATCTTTCATAGTTACGTCATTGCCGGCGCGTTTAAAAACAAAAACTGTTTCTATGCTGGCACAACCCTTTGCTAATGCCTCGTCACAAGCGGCTTTTAATTCAATAACCTTGCCGCCACGGGTGCCACCGTCGGCGGTAATGACTGCTTTACAGGTGGCGTCTTCGATTCTGTCTTTCAGGGATTCGGCAGAAAAACCACCGAACACCACCGAGTGAATCGCGCCAATACGGGCACAGCCCTGCATGGCAATAACGGCTTCAGGTGTCATCGGCATATAGATAACAACGCGGTCACCTTTTTTGATGCCTTTTGCTTTCAGGGCATTGGCAAAAAGACAAACTTCTTTATGCAATTCTTTGAAAGTGATATTTCGTGTATCGCCTTTTTCACCTTCAAAAATAATCGCAGTTTTATCGCCGCGTTTTTCCAGGTGACGGTCTATGCAATTATAGGAAACATTCAGTTCGCCATCAGTGAACCATGAATAGTGTGGCGCTTTTGACTCATCCAGAGTTTTAGTGAAATCTTTAAACCAGCTAATTTCCGAATGGGCCAATTTTGCCCAAAATCCCTCATGATCTTGTTCCGCCTCAGCGCGCAATTTGTCGTAATCAGCACGACTTTTAATATTGGCCTGTTTACGAAACTTATCGTCAGGCGGGAATAAACGATTTTCCGTTAATATAGATTTAATTTTTTGATCTGACATAAGGAGCCCTTATCTATAATTTTTGTGAGTCTATTTTTTTATTTGGCAGGAATTTCAGGCAAATAAACTTACCGTGAACAAGAAATGATCACAAGTATTCGACTGCGTATCCCCGGAAATTGAAGTTAAAATATTATTATTGTATTGAATACAAAGACTTATCTATACTGGCCCAGTGATTATTTTTTATGTCTGATACTTGTTTTACCACTTTGGTCTGACTAAACAGCACCATATATATCATTTCCAGCCAAATATTTTTTTATAAGTAATTCATTTAAAAAAGTTTTATGAGCTTCCAGTGAAATTACTTCTATACTTTGCATATTGGTGGGTTGAGAAGGTGATAGTTATAAAACAATACTATTAATATGGTAGTATTCCTTTCGTATTGTTAATGCAGTTCATACATTAACGGTGCCACCTCCGCGTTATTAGTCTTATCACGGAATCAGATATGCCAAGTAAAAGTGCGGCCAAGCGTCTGCGGACCGGGAAGTCAAATGGAAATAAAGAGGCGTTGGCGCGTCATCTGGTCGACTCCGCTGGTGCAGTTTCCTGGGAATTTGACCTGGGAACAAACTGTTTTACTTATGTTGGTCCCCAGGCGGTCGAGCTACTGGGTTTTCCCGTCAATGATTGGTACCAGGAGAATTTCCGGGCCCAACATCTGCATCCTGATGATCGTGACTGGGTATTGAAGTCCTACCAGGATGCTGCTTCTCGCGATATAGAGCATGACTTTGAATATCGTATGACCGCAGCTGATGGCAGTATAGTCTGGGTACGGGACTGCGCCCTGATTGTACGGAATAAGTCTGACCCAGCTGTCCTGCGCGGGCACATGTTTAATATTACGGTCCAAAAACAAACCATCGAAGCACTGACCCGCAGTAAAGCCGAATTTGAGGCCATGTTTAATGCCATCCCGATCGGGGCTATCTTTGGTGATACTGAACGCCGTATGATTATGACCAATTCGGCGTTAAAGACATTGTTCGGATACTGTGATGAAGAATTAATCGGTCATACCACAGAGATGATCTACGCAAATAAAAAGGATTTTAAAGAACAGGGCCGTTTTCGTTATCGCACAGGTTCAGGTACCAGCACTGAACCCTATGAAGTCAGGTATCAACGCAAGGATGGCAGTGTGTTTCTGAGTGAAACTCAGGGCACCCAGGTCAAGGATGTAAATGGAAAAGTGATTGGCTTCTTTGCTTTAATCCAGGACATTACCGAGCGCAGGCAAGTGGAGCAGGTCTTGCGTGACAAGGAAGCCCGGATTCGCATGGTCATCGAGTCCGCCCTTGATGGCATTATTGTCGTTGATGACAAAAGCGTCATCAACGAGTGGAATCCGGAGGCCGAAACCATTTTTGGCTGGAAGTCATCCGAAGTCGTTGGCCGTACCCTGATGGAAACGATTATCCCTGAACGTTACCGGCAGGCGCACCAGCAGGGCATGAAAAGGCTTATGGCCACAGGAAAGGGGACGATAGTTAACCGACGAACTGAACAAACCACGCTGAACCGTGAAGGCAAGGAATTTCCGATCGAACTTACAATAGTACCCCTGCGATTTGGCGATACATGGACATTCAGTGCCTTTGTGCGTGATTTAACCAAACACAAACAGGCAGAGGCGGAACTGGCGCAATCGGAGGCCAGCTTCAGGGCATTAGCAGAAGAATCACCCAATATGATTTTTATTAACACCGAGGGCCATATTGTTTATGCCAATAAAGCCTGTGAGCAACAACTTGGATATAAAAAAGAAGAGTTTTATGCCGAGGATTTTGATTATTTAAAGTTAGTTGCAACAGAATCTAAAGCGCTGATCAGGAAGAAATTTCGACTTCACATGCTGGGCAAAGAAACTACTCCCTATGAGTACAAAATTATTACCCGGGACAACAGAGAGCTTAGCATTATCCAGGCAACACGACTGATTGAATTTCAGGGTAAAGAATCAATTTTAGGTATTATTACCGATATCACAGAACGCAAACGTGCCCATGACGCGTTAAGGGAGAGTGAGAATAAATTCCGACAGGCCTTTGAGAATGCTGCCCTGGGTATATGCATCTTTGGGCTGGACGGACAATTCAACAAAGTTAACCGCTCCCTGTGCCAGTTGTTGGGTTATTCCGAGACGGAATTGTTATCCATGTCTTTTTTCGATGTTACGCACCCGGACGACATTCAGCTCAGCCGTGACAAACGGCGCCAGTTGCTATCCGGCGAGACTGAAAACGCATGGTATGAAAAACGCTACGTTCACAAGCAGGGCCAAACGGTGTGGGTAATGTTGAGCACTACCTTGCTCTACGACGAACGTGGTGAGCCATTGTATTTTGTAACTCAAGCCCAGGACATTACCAAACGCAAGCAGACAGAGGAGGCACTACGAAGTTCAGAAAAAGATCTCAGTACTATTTTGAACACAATGCAGGATGCCTATTATCGGGCAGACAACAGGGGGTATTTTGTACGGGTCTCACAGGCAGTTCATAAATTGCTGGGCTATACACCCGAAGAGATACTGTACACAAAACTGGCTGATTACTACGTGCATCCGGAAGGAAGGGAAAAATTCCTTGCAGCATTGGGGGAAGCTGGTGGCAGGCTGCAGAACTATGAAACCCAACTTCGGCATAAGGATGGTTCAGTGATCTGGGTATCAACAAATGCGCAATATCTCAAGAATGACCAGGGAACGATCATCGGTATCGAGGGGACTACCCGTGATGTGAGTATGCTAAAGTTTGCAGAGGATTTAAGTAACCGCTTTGGCCGAATTCTCGATAATTCATCCAATGAGATTTACATCTTTGATGCCGAAAATATGCATTTCACCCTTGTAAATAAGGGTGCTCTCCAGAATCTCGGCTATACCATGCAGGAGATGGAACAATTAACACCGGCGGACCTGAAGCCGGACTATACAAAAGAATCATTTAAGGAATTGGTGCAGCCACTACTGAAGGGAGAGCAAGAAGAAATTATTTTCCAGACCCGTCATTTGCGAAAAAACGGTACTGTCTATCCAGTAGAAGTGCGTTTGCAATTCTCCCGACATGAGGCGCCACCAGTATTCGTTGCGATTATCCAGGACATCACAAAAAGGATACAAACAGAAGAACGTTTACACTACCTGGCACACCATGATGTCTTAACGACGTTACCAAACAGGGTACTGTTTGCTGATCGCCTTAATCAATCCATAGCACGAGCGCGCAGGAGCAAGCGAGCAGTTGCTGTACTTTTTTTAGACCTGGATCGATTCAAATTAATCAATGATACACTCGGACATGATTTTGGTGACCGGGCCCTGCAGTCCCTTGCCGAACGACTTGCGGGTTGTGTACGCGATGGCGACACTGTCGCGAGACTGGGCGGCGATGAATTTTCGGTGGTGCTTGAGGATGTTGCATCCGCCGATGATGTCGCACCAACAGCCAGAAAAATACTTGATACCCTGGCACAATCATTCATGCTGGATGAGCGCGAGTTTTTTATTACTACCAGTATTGGTATCAGCCTGTTTCCAGTTGATGGTGAGGATACGCAAACTCTGCTCAAGCATGCCGATATTGCAATGTACAGATCCAAAGACCTCGGAAGGAATACTTACCAGTTTTATTCATCAGAAATGAGCGTCAAGACCTTTGAGCGTTTAAGTCTTGAGACCAGTCTCAGGCATGCCCTGGAACGTGAGGAATTTCTTCTGCATTATCAGCCACAATTTGATATGCGTACCGATAAAGTGGTGTGCGTAGAAGCATTATTACGTTGGCAACACCCGGATCTGGGCCTGATTATGCCTGCGGACTTTATTCCTTTGCTGGAAGATACGGGCCTTATAGTGCCGGTAGGTGAATGGGTATTGCGGACAGCATGCGCGGAGGTGCAATCCTGGAATAAAACTGATTTAGAATCTGTACGTATTGCTGTAAATCTATCCAGTCGACAATTTAGTGAACCAGGCTTCACAAAGATGATTGGCATTATTCTTAAAGAAACCGGTCTAAAATCATCGTTACTGGAACTGGAGATTACCGAAACAGTCCTGATGCAGAACGTGGCTGCAACAGTCAAGACACTGGATGTATTAAACGAAATGGGAATCAGGTTTGCTATCGATGATTTTGGTACCGGTTATTCTTCTTTGAGTTATCTTAAGCGCTTTCCGATAGATACGCTAAAAATTGACCAGACCTTTATTCATGACATGATAGAAGATCGGGATGATGCAATTTTGGTAGAAGCTATCACTACTTTAGGCCGTACACTGGATTTAAATATCGTAGCGGAGGGGGCCGAAACAGAGGCACATATAAATTTCCTGAAACAATGCAATTGCGATTGTGTACAGGGTTATGTATTTTGTCCGCCCTTGCCATCGCAAGAGCTGTTAAAGAGATTAGAAAAATCCAGCAAGAATTGCTAAATTATAATTTTTTCTGATGCAGGAATATTTTCCAGGCTCCAGTGTTTAATGGCCCAGCCAAGTAATTCGTGCTTATTGCAATGGGCATGTTCGGGCGGCAGTGTTTGATTAAGAAACACTAATGCTGCCTGCAGTTCTGGCACAGCGTTGTCGCTATTTACTGGCGTGGCATGCGTTTGTTTACTGAGCTTGGCGCCGGTTTTATCAACTGCCATCGGCAAATGAAGATAGTTTGGTGTGGCTAGCTCCAGAACCTGTTGCAAATGCAAATGATGTGGCGTGGAAGTCAGCAAGTCAGCGCCCCTGATTATATCTGTGATACCTTGTTCGGCATCATCAATGACGACTGCCAGGTGATAGGCAAAAAGCTGGTCTTTTCTTTTTATTATAAAATCACCAAATTCGTTTTCAAGGTCCCAGTGGTATTCTCCCTGCAGGCGATCAAGCAAAGAAATTTTATTGTTATTGGTCAGGATGCGAATGGATGTATTTTCTCGTGGTCGAGTGTGTCCACGGCACGTGCCGGGATAACGTGCGCCTGAATCCCCATCAGCTAACTCTGCTATGTCTTTTCTTGAACAAGTACAATAGTAGGCCAGTTTATTTTTAAGTAAATCAGTAATTGTATCCTGGTAAACACCAAGGTGCTGGCTTTGATAGATAACGGGGCCATCCCACTCGAAGCCAAAAGCCTCAAGGGTTTTTAAAATATTGTCGCCTGCGCCCGGTTGTTCCCGGGGCGGATCTATGTCTTCCATGCGCACTCGCCACTCGCCACCCCGTGACCTGGCGTCAAGGTAACTGCCAAGGGCGGTTATCAGCGAACCAAAATGGAGTGGTCCGGTCGGAGAGGGTGCAAAACGTCCGATGACCTTTTCAGGAGTCATAATTGAGTTACCGGTTACGGGCGATGATTAGTATAATTGAATAATTACTTTTCTTCACTGCTGTCCCGTTAAATGTTTAAATTATTTAAGAATTTGCACCGCAGAGGACGCAGAGTTGTTTTGTTGATAAATTATAGAGAGACCACGGCATATCCGGGGCATTCAGACTCGTTTTTTATGAAACACCAGATTTATCTTTGCTCTGCGTTCTCTGCGGTGAATAGTGCTTTACCGGTGCTTTTTATGTTTCATACCAGGGGTTGACTCTATAACCTTTTAAGCAGGCGGTAGATACACAATTTTTTAAATTCTTAACGGGACAGTAGTGACTTTTCTTATTATTATTTTTCCAGGTTAAATTTTCAGACTCTCTTTGATTCTTTTGATGTAGTGGCTAATACCGAGTTTCAGGCTTTTATCAGAGTGCTCAAGTAAGGGCAAAATACGGGCCACCAGGTCGGATAAATGAGGCTTGATTTTTTCAGTCTCGCCGTTCGCAAGTAATGATAAAGCGCTATTCATGTCAATATCATTAACCGTAACAGCATTTTCTGCTGCTGGAGCATCTACCCCATTGACTGCGACTTCATATGCAATTTCTTGCTCGATATCTTCAATAGATTTTTCTGAGAACGCCTGGGCGGCTTCCGAGATAATTTCTTTGGCATTTATTTGTGGTTCCGCAAGTGGCGGTGCATCCCCCAGGGTCACTTCTTCCTGGTCCACCATGGATTCGGTTCTGGTGGCAGCCGAGACGGTATTGCCACCTTCGGCTTTGGCAAAAGTAAGATGCTCATTAGATTTTTGTAACAGGCTGTCAAAAGTCTCGCTGTCAGAAGCCAGGGTCGCAATGCCAATGCTGATGCCGAGTTTTACAGAAGTGTCTCCACTTTTAAACGGTTTTTTGTTAACCGCTGCAAGCAAACGATCTCCCAGTTTGTTGGCATTCTCCCTGCCAGTGGCGGGCGCCAGGATTGCGAATTCGGAGCCGCCGATACGGGCGACGGTATCTTCTGTCCGTGCCGTTTTTGCCAGTGCGTCGGCTATCCACTTGATCATTTTATCAGCCAGGTCATCACCATGTTCCTGGTAAATCTTTTTAAAGTGATCAATATCAATACGTAAAAGTGATAGTTCTGACTTGTGGCGTTCCGCATAAGCGATATCTTGTTCGCCATGTTGGCCAAAATAGCGACGGCTGGTTAATCCCGTTAGGGGATCTGTCGTCGCTTCCTCTTCCAGGGCGATAGTAGTTTCTTCCAGTTGCCTGGTTGTTTCTTCCAGCCTGGCGTGAGCGCGAACCCTGGCCTTGAGCTGGACTTTATCAATTGGTTTGGTAATAAAATCTGTGGCACCACAGGCAAATGCGCGGGTTCGTGTTTCCTCATCCTCGGCACCGGTAACTGTAATAATCGGCATGTCTTTAATGCGCTCATCATCATGGGCACGAATACGGCATATCAGTTGATAACCGTCCAGAATCGGCATATCGATATCGGTGATTAATACTTGTATGTCGTCATTTTGCAGAAGCTTGTTCCAGCCATCTTCACCGTCAACTGCAACAATGATGTCCGCTTCTTTTTTTAGAATGGTGCTAATGGCCTTGTGAATAACACGGGAGTCATCCACTACCAGGGTGCGGATTTTCCCAGTTGGCTGAATATGTTCTTTCTGAGTATGTTCTTTCAGAGTATGTTCTTTTGGCATTTGTCTGCTTTTTAATTTGAGGACAAGCCCATTAACTGCAACGTCTTTTTTGAGTCAGTCAACAATATTTTTTAACTTATTAATCACAAACATAGCCCAGAATTGGGCCTTGGGAAAGCAGGATTCGCTAATTTTTTACGTCATAACTGAGCGGACGCCCAAGCACCCCTTCAATTATTTTGCCTTTACTGAAGACAATTTGGCCGCCGACGATGGTGTGTTGTGGCCAACCGGTCAGTTCACGCCCGGCATAGGCCGACCAGCCAGATTTCGTAAATACTTCTTCATTGAGAACCGGGTGACTTTTGTCAAGGTCTACCAGCGCCAGGTCGGCATCCCAGCCTTCCAGTATCTTGCCCTTGTTGGGTATGCGGTAACACTGGGCTGGCCCGTAACACATCCATTTTAGGACCTCGGCCAGGGTACAGCGACCGGATTTCATTTCAGTCAATAACAGGGGCAGGGAGGTTTCGACACCAGGCATGCCTGATGGGGTCTCTGGATAGGGTAATTTTTTTTCTTCAAGGGTATGGGGCGCGTGATCCGTGGCAATAATATCAATTATGCCATCGTGCAAACCGGCCCAGAGCGCCTCGTTATCTTCCGGCTGCCTGATGGGCGGATTCATCTGGACAAAGGCGCCTAGTTTTTTGTAGTCATTTACGTTGAGCAACAAGTGATTGGGGATGACTTCTGCTGTTACCCAGTCCGGTTTATCGGCACGTAACATGGCCACTTCTTCTTTAGTGGACAAATGCAAAATGTGGAGCCGTCTTTGATATTTTTTTGATAATTTAAGTGCCAGCTCTGTGGCAAGCCGTGCGACTTCGTTGTCTCGAATTTCTGAATGGGCTGCCGGGTCAGTTCGGCCCGCAAACTTGGCCTTGCGGGCATTAATCCTGGCCTCATCTTCGGCATGGACCGCGATTAAACGATCACCGTTACCAAAAATACGATCAAGATCTTTTTCTTCATTAACCAGCAAACTGCCAGTACTGGAGCCCATGAATATTTTTATGCCACAGGCCGGGCTAACCGTATTCAGGGCATCCAGGTTGTTCGGTGTGGCACCAATAAAGAATCCGTAGTTGGCCACAGATTTGGTGGCAGCACGGGCCAGTTTTTCATCCAGGGCGGCCTGGTTTGTGGTGCTGGGCGAGGTGTTGGGCATCTCCAGGAAACTGGTGACACCACCCCGGACGGCAGCCCTTGAGCCTGTCCCCAGGTCTTCCTTGTGCTCATTACCCGGTTCCCGAAAATGCACCTGTGGATCAATGGCGCCGGGTAACAGGGTCAGGCCAGCGGCGTCAATTTCGGATTTGGCATTTTTATCAATACTGGCAGCGATTTTTTCAATGCGATGATCGACGCAATAAATATCACCATCAACCAGGCTGCCGTCAGAATTTGCGATGCGGGCATTTCTAATTATGAGTGAGGACAATTTAATCTCTCGTTATTTTTTATTTCGGTTTAAATACCTGGCCACTATAACGTAAATATAAAAAAAGGGCGTCGAATAAATCGATGCCCTTTTCCAGGTCACAGCGCTGAAATCCTGCTTAGCTCATTTGTCTTTCGCGAATTTCAGATAGTGTTTTGCAGTCAATACATTGATCGGCAGTCGGGCGGGCTTCCAGGCGCTGAACACCAATATCGACGCCACAGGTCTCACAATACCCGTATTCTCCATTGTCGATACGGAGTATTGCCTCTTCAATTTTTTTGATTAGTTTTCCTTCACGATCCCGGCTCCGTAACTCCAGAGACATATCTGTCTCCTGGCTGGCGCGATCATTGGGATCCGGGTGATTCTCATGTTCTTCCCGAAGCTCAGTGACAGTTTTGGTAATCTCGGTACTTAATTCAGTTTTCCATGCTTCAAGTACAGCCCGGAAGTGCTTTTGCTGCTTCTTGCCCATGAACTTTTCGCCCTTTTTTTCTGTATAAGGCTTAATGCCATGGATCAGAACCAGAGCCTGTTCCTTCTGTTTTTTTGCCGGCATGTTATAAACTCCTGCGCAATCTCAATAATCTGTATAAAAAGGCTTGGTGGCCCGAAATGAAGCGCGCAACTATACGAGAAAGCATAGATTCACGCAACAAATGCTTTAGTGGTAGATAAACCGATTAAATAACACTATAAATTAAGGGAAAATAATGTCTTTAGAATCATTAATTTTCGATATCGACGGCACCCTGGCGGATACTGAAAAGGATGGCCACCGGGTTGCATTTAATTCGGCTTTTTCAGCGGCTGGGCTGGATTGGCACTGGGATGAAGCACTTTATGGCAAATTGCTGGCTGTCACCGGCGGCAAGGAGCGTATGAAACATTATGTAGATGAGTTTCGGCCCGACTATCAAAAACCTGCGGATTTTGACGAAATGGTCATCCAGCTCCATGCCAGTAAAACCCGTTATTACACTGATTTGCTTGATCAGGGCCGGATTCCCTTAAGACCAGGCGTGTTGCGCTTGTTGCAGGAAGCACGGGCTGCCGGCCTGCGATTGGCCATTGCCACCACTACGACACCGGCCAATGTCAGTGCCTTGTTGCGTAATGCCATCTCCCCTGAGGCGGAATCCTGGTTTGAGGTCATCGGCGCCGGCGACATTGTCGCGGCCAAAAAACCCGCCGCCGATATTTATGACTATGTGCTCAAGCAAATGGATATTCAGCCTGCCAACTGCCTGGCCTTTGAGGACTCTGAAAATGGCATCAAATCCTCGCTCGGCGCCGGACTGCCAACCGTCATAACCGTAAATGGCTATACCAAAGACCATAACTTCGAACATGCGGTCATTGTCCTGGATCAAATGGGCGAGCCAGATCAGCCTTTTTCGGTACTCTCACAAACACCCGTCAATGGCGCCAATTACCTGGATTTGTCGTTATTGCAACGGCTTCATCAGGCTAGTTCGTGAGCAGAATTGCTGACCGGCTTCAGGATATTGAGCCATTTCATGTAATGGCCTTGCTAGCCCGGGCACGACAGCTTGAGGCCGAGGGCAAATCAATCATTCACATGGAAATAGGTGAGCCCGATTTTCCAACGGCCCCGGGCATTGTCCAGGCCGGTATAGCGGCCCTTGAGGCGGGCAAGACCAAGTATACGCCTGCCCTGGGATTGCCCGCCCTGCGTGAAGCGATCGCGCTAAACTATGCCAAGGGTTATGTCGAAGGCCATTCTCTGGAGCTGCCTGCTTCCAGGGTAGTGGTTACCCCGGGGGCCAGCGGCGCCCTGCAGCTGGTTTGCAGTGCTCTCATTAATCCCGGCGCTGAAGTGATTATGAGCGATCCTACTTACCCGTGTAATCGCCATTTTGTTCGTTTGTTTGAGGGTAAGGCCGTATCAGTGCCCGTGAATGCCGACAGTGCTTACCAATTAACAGCCACAATGGTCGCAGCCAACTGGACCGCTAAAACTGTCGCCGTATTACTGGCCAGCCCATCAAATCCTGCGGGCACACTCATTCCCGACCAGGAACTCAGGGCCATTGCGGCCGTGGTCAAGGCACGGGGTGGGGTCTTGATTGTGGATGAGATTTACCATGGTCTTACCTATGAGGCCGAGCCTATAAGTGCGCCAGTAAGCGCTTTGGCGCTGGATTGTGAGGTGTTTGTCATTAACAGTTTTTCAAAATACTACGGCATGACAGGTTGGCGACTCGGTTGGCTGGTGGCACCCGGGCAAACACTACCGGCTATCGAAAAGCTGGCCCAGAATTTTTTCCTGGCCGCACCCACCATTGCCCAGTATGCAGCATTGGCCGCATTCACAAAAGATGTCCAGGCGGAGTTTATATTGCGACGAGACCAGTTTCGGCAAAGACGGGATTATTTGTGTCCTGCCCTTAAGCGTTTGGGTTTCAAAATTCCTGTAATTCCTGACGGTGCTTTTTACGTTTATTGCGATGTCAGCAGTTTTACCAAAAACAGCGAACAATTTTGTGAGGCATTGCTGAACGAGGCGGGGGTTGCGGTGACACCAGGTAAAGATTTTGGTGCTTATGGCGCCAGTCACCATGTTCGTTTCTCTTATGCTAATACCGTTGAGAATTTAAAAAAAGGTGTCGCCAGGATTAAAAAATTTTTAGACGAACAGGGGTGAACCTGGTCAGGCTGCTGCTGTTTTTTTATGCACTTTTCTTATCATAATCGTAAACCAGACGGTATGGCCCTGTCCTTCTTTATGGTGTTCGCTGATTTGTCCGTTCACAGATGCAAGTAAGCCACGGCAATGATTTAAATGTTCACTGGAGATGCCATCGCCAGTGCCGGAGTCGCCTACTTCAAAACGCAGCAGCAACTCACCATGGGCCCGTTCCAGTACCTTGGCGCTGATATAGATTTCACTGGGCCCGGCATGTTTCAGGGCACAATCCAGTAATTCATTGAGCACACTTGCCAGTATAGTTGGCTGACCTGCAACCCTGACCGGCACATCGTCGCGAATCTCCAGAGAAAATTGAATACCTTTGTCCCGGGCAGTGGCGCTGCGGTCATCAACCATATTCTGGAGCAAGGAATACAGATCAAAAGATTCTTTGGTTACGACTGGTTTTGCCAGCAAGTCGGTGTCTATCATCGAACCAGCATCTGTCAACGATTCAGCGTCTACAAATATGGCCTGCTCGATTGAAGGCCGGTCGAGTCCTGAATCAAGTTCGGAATCGAGTTCGGCACCAAACAACTGGGTAACCAATTCCAGTGCTGACCATCTCAAAAACATCATAAACAACGGCGGCATTAATACCATGCCCCAAACCGCCGGATCTTTGGCCAATTTAAGCAAAAGGTTTTGAATTCCACTTTGATCGCTGCGAAGGGTCACGACAACCAGCATTACCGCAACGGCGTAAAATGTCATATAAACCGACCATACACGAACGGTCTGGCAGGCCTTGGCCTGGTAAGTCGTTAGTGTATCTTGTGATGTTTCTATTTTTTCGGCATCGGTCATATCCGATGAGCCCCCTATCAAGCGTTACTTTATGTTAATTATGCAATGATCGTGCCCAAGGGCTTGTCGGTACCGGTTTAATAAGTTGATTTTTCGCAATATTTCGGGGGAAGCATGAGTTTTTAGGGAAAACACAGCACTGGAAGCTGGGCCAGGTAGTTGCGGCAGCGTGAGGGCGGCCCTCCCCTGGCGGTCATCCAGGGTTTGATCCTTATGCAAGGATGGCACGAGGACTTGTAGATACCATCTCCCTCCACTAACACCCCGTCATTCCGGACACGGGCCAAGGGCCCACGATCCGGAATCCAGCTCTTGATTATGAGCCCTAGCCAAACTCACAATTCAATTGGCGTATCAGGTAAATTGCCCCATTCTGACCAGGCACCCGGGTAACCCCGGACATGTTCGTAACCCAGGTGTTTGAGTACAATGTATATAAAAGAAGATCGATGATGGGTCTGGCAATAACAAATAATTTCTTTTTCTTTAATGGCGCCCAGGGATTCGAGGGCCTGCTCAATTACTGATGCCGGTTTCAGTCGCAGGGCATTATTCTGATCCATAGCTTCCAGCCAATTGTAATTGACTGCGCCCGGAATATGCCCCGGCCTGGCAGCAAAGTTTTTTACACCGTTGAATTCCTCTGGTGACCGGGTATCCAGTAAACAAACCTGTTCATTGCCTAACCGGGACTCGATATATTCCTTGTCCGCGCTGACATGGTCCCGGCTTATTTGGGCATGATAGTCGCTGGCCTCAGGCGCTGTACCGGCACCGGATTCAACCGGCAGTTGGGCAGCAGTCCAGGCATGGAGGCCGCCATTAACCAGGCAGTGATTGTGAAAACCCAGCACGTCCAGGGTCCACAGAAAACGGCCGGCCTTGCCGCCACCTTCATCATCATAGGCAATGACTTTCTTTTCATTACTCAGCCCGATTTTCGACATCACCTTTGACAAGGTGTCTGCATCGGGCAACAGGCCCATGGCTGGTTTGTTATGCTCAAGAATCTCGCCATATTCAAGATGGATTGCACCAGGCACATGGGACTGGGTATAAATATCCTGTTTACATAAATCAATAATAATTAAATCCTGTTGATCAAGGTTGTCGGCCAGAAATTCAGGCTCAATAATTGCGGGCCATTGTTTACTTGTATTCATTTGTCTCAGTTTGGGTTGTTTACGAAGGCCTATTGTAACCATGTTGCCAGGTGACGGGAATCTGTATGCTAGAATACAACCCCATGGAAATCAGTAAAAAATTTTACATCGAAGCGGCCCATCATTTACCCAATGTACCGGAAGGCCACAAGTGTCGGTCTTTGCATGGCCATTCCTTTCGCGTTGAAATTGTTGTCAGTGGTCCGGTAGGAGAGGAAACTGGCTGGATAATGGATTTTGCCGATCTTAGCGCAGCCTTTAAACCCCTGTACGAACAGTTAGATCACCATTATCTTAATGAAGTGGCAGGATTGGAGAATCCAACCAGCGAAAATCTGGCCAAATGGATCTGGGTACGGCTGAAACCAGATCTGCCCCTGTTATCAAAAATTAAAGTAAACGAGACATGTACCGCAGCCTGTAGTTATAGCGGAGAATAAAAAAAGCGGCGCCCCGGGGGAGGCGCCAAAAATCCTTGTTACAGGAGGAGATGACTTAAGAAAAAACAACAATGTCGGATAAGTTGTTTGTCTATGTGATATGTAATATACCTTGCACAGTTCGTGCCAGTAATTCAGCCTGCGATATAGTTAGCTTTGTCACTGAAAAATCAGCGTTATTTCCCGTGGGCCTGACTGATTTAGTTATTTTTTTTGCCAAAGAAGGGCACCTTAATGAGGAATTCCAGACAAAATGACAGATTCATTACCAGATCTATTGCCAAGCGTTAAGATTGAAACGGGGCCCCAGCCTGAATTTACCGTGATCTGGCTGCATGGGCTCGGCGCTGACGGCCATGACTTTGAGCCTATTGTGCCCGAGCTCAAGCTGGGCCAGTCACCAAATATTCGGTTTATTTTCCCGCACGCACCAAAGCGACCGGTCACAATCAATGGCGGAATGGAAATGCGCGCCTGGTACGATATTTATTTTACCGGTGACGTTGGCGCCGAAACTTTTAAGGGCAACGAAAACCATATTAAGGAATCCGCAAAACAATTGGTGGCGTTGGTTGACCAGGAAGTTGCCAGCGGTATGCCCGCAAATCATATAGTCCTGGCCGGTTTTTCCCAGGGCGGCGCCATAATCTTGTATGCGGGATTGAGATATGCCCAGCCCCTGGGTGGCATCATGGCCTTGTCTACTTACCAGCCCATGCCGGAAACATTGGCCGATGAAATGGCGCCAGCCAATAAAACCATTCCCTTTTTTATGGCCCATGGATTACAGGACACCACGATACCCATTGCCATAGGCAAGACCTCAAAAGAAAAAATGGAACAAGCAGGCTACGAAATAGAATGGCACCAGTATCCTGTTGCCCACACGGTTAGTGCTGATGAGATTCGGGATATTAGTATTTGGTTAAAAAAGATTATTAACGGTAATAATTAATCAATACAGTTGTAAGTCCGGTGTATAATTTAATCCAGATCTTTACAAAATTGATTATTTACGAGCAGTTAACTTTTTAATGTTTCAACTGCTTTTCCTGTCTGCACATAAAAACAAACAGTAGTGGCAACAAGGAACCAGATCACCCATTGCCAGTTAAACTGCAGCAAGGTAGGAATTGAAATAATCAACAACAACAAGGCCGTCATGGAAGCAAAAACCTGGAAACGCATCAGTACACCGGCCAACGTAAAAACCAGGAACAGACTTTGTACGAGGGTAATATCTATTTGCCACCGGGTAATGCCGCTCACGTCACCCCACTTTATTTCCAGGTTCGGCGTAAACCAGCTAGACCAGCCTTCCCGGGTGACATCGGCCGCACCCAGTCCAGGTACTTGCAACCACGAAAACGGATGGGCAATGCCGCCGCCAATCAGAAATTTCATCAAAAAAACTAACACGGCAAAATTAAGTACGACCAATGGCCAGCGCCAGGGCTGGGCACTCATATAAATAGACTGACGGTGATACAGGAGGGCGAGAATCAGCCCGGCAAATACGGGCTGGTAATAATGTTGCGGTAACCCCAGGCCTAGATATCCGGTCGCGATGGCTGCGATGGCCAGACCGGCGGGTATGGCAGGGTGAACCGGCTGTAGCGATTGGGCACCATCCTGGCCAACAGTCTTAATGACAAGTTGTTCCAGGTTTGCCAGCCGGGTATTGATATCCTGCTCGTCACTCATCGCCTGATTAATCCTTTTTTACCATAATATACCTTCATTATAACCTGCAAACTTGTCCTTGTGGGACTAGCCATGTAGGCTAGCCGGCGCGAATGAACTATTACAAATGCCATAATCAGGCACTTTTGAAGTTTTGATGGCGTATTAATAATATTTCGTGACTATGGCCAGTAATGTAATCGTACCATGAGTGTAATTCCAGCCAAGGGCCCGCTAGCCGACATCCTGAACAAAGTTAAAGAATTTATCTAAAATTAAATACGGAAACACTAATGAGCAAATACGACGAACTAAAATCCCACTTAAGCAAAAAACAACACACCTGGCTGGTCACCGGTGTCGCTGGTTTTATTGGTTCCAACTTATTGGAAGAACTGTTAACCCTGAATCAAAAAGTGGTTGGCCTCGATAACTTTGTCACCGGCCATCAACACAACCTGGACATGGCCGTAGCCGACGCCATCATTAACAATGGCGACAAATCAATCGCCGACAACTTCACCTTTATCAATGGTGACATCTGCAAGCTGGATGACTGTAAAAAAGCCTGTAACGGGGTGGATTATGTATTACATGAAGCGGCCCTCGGTTCGGTGCCGCGCTCAATCGATGATCCCATTAACACTAATCAAAATAACATAGACGGTTTTTTGAATATGCTGGTCGCGGCCAGAGACGCCAAAGTAAAGCGATTTGTTTACGCCGCCTCAAGCTCAACTTACGGTGATCATCCAGATTTGCCCAAGGTAGAAGACAAAATCGGTAATCCCCTGAGTCCTTATGCAGTCACCAAAGTGGTCAACGAACTTTATGCCAGTGTATTTGCCCGCACTTATGATTTTAAAACCATCGGGCTGCGGTATTTCAATATTTTTGGTAAACGACAGGACCCCAATGGCGCTTACGCCGCGGTCATTCCAAAATGGGTCGCAAGCATTCTTAATGGCGAAGAAGTTTTCATCAATGGCGACGGCAAAACCAGCCGGGATTTTTGTTATATCAAAAACACCGTGCAAATGAATTTACTGGCCGCCACTGGTGATCACCCCGATGCCGCCAATCAGATTTATAATGTCGCATTAGGCGAACGTACGGATCTGACCCAGCTACACACCATGATCCTGAAACGCATCAGGGAGATTCGATCTGACGTAAAAGAATCTGAACCTAGTTACCAGGATTTTCGTGCCGGCGACGTGCGCCATTCCCTGGCGGATATCAGCAAAGCACAAAAATTGCTTGGATATGTCCCCACCCATAAAATTGGCGCCGGCATTGATGAAGCCATGCAATGGTACGTGGATGATTTGGGGTAACGCTAGTACATACACTTGACGGCAGGATATGCCCTCCGGCATGGTCCCTGGTGGGCCACCAAAAGTAAGTAAGGCTATGGAAAAGAAAAAAATAATATTCCTGAATCGTTATTTTTACCCTGATCATTCCGCTACCAGTCAATTATTGACTGATCTCGCTTTTCATATGGCGGCCCAGGATCAAATTGTTTATGTTATTACCAGTCGCCAACGTTATAACAATGCCAGTGCAAATCTTGATGCGCGGACAATCACCCGGGGCGTCAATATTTATCGCGTCTGGACATCCTCTTTTGGCCGGGCCAATTTACTGGGCAGGGCATTTGACTATTTCAGTTTTTATCTCAGCGCAAGCTGGACCTTGTTTCGCCTGGCCCATAAAGGTGACCTGGTCGTGGCCAAGACTGATCCACCGCTGATTTCTATTTGTGCTGCTTATATCTGTAAACTTCGTCGTGCCCAGTTAATCAATTGGTTGCAGGGTTTATTTCCAGAGGTTGCTGGTGCGCTCGGGGCTGGAAGCTTCTCCGACAGGACTTACCATTACATAAGAAAAATTCGTAACAGTTCATTACGGCAGGCTCGCAAGAACGTAGTGTTAGGTGATTCCATGAAAAAAACCCTTTGGGCCAATCGCATAAATCCTTCAAAAATAAAAGTCATTCATAACTGGGCTGATGAAATAGCAATCAATCCTGTAAAATCGGGTGATAATTCTTTACGACACTCCTGGGGCCTGGAAAAAAAGTTTGTTGTGGGTTATTCAGGCAATATGGGTCGCACCCATGATCTGGACGTGATTATGTCAGCGGCAGAGAAGTTAAAAGATAATAAACAAATTCATTTTCTGTTTATTGGCAACGGCGCCCAGCTAAAAAATCTGCAATTATTTGTTGTTGATAAAATGCTGGAGAACGTGATGTTTCAGCCCTACCAGGAGCGTGACCAGTTGGCGGTGAGCCTGAGTGCGGCCGATGTCCATTTGATTTCATTGAAGCCGTCCCTGGAGGGCTTGATCATGCCTCGTAAATTTTATGGCATTACCGCTGTTGGTCGTCCGGTTATATATCTTGGTGATCAGATTGGTGAAATCGCCAGCATTGTCCAGGAGGTGTCTTGTGGTTATGCCGTTGATGGCGACGATGTGGATGGTTTGGTAGAAAGTATCAGTAATTTGGCAGATGATCCTGATTTATGTCGTGGTATGGGTATTCAGGCAAGAAAATTATTTGATGCACGTTTTACAAAATCACAAGCGCTTGATGCCTGGACACAGCTCTTGACAGGATAGGGTTTTATGACTGGCATCCAACCGTTTAATGGACAGTCGGTACTGCCCGCCTTGCAACCTGCATAACAAAATCAACATTCAGGTTGTTGTTGGTACGGACATGGTAAAAATAATGGCGCTCCCTAGGGGACTCGAACCCCTGTTCCCGGCGTGAGAGGCCAGTGTCCTGGGCCACTAGACGAAGGGAGCATTTAATGGCACGAGTGCGGAAAAATGGCAGTGTAAACTACGTTGGCAAGTGAATCCAACTATAGCGTACAATGTCGAATTCAACGGCATTTAGCCAAAATTATTTAAACCATTCTGTGACCAAAGTTCAAGCAAGTATTATCCAGGCAACAGCCCACCCCATTTCCCGAGGTGATATTAGCAACCACGCTCTCAAGGTGTTGGCTGGCCTTCACGACGCCGGTTATGACAGTTACCTGGTGGGCGGTTGTGTCCGGGATTTAATGCTTGGTCGTGAGCCCAAGGATTTTGATGTCGCTACTAACGCCTTACCCGAGGAAGTCCGGCGCGTATTTAAAAACTGCCGTTTAATTGGCCGTCGTTTCCGCTTGGCCCATGTTTATTTTGGCCGTGAAATTATTGAAGTGGCTACCTACCGGGCGCCCCCAGGCAAGGCAGACAGCTCAGATAAAGCAGCAAAAACAGGTAATACCAAAGACAGTGAAGTCCATTTAGCCGATGATTCTGGCAGAATTTTACGAGACAACGTTTACGGTACCCTGGAAGAAGATGCCGTTCGCCGGGATTTTACAATTAATGCGCTTTACTATAACTATGCCAATGACGAAATTAGTGATTTTGTCGGCGGTTTTGACGATCTCAAAAATGGCCTGATTAAAATTATCGGTGATCCGGAAACCCGTTATCGTGAGGATCCGGTGCGCATGTTGCGGGCAATTCGTTTTGCCTCAAAACTGGGATTAAAAATTGACCAAAAAAGCGAAGCACCAATAAAGGAATTGAGTGTTTTATTGGCCGACGTACCTGCTGCTAGAAAATTTGAAGAAGTCCTTAAACTTTTTCATGGGGGCGCGGCCTTAAATACTTTCGAGGCGTTACGCCATGCCGATTTATTTCAATATTTATTTCCCCAGGCCGAGTTATGCCTGTCCAGGGAAGTAGGCCACTTCCCGGCCGTATTAATTCCGTTGGCATTAAGAAATACCGATAACAGGATCCAGGAAGGCAAGCCAGTTACCCCGGCATTTTTACTGGCAGTCATGTTATGGGGCAGCGCCCTTGAAGAAGCAGAACGTTTGGTCGCCAAAGGTGCTAATCACCAAGATGCGTTGCGTTCTGCGGCATCACATGTTTTGCGAAAACAATCACAACATACATCCATCCCCAAGCGATTTACCGGCATGATGCGGGAAATGTGGATGATGCAAAGTCGTTTTGCTTTTCGTAATGGCCAGCGTGCGTTTCGTTTAATGGAACATCAACGATTTCGTGCCGCCTATGATTTTTTATGCCTGCGATCCGAGAGCGGCGAGATTGATGACGAGTTATGTAAATGGTGGACGTTATTTCAGGAAGTGGATATGGACGAACGCAAGGAAATGATCGACACATTACCGCCAGGGCCAGGCAAACGACGTAATCGAAAAAAACGTCCCAGCTCAAAAGAAAAGAATTTTAATGTCTGAGATCGCATTCATTGGATTGGGCAGCAATCTGGGTGATCGCGAAAAAATTTTATTATCGGCCCTGACCCTGCTGGCTGACTCCAGTAAAATAGAATTTCTCAGTACTTCTTCATTTTATGAAACCGCGCCCGTTCTTGATAATCCTGATGGTTGCGTTGCCGATCAACCAGATTATTTAAATGCGGTCTGCCAGATAAAAACGGATTTAACTGCCCGGTTATTGCTCGTGCGTTTGCTGGAGATTGAAAAACAGGGCGGACGTGAGCGCAAGAATCAGGAACATGGACCTCGCACCCTTGACCTGGATTTGCTGATTTATGGCGAAACCATCTGTAAAACAGCGGTTTTGTCTGTTCCCCATCCGAGGCTGCACAACCGTGCTTTTGTATTGTATCCTTTAATGGAAATAGTACCGGATTTAGTGGTACCGGGAAGGGGCGCTGTCAGAAATTTATTAGCGGAAGTTGCTGGACAAAACATTCGCAAATTAAGCGATATTAAATTTGGCATGAAAACTGGCATAGAAACCGGCTAATAAAAAATAATCCAGCCCCTATTGGCCTATATTATCAAGCATAAGAATAAAAAGAATTTGAGACACGTTCCATGTCTGACAGAAAACAGGATTATATTGTAGTTGAAGGCCCCATCGGTGTTGGCAAAACAAGTCTTGCGCGCAAGCTGGTCCGAACCTTCAAGAGTGAGCAGTTGTTAGAGCAACCCCAGGACAACCCGTTCCTTGAACGATTTTATCATGCGCCCAGGCAGTACGCTTTACCGGCACAGTTGTCATTTTTATTCCAACGATCAAAACAAATCAGTGAATTAATCCAGGGTGATATGTTTCGGCCTGGTTGTGTGGCGGATTTCATGCTGGAAAAGGACCGTTTATTTGCCAGTGTTAATCTCGAAGATGATGAATTTCGTTTATACGACCAGGTCTACCAGCAGTTACAAATCGATTTGCCAGTACCTGATCTTGTTATTTATTTGCAGGCGCCGGTCCAGGTATTACAGGCACGAATTCGCAAGCGGGGTATTGATTATGAGCGACACATGGATAAGTCCTACCTCGAATCGCTTGTCGATGCCTACACCCGGTTCTTTTATCAATACAGCGCTTCACCCCTGCTGATTATTAATGCCGAAAAAATAAACCTGGTAGATAATGATGCAGATTACCAGGCCATGCTTGAGCATCTGGATACTATCAAAAGTGGCCGCCATTATTTTAATCCCCTGCATGAATAATAGGTATAAAGATAATTTTTCAAAAACATATCACTGTATCAGGGTTGAGGAGCCAGAATGTGGCCCCGTAAAAGACTTCCCCTCCCCCTCCGGGAGAGGGCAGGCGACCTGAGCGAGAGCGAGGAAGCACTGAATGTGACCTGAAATGAAGTGAAGAAATCCCTAATGAATCTCGAAAAGATTCCAGGGAAAACTCGAAGAGGTTCTACAGTGTTGAGGGAATCATGAGCTTATTTAATCTTCAATAATTTACTGGGGTACGGTTTATGGATAAACCTGTAGTAAATGTCCTGTGCCCCTCATCGGCGAGAAGCCAGAATGTGGTAACCTCTGATATATGAAAGAGAAAATATCATGACAACAACAAACAACAGTCCCGTTACCATTCATACTTTGCTGCAAATGAAGCAGGCAGGTGAAAAAATTGCCTGCATGACTGCTTATGACTACAGTTTTGCCAGTTTACTGGATCGTAATGGCATGGATATGGTGATGGTGGGAGATTCACTGGGCATGGTAATCCAGGGCCACCAACACACCTTGCCTGTTACATTAAATGACATGGTTTATCATAGTCGTTGTGTCGCCAGGGGCATCAAGCGGGCTATTTTAGTGACGGACATGCCTTTTATGAGCTATCAACAAAGCCCGGAGCAGGCCTTAAAAAGTGCCGGCAAGCTTATGAAAAAAGGGGGCGCCCACATGGTCAAGCTGGAAGGCGGGGCGGTGATGGCAGAGACCGTGCAGTTTTTGGTAAAGCGAGGTGTGCCGGTTTGCGCCCACATTGGTTTAACACCGCAATCGGTACACCAGCTAGGTGGCTACAAGGTGCAGGGTAAAGATAAAACCGCTGCCGATATCCTGGTAAATGATGCATCGGCGCTGGAGCAAGCCGGTGCCGGTGCGATTGTCCTTGAAGCCGTACCGGTAGCACTTGCCAGGACTGTATCCAACACCCTGACCATTCCAACGATTGGAATTGGTGCCGGGCTGGAGTGTGATGGCCAGGTGCTGGTCTTGCAGGATGCCCTGGGTCTCTACCCGGATCACAGTCCAAAATTTGCCAAAAACTTTTTGCAGGGAACGGATTCTATTGACCAGGCAATCCAGGATTATGTTAGCCAGGTGAAGGTGCAACAGTTTCCGGGGCCCGAACACAGCTTTTAACTCATGAACGTCATATCTTCTGCCGATGACTTGCGCCATCAGGTCGCTAGCTGGGCCCAATCAAAATCTAAAATTGCTTTTGTGCCAACCATGGGCAATCTCCATGAAGGGCATTTGTCGCTGGTACGTGCTGCCCACCAATATGGCGATAAGGTGGTTGTGAGCATATTCGTGAACCCATTACAGTTCGGAGCCAATGAAGATTTGGCTGGTTATCCCCGGACGCCAGACGCAGACAAGGTTCTGTTACAGGCTGAAGGCGTGGATGTTTTATTTTTGCCCGGTGAAAAAGAAATTTATCCCGATGAATCAGATCAGCAAGTCCTGATCGAGGTACCGGATTTGGATGATATCCTGGAAGGTAAAAATCGACCCGGCCATTTCCAGGGTGTGGCGACGGTCGTCAAGCGTTTGCTTGATCTGGTCAATCCTGATGTGGCGATATTTGGTAAAAAAGACTACCAGCAGCTATTGGTCATCAGGCGTTTGGTTGCGGACCTGGGTTTGCAGGTGCGAATCGAGGGCCTGGATACCGTGCGCGAGGCCGATGGCCTGGCCATGAGCTCCAGGAACAAGTATTTAAGCCCTGACGAACGCCAGCTGGCACCAATCATATATCAAACCCTCAAGGAGTCAGCCGCGCTGTTAGTATCAGGCACAGAGACAGTGGCCGAGATTATCGGACGCGGCAGGGAAATACTGGAAAAGAAGGGATTTACCGTGGATTATCTGACAGTATGTCGCCAAAATGACCTTGCGCCATTGGCAACCCCTATGGAACCCAATGAAAAAGCACTGGTCATATTAATAGCGGCCAGGTTAGGCACAACCCGCCTGATCGATAACCTTGAATTGAATCTGGTTTAAATCGCCCCTTAAAGGTGAAAACAAGGGTTTTAAATAAAAATTCTGGCCTTATAATAGTGTGATCTGAGAGTTTATTTTTGAGTGATACGACAATTATCATGAGACGACATTTTTTAAGATCCAAACTGCACCGGGTAACAGTTACCCATTCCGAGCTTGATTACGAGGGCTCGGTAGCCATTGATGGTAATTTGCTTGATGCTGCCAATATAAGTGAGTACGAGAGAATTGACGTGTATAACGTCACCAATGGTGAACGTTTCAGCACTTACGCGATTCGTGCCGAAGCCGGCTCAGGCATTATATCGGTGAATGGTGCCGCCGCCCATAAAGCCGCACCTGGCGATATAACCATTCTTTGTGCTTTTGCTGAAGTGGAAGAAAAAGAGGTGGCCGACTTTAAGCCAATACTGGTTTATGTCGACGATAAGAACAAGATCAAGAACACACGCCATTCCATACCGGAACAAGCCGCGTAGGATCGATTTTAAAATCGATTTGGCATCGAACGTGCCGGTTAGTATCGGGCGCGATAGTAAATATTGTACAAATAGCTAAGCAGGAACAAGCTTAACAATACTGTCACCGTTAGTATCCGTACTATCGTAAAAATCATTTCCTGATTTTATCCTTTACGTCGGTAAATCAGTCCTGGTACAACAAATAATTCAGAGTCTTTCAGATCCTGAATGAAAAATTCATCGGCATCGCAACTCGCGACACGATCAAATTCATAGGAAGCACCAGATTGTTCAAGTGACTGGAAAATTGGTTTGCCCATAAAATCACCAATTACAGGGCCCATGTAGTGCATGCTCATATTGCTCCGGTTAAAACTTTTTTTGTGATCTTTTGCCGAAGATTTAGTAAATTTCTTCTCTCCGACCCATATATATAGAATAGTCTAACTGCGTCGAATTACCAGTTTCAGGTGCTAAATAGTAGGGTGCGGTCAATTTCATCAGACAAGCGCCGTAACTCACGATTGTTATACCGGTAACTGCCCTTGAAGGTCATGCCGGGCTTGATGATGTACAGGCATTAGAAAGTTGCCGTCATATTAATACCGTAGGGGGAGTTAATTGCTTTCCTGGTAACCAGAGGGTGCCACAGCCAGGTATTTTGTGTTCTGTTTTGACAAAGATCGACTAGCTTTGAGTTTTTCCAGGCTGTCTGTCGGCCCGGCAACAAAAATCTGCGCCGGTTGTTTCTCCTGTATTAATTGCCTGATAGCAAAATCGGCAGCATCCAGATCAGGGACAACCTGATAGGCCAGTTCATCCAGCGCATCAGCCCAGGACCGGCAGCGATTATCCAGGTACGGTTTTTGTGAAGACGCCTGTATCCGTAGCAGTTCAATGGAGGCGGCATTATCTACGGCCATTGTGTGTTCAATCAGGCCTTGTATGGGCGCAAAGCCGGTATCGGCGGCAATAAACAGCGCGGTGCCTGTCAGTTCTTCATTGTAAATGAACTCCCCGGTTGGCCCATCAATCGTAATGGTGTCCCCAGGTTTGAGGGTATGACCTATATAACCCGCAAACCCGTCCTTGTCATTTTGCCTGATATGAAACTGGATATTTCTATCATCACAGGGACAGCTGGCAATGGGGATGTCTCGTTGCAAGTTTTTACCTGTGGTCAGGCTGACAGATTGGCCCGCAAAAAATCGCAGGCGTTTTGATCTGGGTGTTTGCAGGATGAGCTCGAGAATGTCTGGTTCCAGCAGGTTAATTGATTTGACCTTGCATTTTATTTTTTGCATGGGAATGGTGGACAAGCCCAACTCTTCTGCTTCAAGTTCAATTTTGGTGATCGGCGTGTGGCAGCACATTAATATGGTATTACTGGCTTTTTCAGCATCTGAAAAAGCGAAATCATGGTGAGCAATTTTTTCAGTTTTTCCTGAGATGAGATTTGCCTTGCAGAGACCACAGTTGCCATTGCTGCAACCCCAGTTAAGATTAATTCCAGCGCCCAGTGCCGCCTCAAGAATCGAATCATTACCAGAAACAAAAAATTCCTTACCACCGGGAGATAAAGTGACCTGGCCCGTCATGATCTTCAATAATTCATCTTTCGCCATAACGGGGGCAGTTTCCTTGTCTATGCCAGTGTCGTTGAATTCTTCGAACAGGAAATCCTTGATTTGTTTTAACGCATTAGTGGATATTTTTTCATCGGCACCATTTGCTTTATTAGAATTTTCAAGATACAGCACTTCCAGATTTTTTATTATTCTATCAATGCGGGCCAGCTTTATTTTTGATATTGCCAGGGCCTGGGTCGCAATTCTCAACCTGGACATCAAGACTTCCGGATTTGGCAAGACCCTTTCTCGAATACGCTTTCCAAAAGCATTTTCCTTAATCCTGGTTACCCGATCCAGTTCTGTGTTGGACGCAAGGTCAAGACCGGGAAAAACCCGCAATAAATCTTTCGGTGTGACTTTGCCTTCAAAAGTGAACAAGTCACCGCGGCTGATTTTTGCCTGCAATACTGCACGACTGACTCCGGCCAGCCTGGCAGCGCGAGATACGGATAGTCGATGTGTCATATTGCGGCTTATTATGGACCTTTTTAAATTTAGGATCGATATGCATATTGCCGTGAATTTAACGACCGATGATATACTGGATTAGCACTGGATTTATTGACGAAGATCAATAAAATTAAGTATGAATCATTCAATTACTTTATGGAAATAACAAAAAAACACCCCAATAATTCGGGGTGTTTTCAATTTCGTGCTGTTAATGATTAATCGTTTTATCTTTCTGCCTTGCGAATAGTAATTTTGGCAACCGGGTTGCGCCAGTCATGGTTGGCTTTAATTAAATCGCCAACACCCTGAATGCCCGCATGGATATGCACGTATCCTTCTCCACTTGCTGCCGATACACCTTCACCTGTGCAAATAAAAGGTGGGCCAGGTATGGCATCGCACAGTTCATCGTTGATTTCTGTACCCGCATCATACGCAGGAGAATACACTGTTAATGTTTTATGGCCTTTTGGTGTGTCTACGCCATTAACGGCGAAAAAAGCATCATTGGTGGGCACTAACATGGAGGCAACCGTTATATGGCGGTATTTATGACTTGTTTTGACGGTGAGTGTCACTGATTTTCCCGGTGCCAATATGCCTGCACTGGTCACAACATCCATGGCTGCGCCTGTTGCAATCAGTGAATTTGATAAAGGAACCGGATTACCACTTTCGGCAATAACTTCAAGTTCGTTACTTGCCACTGAGCCTAATGTGAAAAGTTTGGAATCCTGATTTGTCGAGGCAACCAGGATGGGCGTAAATATTTCACCACGCGTGAGATTGGTAATGGTTACATCGTATGAATTGTTACCATCTGCTGCCACTGATCCCACAAATAAAAGACCAGACATTGATAGCGTTATACAGACTAATTTTTTGAAGCTTGATATAGAGTTCATTTAGTTCTCCTGTTTATAAGATTATTGATTATCAAGGAACACATAATCAGGAGAGAGTGTTGCAGAACCCGGTTACAAAATTTTCACGAAAGTATCACATTTTTATAACATTTTATTTTTACAGTGACCGGTACTAATGGCGCTGACTTAAGCCCAATAAATTGTTTTTGTAGGTTGGACTGAGGAACGAAGTCCAACGCAAGTGTTAAATAAAGCGCCACTGTTGGACTTCGTTCCTCAGTCCAACCTACGGAAAATCATGTTTAAACCAGATAGCAGGTTTAAGTCAGTGCCATTCGTGTCAGGCACTAGTTATGCGGGGCTGTGTAATGGCATTTCGAAACTAAACGTAGTGCCTTTGTGTTTTTTGCTTTCAATTTTGATGGCGCCACCATGTAATTCAATAATTCGCTTAACAATTGCCAGGCCAAGACCCGAGTTTCCCTGGATTGAACGGCTTTTTTCAACCTGGTACAAGCGATCAAATACGTGTGGTATATCTGATTCTGGTATGCCCGCACCGGTATCAGCTACCTTAATGAGCGCCTGGTTTCCATTTGGGCTGAACGAAAGTGTAATCGCGCCATTTTCAGGTGTATGTCTGAGCGCATTTTCCAGTAGATTTTCCAGTACCCGGTGGATCATGGCGATATCACCACGTACCCAGGCCGAGCGATTCTTAAAATCCGTTTGGAGTGTGATATTTTTGTCTTTTGCTCGTAGTGAGAATTGCTGTGTTATATCCTGCATGAGTTCAGTTAGCGAAAAAGGTTCACTATACAAAACGGTATCAATAGAATCGAGCTTCGCCAGCTCAAATAACTCGTTCACCAGTTGCCCCAGTCTCTGGCTGTGACCGATAGCGATGTCCAGGTACTCGGCTCGTTCATTGTCATTCAATGAATTTTGTTTTAGTTTGAGTGTTTCAAGATAACCCTGCATGGTCGCCAGGGGGGTGCGTAGGTCATGAGAAACATTGGCAACCAGTTCTCTTCTTTTTTGATCGTTTTGAGTCAACTCCTGTAATTGTTGTTCAATGCGATCAGCCATGTCATTAAAATGAAGACCCAGTTGATCGATTTCATCTCTTGATCTGGCGGAGGGCACGTATCTTGAAGTTTGCCCCTGTTTTTTTGAAAACTGCTGTAACAGTGAAGCCAGTATTTTTATTCGTCTTGTAAGCAGTGTAAATACACCTAAACCAAACAGCATTAACAGCACCAGGCTACTAATAATGCCGTAGGCGCTATTCCTCAGGATAAAACTGTTGTCCAGCATTTCTGCCAGGTTCTCATAACGTTCACTGGCCAGGATAGCGTAAAGATAGCCCTGTAGTTTGCCATTTTGTTCTATGACAGATGCCGAAAAAATATTTTGTTTATTTTCATGTTTCGGATCGTCGCCGGTAAGAGGGTAGGTGGCATTGCCAGCTACAAAGTCTTTGATAGGCTTCAAACTGATGTATGATTTAATTATTTTTTTATCCGGCGCATAATAGCTAAGTATTTTTCCTTCCGTGTTAAGCAAGTACAATTCTACTCGTGGGTTTATCACCATTAACATTTTAAAAAGATGATCAAGGGATGTTTTATTTATTTTTTTATTCTTTAGCAGTGGCTCACCAGCGACAATATGCATAGCCAAATCGTAATTTAATTTTTGTGTAATTTCCTGTTGGTGGAGTTGTGCGCTATGGCGCATTCCCTGAATCCAGAGAATGCCGATCAGTAGCAGTAGTACAAATAACGTGACTGCAAGTTTGCTAAATAACGTATGAAACATTTTTTATATTGCTGGTTGATCGGTATATTTATAGCCTACACCCCAGACAGTCAGGATGTGATCAGGTTTGGCCGGGTCAATTTCTATTTTTGAACGCAATCGATTGATATGCGAGTTTACCGTATGTTCGTAACCATCGTGACCATAACCCCAAATTTGATCAAGCAATTGACTGCGTGAAAATACCTGCCCCGGGTGGTTGCTAAAATGCCAGAGTAAATCAAATTCTTTGGCAGTGAGGTCAATAGATTTGTTGTTAACCAGGACTTCTCGTTTTTTTGAGTTTAGCTTGATATTTCCTGATTCAATTGTTTGTTTTTTAGAATCAGTGTTGACGGTAGTCGCGTATTGGCTTCGTCGCATGAGTGCTTTTACGCGGGCTATCATTTCCCGCACACTGAACGGTTTGGTTAAATAATCATCGGCACCGATTTCCAGACCCAGGACCCGATCAATTTCTGTGCCCTTGGCTGTCAACATCAGGATTGGGGTGGTGATATTGCGGCCACGCAATTGTTGGCAAACCTCCAGGCCGTCCATCTCAGGTAACATGATATCGAGAATGATTAATCCATGCTTATCTTCGGACGCGAGCCTGAAACCAGAGAGACCATCATGGACAAGCGAGATACCAAAACCCGCATCACTCAGATGCAGTTCAAGTAATTTTGCCATGTCAAGATTGTCTTCAATAATCAGAATTTTTTTCAAGGTGTGGTATCCCCGGGTTGGCGTCCAGATTAAGGTTTATATTTCACAAAAGTATCACGATAAATACCTCTTTATATGATGACCCAATCCCGGGATATTGGTTCAATAACCTAATAATCTTGAGTTATGGCTTTTTTTGGATAAATATTTACTTTCAGATTGGCATGATATTTACTTGGGCAAAGGAAAAATAATTATGCGTTATTCGTTACTGGTTCTACTGTCGATATTCAGTTTTAACACATCTGCTTATGAGTATGAGATTGGCCATAACAAAGCATTGGCAGGACTAACGGTTTTGGCTGCAAAAGATGGTCACGAGAAAACCCTTAACTTTAAGGCAAGCAATATATTTCGGGATACGCGAATTACCTACGAGAATCTGGCGGACGCCAGCGGACCAGGTGCTGATCAGCGGCCTGGTTTGGCAAATTCAAGCCAGCAAAACGATCTCAGCAAACTGACAGCACTACGTGTGGCCCTGAAGATGTATTTCAATGAAAAGGGTAATTGGCCCGATAAATCATGGCTAAAAAGTGAACTCCAGAGTGTGTTATTGATGCAGGGGGCATCTAGCAAGCTTTGGGTAATCCAGAACTACTGGAAAACAAGTTCCAGCTTTTACCTCTTATTGAAACATTCAGTTGACGGCACAACTGTAAAAATGAAAGGAAATAAGGAAGGTGGCGTATCCTGGGAATAAACTGACGTATAGATTTTTGCTATCAATCATTCGTTAAGTAAAATTATTTCCAGCAAATATTCTAATGTCACAAATTCAACAAGGTCTAAATAGTGGGTCAAAGGACCGTTTTTTGCCTACAATCACGTATATTTGATGATTTATATCAAAAAAAGGGAATTCACCCTGGACCATAAGTGCTGAAAATGGGCCTCAAGATGATAAAAAATACAATATTTGCCCCTTTTACCCCCAAAAATAACCCAGTAAGATGTTAATATAGCTGATAATTAACTGATATTAGACTATCATTATGTGAGTAGTGCAGTGGTTATTACAAAACCTTGTTACAGGTCTGCCTACTAAAGAGGGAACGCTAATGACTATCAACAACCCCTAAGGAGAATGAGCATGCTGATACTTACGCGTCGAGTTGGGGAAACAATTACCATTGGTAATGACGTCACCGTCAAGGTGCTAAATGTCACCGGTAACCAGATCAGGCTTGGCATCAAGGCGCCATCTGATGTGGCAGTACACCGGGAAGAGATATTTAACAAAGTCCAGGCCGAAAAATCTGTGGCCGCCAAAATTGCCGATAAATCTCAATAAGGCCGCGAATCTCTGTCGATAGTGATGTAGCAATCACTGCCGCCAGTTTTTTTCAGCTTACCGAGATGGTTATCACCTCTCCTGCGTTTAGCGACCTTAAGATAATCCGGGGACTATCTGGATGAAGCTTGAATCTCTTTACGAATGGATTTTTCCCGAGAAACGAACCCACGTTGATATGAAACTTATCCTGGCCCGTGAAAATGGCCAGGCAAAACTACGGGTTGCGGTCAGTAGCATTGTTTTTATTTACCTGGTAGTCAGTTCGTATCCTATTGATTTTAGTGCTGGTCTTCCATTCTGGTTTTCCTTTCTTGTAGCCTATGTTGCCTTGTCGGTGATATTGGTCTGGCATATCTCAAAAAAAGATTATTCACCAGAGACCCGCCGCCTGCTTGGCAATATCGCCGACATGTTTGCAATCAGTTACACCATGGTAGCTTCTGGCGAAAATGGCATTTCATTATTTGTCCTCTATCTTTGGGTAATACTTGGCAACGGCTTTCGTTACGGCATCCCGGCATTAACTGTCAGTACCGTACTGAGCGTGATTGGCTTTTCTTTCGTTGTTGGTCTGAGTAAGGATTGGCAGACGCATACCAGTCTTGTTATTGGCGTGTATTTCTCACTTGTAATTTTACCGTTGTACACGGGTCACTTGCTGCGTTTATTGAATTCTGCACTTGCAAGGGCTAATGAGGCCAGTGCCGCCAAGAGCCAGTTCCTGGCGCGCATGAGTCACGAGTTACGCACTCCACTCAATGGTATTTTAGGGTCAGCTGATTTATTACGGGAAAGCCAGCGGTTGATGCCCGAAGAGCGGACATTGCTTGATGTAATTGAAGACTCAGTCAATGTTTCATTAGTGCAAATTAATAATGTACTGGATTTTTCCAAGCTGGAATCCGGCAAACTTGTACTTGAGCGTAACGAAATGGATTTACACGCGGTACTTAATAGTACTGTGTCCATGGTCAGGCCGGCTGCGACCAAAAAAAATCTGCGTCTGCTTGTTCGTATTGCACCGGATGTACCCCACAGGATTGTTGGTGACGGCCACCATTTGCGGGCGATTTTACTCAACCTGTTAACCAATGCAGTGCGCTTTACTGAACACGGCAGTGTTTGGCTGGATGTAAGACTGATTGATAAAGATGAGACGACCACAACCCTGCGGTTTGAGGTCCGCGATACCGGCGTCGGGATTGAGCAGAGTAAACTGGCTAATATTTTTGACAGTTTTACCCAGGAAGATACTAGTACCACCCGACGTTATGGTGGCACAGGACTGGGCACGACGATTGCGAAACAGCTGGTTGAAATTATGGGCGGTAAAATTGGTGTTGATAGCATCAAAGGGCAGGGCAGTTTGTTCTGGTTTGATATTGAATTTGACTATAAAGATTCAGACAAGGTTGGGCAGCAGCGCCATACTGATGGTCGTGTGGTCCTGTTATCGACTGATGAAAAACTGATCGCCTTCATGCAGGATATGTTGCCAAACAGGTTAATGACAACCAAAACTGCAGATGAAGCGATTTATATTCTTGCCCGTGCATCCAGGCTGGGCACACTTGTACATGCAATGCTAATTGATCAGGAACTGGCTATCGATAGTCACGGTAAACATTGTTATACGGATCTTTGCAAGAAATCGAACGCAGCAAATATGCCACTGGTTTTACTGGCTGATCACCCGCCCAGTGCTGATAATTTACGGGTCTGGGGATACAGTGCAGTACTGTCAAGAAACCCTGCCCTTGAACTGGTCCAGTCTGTATTGCATGCCTCACCCAGTAACCTGGATCATAATGCCGACCCGAGCCTGGTGACGGTTCCGCCCTGGTACTGGGATGACCGTAAAACTGAACGGCCACGAATCCTGGTGGCAGATGACAACCACACAAATTTGATGATCACCAGTCGCATACTTGGCCAGGCTGGTTATGAAGTTGATACCGTTGATACCGGCAACAAGGCCCTGGATAAACTTTATGCCGGACGTTATCGGCTGGCCGTACTCGATATGCATATGCCAGGTCTTGATGGCACGACTGTACTTCGGCAGTATCGAATGATGCGACCCCGATCGCCTTTGCCGGCAATTATACTGACCGCCAATGTCAGTCTTGAGGCCCAGCAGGCCTGCGCCGATGTTGGTGCTGATTCGTATCTTGCCAAACCCGTCAAATCGCAACACTTGCTCGACGAAATTAAACATTTACTGGACCAGCATCAGGTGGAAGTGATTCCAATTCATCCGCAATTGGCCGATGTAAATAAAAAACAGGAGCAGGAAGTCATTATCGATATCAGCGTGCTCGCAGAACTGGATCGTATTTACCATAACCCCAATGAACTCTCGCAGCTGATACAGGGATACACGACCGAAGGGAAAGATATCCTTTTAAGCATAGAGGCCGCTTGCAAGAACCATAACCACGCGAATTTTTGCGATACCGTGCATGCACTCAAGTCCAATGCCGCCAATGTTG